>NZ_CP054877.1:0-600000 GCF_014706615.1 Candidatus Vesicomyosocius sp. SY067_SCS001 | reverse complement strand
AAGTTTTTTGTTAATAGGCTAAAAGATAACATGATGACAACTTTATTAGCTAGATTATCCCAAGTTAATTCTACTTTGTTTCAATTTATATCTGCTAGACCAGTGATGAGTGATGCAATTGCAGTACGACTTAAAGTTAAAAGACATACTTCGTATGGAGGTATTTATCTTGACTTACTATTTCATCAAAATAAAGATAAACAATGGCAAATCTTTGATATTGTGTTTAATAACGATAGCTTAATCAACTTTTATCAAAAGATGATACTAATCAAAGTTAGACGATATGGTATTTATGGTATGTTGGGTAGACTTTAATTAATTATGGGTGAAATAGCATTATTAGAAAAAGAAGAAGATATTGAAAAAGCAACAAGAGCTTTAAAAGCAATGGCACATCCATTACGTTTAAAGATTTTATGTGCATTGAAGAATGATGAATTACCTGTATTGGAGATTGTAAACAAAGTTGGTTCTTCACAGTCTAACATTTCACAACATATTGATATTCTTAGAACTAAAAATATTGTCGAATCTCGGCGTGATGGTAATAGAATTTTATGCAAAGTTAAAGATACAAAGGTCCTAAAATTAGTGTCTAATATACAAGCAGTCTTCTGTTCTGAAGGGGTTTAATTTTAACAATTTTTATCTATACGCTCGTAGCTCAGATGGATAGAGTATTAGCCTCCGAAGCTAAATGTCGGGTGTTCGAATCACCTCGAGCGTACCATTATGGATACTAAATATGACCTATCCAATTATTAATCCAATTGCAATAGATTTGGGTTTTATACAAATCTATTGGTATGGAGTGATGTATTTAATAGCTTTTTTAGTGGCCTATTTATTGGCTAATTATCGTGTTAAGCAAAAGCAACTTAACAATTGGAATACTCAACAAATTGAAGATTTAATTTTTTATGGTGCAATTGGTGTGGTTAGCGGCGGTCGTTTGGGATATATGCTGTTTTATAATTTTTTAAATTTTTTATCGGATCCTATGTTAATTTTCGCCATTCAAGATGGCGGAATGTCATTTCACGGTGGTTTTTTGGGTGTGTTGTTGGCAATGGTTTTATTTAATAGAAAATATAATAAAACTTTTTTTACTACAATGGATTTTGTAGCACCACTTGTGCCTTTAGGATTAGGCTTTGGTAGAATAGGTAATTTTATTAATAGTGAACTATGGGGTCAAATAACTACCAGCCAATTTGGTATGTATATTGAACAAGAAAGTGTAAGTCGATATCCATCACAATTGGTTGAAGCGTTTTTAGAAGGATTAATTTTATTTGTTATTCTTTGGGTATTTAGTAATAAATTACGCCCGTCGATGTCAATTTCAGCATTATTTTTGATTTTTTATGGTTTATTTAGATTTATAATTGAGTTTATTCGCTTGCCAGATGTGCAGTTAGGTTATTTGGCTTTTGGTTGGTTTACCATGGGACAATTATTAAGTTTACCAATGATAGTAGTTGGTATTTCTCTATTGCGAAAAGCATATACTAAAAAGGAAATAATGTGAAACAGTACTTAGATTTTCTAAAGCTAGTTAAAAATATTGGAGTATATAAGACCGATAGAACTAATACAGGAACAACTAGTATATTTGGATATCAAATGCGTTTTGATTTATCCAATGGCTTTCCACTTGTTACAACTAAATACGTACACTTGCCTTCAGTTATATACGAGTTATTGTGGTTTCTTAATGGCGATACTAACATTAAATATTTACAAGATAATGGAGTTAGAATTTGGAATGAATGGGCAGATGAAAATGGAGATTTAGGCCCAGTTTATGGTACACAGTGGCGTCATTGGAAAAATACTAAAGACAAAAGTATTGACCAGATTTCGAAAGCGGTAGAGCAAATTAAAAATGCACCAAATTCTCGTAGAATTATTGTTTCAGCTTGGAATGTTGGTGAGTTAGAAAATATGGCATTACCGCCTTGCCATGTATTTTTTCAGTTTTATATAGCTGATGGAAAGCTATCTTGTCAGTTGTACCAAAGAAGTGCAGATATTTTTCTTGGTGTACCATTCAATATTGCTTCATATTCATTGTTAACTCATATGATGGCGCAGCAGTGTGATCTAGAAGTAGGTGATTTTATCTGGAGTGGTGGTGATTGCCATATTTATTCCAATCATTATAAACAAGTAGAAATACAATTATCTCGTACTCCAAAAGCACTAGCAAAACTTAAAATTAAGTATAAACCTGAGAGTATTTTTGATTATAGTTTTGAGGACTTTGAGTTTATAAATTATATATTTGATGCACCTATTAAAGCACCAGTTGCAATCTAAATCATTCATAAATATATATTGTAATACTTTATATTCTAAATTTAGAATATAAAAGGGATGATGAATGATACTTTTATTAGAGTAGAGAATTCTTCTTCTGTATTGCTAATCAGTTATCTGTATTGCTAATCAGTTAAATCTATTTTATTTCACATATTTATTTCTAATGACGTTAAATTTTTTATAGTTTAGTAGCTAAAAGTTATATAACGAAAGTTATTTTTAATTAATTTATCACAATAATAATAACCATTTTTATGAAAGTAAATTATTACATAATTATTATTCTTTATCTTCCTTTTTAAATCTTCAATCTTCAAAGAATTTATAAAATAAACTTTAAACCAAATAGGCACTTTATTAACCATTTTGAAGTCTAGAAAATTATTTTGCTTTTAAAGGTTTAATTATCAGTACTAAAATACTTTTAGTAAAAGTTAGATACTTGTGATATCTTTGTGGGGAATAAACAAGCCACAGCCTAATAATCGATAATTACCAAGGCCTTTTTTTTGTAGTGTTATTGATTCATATTTTTTTAGATCAGCCAGCATTAGAGAACGGGTATGAATAATCTGAGTATCAGTTTTAATGTGACTTTTAAGACCAGCTATCATTTTCTTAACAGAAATATCAAGTATTTTTAATTGTTCAAAAGAATCTTGTAAGAAATCATTTTCACTCATTGTTTCATTACAGACAATTTTTTTTGCGAATAGTATAGGCATATCACTGAGTAATCTAGGTTTTAAAAATTTGATAATTTTTATTTTATATTTATCTAAATATAGTGTTTTACCAAGTATCTGTTTTGTTTCATTAAGTTTATCTTTTGGCAATCTAATAATTAGTTTTGAGCGTTTGGAAGGGTAATAGAATCCATTTTTATGATTCTGTACCCAGCCATTACCATCAGCTACACTAATATTAAAGATACCAGCATCTACCTCATTAAGCCATGGTAAGTATTTAAGTAGCGCTTGTTCTAGTAAAAAACTATGATCAATAGGTAAAATATTAGAGAAGATATTAAACACTACATCTTGTATGGTTTCAGGCAGCGTAAAATATTCTTTTTTAGCTTCTTCTTGCCAAAACATAAAAAATCTTAAGTTATAATCAGAATGTATTATAAACACATTACTTGTTTATAAAACCTAATACAAAGTAATGAAAAAATTACAAAAAAAAATTAATTATCAATTTAAAGACTTATCTTTATTAAAACTTGCATTAACTCACCGTTCTAGGGGAAGAAACAATAATGAACGTTTAGAATTTTTAGGTGATAGTATTTTAGGCGTAGCAATCTCAAAAGAACTTTATCAGCGTTTTCCTTGTGTTGACGAAGGAAAGCTTTCCCGATTAAGGTCACACTTAATTAGAGGTAAAACCTTGGTGCAATTAGGTATTTCATTAGAATTATCAAAGAATTTGATTTTAGGTTATGGCGAGTTAAAAAGTGGTGGTTATAGGCGTGAATCTATTCAAGCAGATACTGTGGAAGCAATATTTGGTGCAGTGTTATTGGATTCAAATTTTGAAACTACTAATATGGTTATCTTAAGTCTTTTTAAAGTATTACTAGATAATATTAGTCCATATGATTCGTTAAAAGACTCAAAGACACAATTACAAGAATATCTACAAAAGCGTGGTAATATTTTACCAAAATACGAACTAATTGATACAACAGGAAAAGATCATAATGCAATATTTATGGTAAATTGTTTTTTAGAAGACCGAAGCCTACAAGTTAAGCAATCTGCTACAAGTATTAAAAAAGCAGAACAATTTTGTGCACAAATTTTATTAAATAAATTAAAAAATCATGATTAAAATAAACAAAAAAAATGCTAAATTAAACTTTAAGTCAGGTTTTATTGGAGTTGTTGGGAGACCTAATGTTGGTAAATCTACACTTATTAATGAATTAATTGGACGTAAATTATCTATCACTTCACACCGTCCACAAACCACACGACACCGAATTCATGCTATTGATACAACTGATGATTATCAAATGGTATTTGTCGATACACCAGGTATTCATATGGGGAACTATAAAGCTATTAATTCTTATATGAATAGAGTGGCCAGTTTAGCTATAATGGATGTTGATGTTATTTTATGGTTAATAGAAGTAGGTAAATGGACCAAAGAGGACTTGAGAGTTTTAGAACATATTACCCAGATAGATGTGCCAGTTATTTTATGTATTAACAAAATTGACAAACTTAAATCCAAGCAAGAGATGTTACCATTTTTGAATAAAATTTTTCAAAAATATCAACCAACAGATTTATTTCCATTATCAGCATTTAAAAAAAATGATATTTGTGTATTACGTGAATTAGTTTTGCAATATTTACCAAAACAAACTCTTTTTTTTGATGCTGATTATATAACCGACAGAAGTGAAAAATTTATTGTTGCTGAATTTATTCGAGAAAAACTTATGCGCTATTTAAAAGACGAGTTACCTTATGATTTAACCGTTGAAATTGAACAGTTTGAACAAGATAGAAATTTACAACTAATTGCTTCCCATATTTTTGTTGATAAAGCTTCACAAAAAAATATTGTTATTGGTAATAAAGGTGCAATGCTAAAATTAATTGGTACTGAAGCACGAAAAAGTATTGAGGGGTTTTTAGATAGAAAAGTATTCCTCAAACTTAGGGTTAAAGTTAAACAAGGATGGTCTGATGATAAACGTGCACTAGTTTCATTAGGGTATGATTAAAGTTGAATTAGCACTGCTGTTTTTCTGATTTATAATTACTACTTGATTTTTGTCTGTAATTTTGGTAAATTTTTCACTTAGTTGACAGATGGGCTAATAGGGTTAAAAATCCATATTCAAATGTTTTAATATTTAAGTATTCTATTTGTAGAAAATAGTGAGTTAAAAGTGATAATACATTAGTTAATTGATATTAAACTGTAACAGAATTAATTTAAATAATTATGATTAATATTAACTTAAAGTAGGATTTATACCTAATTTTTTTGGTAAAATATTGAGTAATTGATTTACCACTTGCAAAAAAAATTTATCATGGTTTCAATGAACAACTATTACATTCACTTTTAGGTGATAAATCCTTAAAAGTAGGTCTTTATTTTTTATTAAACCATAACAAACAATGGGTATTTATTTAGGTATTAACATTGATCATATTGCTACCATTAGGCAAGTTAGAGGAACGAACTATCCCTCTCTGGTAGAGGGGGCTTTATTATGTGAAAAATCAGGTGCAGATAGTATTACTTTACATTTACGAGAGGATAGACGTCATATCCAAGATGCCGATGTTGAAATTTTGCGTGATAAGTTAACTACAAAAATGAACTTGGAAATAGCAGCAACGGATGAAATGATTGCCATTGCTAGTAAAATTAAACCTCAAGATTGTTGCTTGGTGCCAGAAAAACGCGAGGAATTGACTACTGAAGGCGGACTAAACGTAACATCTCAAATTTCTAAAATACGTGATATTTGTATTCAACTTAAAATGTCAAATATTATTGTTTCTTTATTTATTGATGCACAAAAAGATCAAATTGATGCAGCTAAACAGTGTGGTGCAGCTGTAGTTGAACTCCATACTGGTCATTATGCTAATGCAACTAATGAGGCGCAATTAATGGAACTTGAAAGAATTAAAATTATGGCAACCTATGCACGTTCTATTGGGTTACAAGTAAATGCAGGACATGGATTAACCTTAGGAAATACAACTAATATTGCTAAATTACCTGAAATTGTCGAACTTAATATTGGCCACTCAATTATTTCCAGAGCAGTATTTGTGGGTCTTGGAACTGCAATCCAAGAGATGAAAAATTTAATGATTGATGCAAGACAATGATTTATGGTGTGGGGGTTGATATTGTCAATATTGAACGTGTTGAACGTATATTAAGTAAAAATAAAGAAGGTTTTGTTAAACGTGTACTATCTGAATATGAACAAGTTTTGTTTGTTAAAAAAGGCGATAGTAGTACTTATTGTGCTAAGCGTTTTTCCGCTAAAGAGGCTTTTGCAAAAGCTTTGGGTATAGGTATTGGTAAGATTGTCAGTTTTCAAGATTTGACTATTCGCAATAATAAACAAGGTAATCCCTATTTTATTTTCAGTGAAAAGTTGTGTTTGTATTTGGTGGATAAAAATATTAAAAAGGCACATCTTAGTTTATCAGATGAAAAATTTAACGCTATGGCATTTGTAATTTTAGAAACATAGAATTAATTTATATATTGACCAAAACCCGCTTTATAGGCTTCATTCTTAGTTTCAATGCAACCAAATTTTTCTGCTGTTTGATAACTAGATATCGCTAGTAGCTGTTGTTCCAGTATAGGAATAGGGATTTTGTTCATTTTAAAGCGTTTTAATCCTTTGTTCATTCGTTGAAATCCTGCTGAATTCAATCCTGAACAGTTTTCATTGTAGTATTTAACTGCGCCAACAATTACTAGCATTTCGTTAGGTGATAGGGATAATGCACTAAAATTGCTAGTAAGAAATAGAAGAGTGAGTATTATTTTCATTTTTTAGCTACCTATATAAGTTTTTATGGTTTATTTATCGATTTTTGATAATAAGATAAATAATTTACACTCACATCGTCTTTAAGTTTGTATGTTTTTGTAAGGAGGTTGTAGACTATACCAGTCATTCCTTTAAGAGATAGGGACGATGCTCTTGCCCATTTGTCTATCTCGCTAGGTTGAATAAATCTATTCCAGTCATGTGTACCTTGAGGTAAGAGTTTTAGGATATATTCTGCACCGATAATTGCAAATAAATAGGATTTAGCATTGCGGTTAATGGTCGAAAAGAATACTTGTCCGCCAGGTTTAACTAATTCACCACAAGCTTTAATAATTGAACCTGGATCTGGTACATGTTCTAGCATTTCTAAGCAGGTAATAATATCAAATTTTTTAGTGTTTTGTCTAGCAAATTTTTCTACATAATTTTTTTGATAATCTACTTCTAAACCTGATTCAAGTAAATGCAATTTGGCAACTTCTAAGCTTTCTTCTGCCATATCAATGCCTGTTACAACTGCTCCCTCTAAAGCAAAAGATTCTGTTAATATACCACCTCCACAGCCAATATCAAGGATTTGTTTATCCTTGAGTGGATAATTATATTGTTGTTTGATGTAATTTAGTCTGAGTGGATTAATATCATGTAGGGTTTTAAATTTAGAGTTTTTATCCCACCAATGTGATGCGAGAGTAGCGAATTTATTAACTTCTTTAAAATCTATGTTGCTCATAATGTCTGGGTAAAAATTAAAACTTCTTCGACATGACCATTAACTTTAACTTTATCCCAATGTTTAAGGATATTACCATTAGCATCAATTAAGAAAGTAGATCGAACGATACCCATATATTTACGACCTATAAACTTTTTAAGTTGCCAAACGTTAAATAATTCGCATAAATTGCCACTAATATCATCGATTAACTCAAAAGGAAAATTTTGTTTGGCTTTAAATTTTTCATGTTTAGTTAAATCATCTTTTGATACACCGTAAATTATTGTATTAGCATCTAAAAATGCTTGATGTTTATCTCTAAAATTTTGCCCTTCAGTAGTACATCCTGGAGTAGAGTCTTTAGGATAAAAATACAATACAATATTACGTCCTTTAGCATCAGGAATACTTATTTTTAAATTGCTTGTAGCGGTACAGGTAATTGGTTGAACTTTATTCATGACTGTATAATAATATACTTAAAAAGATCTATTTTATCATATGAAAAACATTCGTAATTTTTCAATTATTGCTCATATTGACCATGGAAAATCAACCATTGCTGACTGTTTTATTAAGTTTTGTGGTGGTTTGAGTGATCGAGAAATGTCATCTCAAGTGTTAGATTCTATGGATATTGAAAAAGAACGAGGTATTACTATTAAATCGCAAAGTGTTACGCTTGATTACCATGCTAAAAATGGCGAAACTTATCAATTAAATTTTATTGACACGCCTGGTCATGTGGATTTTTCTTATGAAGTATCTCGTTCACTTTCTGCTTGTGAAGGAGCTTTATTGATTGTTGATGCATCACAAGGAGTGGAAGCCCAAACAGTTGCAAATTGTTATACTGCATTAGAACAAGGTTTACAAGTTGTGTCTGTACTTAATAAGATTGACCTTCCAGCAGCAGATCCTAAACGTGTAATGGATGAAATTGAAGATGTTATCGGTGTTGAAGTACATGATGTGGTTCATGCTAGTGCTAAATTAGGTATTGGTATTGAAGATATTTTAGAACAAATTGTAGAAAGAATTCCCACTCCAAAAGGTAATATTAACGCACCAATTAAGGCTTTGATTATTGATTCCTGGTTTGATAGTTATTTAGGCGTAGTATCTTTAATTCGTATGATTGATGGTGAGATTAGAACTAAAACTAAAATAAAAATTTTCTCAAATGGAAGGGAATACATTGTTGATGAAGTGGGAGTGTTTACTCCAAAACGTAAAAAAATAGATAGTTTAAAAGCAGGAGAAGTTGGATTTTTAATTGCTAATATTAAAAATATTGATGGTGCTCCAGTAGGAGATACGATTACTAGTGCTAAAAATCCTATATCAGAGTCTTTAGATGGGTTTAGACCAGTGCAACCTTGTGTATTTGCAGGTATTTTTCCAATTTCTGGTAAAGATTATGAGAAATTTCGTGATGCTTTGGCAAAACTTCGTCTAAATGATGCGGCTTTACAATACGAACCTGAAAGTTCAGATGTATTAGGTTTTGGCTTTCGTATCGGATTTTTAGGCTTATTACATATGGATATTGTTCAAGAGCGTCTAGAGCGTGAGTACGATCTTGATTTAATTATCACTGCACCGACTGTTATTTATGAAATTCTTGATACTAAGGGCATTGTCCATAAAGTAGATAGCCTATCAAAAATGCCAACTAATCAAAGTATTTCTAAATTTAGAGAGCCGATTATTACAGCAAAAATTTTAGTGATTAGTCAATATGTGGGGGCGGTAATGAATTTGTGTATTGAAAAGCGTGGCATACAAAAAAATATCATCTATATGAGTAGGCAAGTATCTCTTATCTACGAATTACCATTAAATGAAGTGGTTCTTGATTTTTTTGACAGATTAAAATCAGTATCAAGAGGTTTTGCTTCCATGGATTATCAATTTGAACGTTATCAAGAATCTGATTTGATTTGTTTGGATGTTATGATCAATCAAAAACCAGTAGATGCGTTAGCACTTATTATGCATCGATACGATTCTGTGCGTAAAGGAAAAGAGTTGGTTGAAAGAATGAAAGAGCTTATTCCAAGACAAATGTTTGATGTTACTATTCAAGCTTGTATTGGCTCTAAAATTATTGCACGTTCAAACGTGAAAGCACTTAGAAAGAATGTAACTGCTAAATGTTATGGTGGTGATGTTTCACGCAAGAAAAAGTTACTTGATAAGCAAAATAAAGGTAAAAAACGTATGCGTAGTGTTGGTAGGGTGGATATTCCTAAGGAAGTATTCTTAGCTATTTTACATATTAATTGATAACAAATATGTATTATAATAATAACTTTACTCATTTTGTAAGAATTGATAATGATATAATAAATTATCTTAATTCTCTTCAAGCTATTAAGCTAATTGTCATAGCAAATGTTAATTCTAGTTTAATTCCATTAAAATTATTCGCTAAATAGCTCAAACATAGAAACTATGGAGGCTACACAAGAATTATAAAATTAAAAGTTAGTAGAGTTAAATCGTCATGTAATAAACTAGTTGTTAAAATATAATGTTTTATGTTAGTTTTTTATTTATATTAGTTTTTTTAAATTCAATTTAAAAAACTTAGAAAGTTATCAATGCTTTGATTTAAAATCTATTGTCAAGGTAATTTAATTTTCTAAAAAGCAATAAAAATTATAGTAAGAATAAAAAAATACTACTGTCTCAAAAAATTTTTATATCGATCTTTTTTGAAAATTATATCAAGTTTAATTTATTATTTATTTCTATTGAACTTAAATTTGTTAGTTACAGTAACCTACTCTAGGTCAAAAGTCTTTCTAAAACAAATTTGGAACCAAAATAAGCAATAACTAAAATACCAAAACCAAATTGTGTGCTAGTAATGGCTTGTTTTCCACGCCAACCGAAAACTTTTCTGCCAAAAACGAGTATGGCAAAAATAATCCATGCAATAATTGAAAGAGTAGTTTTATGTATTAAGTGTTGAGAAAATATATCTTGTATAAAAATAAAACCAGAAAGGAGTGACAAGGTTAATAAATAAAAGCCAATTCTAAGGATTTGAAATAGTAGTGCTTCAATAGTTTGTAGTGCTGGAAGTTTATTAATAAAATTATTAATTTTTCTTGCATGTAAATGCTTTTCTTGGATATTTAACAATACAGATTGGCATACTGCTAGAGCTAATAAAGCATAAGCAGTTATTGATAATAATACGTGTAAAGCAATATTTATCGGGATAACTTTGTTTATTGTATCTGGAAAGGTGATGCTAAAGGCTAACGTGAATGCTGCTAATGGATAAATCAATATTCCTAATACGTGTATAGGCTTAGACAAGGAAGATAAAAATAATAAAACAGAAATTAACCAAGTAACAAATGAGGCGCTATTTGCTAATCCAAAAATAATGCCTTTATCACTCCAAAAATGGCTAAAGGTGAGCGCTTGTACAATTATGGCAAAACTGACCAATAAGAAAATAGTTTGTTGATGTTGTGGTTCATTTATTACAAAATAACGTATTAGTAAAAAGGTTGCAGCGAAATACAAAGCTATTGCCAAGCAAGATAAAAGCATAATTAACTTTTGAATTAATATAAAGTACTATAATACGATACTTTAGTTATATTTATTTAAAAAATGTTTGATAATTTAACCGATCTTCTACAAAATAGTTTTAGAGTTTTACAAGGAAAGAATAAACTATCTGAATCTAATGTTAAAGAGGCGATTCGTAAGGTACGTCATGCACTGCTTGAGGCAGATGTTGCACTTGAAGTAATCAAGGTATTTTTAGACAAAGTTCAAATTAAGGCATTAGGAGTAAAGGTTGGACAAGGACTAACACCATCACAAACATTTATTAAGTTAGTTGAAACTGAATTAACTAAGATTATTGGAGGTAAAGTAGAATCGCTTGATTTAAAAACTCAGCCACCAGCCATTATCATGGTAGCAGGATTACAAGGTGCGGGTAAAACTACTTCAGTCGCTAAGATTGCATTTTATTTAAAACAACGTGAAAACAAAAAAGTATTAGTAGTTAGCGCTGATGTTTATCGTCCTGCTGCTATTGAGCAGTTAGAAGTATTATCTAAACAAATCGAGGTAGATTTTTTCACATCAACAATTAATGATAAACCTTCGGATATTGTGGCTAATGCTAAAAAATATGCACAAAAACAGTTTTTTGATGTTTTATTAATTGATACTGCAGGTCGTTTGCATATAGATGAACAAATGATGAATGAAATTAAAATTTTGCAGAGAAAAGTAGATCCAATTGAAACTTTATTTGTAGTCGATTCTATGATGGGTCAGGACGCTGTACATGCTGCTAAAGTGTTTTCTGATGCATTACCATTGACAGGTGTGATTCTTACTAAAACTGATGGAGATGCTAGGGGAGGGGCGGCATTATCTGTACGTCATATTATTGGTAAACCAATAAAATTTTTAGGTGTTGGTGAAAAAATTGATGCACTAGAGCTATTCCATCCAGAGCGCGTAGTTTCTCGTTTACTTGGTATGGGGGATGTGTTGTCGTTAGTAGAAGAGATTTCACTTAAAGTTAATCATAAAAAGGTGCAAAAGTCTTTCCAGAAAATGACCAAAGGTCAATTTGATTTATCTGATATGCGTTATCAACTTTTGCAAACGGAAAAAATGGGTGGTATAGAGGCCATTATGGATAAACTTCCAGGTTTAGGTAAAATTCCCCAAAATGTTAAAAATCAAATAGTGACTGGGACCGAAATCAAGAAAATGGTTGCTATCATTAATTCTATGACACCTAAAGAGCGTAGTTATATTAGTTTAATTAAAGGTTCACGTAAGACACGTATTGCTAATGGTTCTGGTACGAATATTCAAGCAGTCAACAAACTAATTAAACAGTTTGAAAAAATGCAAAAACAAATGAAAAAGGTGGGCGGTGGAAAGATGCAAAAAATGATGGCTAAAATGGTAGATAGAGATGGCATACCTGATTTTTCTAAAATAAAAAAATCTAAATATTAGTAGTAATAAGTTCCCTTTTTAGTTATCAAAATAGTGTAACAACAACACATTTGAAGGAATATATTTTTTTTGATTTAGCAATCCAGTGATTTTTAACAAATAAAAATATATATTATTTGTTTTCTTTAACTATTTTGTTATACGATAGCGTGCTGATTGAGCATGAGCTTGTAGTCCTTCGCCATTAGCTAGTGTGACAGCTATTTCTCCCAATGTATTTGCACCTTGGTTAGAAACCATAATCAAACTTGATTTTTTTTGAAAATCATACACCCCTAAAGGGGATGAAAAACGTGCTGTACCTGAAGTAGGTAGTACATGATTTGGTCCTGCACAATAATCTCCTAAGGATTCACAAGTATGGCGACCCATAAAAATTGCGCCTGCGTGTTTAATATTATCTAATATAGCTTTAGGGTATTCAACAGATAATTCTAGATGTTCAGGTGCAATTTGGTTAGATAAAGAGATTGCCTCACTCATATCTTTAGTATGAATGAGTGCACCACGGTTTTTAAGTGCAGTTTTAATAATATTTTTTCTACTCATAGAAGGCAATAGTTTTTTAATACTTAACTCAACTTGATTAATAAAGTTAGAGTCAGGAGATAATAAAATTGATTGTGTGTTTTCATCATGCTCTGCTTGAGAAAATAAATCCATTGCAATCCAGTCTGGATCGGTTTTCCCATCACAAATAATGAGGATCTCACTAGGACCGGCAATCATATCAATACCGACTTGACCAAATACTGCGCGTTTAGCCGTTGCGACATAAATGTTACCAGGCCCTACAATCTTATCTACCTTAGGTATCGTTTGTGTACCATAAGCAAGCGCTGCGATTGCTTGCGCGCCTCCTATTGTAAATACCTGAGTAATATCTGAGATATGTGCTGCTGCTAATATCAATGAATTACTTATTGCGTTGGGTGTTGGTACAACCATAATTAGCTTTTTTACGCCAGCAACTTTGGCTGGGATAGCATTCATTAACACAGAGGAAGGGTAGACAGCCTTCCCGCCAGGAACGTATAAACCAACACAATCTAGTGATGTAATTTTTTGTCCTAGTATTGTACCATCATCTTCTGTATATGACCAAGTGCTTTGTTTTTGTTTTTCATGGTAAAGACGTATGCGGTTTGCCGCTGTGCTTAGTGCAGATTTTTGTTCTTTATTGAGTGTGTCAAACGCTTGTTTGAGTCTAGGTAATTCAATAGTTAAATCTTTCATATTAGAGGCGTTAACATTATCAAATTTATTCGTGTAATCAATTAAAGCATTATCACCATTACTGCGAATATTAGTAATAATATCGCTAACTATTTTAGTAACATTAAGGTTAGAAACATTTTCCCATTCAAGTAATGATGAGAGCTTTTTTTGAAAGTTAAATTGTGTAGATACCAATTTAGAGATCATAAACTGTTCTCAATATTTTGAATCCAAGACTTAATTTGTGCATTTTTGGTTCTAAATGAGGCGACATTTACCACTAAACGAGAGCTAATCCTTTCAATATACTCAAATGGAATAAGACCATTGGCTTTTAAGGTATTTCCAGTATCAACTAAATCAACAATACAATGAGCTAGACCGACTTTCGGCGCTAATTCCATTGCACCGTAAAGTTTTATGATTTCACAAGATTGACCTTTATTTTGAAAATAACGTTTGGTTGAATTGACATATTTAGTTGCTACTTTAAGTGTATTTTGCTTAAGCCTATTTTTTGACTCAGCAGCTACCATTAGTTTACATTTGGCAATACCTAGATCTAGCACTTCGAATAGGTTATTAGCACCATGCTCAAGTAAAACATCTTTACCAGCAATGCCCATATCAGTAGCACCATGCTGTACAAATACAGGTACATCAGTTGAACGAACAATAATAACTTTAACGTCAGCGAGATTGGTATCAAGAATTAATTTACGTGAGTTTAACTCTTTTTTAGCAATAATTAAACCTGCTTGTTCAAGTAAAGGTAATGTTTGTTTTAAAATTCTACCTTTGGATAATGTGATAGTTAGCATAAATTTTTAATCCTGTACACGCTCAATTTGAGCACCTAATAGTTTTAATTTTTCTTCGATTGTTTCATAACCACGATCTAGATGATAAACACGTTCAATCGTTGTGGTACCTGTCGCTACTAACCCCGCTAACACTAAAGATGCTGAAGCCCTTAAGTCAGTTGCTATTAAAGGCATTCCTTTAAGATATTTTACCCCTTTGCAAACAACGGTGTTACCTTTTAAAACAAGGTTTGCACCCATACGTGATAATTCAGGAATGTGCATAAATCTATTTTCAAAGATGGTTTCAGTAATAGTACTACGCCCATCAGCAATAGCGTTAAGCGCTGTAAATTGTGCCTGCATATCTGTGGGAAAATTTGGATAAGTACTAGTTCTGATATTAACAGATCTGGGGCGCCTTCCCTTCATATCAAGGATAATTGAATTTTCATTGATTTTAATGTCTGCACCAGTTTCAAGTAGTTTTTCGAGAATGGCATGCATTGATTGATAATGCACATTTTTAATCGTAATTTTACCACCTGTGATGGCTGTAGCAACAAGATAAGTACCTGCTTCAATTCGATCAGGACAAACAGAATAAGTTACGCCTGATAATTCATCAACTCCTTGAATAATAACAATTGAAGTACCAGCACCGGAAATAATAGCCCCCATCTTGATTAAACAATTAACTAAATCTACAATTTCAGGTTCTTGTGCAGCATTATGGATTGTAGTTATACCTGTTGCTAAAGTTGCTGCCATAATGATATTTTCAGTAGCAGTTACTGAAATTTGTTTAAAATTAATCTTAGTACCAATAAGTTCTTTCGCTGTGGCATAAATATAGCCATTTTTGACTTTAATTGTTGCTCCTAAATTTTCTAATGCTTCTAAGTGTAAATTAACAGGACGTGAGCCAATTGCACAGCCACCAGGCAGAGATATTTTTGCCTTTCCATATTTAGTAAGCATTGGTCCTAGTGCTAAAATTGAAGCACGCATAGTTTTAACCAAATTGTATTGAGCGACTAAGTTTGTTAATTTAGAACCATCTATAAATAAAGAATTGTCTGATTCTAGTATAAATTCTGCACCCATATCCATTAACAATCTAAGCGTGGTTGAAACATCACTTAAATGAGGTGTATTAGTTAAAGTGATAGGACCATTAGCTAATATTGAGGCAAATAAAATGGGTAGAGATGAATTTTTTGATCCTGCAGTTATAACACTACCATTTAACGAGATACCGCCATGAATAATAAGTTTGTACATTATTTAGCTATTTTTTTAAGCTTCTGTTTAGATTTTCTAATTAAGTCGTCAATACTCTTACGTTTAATATATGAATTAAATTGTTCGCGATAATTTTTAACAATACTTATGCCAGAAAATACGATATCATATACACGCCAAGTATTAAATCGTATCATTTTTAGAGAAATGATACTAGGTTTAGGATCGTTGTTAATATTAATAATTAACCTTACAATAGCTTTATCATTTTTACGTTTAACATTAGGATCTACTGAAATGTGGACGCTATTAAGTTTGTCATAACTGGATAAGATTCCTACATAATCTTGGATTAAAGATTCTGAAATATAGTATTTAAAAAACTGTTTTTGTTGGATATTTAAGTTATCCCAATATTTGTTTAATGCAATTTTAGTGGATACATTTATAGCAATATTAGGTAAAATTTTTAATCTAGTTAAAGCTTCAATATTTTTTTTAGTAGCTCTTTTTTGTTTTTTTAATTCTTTTAAAGAAGTTAGAGCACTAACCATAATATTAAGTGCGGCTGAACTAGGCGGGTCAATCATATCTACGATTGCTTGATGAGTTGTATTTAGAACTTTGTCTATCGCTAAAGTAGAATTTATAGGCAAAATAGACAATACAATGAGTAATGTTTTAATCACAAATACAAATTTTAATAAAAATTAACCTAATTTTAATTTTACCTTTGTAAATGTCTTTGTATAGATGTCAATTAAAGAAAAGATTAAATAACCTAACTACAAAACTCTGACGTTTATCAAATATTTGATAAACAGGGTTAAATAATCTATGTAGGTAAAGCTAAAAACTTAAAAAATAGAGTGTCAAGCTATTTTGTTAGAACACATAAACAGAATAAAACTAGAGTTCTAGTGGTAAATATTAAAATTTTTAAAATTATAGAATATTCTAATAGAACTTATTGAATCTTGTTTAGACCTTGTTTAGAATATCAAATATGGCTATGTAGTTCACCTTATGTGGTAAAAATTAGCCATATGAAACACTATCAATCAGATATACCAATGATGTCTTTATTTTTATCTGTCGAAGACAATAAAACTCTATAAAAGGTGTCAAAAAAATGCAACTCGCTTTTCAAAATTTAGAGTTTGAATTAGCGGCGTGATTAAACTACTAATTAATTGATTTATACGTCATTCAAGAGCAACATATCTCAAGTTTCAGTAGTAACTTAGATGTGGTTAGTATTGATTAACAATGAAGAGTAAGTGATATTGAGGATATTATGGTAAACAAATTGTATAGGTATTATGCTTTACCAAAAAACTGAAATAATCTAAATATTAAACAAATTTTATTTGCTTTTTTGCCTTTATATTATTTAGATAAAAACACCACAAACAAATATTAATTAGTCATAAATTGAAATGATAAACATATAATTTCCTCAGGTTTAAATACGCATAGTATTTACATACTAAATAAAGATTTAAAAAAATCAATACTTATACACTTACAAGTTATTTTAGAATTAAACAAGTGTTTTTAACTATATTGAATATATTGATTTTAGTAAAATAATGGGTGAAATAAATGTTGATTTATGTATGGTATTTTTAAAAGAAGTTCAAAAAAGTTAGCTAATATCTTCAATTAGATATTAAAAATATTGCTACTAGTGATGATTATAGCGTGATACATCATACCGTTTTGTAATGAATAATTATCTAAAAACTTGTTTTTAAGATATACAACTTTAATATTATAATTTATTATAGTAGTAGGAAAGTTACGTAGAATAGTTCTACTTAATTATTTTTCTGGTTTACAAGAAGTAAAGAAAGCATCGATTCAAAAAGTTAGTTGTATTAATTTAATATTAGCGACTAAAATAGTTGAAAAACTAAAAGATTAATATGTTTATTAGGATACTTGTGATTGCTTTTGTTATTAGCTATATTGTGTGGTGGATTAACAATTGGATTTTAGGTAAGAATTTACAAATAGCTAGAGTAATTACTCTTACACTTAGTGTAATTAGCATTACATATTTACTCTTTGGTATTCTATCATATTTAATTGAAGGGATTTGACGATATAATAATTATTTCAAATAATTTGAGCTTTTATTAAAAATAAAGAATACTAAAGCTAACTATATAATTTATTTCTATTAGTTAATACTCTATCTTTTTTGGCTGTCGTAATAAAAATATTCAGTATGCTTTATCTCTTAATTCTTTTTTGATAATACTAATGTATTAAGATGTTTGGTTTTATTAATAATTTTATTTGGTACATTGACTAAAATTGACAGATTGGACGCTTCCCAAACTGGTAAATCACGCATATGATCACCTATATAGTCAAAGCCTTTATTGCCAAATCGCTCAATTAATCGTTTTGCTTTATTGTGTGAAGACAGATTAAAGTTTTTGTTACTTGCCATAATATCATCAAATAAATTAATCTTATTAACGGTTGTTTGTTGATGGTTATGGATAAAAAGATCAAAATTTTTCTGTTTGTTTTTTATCTGAGTTTTTTCAGTTTTAAGATGATTATTAACTGCAGAAGCATATAATCTATGTGAGGCAGTAGCAAGGATGATTTTATCCCCTTGTTTTTTACGTTTTTTGATATAATTAATTACGTCTTGATTGTAAGTTAAAACTTTAATATCAATAGAAAATCGTTTAGCCAATTGTTCTTTTAAATAGCCCTTTCCACGAAAAAACCAAAAAGGATAAATAAAAATAAGTAGTGGATTTTTTTTTAATGTACCAATTGAAGACTCATACAATAAATCTGTATTAATTAATGTATGGTCCAAGTCGACAATTAATGGTGTCATTTAAATGTTTTCCAATCTTTATAATATCTTTCCTGTTGTAAAACCCATAATATGTAATTGAATTTAATCAATTTTTATTTAAATTTTTTAGTTGTTTTAACTTTGGGTTTGTTTAATTTATCTTATTTTCTAACCAGACAATCATCATAACCACCAGCATATTGGTTGATGATACCATTATTGTTCATAACAATTGTAGAACTAACAACATTATTTAAAAAAGTTCTATCGTGTGAAACTAAAAGCAAAGTGCCATTATAATTTACTAACATTTCCTCTAATAATTCAAGTGTTTCAATATCAAGGTCATTAGTTGGTTCATCAAGTACTAATAAATTGGCAGGTTGAGATAAAATTTTAGCCAACATAAGGCGATTTTTTTCGCCTCCAGAAAGCATTCTAATCGGTGCTATAGCTTGTTTTTCAGTAAATAAGAATTGACGTAGATAGCCAATAATATGCTTACTTTTTCCACCAATATCAATATGTTCACGGCCTTCAGAAGCGAAATCCATGGCTTTCATATTAGGGTCAAGATACTGCGTTTGGTCAAAGTAGGCTAGTTTAATGGTTTTTGACCTAAGAATGGAACCACTATCAGGTTGTAACTTATCAAGTAGTAGTTCGATGAAAGTAGATTTTCCTGCGCCATTATCACCGGTAATACCGATTTTTTCACCTTTCAAAATTAGCATAGAGAAATTTTCAATTAGCTTAATGCCAGCAATTTGGTAATTAATCTTTTTAATTTCGAAAATCAATTTGGAAATGTGGTTTTCATCATCTAAGATATGGATGTTGGCATTGCTTTTTTTTACACGACGATTTGTGAATGATTTACGCATAGATTGTAAAGCGCGAAGACGTCCTTTATTGCGAGTTCGTCTAGCTTTGATACCTTGTCTAATCCAATTTTCTTCTTGTGCAAGTTTTTTATCAAATCGTGCGTTGGCGATTTTTTCAGTATGAAGTTGTATATTTTTGCGTTTGACATAATTAACATAGCTACAATTAAATACTGCTAGATTACCACGATCAAGATCAAATATGCGATTAACAATGCCTTTAATAAATGAACGATCATGACTAATTAGTATCAAAGTGCCATTATAATTTTTTAGTATATGCTCAAGATTAAGGATAGTGGTAATATCCATGTGGTTAGTTGGTTCATCAAGCAATAATATATCTGGATTTTGAATTAATGCTCTAGCTAGCATTACACGTCTTTTCCAACCGCTAGAAAGCGTGGATAAAATTGTATTAGCATTGAGTGTAAAACGATTGAGAATCGTTTGTATTTTATACAAATATTGCCAACCATTTGACTGATCAATTTTTTCTTGTACTTTGCTAGCCTGTTCTAATTTTCCATCATTAATTAAATGCTGGTACTGTGTGAGAATAATGCCAATTTCTCCTAGACCTTCTGCCACAATATCAAATAGATTTTTATCATTATTTTGTGGTAGTGTTTGTTCTAAATAACTAATTTTACTGCCATTTTTAATATTTAGTTTACCATTATCTGACTCAGTCAAACCAGCAAGAATACGCATAAAAGTAGACTTTCCTTCACCATTTCTACCAATAAGTGCAATTTTGTCGCCTTTATATATGGTTAAATTTATTTTATTTAAGATTTGTTTGTCAGAAAAACTAAGAGAAATATTGTCAAGTGTAATCAATGGCATAGGTTAAAATTATTTTTTTTTAATAAAATTTATATTTAGTGCTATTTTATTCGATTTTATCCCTATTAGGATTTGTTAGTTATACTCATGTTGAGAGTGTTGAAGCTAAAAGTTATGTTAATAATCAACAGCAACGTTATCAAGCGTTAATTAACGAAATCCGCTGCCCAGTTTGCCAAGGCCAAAGTATTGGTGGTTCAAATGCAGGATTGGCTAAAGATCTACGTGAAAAAGTCAAAGAGTTAATATTAGAAGAAAATACCGATGACAATATTCGTCAATTTATGACTGATAGATATGGGAATTTTATCGTATTTAAACCCCCAGTTAATAAAAATACTTATTTATTATGGTTTACGCCTTTTATATTTTTAGTTTTAGGATTGTTTTTTTTAGTACGTTCTTTATTGATTCAAGAATCTAGTATTAAAAGTAATATAGATACAACTAAGGCTAAAGATTTATTAAAATAAATCAATAGTAATTATTAATTCAACTCACCAAAGTGGTGTTATTGAGATTACACAAAAAATTAATTATATTGTTTTTGAACAAAGTCAATCAGTTTAGTTATATCATGTGTTTATTGCTAATACATTAGAATTATCTATGATAATTGGGGGTAAAGATATAAATATATAAGAGAAAGAAAGTTCTTTGTAAGAATATGGTGACAGATGTAAATTTTGTTTATTGGCATAATAACACAGTTAATTCTAATATATCTAAATAATTTTGACTAGTAAATCTAAAATCTAATTATTGATAATAAATTAGATTTTAGTTGTTTTTAAAGGCTGTTCTTATATAAACATATAACTGGTGTAAATATAAGAAAATTGATTATGACGCTATAGGTAAGTAGTAAGATTTAATCAAACGGTTTAATAATTAATACTTAAGAATTTAGCTGATAAAAAATATTTTAAAGTAAATATACATTAAATTTAGTTGATTTATATCAATTACAAGGCAGTAATGATTTGTCGATAGGAAATATATTAAATGCTGTTATAAATAATTTAAAGGTTGTATTATCTATTTTTTATACTATAGAATCAATATTTTGAACAGACTATGACGTTAAATAATATTGACAGTGATATTTATAATCAAACAACTAAGGACATAATAACACTTATATAAAAGTTATCATTATTTACAGTTAATGTATTTCCACTATTTATGATTTGTTAGTATTTGTATGAAAATCAATCAATATTAATTTTTTAAAAGATTTAACTTTGGTATGTAATTGGATACTAGTTTCGTATCAAGGCTATTATAATCGTGATATTTTATTAGTTCAATTATAACGTTTGGAGCCATTTAAATAAAATTTAGTTAAAGAAAAGATATTGGTATAAATCAGAGTTAGAATACAAAACATATTAAGGAGTCCAGTGAGAGACGAAGATAATAATAAATTAATTCTTAAAAGAAAAGCAAAATTGGCTTTATTAAGAGAAGTTGGAAATCCATTTATTAATAATTTTAAGCCTGAAAATTTAGCACAGAATATTGTTCAAGAATTTAAAGGTCTTTCTAAAGAAGAGCTGGAGAAAAAAAATATACAAGTATCAGTAGCAGGACGGATGATGCTTAAGCGTGTTATGGGTAAGGTTAGTTTTGTACATGTACAAGATTCCAGTGGGAAAATTCAGCTTTTTGTTACTTGTGATAAGCTACCTAAGAGTTTTTATAATGAACAGTTTAAAAAATGGGATATTGGTGATATTATTGGCGCTACAGGTGCTTTATTCAAAACTAATATGGGTGAATTGTCAATTCGTATTGACGATATTAAGTTGTTAACCAAGTCACTACGCCCGTTACCTGGAAAGTTTCATGGCTTGTCTGATCAAGAAATTCGTTATCGTCAGCGTTATGTTGATTTGATTATGAATAAGACATCACGAAATACGTTTAAACGTCGTAGTCAAATTATTAACTATATCCGCAATTTTTTTAATCATCATGATTTTATTGAGGTAGAAACACCTATGTTACAAACTATTCCAGGTGGCGCAACAGCCAAACCATTTGAAACTCATCATAATGCATTAGACATGCCTATGTATTTTCGCGTTTCACCCGAGCTTTACTTAAAACGTTTAATTATTGGCGGTATGAATAAAGTATTTGAGATTAATCGTAATTTTAGAAATGAAGGACTTTCCACTAGACATAATCCAGAATTTACGATGATTGAATTTTACCAAGCTTATGGAACATATCATGATTTAATGGATTTTACAGAAAAATTATTTCGTAGTATAGCACTTGATATATGTAGCAGCACTAATGTCTATTATCAAGGTAACGATCTTGATTTTTCTAAGTCATTTAAACGCATTACTATGATTAATTCAATTTTACAATATAATCCAAGTTTGATAGCAACTGATTTAAATCAGGAAAATGTTAAACAAACTGCAGAAGCATTAGGTATTCAAATTAAAGAAAATTGGGGTTTAGGGAAGATTCAAATTGAAATCTTTGAAACTACTGTTGAAGAGAAATTATTACAGCCTACTTTTATCACTGAGTATCCAACTGAAGTATCGCCATTAGCACGTCGAAATGACAATAATCCGTTTATTACTGATCGGTTTGAATTGTTCATTAGCGGTTGTGAAATTGCTAACGGCTTTTCTGAACTTAATGATGCAGAAGATCAAGCTAATCGCTTTAGAAAACAAGTTGAAGAGAAAGATTCAGGCAATGATGAGGCTATGTATTATGATGCTGATTATATTCGTGCTTTAGAGTATGGTATGCCACCTACGGCAGGAGAAGGCATTGGTATTGATAGATTGGTAATGTTATTTACCGATTCACCGTCAATTCGTGATGTTATTTTGTTTCCTCATATGCGTGCTGAGGTAAAGTAAGAAGATGTCAACTATTCATATTCCTTAGTGTATAGTAAAATAGGTTAAGGTTTGTATGTGTTGCCATGATAGAAATTATGCAATCATGTCACGAAAATATGATTTTAAAAATTATGGTGGTAAGAGTTTAACTTATTATATTATATTTATGATAAATAAGAGTTGGGTTAAATATTCACCTGTGCATGGTTATAAGGAAAAACTTAGTAAACGTTAGTCAAATGTGGTTAATGACAAAATTAAGAGGTTTAAATTTATAGGTTATAATTAAATGAGTAAAAATATAATACCAGTTTTAACCATTGATGGTCCAAGTGGGGTTGGAAAAGGCACTATAGCAAAAATTATGGCACAAAAAAAAAACTGGCATTTGTTAGATTCTGGTGCAATTTATCGCGCTTTTGCTTTAACAATTGATACTAGAGAAATTAATATTGCTGATGAAAAGGCTTTGAGAAAGATTGCAGAAACTCTTGATGTAAAATTTAAAACTAAGTCTGGCAAAAAACTTGTGAATATCTATCTTGATGGTAAAGACGTATCCAAGATTTTACGT
The DNA here is from genome assembly GCF_014706615.1 of Candidatus Vesicomyosocius sp. SY067_SCS001. Lineage (NCBI taxonomy): Bacteria > Pseudomonadati > Pseudomonadota > Gammaproteobacteria > Pseudothioglobaceae (SeqCode) > Candidatus Vesicomyidisocius > Candidatus Vesicomyidisocius sp. SY067_SCS001. The sequence goes on along the minus strand of NZ_CP054877.1, from coordinate 576,104 downwards.
ACAGAGAAAATAGGTAAGATAGCTTCGAAAATTGCCTCTATTGAGATTGTTCGTGCTATGCTTTTAAAATGCCAAAAGGATTTTTATAAAACACCAGGGCTGGTGGCAGATGGTAGGGATATGGGAACAACTGTTTTTCCTGATGCATTATTTAAAGTGTATTTAACTGCAAGTGTTGATGAGCGAGCTAATAGACGTTTAAAACAATTGCAAGCACAAGGTAGTAATGGTATAATTTTGAAAATCTTATCAGATGTCGTGGATAGGGATAAACGTGATTATACTCGTAAATACTCACCACTTAAACCTGCCAAAGATGCACTCATTATTGATAGCACTAAGTTGTCTATTGATGAGGTTATCATTCAAGTGATAGAATTAGTTGAGGCTTAAGCGGTTAAACCTCTTAAAATAAATTAACCCGATAATATATTAAGCACATACTATACCGCAAATAGCTTAAGAATTACCGGTCAATATCAAAATAATAATATGTCAGAATCATTTGCCGAACTGTTTGAAAATAGTGCTGAACAACAAAACGTAAAAGTTGGTGCACTTTTAGTGGGGACCGTTGTTAGTATCAATCGTGAAAAAGCGATTGTTAATGTTGGACTCAAATCAGAGGGTTTTATTCCACTAGATGAATTTAAAAATCAACAAGGAGAATTGAAGGTTGAAGAGGGTGACATTGTCGAAGTTGCACTTAAATCAATTGATGATGGCTTGGGTAATACTTTATTATCACATGCTGATGCTAAGCGTATTAAGCTTTGGCATGCGCTTGAATTAGCAATGAATTCTAAAGAAGTTGTAACTGGAGTTGTAACTGGTGCTGTTAAAGGGGGATTAACGGTGGATATTGGCGTAGTTAAAGCATTTTTACCTGGATCGTTAGTTGATGTACGTCCAGTAAAAGATTTCTCATATCTAACGGGTCAAGAAATTGAAGCTATTGTTATTAAGATGGATGAAGTTAGAAATAATATTGTGATTTCTAGAAAAGCTGTATTGCAAGAAGCTAATTCTGCAGATAGAGAGGCGCTACTTGAAGAGCTTGAAGAAGGTAAAGAAATTGAAGGTATTGTTAAAAACCTTGCAGATTATGGTGCATTTGTTGATCTTGGAGGTGTTGATGGCTTGTTACATATTACAGATATTTCTTGGCAACGTGTTAACCATCCATCTGAAAAATTAACTATTGGCGATAAAATTACTGTTAAGGTACTTAATTATGATAAAGAGAAAATGCGTGTATCATTAGGTCTTAAACAACTAACTGTTAGCCCTTGGGATAGTATTTCAGATCGGCTACCTATCGGTAAGAAAGTACAAGGTACGGTTTCTAATTTAACAGATTATGGTGCATTTTTGAGTATCGAAGAGGGTGTTGAAGGTTTGGTTCATGTAAGTGAGATGGATTGGACAAATGCTAATGCTCGTCCTTCTAAAATTGTTAAATTAGGTCAAGAAGTTGAAGTGGTTGTATTAGATGTTCAAGAGTCTAAGCATCGTATTTCATTATCTATGAAACAAGCTCAAGAAAACCCTTGGGAATCATTTGAAGCAACACATAATAAGGGTGATAAAATTCCTGTTAGGGTTAAATCAATTACTGACTTTGGTTTATTTGTTGGCCTTTTAGGTGGTATTGATGGCTTAATTCATTTAGCTGATATTTCATGGGAGAAACAATCTTCAGATCAATTGGTATCTAGTTATTCTAAAGGGCAAGAGTTAGAGGTGATTATTTTGAATATTGATGCTGAAAAAGAGCGTATTTCTTTAGGTATTAAACAGCTTTTAGAAGATGAATTTATGCGATATGTATCTGCTAATAAAAAAGGATCAATTGTTAAAGGTATGGTTATGGAAGTTGATTCACGTGGCGCAGTTATCCGTTTGAATGAAGATATTACAGGCTATTTAAAAGTAGGGGAAATTTCAGAAGATCGTGTTGAAGATGCGACTTTAATATTAAAAACTGGCGAAGAAATAGAAGTTGCAATTATGAATATTGACAGAAGAACTCGTAACATTTTAGTCAGTATTAAAGCAAAAAACTCAGTGGAAGAAAGAGCGGCAATGGAAGATTATAATAAGCAGTCTTCTGATATAATATCTGGTTCTACATTAGGTGATTTGTTAAAAGAAGCAAAAGATAATAAATAACAATAGTGAAGTGTGATTCTTTTTACCTATTATGAAAAAGCCTGATCTTATTTTAAATTTATCAAATAGTTCTAATTTATCTAAAACTGATGCCAAGATAGCAGTTAAAGTAATCTTGGAAGAATTAACACAAGGTATTGTTTCTGGTAAAGGTGTTGAGATAAGAGGTTTTGGTGGTTTTTATAAGAAATATCGTAAAGCTCGACAAGGTATTAATCCTAAAACTAGCGAAAGGACAGAGGTAAGTGAGAAGTTTGTACCATTTTTTAAACCAGGTAAATTTCTTAAAGAAATCATTAATAAGATTTAGTTTTGATTAATTTATAAAGTACGATTAATGTATAATTTCATTCTTCTATATCTGTACGTGAAGTATTCTAAAATTTAGAATGTTAAATAAATAGGGGCGTTAGCTCAGTTGGTAGAGCATCGGACTTTTAATCCGCTGGTCGAGCGTTCAAATCGTTCACGCCCCACCATATATAAAGAATTGATTTATAATTAGCAAATAGGTATGATTGTAGCCATAAATATGAGCAGAGAAATGTATTTATTGTTTGTTTTGTATTAGACGGGGTTAATACCAATTAAGGAAAATAGTAATCTTATTAATCTTATATTAAAATTAACTCTTATATACATCATTATCAATTTTTATCAAAAGTTTCAATCTAGTATCAAAACATAATTTCCTTTCTTTGTGAAATGTTTTTAGGTTTAATTTTAGTTTAACCCAGATTCTACATTATCTGTTATGTTTCCGAATTGAGATTACACTATTTAAGTGTATGATTGTAAGACTTTGTATAATAAGGAAAGTAATAGATGAATTTTTTTTGGATATTTATAGCATTAAGTGGTACACTAGCAGTAGTGATGGATGTGATGTTAGTACATATTTTTAAGCATATCCTACCGATAGAGGATATTATGCGTATACAAACAGCAATAACTTATCAAATGCATCATACTTTTATGATTGCAATATTAGCTATACAATCACAATGTATTTTATCTAAGTCTATTAATCAAAGTATTTGGCTTTTTATAGCAGGTATTGTTCTGTTTTCAGGGAGTTTGTATTTATACACTTTGACTAAATTGTATAGTTTGGTTTTTATTACGCCGGTAGGTGGTATGTTATTGGTTCTTGGCTGGTTAAGTGTAGCAAGATTTGCTTTTAATTTCTCCAAAATAAAATAATATTTATCTATTTTGATAGAACACAAAGTGTGAATCTTACCATTGATTTCAGTGGATGATTATGTCAAATTTAAAGACGCGCTATTTATTGTTTACTGTTGAAAAACTTATGTTTTTTATTAACTTAAAAGAACTTATAAAATATAGGCTGTACTAATGTTAAGAGTTATTCTTAATGAATGTATATTCCATAATAACTAACATCTATAATTATAGATTGATGGCTTTAAATTTAACACACATACAACTCAATACGCTATAGTTATTTTTTATATAAATAGAAGTGTCTATCCTATTTTGATGATTATGAAATAGATGATATATTATATAGAGACCTAATTAAAATTTATGAATGTATTTTTCAGTAAATGGAATTTTTAATAAATAATCTTGTTTTATAATGAAATTAGTGTTATATAAGATTGATAACGTTTCTTGTGAATATTGCCTAATTTAACTGCTGATTTAATTGCACATTTTGGTTCAAAGATATGAGCACAATTCCTAAATTTACAAGCATTAGTAAATGGATTAAATTCTTTAAACCCATTTAAAATTTCTTGATTACTGAGTTTATCTAATTGGAATTTACGAATACCTGGTGAATCAATTAAATACCCACCTGAAGGAATCTGGTAAAGCGTAGTATTCGTTGTTGTATGCTTACCAAGTTTGCTTTTTTTGGATATTTCATTGACCCGTAATTTTAGTTCTGGAATTAGTTTATTAATTAGTGAAGATTTTCCTACGCCGGATTGACCCAAAAAGATATGAGTCTTATTGTCTAGTTTAAGTTTTAATTTATCGATATTTATTTGTTTTTTGACACTTAAAAAATTGATTGAATAACCAATATTTTCATACATAGAAAAATCATATTTAACCTTTTTAATATTATTTGTTAACTCAACTTTATTAACCACTATATTAATAGGTAATTTTGCATTCTCAGCCACTATTAAATAACGATCGATCAATTCAAATTGATAATGTGGTTCTATAGCAACCACTAACCATAGCTGGTCTATATTAGTAGCAATGAGTTTATGTGTACGATAAAGTTGATTATGACGTTCAAGTAGGGCAGTGACTATACCTTGATTAGACTGCGTTATCTGAAAGATAACCCTATCACCAGCAACGGATAAATCAATATTGTTTTTGGTAACACATTGGTACAACTCACCTGATTTTATTTTAACTAATAATCGTTCTCTGTAACGAGTAATAACCAAGCCTGTGTGTACTTTGTTAAATGTATCTGAGGATCTATTTATTTTAGTGTTGTGTTGCGTTTGAATTTTTTTAAGTCGCTTTTTTTAAAAATTATAATATTCATCATTTAAGTAATTTACAACTGATTTTTCTTTATCAGGAAACCAGTTAATGTTAAGTGCATTAACACAATTACTCACTTGCTTACGCAAATCAAAATGATTGTGTAAGCGCGAATTATTTCTTGTATAAAAAGTATTATTGTGTTCAATAATGTGGCAATTGATACAAGATTCTTTGTGTAAAGCTTTACCTTTTTCATTGGAAAATGTGTCACTTGATGTAACCAACATTATAGCTAATAGTAACTGATTGATAATTTTCTCCTTTAGTTAATTTTAAGTAACTTGTTACTTATAAGTCTTAATCTGATTAATGCGAATAGACGCGCTTGGATGAGAGTCGTGAAAATAAGAATACAGATAATCTGGTGCGAGAATTGTGGCATTATCTCGATACAATTTTACCAGTGAAGATACTAAATCATTTGCATTGGTATGTTTAGCAGCAAAGACGTCAGCTTCAAACTCATGTTTTCGTGATAGATAATTATTAATAGGAGCAATAAAAAAACTAAACACTGGTATGGTTAGTGTAAATAAAATCAGCGCGCTATGATTTGATGGATGACTAATACCGAGCCCGTGAAAAAACCAATTTTGATTAATTAAATAACCAAGTAATGCTAAACCTAGTAAGGATGTGATAAACGAACTAATCATGCGCTTAATGACATGTTGGTAGTGACAATGTCCTAGTTCATGAGCAAGAATTGCTTGAATTTCATTATCACTCATACCTTTAATAAGTGTGTCAAAAAATACAATACGCTTATTTTGACCAATACCTGTAAAGTAGGCGTTGGCATGTGATGATCTTTTAGAACCATCCATCACAAATATACCATCACTTTTAAATCCTGTACGTCCAAGTAAATTATTAATTTTAGTTCTTAACTCAATATTATCTAAGGGTTTGAATTGATTAAAAATCGGCGCAATATAAGCTGGATAAAGCCAAAATATCAATAGAGAAAATATAATGAGAACTAACCAAACATAAATCCACCAATATTCACCCATAATACCCATTAAATAAAGAATAGCATAAATTAGTGGCAAACCAATAGCTAAAATAAGTAATGCGCTTTTAAGTAAATCCGTAATAAAAGTTTTCATATTTGTTTGGTTAAACCCAAATTTTTGTTCTAATACAAAAGTCTGATATACTCTAAATGGTAAATCTATTAGACTTCCTAGTATTATCAAGCTTATAATAAATCCCACACCTGCATATGAGATATTGTTAGTTTGTTCTTGCCAAATGTTATCCAAATAATCTAACCCTCCACCAATTGTCCATAGTAGTAAAATAGTGGTTGAAAATATAACTTCAAAATGATTTAATTTAAGTTTAGCTTGTGTATATTCAATTGCTTTTTGGTGGTCTTTTAGTGTAATTTCTTTTCTAAATTCACTAGGTACCTTGTCAAATGATTGAATAATAGTTTTATTTTGTCTGATGTTCAGCCACAACAATATAGTAATATAGATAAAAATAGCTATTAGAAATATTAAAGTAAATAAATTAGATGTCATGTTTTTTAGAAAAACGAAAATTGTTATTTTACCTAGAATAAATAGGGATTGATAAACAATAGGGAGTATTATTATAACGTTTAAAAGATTTTTAAACTAAGATAGGACTTAATCAAACTTTAACTATTTTTTTTGGTTCTAAATAATTATCCTATCATTAAGCAAGGGAAAAAATGTTACAATATTTTTTTAATTTTAGTATTATTATAAAAAATTTTATACCGCTATTAATGGTACAATTAATAGGTGTTTAGGCATTAGCTGTATTTATTTCCGAGGCATTAATTATTTATGTATTGATTGCGCTGATTTTCTGATTTATGCTTTCAAGACAAAATATATCTTTAATAATTAAACAGTGATTAAGTATTAAATACTTTTTAAAAAGATTGTTTTAGTAGGATTTTTTTGGTTAATTGAATATAATTAATGGCGTTAATTGTACAAAAATATGGCGGTACTTCAGTCGCTTCGGTTGAGCGTATTCAGGCAGTTGCACAAAAAATTAAAGTATTTAAAGAGAAAGGCCATCAATTAGTGGTTAGTGTATCTGCCATGAGCGGTGAAACTAGTAGAATGACTGCGCTTGCACAAACCATTCAAGATATACCCTCTTTAAGAGAAATGGATGTTCTATTAACGACTGGAGAACAAGTGACAATTGCTCTGCTTACTATGGCATTGCAACAATTAGGTTGTGATGCAGTTTCTTACACAGCCCCGCAAGTATGTATTATGACTGACTCTGAGCATGGTAAAGCGCGTATTAAGTCAATTGATAATCATCGTATTTTACAAAGTTTAGATCAAGGTAAGGTTGTTGTCGTTGCAGGATTTCAAGGGGTAGATAAAAATGGGCACATTACTACATTGGGTCGTGGTGGTTCTGATACCACTGCTGTGGCACTTGTTGCTGCGCTTAAGGCTGATGAATGCCAAATTTATACTGATGTAGATGGTGTTTTTACAACTGATCCACGTATTGAGACAAATGCTAGAAGAATAAATGTTGTTAGTTATGAAGAGATGTTGGAAATGGCATCACTTGGCTCAAAAGTTTTGCAAATTCGTTCAGTAGAGTTTGCATCAAAATATAAAGTACCATTAAGAGTGTTATCATCTTTGATTGATAATCCTTTAGGTACACTAATTACGAGAGAGGAGAATATTGTGGAACAGGTAGTTATTTCAGGTATTGCTCATAATAAAGATGAGGCAAAATTAAGTTTAATCGGCGTACTAGATGATCCTGGTATTGCATTTAAAATTTTAAATCCAATTAGTAGTGCTAATATTGAAGTTGATATGATTGTACAAAGCGTATCTGCACGTGAAGGTTTAACTAATTTTGCTTTTACTGTACATAGAAATAACTTCAAGACTGCTAGTAAAATATTAAATAATGTATGTAAAGAAATAGGTGCAATAGCTGTTCAAAGTGATGATAAAGTAGTTAAGGTATCATTAGTTGGTATTGGCATACGTTCTCATGCTGGAATTGCTACTCAAATGTTTGAAGTATTATACAATGAGGGTATTAATATACAGATGATTTCCACTAGTGAAATTAAGATTTCAGTAGTGATTGATGAAAAATATTTAGAGTTGGCAGTGCGTTCATTACACGCTGTATTTGAATTGGATAAGGAATAAAAATGCATACGTTTGATGACAGAGATGGCTTAATTTGGTTTGATGGTGATTGGGTAGATTGGCGTGAAGCTAAAGTTCATGTATTGACTCATACTCTGCATTATGGTATGGGTGTGTTTGAAGGTATTCGTGCATATGAAACCCAAAAAGGAGCAGCAATTTTTCGCCTTGAAGAGCATGTTAATAGGTTGTTTAATTCTGCTAAGATTATGAATATGGATATTGGTTTTTCCAAAGACAAACTGAATCAAGTCGCAAAAGATGCAGTTGTTAAAAATAATCTTGATAGTGCTTATATTCGCCCTATGTGTTTTTATGGTTCAGAAGGTATGGGATTACGTGCTGATGGGCTTAAGGTACACACTATTATTGCTGCTTGGGAGTGGGGGTCGTATTTAGGTGAGGATAGTATGAAAAATGGTATTCGTGTTCGGACTTCAAGTTATACGCGTCATCATGTTAACATTACTATGACTAAAGCTAAAGCTAATGGTAACTATATTAATTCAATGCTTGCTTTACAGGAAGCATTAATTGATGGTTATGATGAAGCATTGTTGTTAGATGTTGATGGTTTCGTGGCTGAAGGTAGTGGCGAAAATATTTTTATTGTGCAAGATAGTGTTATTTACACACCTAGTTTAACTTCAGCTCTAGCAGGAATTACCCGTGATACAGTATTTAAATTAGCAACTGATTTAGGTTATAAAGTGATTGAAAAACATATTACTCGTGATGAGGTATATATTTCAGATGAAGCATTTTTTACAGGTACTGCAGCAGAAATAACTCCTATTCGTGAGCTGGATAATCGTATAATTGGTTTAGGTACACGTGGTCCAATAACCGAACAATTGCAAACTTTATATTTTAATTGTGTTTATGGTAGAAATGAGCAATATCAATATTGGATTGTTAAGGGATTCTGTTAATGAATTTATATTATGTGAACGATTTTCAAAAAAACATGTTATTTTAGTATTGTAAAAGCAAAAAAATTATTATTTTATTACTCAAAACCAAAGGAATAAAAATAGAATATGAAACTTATGGTATTTTTTCAATTTAACAAAAATGATAAGATATCGTATTCGTATGGTTATTTCAGTTACGAATCAGTATAACCTTTCGTGAGTAGCAATTCATCAAGAAATATTATTTTAGTCGGGCCTATGGGCTCTGGTAAAACATCAGTCGGTCGTCGTTTAGCCTGCATTCTTAATCGTGATTTTTTTGATTCAGATTTTGAGATAGTAGCACGAACAGGTGTTTCTATTAATCATATTTTTGATGTAGAGGGAGAGAAAGGCTTTCGCAAACGTGAAATACAAATATTATCTGATTTATGTGAAATTAAGCATATTGTTATTGCCACTGGTGGTGGCATTGTTGTTAATCCTCAAAATCGAAAAATCCTTAAACAGGGTAATTTTGTAATATATCTATCATCAACAGTTGAACAATTACTTAAGTATACCATGAATTCTAAATCTAGGCCTCTACTTGAACAATCATATGACAGAGGAAGAACTATTAATAATTTATTATTAAAACGGGAGTTTTTATATCAGACAGTGGCAGATGTAGTAATTGATACTACAGATAAAAAATTATACGCTATTGTTAGTGAAATTATAAAAGTCATTCCGATATGAAAAAACATTTTATTTTTATTTTTATTTTTATTTTTTGTTTTAATGCTAAAGCAATGACACAAAATAAATTTATTGAACGTTTAGAAGAGATACATCCTTTTTTTACAAAGCTTGATTTATCTTTACAAATTAAGAAAATTGATCAACAAGTAACTACAGCTAATCAAGATTGGCTTGTTGGAGTAAAAACTAATTTTAATAATGCAGATATAGATAATAATTTAAATACCATTTCAGTTGATTTTTTAGCAACTAAAAAAATAGTAAGTTCAGGTGCTAATATTACTTTTAAACATAGCTGGGGACAACAAAATAAGAATACAAATATTAATCTAGATACTAATAATAGTAAATTATCTATTGATTATGTGCATCCATTATTAAAGAATGCAAGTGGTATAAATGATCAACTAAATACGGGTTTATCTAGTATTAACATACAAATATCTAAACTTAATATTGCTGAACAAAAAGAAGCTTTTATTCTTATCCAATTAAAGAAATTTATTGATTTAGCTTACATACAAGAGCGTTTAATAATTGATAATCAACGTCTAGATTTAGCAACTCAAGAATTAACTTTAGTTAAACAAAAATTTAATATGGCAGTTATTGACAAAGTTGATGTGTTACTACAAGAAGATGCTTATCATAGTGCTAAACAGAGGCAACTTCAAACTCAACAATATTTGAATATTTTACGTTATGAACTATCTATTATGTTAGATATTAATCTTTATAGCGTTAAAGCTGAATTTGATTTATATAAGCCCTACATAATTAATAAAGATGATCTTAAACAGTACTTATTAGATAATTCTAGAATATTAAAAATAGCTGATTTAAATCAAGATTTGTTAGAACTTCAATTAAAGAATGATAAGAGTAATTCAAAAGCACAATTTGACTTAAAACTTGGTATTACGAATGAGAGTAAAAGTAGCTATTATACAAACTCTATTTCTAATCCAAGTTCATCATGGAATATTGGCTTAGATTTTAGCTATCCTATCGGTAATATTCAAGCTAAATCAAACATTACAAAAACACAAATAATGCTTGCTAAAGCTAAAGAAAAAAAGCAAGAACAATTACTAAGTATTTATGCTAAAGCATATGTATTAGAACAAAAGATCAAATATTTAGTAGAAATGCTTGAATTAAGCAAAGCACAAATAAAAACTGCCAAAGCTCGAACTGTTGAAGAAAGACGAAGATATAATAATGCTAACTCTCAGGTAAGTTTTGTTATTGCAGCGCAAAATAATGAACAAAGTGCAAATCTTAATTATATCCAAGTATTTAAAAATTATCAAGAATCAGTGCTTAATTTTAAAGAAATCATTGATCAATTATCACCATTATAAATTATGATATATAATCGTATAACCTGAGTAAGATTCGTTTTAATTAAACATAAAATCTGTCAATTAAATTCAAAATATAATGAAATTATTCGTATGTTACTAAATGGTTTGACCGAATTAGATAACATGAATTTTACCTTTCATAACTATCAAGATTTGATTTTTTATTCCTTTTAAAAAAACAGTTTTTATCCAATTATAGTTTTATGTAAAAAGTATTAAATATAAAGTTACAATTCTTAGAAAGAATAACACAAATATCGGTTATTTAATAAAAGAGTTAGCAACTACAATGTATTTACTATTTTAGTTTTCTATTATGGCACTATTTCATTTGATTAGTGTCTCATACTATTAATAAAGGTGATCTAAGTAGGAGTTGTAAAAAAAAGATTATTATCTGAAATATCCATTAACATAACTAATAGCGAGAAGACTTTTTATGTATAGCAGGTATTAAAAATAATTTGAATACAGTAATTCTAAAAAGATAAATAAAACGGTTTTCACAAATAAAATAAATCCTTATAAGAAAAGATATATGGTTAAGTCTAGAATAGTTATGCCAAAATTATTAGTTAAATCAGTGGGTCGTGCTATTAATGATTTTAAAATGATTAAGAAAAATGATAAAGTACTTCTGGCAGTATCTGGCGGTAAAGACTCGTTGAGTTTGTTCCATATTTTTCGACATTTTTTAGTTTCTGCTCCAATTTATTTTGAATTTGGAGTGGTTACTATTGACCCTAAAATAGATGGTTTTGAGCCACAAGCTTTGGAGTATTTTTTTAGAAAATTTGATACGCCGTATTTCTTCGAAACTTTTTCGATTATGAAGCAAGCTGAGAAAAGCATGAAAGGAAATTCGTATTGCTCTTTTTGCGCTCGTATTAAACGAGGACTAATGTATCAAGTTGCGCGACGTGAAGGTTATAATGTTTTAGCATTAGGACATCATTTGGATGATTTGGCTGAATCATTAATGATGTCAATGTGTCATAATGGCAAAATTCAAACTATGAAGGCCCATTATATTAATGATGCAAAGGATTTACGAATTATTCGCCCACTAACATACGTTCGAGAAAGACAATTGGCTGATTTTGCCAAAATAACACATTTACCTGTGATTAAAGATTCTTGTCCAGCTTGTTACCAAATACCTACTGAGCGGGCACATTTTAAGAAGTGGTTATTAACTGAAGAAAAACGCACACCTAATTTATACAAAAATTTACTAAGCGCCATGAAACCTATGTTGGATGAAACCAAGAAAGATTATAATGATTAGGTTTATTCTTTGGATTTTTTCAATTATACCGCTGAAATTAAATCATTTTATTGGTATGGTTATTGGCCAATATTTGTATTTAACAAAGTCTAACTCTAGAGCTATAGTAAGTAAAAATATTCAACTTTGTTTTCCAGGATTAAACTCAAAACAACAACAGACTCTAATTAGAAAATCTCTAGTAGAGTTAGGTAAAGGTTTAAGTGAATCTGGATTTATTTGGTTTAAGAATTTTGATGATAATGTCAAATACGTTACAAAAACCTTGGGTATTCATCATCTTAGAAGTAATAAAGCTATTATCTTATTAGTACCACATTTTGGCTGTTGGGAGTTGGTAGCTAGAATGATATCACTAATTAAGCCAGTCACATTTATGTATAAAATTTTAAAAAATAAACAACAAAACAGGTTATTACTTTCAAAACGAGAGCAGGGGAACTTATTAATGGTACCAGCTAATAAAGAAGGTGTTATTAAATTACAAAGAGCAATTAATAAAAAACAACTTATTGCTATTTTACCTGACCAAGATCCTGGTGAAATTGGTAGTATTTTAGCACCATTTTTTTCACAAAATACACGTACCATGACTTTACTAGTAAGACTTACTAGAAAGAATAATGCTAAAGTAATCATGGCGTGGACAAAACGTCTACCAAACGCCAAGGGCTATGAACTTAATCTTAAACCAGTACAAATACTGTCTGATACTAATATACTTGGAGATGATGTATCATTAATGAATAAAGTTATTGAAGATTTAGTTACAACTCAACCAGAGCAATATTTATGGAATTATAAGCGTTTTAAATCAGTTATTAAGTATTAATACAATAGAATTGGTTTATATATAAACGAAATTTGAGGCATTATGGGCTTATATGATATAATTTTACCTATGAAATTTATTGAAGATATTCAAAGTATTTTTGATCGTGATCCTGCTGCTAGAAATGTCTTTGAGATTATAACTTGTTATTCAGGTGTGCAAGCTATGTTATTTTATCGTTTGAGTCATCGACTGTGGAGGTTTAAATTTAAATGGCTAGCAAGATTTGTATCATCACTAGCAAGATGGTTTACAGGTATTGAAATTCATCCCGGTGCTGTTATTGGTCGGCGTTTTTTTATTGATCATGGTATGGGTGTAGTTATTGGTGAAACTGCTGAAATTGGTGATGATTGTACTTTGTACCATGGAGTTACACTTGGTGGAACAACTTGGCAAAAAGGTAAACGCCATCCTGTCTTAGGTAATAATGTAGTGATTGGCGCTGGCGCAAAGATACTAGGTCCAATTGTACTTGCTGATAATGTTAGAGTAGGTTCAAATTCTGTGGTAGTTAAATCTATTGATGAATCTCAGACAGTTGTTGGTGTTCCTGGTCGTGTTTTGAAAAATAATAAAATTCAATCAAGCCATTTTGACTCTTATGCTGTGGGTAATAATGTTGATGATCCTACTGTTAAGGCTATTAATTTTATTTTGCTACATTTGCACGATGTGGATTTACAATTGCATAAGATTTCAAAGAAATTGAATATTAAAGACCAGCAAGGAGCTTCTATGAATGATTTGGAGATTGAAAGTAAATAACTATTTGGTGTTAAGGTTCTTTACTTGACTAAATAACTAGGTTAAGTGTATAATTATTGTTATTATTAGAATTAGGACCGATATGCAATTAACAACCAAAGGTCGTTATGCAGTAACTGCAATATTAGATTTGGCATCTAATGACACTGGAAAACCCATTACTCTAGACATTATTTCACAAAGACAAAATATTTCATTGTCTTACTTGGAACAGTTATTTGCCAAATTACGTCGTGCTGAATTGGTTAAAAGTGTACGTGGACCAGGTGGTGGTTATTTACTTGATGCTAAAGCTTGTGATATTAATTTAACCCAAATTATTGAGGCAGTAGATGAAAATATTGATTTACGTCGTTGTAAAGGCATTAAAGTATGTAACAATGGACGTCAATGTATTTCTCATCAATTGTGGTGCGAGGTTAGTGAACAAATTAGAACATTTTTGAACGGCAAGACCTTGCAAATGGTAATTGACGATCATAATTCAAACAAAGGAGTATAAAATGTCAATACCTACTTATATGGATTATTCAGCAACAACCCCTGTTGATGAACGTGTTGCTCAAAAAATGATACAATATTTGACAAAGGATGGTAAGTTTGGTAATTCTGCATCAAATTCTCATTATTATGGCTGGCAAGCCGATGAAGCTGTTAAAAAAGCCAGAGAACAGGTGGCTAATTTGATTATGGCTGATCCAAAAGAAATTGTTTGGACTTCTGGTGCGACTGAGTCTAATAACCTGGCCATTAAAGGTATTGCACACTTTTATCATAAAAAAGGCAAGCATATTATCACTTTAAAAACTGAACATAAATCTGTGTTAGATACTTGTCGACAATTAGAACGTGAAGATTTTAAGGTGACGTATTTAGATCCCATGTCAAATGGTTTATTAGACCTAAATATCTTAAGAGATGCTATGTGTGAAGATACTATATTGGTATCAATCATGCATGTTAATAATGAAATTGGTGTGATTCAAGATATTGAAGCTATTGGTAATCTTTGCCATGATAATAATATTTTTTTTCATGTTGATGCGGCACAATCAGCAGGAAAAGTAGCGATTAATTTATCAGAATTATCCGTTGATTTAATGAGTTTTTCAGCCCATAAAATTTATGGACCTAAAGGTATGGGTGCGCTTTATGTACGTCGTAAGCCACGTGTACGAATTGAGGCGCAAATGCATGGCGGTGGACATGAAAGAGGTATGCGTTCAGGAACTCTAGCCACACATCAGATTGTTGGCATGGGCGAGGCCTTTGCGATAGCACAAGTTGAAATGAGAGAAGAAAATACAAAAATTAGACAATTGCGTGATCGTTTATTAGTAGGTTTTATTGATATGGAAGAGGTTGTGGTAAATGGTGATATGGAAAATCGTATTCCCGGTAATCTAAACATTAGTTTTAATTATGTTGAAGGAGAATCACTAATGATGGCTATTAATGATATTGCTGTATCTTCAGGTTCAGCTTGTACTAGTTCAAGTCTTGAACCTTCGTACGTTCTACGTGCTCTGGGTTTAAACGATGAATTAGCCCACTCATCAATTAGATTTACTATTGGACGTTATACTACTGAAGTACAAGTTGACAAAGCTATAGATTTAGTACGAGCTAAAGTTGATAAATTACGTGATTTATCACCACTTTGGGATATGTTCAAAGATGGTGTTGATATTAGTAAGGTTGAATGGTCGGCACATTAAAATAAGTGTAATATAATATTTAGATTAAAGATTTACAACAAGATTATATTAACAATAAGCACTAAAAGGGGAAAAGAGATGGCATATGGTAAAAAAGTGATGGATCATTATGAAAATCCACGAAATGTAGGAGTTTTAGATAAAGATGCTAAGAACGTGGGTACTGGTATGGTAGGTGCGCCTGCATGTGGTGATGTGATGCGTTTGCAAATTAAGATTGATGATAACGGTGTGATTGAAGATGCTAAATTTAAAACCTATGGTTGTGGTTCTGCTATTGCATCAAGTTCATTATTAACACAATGGGTTAAGGGAAAAACATTAGATGAAGCAACAAAAATTAAAAATTCTGACATTGCAGAAGAGTTATCCCTACCGCCTGTTAAGATACATTGTTCAGTTTTAGCTGAAGATGCTATCAAAGCAGCTATTAATGACATTAAAAGCAAAATTTAATTAATAATGGCAGTTACTTTAACTGAGAGTGCGGTAGAACGAATTGTTGAGTTTTTAACCAATCGTGGTTCTGGCATAGGTATTCGCCTTAGAGTACAAACTACAGGCTGTTCTGGTCTTGGTTATAACATGGAGTTTGTTGATGGTACTTTTGATGATGACACTGTATTTGAAGATAATGGTGTTAAAATTATTGTTGATACAAAGAGTTTAATTTATTTAGATGGAACACAAGTTGATTACGTTAAGAAGGGTTTAAATGAAGGCTTTGAATTTAACAATCCAAATGCTAAAGCTGAATGTGGCTGTGGTGAATCTTTTACGGTTTAGTTGTTTAAAAAAATGGAAAACTATTTTGAATTATTTTCAATAGAGCCTGATTTTAATATAAATATTATTAATCTTAACGCTGAATATCAACAACAAGTCGCAAAATTTCATCCTGATAGATTTGTCACTAGTAGTGCCAAAGAAAGAGCTTTAGCATTGCAAAATACCTCATTAATTAACACAGCATTTGATACTTTAAAATCTCCACTTAATCGCGCTAATTATTTATTAGAATTAAATGGTATTGATGCATTTGATGAGAAATACACTCAAATGGATGTTAAGTTTTTAATGAATCAAATTGAATTAAGAGAGAATTTAGAATTAATTAAAATCAGTAAAGATGAGGTTAAGCTATATGATTTTATTGAAAAAAATGATTTAAATATTAAACATAATGTAGATAATATTAGACTCTTATTTACCAACACAAAAACATTTAATAAAATTAAAAATTTAGTTAGAGAATTAAAATTCTATGAACATTTAAATACTCATGCAAACCAATTAATGAGTGAGTGGCTATAGTAATTAATATTAATAATGTCTTTATTACAAATATCAGAACCCGGTCAAGTATCAGAACCACATCAGCATAAATTGGTGATTGGTATTGATTTAGGTACGACAAATTCATTAGTTGCATCCGTTATAAGTGGTCAAAGTAAAGTTATCATGGATGAAAATAACGAGGTTATTTTACCTTCAGTTGTGCATTGTGGTAAGGATAACAAATTAACGGTTGGTTGTAATGCCTATCCTTATGCAAAAACTGACCCAACTAATACTTTTATTTCAATCAAACGTTTTATAGGTATGAGCTATGAAGAAGTGAGTACGTTTAAAAATTGCCCTTATCAATTATTTGAAAATGGAAATAATGTATTATTTCATACCTCTATGGGAAAAATATCTGCAGTTGAAATTTCTGCTAGTATTTTATCTTCACTTAAACAAAGAGCTGAAGATTCACTGGGTGGCATGTTATCTGGTGCAGTAATTACTGTACCAGCTTATTTCAATGATGCACAACGTCAAGCAACTAAAGATGCAGCAACTTTAGCTGGACTTAAAATTTTACGCTTGATTAATGAACCAACAGCAGCAGCAGTTGCTTACGGCTTAGAATCAGGTGAAGATGGTGTACATGCTATTTATGATTTAGGTGGTGGTACGTTTGATATTTCAATTTTAAATTTTAGCAAAGGTGTGTTCAAAGTGTTAGCAATAGGTGGTGATACTACCTTAGGCGGAGATGATTTTGATGAACTAATTGTTAATGATTGTATTGAGAAGTTAGGTATTAATGAACTTACACCTTCTCAAATGCAAGAAATTAAACAATTTTCACGTACTGCTAAAGAAACTTTGAGTAATTATGAATTTTCAGAATTTGACTGTATTAAAAAACCTTATTGTATTACTAAGAAAAAATTTGAAACTCTAGCTAAAGTACTTATTAAACGCACTTTATTGTTAACTAAACAAGCTATTAGAGATGCACAAGTTGATGTTGAAAACATTAAAGATGTTATTATGGTAGGTGGTTCTACACGTATACCATTAGTTTGTTCTATGGTAAGTGATTTATTTAATAAACCAGTTTTATGTTCTATTAATCCTGATGAAGTTGTTGCTAAAGGCGCAGCAATACAGGCTAATATTCTAGCTGGTAATAAATCACAAAATGACATATTGTTATTAGATGTTTTACCATTGTCACTTGGACTTGAAACAATGGGTGGATTAGTGGAAAAAATAATTCATAGAAATACTACAATTCCTATTATTCGTGCACAAGAATTTACTACCTTTAAAGATGGGCAAACAGCTATGAGTATTCATGTACTGCAAGGTGAAAGAGAGTTGGTGAGAGATTGTCGCTCATTAGCTAAATTTGATTTATATGGTATTCCAGCAATGGTGGCAGGAAATGCTCGTATTCGTATAGAATTCCAAGTAGATGTTGATGGCTTATTATCCGTGAGCGCAGTTGAACAAATATCAGGCGTTAAAACAAATATTAGCATCAAGCCATCTTACGGACTAACAGATATGCAAAAAGAAAAGATGCTTAAAGATTCTTTTCTTTTTGCTAAAACTGACATTCAAATTAGAAAGCTTCATGAAACACAAGTAGAAGCAAACAGAACTATTGAAGCAATAGATTCAGCAATTAAAAAAGATAAGAATATGCTTGATGATAAAATGCTTAATAATATCTTAAATGCCAGAAACACATTATTTGATATTGTTCATTCTGATGATGAAAAAGCTATTTCAATCGCTATTGAAAATCTTGAGAATAGTTGTTTAAAATTTGTTGAGATGCGTATGAACAGTTCTGTTATGAAAGCCATACAAGGTCGCAACATTGATGAATTTTAGGAAAAATATTTAGGAAACTCATATGCCTCAAATTATTGTATTACCCCATCATGAATTATGTCCAGAAGGAATTGTTATTAAAGTCCAAACAGGTATTAGTATTTGTGATGCACTACTTGCTGATGATGTTGAAATTGAGCATGCCTGTGAAATGTCAAGTGCTTGTACAACTTGTCATGTTTACCTGCGTGAGGGGTTTGATTCAGTAGAAGAGTCAGATGAAATTGAAGATGATTTATTGGACAAAGCTTGGGGTTTAGAACCAGATTCTCGCTTATCTTGTCAAACAATTATAGGTAATACTGACTTGGTAATTGAAATACCAAAATACACTATTAACCAAGTCTCCGAAAACCACTAAGAATATCTAAATGTTAACAACAATAGCAGATACTTACAGTATTTTGGTATCTATAATCTTACTATTATATAAAAAGATAATGGTAAGAGACCTACATAGATCTGAATAAACCTTACTTTTAGTATGCTAAAGTAGTCAATATTTTAAGTATGCAGATTAAATTTATTTCATCAATCAGTTTTAAATTTGAATAATTAACATTAGCTAAGAAATATTTCTATATTTGATTATTTGGCGTTATTCTATGGTAATACTTGGGAAGGCATTGGTTACACGAGATTGTTGGGTTAATTTGGCACTGACCTTTTTGGCGATTTCTTTATAAATTTTAGCTATTTTTCCTTCTGGGTTTTTGGTAACGGTTGGTGTGCCTTCGTCAACGTCTGTTTGAATATCCATTTTTAATGGAAGTGCGCCTAAAAATTCAATACCTTCGTCAATTGCCATAGCTTTACCACCACCTGTCCCGAAAATAGCTTCTTCGTATCCACATTTAGAGCAAATGTGTAAAGACATATTTTCAACAATACCTAAAATAGGTATGTTAACTTTTTCAAACATTTTTAAGCCTTTTTTAGCATCAATTAGCGCAATGTCTTGTGGGGTTGTTACGATTATAGAACCACTAACTGGTATTTTTTGTGATAAAGTGAGTTGTGTATCGCCTGTTCCTGGCGGTAAATCAATGATCATATAATCAATACCACGCCATAAAGTGTCTCTTAGCATTTGTTCTAGGGCTTGAGTAATCATTGGACCACGCCAAATCATAGGGTTGTCTTCTTTAACTAAATAACCGATTGACATGCTTTGTATACCATGGCCCAAAATAGGTAATAATTTACCTTCAGTGCTAGATTCTGGTTTTATCTTACTTACTCCTAGCATTCTAGGTTGAGAAGGACCATAAATATCAGCATCTAGAATAGCAACTTTAGCACCTTCCGCTTGTAATGCTAACGCTAAATTAACCGCAGTAGTTGATTTTCCTACACCACCCTTACCCGAGGCGACGGCAATAATATTTTTAACCTCTGGCAGAGTATCAACGCCTTTTTGGGTTGTGTACTTAACAATCTTGGTTTTAATATCAACACTAGCATTATTAATGCCATTTTTTGTTAATGTATCAGTAATAGCATTAGACAAGGTTGTATGATAACTGTTAGCAGGATAATTAAGTTCGATGTTAATTTGAACTTTATCACCGTCAATATTAATATTATTTGAAGAGATAATATTTTGTTCAGTATAAATATCAACTATCTTGGATAGAATCCTTTTAATTTTTTTGTTTGTTAAATTTGTCATTTTTATTGTATTCAATTAAGTAAAATAACGATATTTTATCGTATAATGACATAAGCCACACCTGATATTAATAAGCCTATTATGACATCGCGAAAAATTCTAGTTACTTCAGCACTGCCTTATGCTAATGGTGAAATTCATCTAGGACATTTACTAGAATATATTCAAACTGATATTTGGGTACGTTTCCAGAAAATGATGGGTAACGAATGTTATTATGTTTGTGCAGATGATGCGCATGGTACAGCTATTATGCTTAAGGCAGATGAGCTTGATATTACTCCTGAGGTATTAATTAAAAATATGAGTAATAAACATCAGATAGATTTTCAATCATTTTCAATTGATTTTAGTCAATATCACTCAACTCATAGTCAGGAAAATAAAGATATTTCTACTAATATTTATAACAAGCTAAATGTTGCTGGATTTATTAAGACTCGTATAATTTCACAAGCTTTTGACCCTTTAAAACAAATGTTTTTGCCTGATCGTTTTATTAAAGGCGATTGTCCTAAATGTGGTTCTAATGAGCAATATGGTGATAATTGTGAAGTTTGTGGCGCAACTTATTCGTCAATAGAACTGAAAAATGCTAAATCTGTTATTTCAGGTGCAACCCCAATTACAAAAGATTCAGAACATTATTTCTTTGACTTACCTCAATTTGAAGTACAACTTAAAGAATGGACTAAAGCAGGACATTTGCAAGATGCAATTAGCAATAAATTATCTGAATGGTTTGAAGAAGGTTTACAACAATGGGACATTTCTCGTGATGCGCCGTATTTTGGTTTTCAGATTCCTACGGTAGAAGATAAATATTTTTATGTTTGGTTAGATGCGCCAATTGGTTATATGGCAAGTTTTAAAAAGTTATGTGATAAACAAAATATTGATTTTAATGAGTACTTCAACAAAAATTCAAATACAGAACTTTATCATTTTATTGGAAAAGACATTATTTATTTTCATGCGCTTTTTTGGCCAGCCATGTTGATTGGTTCTAATTATCGTACACCAAGTGCAATCTTTGCGCATGGGTTTTTGACCATAAATGGTCAAAAAATGAGTAAATCTCGTGGTACTTTTATTCAGGCTAGAACTTATCTTAATTATTTAAATCCTGAATATTTGCGTTATTATTATGCCTGTAAGCTATCTTCTAAAATTGATGATATAGATCTAAATTTGATCGATTTTAAGCAGCGTATTAATTCAGATTTAGTTGGTAAAGTAATTAATATTGCCTCACGTAGTGCCGGATTTATTGTTAATAAATTCAACAAAAAATTATCTTCCTATACTACTGAATCTAAATTTTATCAAGAATTTTTTGATTGTGGGGATGTCATTGCTAAACATTATGAAGCACGTAATTATAACCAAGCTATGCGTATTATTATAAATTTAGCCAATAAAGCCAATCAATATATCGATAAGCATAAGCCATGGCAGTTAATAAAAAAACAAAATAAACAAACACAAGCTCATGACGTGACTTCGCTAGCTATTAATTTGTTTAGAGTATTGATGACTTATCTTAAGCCAGTATTACCTATTATGGCAAAACAGGTTGAAGAATTTTTAAACATAGATGAACTTCATTGGAAGGATTTAAAACACCCTTTGATCAAGCATCAAATTAATACATTTAAACCACTAATGTTACGTATTGACGATGCTCAAATTGAGCAAATTATTGAAGCTTCAAAATAAAGATATACAAGTTGTTATACAGAATAAACTTAAGAATATTTATATGATTTAGATTGACTTACGAATTACTAAAATTATTAAAGTTAAAAATGTAGTAGGTGCTTATAAATTATTGCATCTAATACTAGATTTTAGAAAAGAAGAAATGCGAAATATATTTGTATAAATTATTGATTAATATAATTTTGGAAGGATGTCAGAGAGGATGAATGAGCATGCTTGGAAAGCATGTTGTACCTTTTGGTATCGTGGGTTCGAATCCCACTCCTTCCACCACATTAGTATACTATGAAACCAAATTTTCAACCTAAAAATATTGTTAAAACTATTGAAAGACTAACTAGAAATGGGCTTAAGGTAGTAAAAAAAGCAAGCTTTGGTACCAATTGGGAGAGTGTGGTTATGCCTATTGACCAAATAAAATTTGAACTGGAAAAGCACACCAGTGTTAATTCGCATTTAAATGCAGTGATGTTTAGTGATGAATTTAATCAAGAATATGAAGAAACACTACCAATTATCACTAATTTTTATTCTGATGTGTCTACTAACAAAGATTTATATCAAGCTTACAAATCACTTAGAGGAGTAAATCTTAACAAACAACAGCAACATATTATTAAAAATGTCATAAAAGGTTTTGAACTTTCAGGTGTTGAGTTAGAAGGTAAAAATGCAGATAGGTTTAAAGTTATCAAAGAAAAACTTAGCTTGCTTAGTAATGAATTTTCTAAAAATATTTTAAAGTCTACCAATGAGTGGAAAAAAATTGTTGGTAAACATGAGTTAAAAGGTTATAGTGATAATGAACTGGCAAAAATTAAAATAGATAAGGGTTATGAGTTAAGCCTACAAACTCCTGTTTATATGGATGTTATGACTTATTTAGATAATAGAAGCTTAAGAAAAGAGGTCTATATAGCCTACATATCAAGGGCATCAAATTTGGGTATTACTGCAACTAATTATAATAACAAGCCAATTATGGATGAGATTTTATTATTACGTTCTGAAATGGCTAATATTTTAGGGTTTGAGCATTATGCACAATTATCGATTACATCTAAAATGGTTAACACTGTCGATGAAGTAGTTCAGTTTTTATCTGACTTGGTAGAATATTCTAAATCTCAAGCACAATTAGAATTGAAAGAATTAAAGGTTTTTTCAGGTATTGATTTAAAGCCTTGGGATTTAAAATTTTATAGTGAAAAACTTAAAGAACAAAAATTTGGATTCAACAAATCTGATTTAATACCATACTTTCCAGAGAATAGCGTATTAAAAGGATTATTTTTAACTATTGAAAATTTGTATCAAATTAAAATTAAGCAAATACAACAAAATAGCTACCATGCTGATGTTAAAGTTTTAGATGTTAACAATAAAAGTGGGATTATTGGTAGAATTTATCTTGATTTATATGCTAGAGAAAACAAGCGTTCTGGTGCGTGGATGGCAGATTATCAGCCTTTGATTAATAATCAAAAACCAGTTGCTTTTGTGGTTTGTAACTTTACCTCTCCTATTAAAGATAAGCCAGTTTTATTTGAATTTGATGAAATTATTACTCTATTCCATGAATTTGGACATGTGTTACATCATCTGTTAACAAAAGTTAAGTACCCTTGTGCTAGTGGGATATCTGGTGTACCGTGGGATGGAATTGAACTACCTAGTCAGTATATGGAGTTTTATGTATTTGAAAAACAAGTGATTTCTCTTATATCAAGTCATTATAAAACTAGAAAGTCTTTACCTGATGAATTGTATAACAAACTTATTGCTTCTAAAAACTTTAATTCAGCATTGAATATGTTACGACAGTGTGAGTTTGCATTGTGGGATCTTAAAACACACATATCTACTAGAGATAGTTACACTATATTAAAACAAGTTCAAAGAAAAACATCTCTAATGTCAATGATAAATGAAAATCGTTTTTTAAATACTTTTGAACATATTTTCAATGGTGGCTATGCAGCAGGATATTTTAGTTATAAATGGGCAGAAGTTTTGGCGGCTGATGCTTATTATTATGTGCAAAAGAAAGGTGGTATTGGCTCTGATGCTTCTAAAGATTTCTTGTATAATATTTTACAGATAGGAGGTAGCCTAGATTTTATGCAACAATATATAAAGTTCAGGGGTGAAAAACCCTTAATTAATGCCCTATTAAAAGCAAATGGTATTATTCATACAACTAAGGAGAAACATGATTAAATTTATTCTCAGTATTATTATTATTTTGGCATTGATTGGCGGGGCTGTAAAGTTTGTTGCAACTGAGGAAAGCTGGTCTTTAGTTATGAATAAAAGGGTTGCACTTAGTAGTGTACAGAATGGTGCAATTGCAATTTATGAGTTTGTTGAGGAGTTAATAGCTGATGCTAATAAAATTAAAGTTGTTGATTCAACCATAAAATAATCAATTATAAAAGGTATTAAATTCTGCTCAATACAATTGAACCATTAGTACCTCCAAATCCGAATGAATTAGAAATAGCATGGTTAATTGTCATTTCTCTTGCTTCGTTAGCGCAATAATCTAAATCACAATTTGGATCTTGATTAATAATGTTAATGGTTGGTGGTACCACTTGGTCTTGAATTGCGAGTGTGGTAAAGATAGCTTCAATACCCCCAGAAGCACCTAATAAGTGTCCAGTCATTGATTTGGTTGAGCTTATTACAATATTATAAGCGTGTTGCTCTCTAAAGGCTAATTTAACAGCATCTGTTTCTGCTTGATCACCCACTAATGTGGAAGTTCCATGTGCGTTAATATAATTAATTTCATCAATATTAATACCTGAGTTTTTCATAGCATTTTGCATACATCTAGCCGCACCTTCTCCACCTTTTGAAGGTAGTGTTATATGATAAGCATCTCCACTCATACCATAACCCGATACTTGTGCATAGATTTTTGCTCCACGAGCCTTCGCGTGTTCAAACTCTTCCAATACTATAACACCTGCACCATCACCAAGTACAAAACCATCTCTGTCTTTATCCCATGGTCGTGAAGCACTTATTGGATCATCATTGCGAGTAGATAATGCACGTGCTGCAGCAAACCCCCCCAACCCACAATTGGTAGTTGACATTTCAGCACCACCAGCAATCATCACATCAGCATCATTATATTCAATTAAACGAGAAGCATTACCAATATTATGAGTACCTGTAGTGCAAGCAGTAGTAATGGCAAAATTAGGTCCTTTTAAGCCATATTTAATAGATAGATTACCAGAAATCATATTAATAATCGAAGAAGGAACAAAAAAAGGTGAAATACGTCCTGCACCTTTTTCTCTAAATAAATCTGCGGTTTTTTCAATTGTGCCGAGCCCACCAATACCAGCTCCAATAGCAACACCAATACGACAAGCATTTTTCTCAGTAACTTCAATACCACTGTCTTCAATAGCTTGAATGCTAGCAGCCATGCCATAGTGAATAAAGGTGTCCATTTTTTTAGCATCTTTAGGTCTTAGATAGTCAGTGACTTTAAAATTTTTAACTGAGCCACCAAAAGTAACTGATTGACCTTTGGTACTAATGTTAGTAAGCGAAGCAATACCAGAGTAGCCTTTGAGGATATTATCCCAAGATTCACTAACACTTAAACCAACTGGACAAATTATACCCATACCTGTAATAACAACTCTTCTTTTACTCATATTATTTTTGTTGGAAAATATAGTAAGGCGCTTATTTCAAAGAAATAAGCGCCTTACTTGTTAAGTTTGATAAATAGAATTATAAATTACTAACGTAATCAATTGCTTGTTGAACATTAGTAATATTTTCTGCTTGATCATCAGGAATTTCACATTCGAATTCATCTTCAAGAGACATGACTAATTCAACAGTATCTAAAGAATCTGCGCCTAAATCATCAACAAAAGAGGCATTGTTATCAACATCCCCGCTTACATCCAATTGTTCAGCTACAACTTTTTTTACTCTTTGTTCAATACTCATTTGTCATTTCCTTAACTATTTACAAAAAATTATTATTTTATCGTCAAAAAAGAAGTATACAAGACTAAATTACAAAATTTTTCATTAGAATGTTCTATACAAATAATGCTAAATTTGATATCTAGTTTGATCTGGCACTCTTGCCTCTTTAAAGCCTAATCTTCTATATTCACAAGCATCACAAATACCACAGGCTTTTCCATTTTTATCTGCTTGATAACACGTTGTTGTAAGTGTATAATCAACACCTAAGGAAAGTCCTTTTTTTATAATTTGTGCTTTGTTTAAATGAATTAGTGGGGCATGAATGGTTAATTTTTGTCCTTCAATACCTTGTTTGGTAGCAAGATTAGCCATTATTTCGAATGCCTTAATATAAGATTCTCTACAATCAGGATAACCTGAGTAATCTAGTTCATTAACACCAATAAATATATGTTGACAATTTAATACTTCTGACCATGCTAGTGCATAAGATAAAAAAATAGTATTGCGGGCAGGTACATAAGTAATTGGGATTTTATTGTTTTGAGAGAATCTTGGTACATCAATATTATCATTAGTTAGAGCAGATTTACTAATACCAGATAATGATATTTTTACCACTTTGTGTTCAGAAGTTATAAATATTTTAGCGATTTTTTTAGCTGATTGTAACTCTGATTTTTGTTTTTGACCATAATCAAAACTTAGACTATAGCATTTAAATTTTTTTGATTTAGCAATGGCTAAAGTAGTAGTGGAATCTAATCCACCAGATAAAAGAATAATTGCTTTGATTTTATGTTTAGTATTAAGCATTAGCTAAATTCCCATTTTCTTCCAACCACTTTTTTCGATCAGCTGCGCGTTTTTTACTTAACAACATATCCATAGTTTTAAAAACTTGTAACGGGTTATTTGATGTAAGTTGGATTAAATGTCTAGTATGGGACAGCATAGTAGTTTCTCTTAGTTGAGAAGGATTCATTTCACCCAAACCCTTAAACCGTTGAATTTGAATTTTAACACGTTTATTTTCGTTTTCTACCTTCCTAATAATGGTGTCTCGTTCATTATTATTAAGGGCGTAGTAAACTTTTTTTCCTGCATTTATACGATATAAGGGGGGCATTGCAACAAAAATATGACCATCTTGAACAAGTTTTGGAAAATGTTTTACAAATAAAGTACAAATTAATGTAGCGATATGTGCACCATCTGAATCTGCATCGGCAAGAATACAAATTTTACCATATCTTAAATTAGATAAATTTTCACTATTAGGTTCAAGACCAATTGCAATGCTAATGTCATGGATCTCTTTACTAGCGAGTACTTGTTCAGAATCAATTTCCCAAGTATTTAAAATTTTACCGCGCAAGGGTAAAATAGCTTGGTATTCTTTATTTCTTGCTTGCTTAGCAGAACCACCTGCAGAATCACCTTCAACTAGAAATATCTCTGTTTGATTGAGGTCAGTGCTGATACAGTCTGATAATTTTCCAGGCAGGGTAGGACCACTAACTATTTTTTTACGAATAACTTTTTTGTTAGTTTTAAGTTTTATTTGCGCATTGATAATAGCTAGTTGAGCGATTTCTTTTGCAATACTAGTGTGTTGATTTAACCAAATACTAAAAGAGTCTTTAACTATATTTGCAACAAAACTAATACATTCTCTAGAAGCGAGTCTTTTTTTAGTTTGTCCAGAAAATTGTGGATCCATTATCTTAACGGATAACACATAAGAAATTTTTTGCCAAACATCATCAGGAGTGAGTTTAATATTTTTTGGTATTAAATTTCTAAATTCGCAAAATTCTTTTAAAGCTTCGGTAAGTCCTGATCTTAATCCAGTAACATGTGTACCTCCACTAATTGTTGGGATAAGATTAACGTAGCTTTCAGCTATAATATTAGTGTTATACTGTGTCCATGCAATTGAACAATTAAGTTGTTGTTCATTAGTTTTATAATTAACAACAAAAGGATTTGTTGGTAGATAATCTAAGCCATCTAAAGACCTGGATAGATAATCTTTTAAGCCTTTCTTATAAATCCATTTATTTGTTTTTTTGTTTATTTCATTATAAAAATTAATCTCTAAATCTGGGCATAAAACTGCTTTAGAACGTAGATTATTATGTAGTTTAGTTGCGGAGAATTTAATATTGTCAAAAAATCGCGCATCAGGTGTAAATTTAATGATAGTGCCTGTGTTATGCTTATTGACCTTACGAGTTACTTTAAGTTCTGTTTTTTTAGAACCATTTGAAAAAGTTATGTGATGTTCTTTAGCGTCTCTTTTAATCCAAACCTCTACTAAAGTAGATAGGGCGTTAACCACTGAAATACCAACGCCGTGTAATCCTCCTGAAAATTGGTATAAGTCATTTGAAAATTTCCCACCTGCATAAAGTTTTGTTAAGATTACCTCAACACCTGATTTACCTTCTTTAGGGTGAATATCTACAGGTATACCTCGACCATTATCCTCAACAGATAATGAATTATTTTTATATAAAACAACGTTAATTTTTGAAGCATACCCAGCAATTGCCTCATCAATACTATTATCAATAACCTCTTGAGCAAGGTGGTTTGGACATTCAGTTTCGGTGTACATGCCTGGATGTTTACGTACTGGTTCAAGACCTGTTAAAACTTCAATAGAGGAAGAGTCGTAACTATTCATATGTTTGAATATGAGAATTTGTCAAGTATCATACCAAAAAATCCTCTAAAAAATTATGATTTTTTATTTTTTAATAAAAATTATCTAATAATTATGATAGCTTTTGCTATTTCTTTAGAGTCTAACAAATGTTTAGGTAATTTTGAGCTAAATTTATTTTTCATTGGTACTAGTAGCAAATCATAATAAGCTTTTGCCGTAACTATAGAAACATCATTTGATGGAATTTTATAATTTAATATGCGAGTTTCATTTGGTTTTAAACGAGTATCTCCTAAAATTTTGGTTGCTTTAGATGGTGATGTTGTTTTGTTGTTATCATTACCAATTATATACATAAACATAGCTTTTTTATCATCTATCATAGGATGAGTCTTTGAACTTTGCCACAAGATGTTGTCATTGTAATCTTGAGCAGTAACAGTAATATAAAAATTTCTAAATGGTGCGCCTGTTGGGAAGTTATGAGGTAATAAGTTAGTTGCATTTACACTAATATACAACATATTAGAGGCCTCTTTAGCATTAATTGTCATAACCAGGCCTTTACTTACCATTTCAACAGAATGTCCACCTATCATTGTATGATTGCTAATACCTTCAATTACTGGCATATGACAAGACTGACAAGTAGTAGAACCCCCTGCAGATATAATTTCTCCACCAGTTTGACAGAGTGGTACTTTTTTAGAATTGTTACGTTGATTATGACAACCTAGACATGCCTTAGAGGTTTTAAATAAGCCTGGATTATTTGCAACTCCACCTTCACCAAATCTTTTATGTTTTTTATTAGTACCATTAGGACCTTGTATTTGATGGGATGAGTATTTATAAGCTTTTATGCCTAATTTTACCCTATCATTTTGATTCTTTATTCTTTTGTATTTAGTTAAAGAATGACAAGCGATACAATTAACTCCTTCAGAGAAGGAGTTTTTAGCATTAAGTTTTGTTTTTTTTTCTTTTGCTGCTGCAGGAGAGTGACATTCTAAACAAACTGGATATTTATCTTTATCATTTCCTGTTTTAATACCCTCAACTTTAGGACTGCCTACAACCATGCCATAAAAAAGACCATGAATAGGGTCTTTTAATGCTGTGCTTTTAGCATGCATTGAATTTGTCCATTGTTTATAAATATTATAATGACATACACTACATTCTTTTGAAGATAAGTTATCAATGTTAGAATATGAAATATTGTCGATTTTAGTAGAAGGAATTATGATATTAGTTTTTGAATTTACGAAAGATTGTAAATCTGCTTGTACTTGTAATCCTAAAAAAGATATTATTAAATAAATTAATTTGTTTTGCATTTATTCCTCTTTAAAATCTTTTAGATAGCATTAATAATTTAAATTATTAAACTATGTTACTCTCTATTAGGACCCCGCTCTATTATAAAAAAGCCCCATAAATGGGGCTTTTTTATAATAGAGCGGGGTTGATTTACATCATTCCACCACCCATACCACCCATACCACCCATATCAGGAGAAGCAGCAGGTGTAACGTCTTGAGGGATATCAGTAATCATTGCTTCGGTTGTAATCATAAGACCTGAAATACTAGCAGCATGTTGTAATGCAGCACGCACAACTTTCGTTGGATCTAAAATACCCATCTTGAGCATATCACCATATTCTTCTGTTGTTGCATTATAGCCATAGTTATCTTTACCATCAGCTACATTATTGAGAACAACAGAGGCTTCACCCCCACCATTTGTTACGATTTGGCGTAGTGGTGCTTCCATTGCTCGTTTAGCAATTTCAATACCAATATTTTGATCATGATTATCACCAGTCAAACCATCTAAAGCTTTAATAGTACGGACTAAGGCAACACCGCCACCAGGAACAACGCCTTCTTCAACAGCAGCGCGAGTAGCGTGTAAAGCGTCATCAACATGGTCTTTCTTTTCTTTCATGGCAACTTCAGTAGCAGCACCTACTTTAATTACTGCAACCCCTCCAGAAAGTTTAGCTAAACGTTCAAGCAATTTCTCTTTATCATAATCACTTGTTGTAGTTTCGATTTGTGCTTTAATTTGGTTAACACGACCATCAATATCAGATTTTTTACCAGCACCATCAACAATTACAGTATTTTCCTTACCAATTTCGATGCGTTTAGCAGTACCAAGATGTTCTTCAGTTACTTTTTCTAAAGACAAACCTACTTCCTCTGAAATAACTACACTACCTGTGAGTATGGCAATATCTTCTAAAATTGCTTTACGGCGATCACCAAAACCAGGAGCCTTAACTGCGGCAACTTTAACAATACCACGCATATTATTAACCACTAGAGTGGCTAGTGCTTCACCATCAATATCTTCAGCAATGATTAGCAAAGCTTTACTTGATTTTTGTACGATTTCTAATGCTGGTAATAAATCACGAATATTTGAAATTTTTGCATCATGTAACAATACAAAAGGAGACTCAAGATCAGCAGTCATTGTATCTTGATTGTTAACAAAGTAGGGGGACAAATAACCACGATCAAATTGCATACCTTCAACTACATCAAGTTCATTTTCAAAACCAGAACCTTCTTCAACGGTAATAACACCTGCTTGACCTACTTTTTCCATAGCATCGGCAATAATATCACCCACAGAAACGTCAGAATTTGCAGAAATAGTACCTACTTGAGCAATAGCTTTTGTATCATTACAAGGTTGTGAGAAGTTGCGTAGTGCATTAACAGCAACTTCTGTTGCTTTGTCAATACCTCGTTTAAGATCCATAGGATTCATACCTGCTGCTACTGACTTAACACCTTCAGTAACAAGAGCTTGCGCAAGCACAGTTGCTGTTGTTGTGCCATCACCAGCAATATCATTGGTTTTTGATGCTACTTCTTTTACCATTTGCGCGCCCATATTTTCGAATTTACCTTCTAAGGTAATTTCTTGAGCAACGGAAACACCATCTTTAGTGATCGTAGGACCGCCAAATGATTTATCTAAAACAACATTTCTACCCTTAGGTCCTAATGTTACTTTGACTGCGTTAGCTAGCATATTTACCCCGTCTAACATTAAATTCCTAGCTTCTGGGCCAAATTTTATATCTTTTGCTGACATTTTTAATCTCCTTTATTTAATGACTGCGACAATATCGCCTTCTTTCATTATTAATAGTTTTTTACCATCTACTTTAATTTCAGTACCAGCATATTGAGCAAACAATACTTTATCGCCGATTGTTACATCTAATGCAATTGTATCACCATTGTCATTTTTTTTACCATTACCTATTGCAACAACAACACCCTCTGAAGGCTTCTCAGTTGCTGAATCAGGAATAATTAAACCACTGGAAGTGGTTTTCTTTTCTTCTACTCTACGAACGACCACACGGTCGTGAAGGGGGCGAATATTCATTTTTTCTCCTAGTTAATAAAATTTTTAAGCTTGATGCATAAGTTTAAATTTATCTTTCAAAGAATTTACTCTTGTAAGTTCGATTTAAGCTTTTGCATGGCTTTAGTCTCAAGTTGACGCACTCTTTCTTTTGAAATGCTATACTTGTCTGCTAAAGTATATAGGGTTGTTTTTTCTTCTTTCAAGTATCTAGATTGTAAAATATCTAAACTTCTTTCATCTAGCGATGATAAAGCCTTATAAAGTCGTTGTTGCTGGGTTTTTTTTGAATCGTCTGTTAACAATAATTGTTCAGGTGTTTGGACGTTTTCATTGGTTAGATATTGTTCTGGTGCATGAGAATCCTCCTCATCAAACACTTCGAATGTGATATCACTAAATTGTAAGCGTGATTCCATTTCTAAAACATCTTTACGACGTACACCTAAATCTTTAGCAATTTTATCTGCTTGTTCTTCGTTTAATGAATTATAAATATGTGCTTTAGCTTGTTTAAGTTTAAAAAACAGTTTACGCTGTGCTTTCGTTGTAGCAACTTTAACTATTTTCCAATTTTTGAAAATAAATTCATGAATTTCAGCACGAATCCAATACACTGCAAATGAGGCAAGACGTACATTTCTATGTGGGTTAAAACGTTTAACCGCCTTCATTAATCCAATAGTACCTTCTTGTACAAGATCAGCTTGTTCAAGGCCATAACCTTTATAACTATGCGCAATAAAAGCTACAAAACGCATATGTGACAATACTAGTTTTCTAGCTGCACTTAAATTATGGTTTTCATATAATTGAACTGCTAATTCATGTTCTTCCTCACTGCTTAAAATAGGTGGGTATTTCTGAAACTCTAAACTTGAAGTTTTTTGAGTAGATGATAATGCAAATTCTTGATTCATTTTAATTAGATAACTACTACTAAATATTAGTATGGTTTGGTATTCTAGGTTATATTAATGTCTTAAGCAAATTTTGATATTTGTTTGTTTGTTGTGCTAACTTCAGGCGTTCAGCGTGTATAATAATTGATAGATTGTTTAGAGCCACATAAAAGTTATCATTAATAACTAAATAATCAAATTCATTAAAGTGTTTCATCTCACTTACTGCATCATGCATTCTTCTATTAATGATGTCTTTATCATCTTGTCCTCTGTTAGTTAAACGTTCTTTTAATGCCATTTTAGAAGGCGGGAGAATAAAGATTCCGACTGAATGACTAAAAGTTTTTTTAATCTGTCTAAAACCTTGCCAGTCAATTTCTAAAATAACATCAACCCCACTATTTAATAAATCTTTAACTGACTGTTTGGAGCTGCCATAATTATTATCAAATATTTGGGTAGATTCAATAAAATTATTACTACTTTCAATTTTATTGAACTCGTCTTTAGAAACAAAAAAATAGTTTTTACCTTGTATTTCACCTGAACGTGGTTGTCTAGTGGTATGTGAAATTGAAACACATAAATTCTCAACTTTTTTAATAAGAGCTTTAACCAATGAAGTCTTTCCACATCCTGAAGGGGCGGAAATAATGAATAATACTCCATTATTCATCTGGAATATAACCTTTTATATCATCTGCACCTTCTTTTGAGAAAAAAAATTTTTCCATTTGCTCTTTAAGGTAAATTTGTGCGTTTGAATCCATTAAATTTAAGTTATTTTCATTGATTAACATAGTTTGATGTTCAAGCCAAAGTGCCCAGCCTTGTTTTGATATATTATTTAATATTCTTTGACCTAATTCTCCAGGATAAGGCATTCTATCTAAAGCTTCTAGCTTTAGGTTTAATTTAATACATTTTACAATATTCATTATTTTTGCACTCCTATGTTTAACAGTTTTAAACTGGAAATATATATAATGCTTGAAAGCACAATAGTTGTTCCTAGTAATATTATTCTTGAATTAATACTAGCTCTTAAATAGAGTTCAGTTTCTGATTTAAAAATCAGAATAAAGACGGCCATTATAAAGCTTGAAACCAAGGCTTTAAAGAAAGTTTGATATAAGTTCTTAGAAATATTGAAGATAGATAGTTTATTCAGATAAAAATAAAGCAAACTAGCATTGATTAAAGCAGAAATGGAAGTAGCTATTGCTAACCCTACATGGGCAAAGTAAAAACCTAAAATAATATTTAAGAAAACATTAGAAATCATGGCAATAATACCGGCCTTAACTGGTGTTTTAGTATCTCCTATAGATAAAAAAATAGGAGCTAAAACTTTAACAAAAATAAAAGCCATCAATCCAGAACCATAAGCCATTAGACTAAGCGATGATTGTAATGCAGCAAATGCATCAAATTGATCGTATTGAAATAAGGTGATAATTAAAGGCTTAGCAAGTAATATTAAACCAACACATGCTGGTAGTCCTAGTAATAATCCAATTGTTAAGGCATTATCAATTGTTTGTAGAAATTTTTCATGGTTCTTATTAATAAAATACTGACTTAGTTTTGCCAAAGAGACAGTTGCTAAAGTAATACCAATAAGGGCTAATGGTAACTCTAATAGTCTATCTGAATAATATAGCCACGAGATACTACCACTTACTAAAAATGAGGCAATCATGGTATCAACTAATAAATTAATTTGTGATACTGAAACGCTAAATAGAGCTGGTAACATATGTTTTTTTAAAGTTTCGACTGCTTTATGATTACCAAGTGCTAATTTAGGTAGTTTTTTTATTTTAATTAAAAAAGGTATTTGAAATAAAAGTTGTGCAATACCCCCAAAAAATACTCCCCATGCTAATGCCATAATAGGGGTATTCAGATGTTTAGATAAATATATGGAACTTAGAATCATAGAAATATTGAGTAAAACTGGTGTAAATGCAGGTACTGCAAAATGATTATAAATATTCAAAATAGCGCCAGAAAAAGCTGTTAGAGATATAAATAGTAAATAAGGAAATGTAATTCTTAACATATCTGACGCTAGATTAAACTGTACTAGGTCAGGAGAAAAATAAAATCCCCAGGCAAACATAAAAATAATAATAGGAGAAATAATAACTGTAATGAGTGTGATTACAATTAACACAAAAAGTAATTTTGTAGCAATATGATTAATAATATTCTGAACTTCAATTTGTGTATTATTGTCTTTAGCATCGGCTAAAATAGGTATAAAAGCTTGTGAAAAAGCACCCTCTCCGAATAAACGTCTAAGAAAATTAGGAATTCTAAAAGCCACCCAAAAAGCATCAGTTAGACCGCTAGCACCAAAATATCTAGCAATAAAATAATCACGTACTAAACCTAGTACTCGTGAAAGAAAAGTCATAGCAATGATAATGCCACTATACTTCAAAAAAGATTTATCCAAAGAATACTCTTAGAGTATTACTCCTCAGTTGGTCCACGCATAATACCAACTTTAGAACTACGAATACAGTTAACAAATTGCACCACTTCTGGATGGTCAGACTCTGATTGCTCTAATTCTTTAAGGGATTGATCTAATAATCCAGACTCACGATAAACTGCTTTAAAAGCGCGTTTAATGGCAGCAATTGCATTAGGGCTAAAGCCTCGTCGTCTCATACCTTCAGAATTAATACTCCTAACTCTGGTTTGCACGCCGGAGGCAACCATATAAGCAGGAATGTCTTTATTAATTTGACATCCCATACCAACATAAGTATGCATACCAATCATACAGAATTGTTTAGCCAGAGTAAAACCACCTAAAATCGCCCAATCATAAATTCTAACATGACCTGCAAGAGAGGCATTATTAGACATAATAATATGATTACCTACCTGGCAATCATGTGCAATATGGACATAAGCCATCAACATATTGTTAGAACCCACTCGAGTGATGGAGTTTTCTTTTTCTGTACCACGATTAATTGTACAAAACTCACGAATAAGATTATCATTCCCAATAATTAAACTAGATTCTTGTCCTTCTGCATAAGTAATATCTTGTGGATCTCCACCTATTGAGGCAAAAGAATAAATATGGTTATTTTTCCCAATCCTAGTTGGGCCTTGAATAACGGTATGTGCCTCAACAATTGTGCCAGAGTCAATTTCTACATTAGCACCAATAATGACATAAGCATATATTTCAGCATTTTTATGAATTTTTGCACTGGGATCAACGATTGCACTGGAATCTATCGTCATCTTACGCTCCTTAAAAAATTTCAATTAATCTGTTGCTTTTTGAGTACACATAAGCTCAGCACTTGTAATAGTTTGGCTATCTACAGTTGCTTTGCATTTAAACTTCCAAATACCCCGTTTAACTGTTACAATTCTTACCTCTAAACGTAATTGATCTCCAGGTTCAACCATGCGTTTAAATCTAACCTTATCAATACCCACAAGCATATATATCTGCCCATTAGTCGGCTTGCTAACTTCAGCCTTAAAAGCTAGAATACCTGTAGCTTGCGCTAAAGCCTCAACAATCATAACACCAGGCATAATTGGCTGATCTGGGAAGTGCCCAATAAATTGAGGCTCATTAAAGGTTACATTTTTTAATGCTACGATTGATTTGCCAACTTCCAGCTCCAGAACTCTATCAATAAGTAAAAAAGGATAACGATGGGGTAGATAGTTTTTGACATCTTGAATATTCATTTCCATGTTATTTTTCCTTTAATTTCTTAAGTTTAATATTTAAATAATGAACGATTTTATCAAGATTTAACAGCCATACTTGTATTTTCTTCCATTTTTGATGTTTACTGATAGAAGTAAAACCTGTATAATGGCCTTGCTCAGATAAATTTTTATCAACAGTGCTAGCACCTGTGATGATAATATCATCTGCTAAATTAACATGACTAGTAATAGTTGCGCCGCCACCCACCATACATCTTTTCCCTAGTGTACAACTACCACCAATAGTTACTGTAGCAGCAATAGCTGAGTCCTGTTTAATGATAACATTATGTGCAATATGTACTAAGTTATCAATTCGCACACCATTGTGAATCTGGGTATCTTCAATCGTGCCTCGATCAATAGTTGTATTCGCACCAATACTTACATTGTTACCAATAACAACATAACCAAGATGAGCAATACTATGCCAGTGTTTTTGTTGGTCTTGAGCATTACCAAATCCTTCTGAGCCAATAACTACACCGGGAGATATAACAATATTATCACCAATTGAACATCCTTCTAAAATACTCACATTTGGTTGAATTAAAGCATAATTACCAATAGTGACGTTATCTTCAATAACAACATTTGAAGAAATTATGCAGTGATTACCAATAGTAACATTTTTACCAATAATACAGTTTGGAGCTATTTTTGCATTGTTAATTTTGGCACTTGGATGTATACCATGATAACATACAGTCTGTTTTTTAAACAAATGTGTAGCTTTTGCAAATGCTAAATAAACATTATCAACTACTAGAGCATTAGTAGGACAATTTATTAATAAATCTTTATTAAGAATAACAACACCAGCTTTAGAATGAATTAATGTTTGTTTGTATTTACCATTTACAATATAAGTTAGTTGTGTTTGATTAGCATATAAACTTGAAGCAACACCTGTAATTTCAACATTAGAGTCACCCACAAGCTTAGCGTTGATGGTTTTAGCAATATCACCCAGTGTATGCATTATTAAAATTAAGATAAAAATACAATTATATTTAAGTTTTAGAAACTAGTACCTAATGTAAAATCAAATGTTTTAGTCTTATCACCTAATTTTTTAATTAAAGGTCTAGCAGCATAAAATCCTAACGGACCAATAGGTGTTAACCAAGAGAATGCAATACCTGTCGAAAGGCGTAATTCTTCCAAGTCAAAACTGGAAGCTTTTTCGCTAACAGAGCCTAAATCAACAAAGGCGCTGATACGCATGTTATTATTATTGTCAATAAGTTTTATTGGTAAAATAATTGATACGCTAGTTAAGAAAGAAAGCTCACCACCTTTAGCTTTATCACTATTTAAATATTTTACACCTAAAGAGTTAAAGTCAAACCCGCGTACTGATGAAGAACCACCACCATAGTAGCGTTTAAAAAAAGGAAACTCTTTACCGTCATAACCTTGAGCAAAACCGAGACTACCCCTTAAAGAGAAAGTTAAATCATCTTTTAGTGGGTAATAGCTTTTATGAGAAGCATCTAATTTATAATAACGAAAATCTGCAATAGGTAAAGTCAAACTAAAATTTAAATTACTTTGTTGACCTTTAGTTGGAAAGTTAAAGTCATTAAGTGTGTTGTTGCTCCAATTTAAGCTTAATTTTAGTTCAGTTTTGTCTTTTATAGCACATTGAGTTGGCTCGTGATCGTTGTCAGAAAAAGTCAATCCACAAGTAATATCACGCTTTGAAGCTCTTAAGTTAGCACCAATTCTTGTTACTTTTGTTATTGGTACGCTATAGCCTAAACTAAATCCATTTTCGTCAATCTTGTATTCATCTAATTCTAGCTCAGATGCGTCTAATTTTTTAGAAAATACGCCGTAACTGATACTGTGTTTATCTTGAGTGAAATATGGGTTAGAAAAATAAAAACTAACATCTCTTGTTGCCTTAGAATTAGACAAGGAAAGACTTAATGTATTACCTGTACCTAAAAAATTTCTTTCTTGTATGCCTAAATTAAGCGACGCACCTGTGCTATTGGAATGTGAAAATCCAATTGAAAAAGTACCAGTTTGAGTTTCTACAACGCTAAAATACAGATTAATTTTATCTTCAACATCTTTAATTTTTGAA
The DNA here is from genome assembly GCF_014706615.1 of Candidatus Vesicomyosocius sp. SY067_SCS001. Lineage (NCBI taxonomy): Bacteria > Pseudomonadati > Pseudomonadota > Gammaproteobacteria > Pseudothioglobaceae (SeqCode) > Candidatus Vesicomyidisocius > Candidatus Vesicomyidisocius sp. SY067_SCS001. The sequence goes on along the minus strand of NZ_CP054877.1, from coordinate 537,203 downwards.
ACTTGAATTTTTACTTCAGAGAAGAAGCCTAAACGTTTGATTTTTTTGATAGATTCATTAAGCTCTGTACTAGAGTATAAGCTACCCTCATAAACGCCAATTTCACGACGAATAACCTCATCTTTAGTACGAGTGTTACCGATAATAGTGATACGGTTAATATAAACTTTGTTGTTTGGGGTTATGTCAATATTTAGATCAATGGTATGTGTGCTTGTGTTTTCTGATATTTTAACTTTGATATCAGAAAAAGCATAGCCTTGGTTAGTAAATACATTATTGATATTTTGTAAGCCCTGTATCATTTTTTTGGAATTAAATGTATCATTTTTTTTAAAAGTTAATAATTTGCTTAGTTTTTCTATTGAAAAACTAAGCAAATTTCCTGTAAATTGTATGGTTCCAATTTTATATTTAGCACCTTCACTAATTTGAATACTAATGTCAATATTTTGTTTATTTTCTGATAAATTTGTTTTGACTCTATCAATTTTAAAATTAAAATATCCAGCATTAGTATATAATAACTTCATAGATTCAATACCAGCATCTAACGCTATTTTAGAATGATGATCTTTTTCAGTAAAAAAATTGATAATAAAAAAATCAGACTGACCAATTTCAAATAAATTTAATAAATCGCTTTCGTTAAAGACATGATTACCAATAATTTTCATGGAACTAATTTTTGCTACTTTACCTTCACTAATATTAAGTTTAATACTTACTCTATTTTGTGTATCAATGTCAATATTTTTGTCAATATTAATACCATAATATCCCTTTGATATGTATGTATTCTTTATCTGGGTTATTAGTTTATCAAGTTTTCTTTTATTAAAAATCTTGCCTTGAGAAAATCCCATTTTTTTTAAAATTTTATTTAATGATTTTTCTTCAATTACTTTGTTTGAATAGTTAGTTATATTAATGTATTTAATATGTGGATTCTCTGTTAGCTTAATTTTTAAAATTTCAGCTTCTTGAGAAACCTCAATGTCTTTAAAAAAATTAGTTTTGTACAAGGAACGAATAATTTGATTTGATACTTGGCTATTATAATCATCACCTGTTTCAACTGGAAGATAACTTAAAACAGTACCTCTAGAAATAACATTAAGGCCTAAAATTTCAATACTTTTGATAGATGTTGCTGATGCAATCGAACAGACCAAGATGCTTGCTACTATGATAAACTTGGTAATGATTTTTCTCATATCTTTTTTTGATAAATTACAATAAACGTGACAGATCATTATACAGAGCAACAACTGTTATTAATATAATAACAAACAAGCCAAATCCTGTTAAAACTTGTTGAAACAATCGACTAACAGCTGAGCCTTTAATAAGTTCTATTAAATAGAAAAATAAGTGCCCACCATCTAATAATGGAATAGGTAATAAATTAAACAAACCTAGTCCGATGCTAATAATGGCTAAAAAGGATAAGAATGTCACAAAACCAACTTTAGCACTTTTACCAGCGTAATTAGCAATACTAATAGGTCCGCTAATTTGATCAAGTAATGCATTACCAGTAATCATTTTTTTAATCATTCTTAAGTTTAATAAAGTAAGTTGATAAACTTTATTATTAGCTTCTATAAAAGCATTAAATATATCTTTTTTAACTAATATAAGCCACTCATCTAAATAGTTATTAGGCACTAAAACGTTAACACCTGCTTTGACTAAACCATGCTCAATTCTTGGTATTAATACTATATGTACAATATTACCATTACGCTCAACTTGTAGATTAATCTTTTTATTAGGGTTGTTTTGAACAGTGTTAACAAAATCACGCCATGAATCAATATGAGTATGATTTTCACTTATAATTTTATCGTTTATTTGTAGGCCTGCTATTGAGGCAGCTGAATTAGGCATAACTTGGTCAATAATTGCTTCAAGTTTAGGCATGGCAAATTTAAATCCTAAGTAACGATCAATACCTTGTTCTGGATTAGATAAAAAATCACCAGATAGATTAAGCTTTAATTTTTTAAGATTTGAAGTATCAGAAATAATATTAATATAAAGGGGAGTCTCATTTAGTAATTGAATAAAATTCATTGAGAATTCACTAATAGTTGGTGTTAAAATACCGTTAATACTCAATAGTTGATCACCTTTTTGAATTCCTGATTGTTGAGCAATACTAGGGGTTTCAAGTGTGCCAACAATAGGCTTAATACCGATAACACCGATAGCAAAAACGACAGTATAAAGAATAACAGCTAAAAGAAAATTAGCAATTGGTCCAGCCACAATAATCATGATACGTGTATAAACGTTTTGCTGATTAAATGCACGATGTTTTTCTGATGTTTCGACTGAAGTTTCATTTTCATCAAGCATTTTAATAAACCCACCTAAAGGGAGTGCACATAAGGTGTATTGTGTTTCGCCGTACTTAAATGATGTCAAAACTTTACCAAATCCAATAGAAAAACGTAATACTTTGACATTAAGCTTTTTAGCGACTAAAAAATGACCTAATTCATGAACAATTGTTAAAATACTAATAGTAATTAAGAAAAATCCCAGAGAATAAATAAACACCATTAGAATTTATAATTGTAGATAAGTATGTCTAATGTCTTTTTATTTTTGTAAATATTCATGATAAATCCTACAATAATTTTAAGCAAGTTTATGTAAATGTAACCAAAGAATAAATACTGTTATCGCTATTGTTACTAATAAACAAAATTACAACATAATTTACCTTTAGATTGATATATAAAATAGTTATATTTTCTTTATTAAGTTTTAATGATTCTTATCTTGGACTATATCTCAAGATTTCAGTTGAAGGCGAATAAATTCTTAAATATCTAAAACTAAGTAGATAGTCAATTTCATTAAAGGTAATAGTTATATAAAGTTTTTTCTTTCTTTAGGATAATATTGGTTGATATTTGTGTTGGTTCTCTTAACAATGGACATAAAACAATACTTTATCAGAACTTAATTCTTTTTAACCTTGAGAATTATAAGTGGATAATGTATGAGATATGTTAATTAATTTTACAAAAATGCATGGGTTGGGAAACGACTTTATGGTGGTTAATAATCTTGCTGGTGATATTAACTTTAATGCTAAGAAAATAATAAAATTAGCTAATCGGTATTTCGGAATTGGCTTTGACCAACTATTGGTAGTTGAACCTAGTAATATAAAAGGTGTTGATTTTCGTTATATTATTTATAATTCTAACGGTTCAGAAGTAGAACAATGTGGTAATGGCGCACGTTGTTTTGCTCGTTTTGTTAATGATAAAAATTTAACTCATAGTAATCCAATTATTGTCAAAACTCGTTCTAATATAATTAGTTTACATATAAATGATGATAACACAGTGTGTGTTGATATGGGAAAACCAAGTTTTAATCCAGCTGATATTCCACTTTTAGTATCGCAACAAAGTGAACATTATCAGATTGAAGGATTTGATTTAGGCGCTATCTCAATTGGTAATCCTCATTGTGTGATGTTAGTTAAAGATGTTAATACTATTGCTATTAATACTATTGCTCCTAAAATTCAACAAAGTGAATTATTGCCTAACCAAGCTAATATTGGTTTTATGCAAATTTTGAATACTCATGAAATTAATCTGCGTGTTTATGAACGTGGCTCTGGAGAAACTTTAGCTTGTGGTTCTGGAGCTTGTGCAGCAGTAGCTTATGGTGTTGAACAAGGTTTATTAAAAGAAAGTGTTGTTGTTCACTTAAGTGGCGGTAATGCTTTAATTAAATACATGCAAGGTGGACATATATTTTTATCAGGTACTGCACAATTTGTGTTTGAAGGTCAAGTAGAGATTTAACAGCTAACAGAGAAGATTTTTCTATCCTTTAGCCTAACAGCACTCAAATGTCCATGCCAGATACAGCCATGATCCATCGAGTAAATATGTGTTTGATTAACACCTGATAAACTAGACCAGTGACCAAAGAATATATCAGTATTTTTTAATAATCTATTTTTATGCATAAACCAGGCTTTAAAACCTTTTGGCGGATGTGTATAATTCATTTTATGGTTAAATTCTAGTTCATCATTGGCTTTACAAAAACGTAGTCGCATTAAAGCATTAATAGTGTATTTACATTGTTCTAGTTCAGTTAAATTTTTTGACCAGATATTAGGTTTGTTGCCATACATATGGTTTAAAAACTGTGAAACGTTGACACTTTTAAGATGCTTTTGAACCTGTCTAGATTGTTGAAGAGTCCTATCCATATCCCAACTTGGTGGCACGCCAGCATGAATCATAAGAACACCTTTATGCTTAATTGCTAAGGGTTGATTCTTCAAAAAATCAAGCAACAAGCTTGCATCATTAGCATTAATAATGTCAGTAAATGTGTCTTTTTTATTAGGATTTTTACGACCTAATGTGCAGGCTAATAAATGAAAATCATGATTACCTAGAACCATTAAAGCATTACTTTTTAAGTCTTTAATAAACCGCAATGTAGCTAAAGATTGTTTACCTCTATTAACCACATCTCCTAAAAAAAACAATCGATCTTTATCGCTTGAGAATTTAATTTTTTTTAACAGAGTTTGCAAAGAGTCAAAACAACCTTGAACATCTCCTACTAAATAGTCTGACATTAGTGTAAAGTATAAGGTTTACTGAGTATAAATTCAGGAATCTTCACATTAAAACGCTCTCCGCGATCATTAATCATACCATAAGAACCCTTCATAGAGCCAGTTTGGGTTTTAATGATAGAACCTGATGAGTATTGAAAAGATTCTTTTGGCGATAAGTGAGGTTGTTGACCAATTACCCCTTTTCCAATCACATCTTCAATATGCCCAGTTTCATCTTGAATACGCCAATGACGTGTTAAAAGCTGCACACCAACGTTACCATTATTAGTGATTGTAATAGTGTAAGTATAGATATATTGATTTGCATAAATATCTGATTGGTTCTCTAAATAAGTTACTTTAATCTTTATTTCAATGTTGTTTTTCATAGTCTTGCGTTAAGGTGATAAAATCATCAATTGTTAGCATTTCAGCACGTCGGGATAAGTTAATATCAGTTTGCTTTTGGGTTAATACATATTTTAAGCTATTTCTTAACATTTTTCTTCGTTGTGAAAATGCTAATTTTACAATTTTTTCAAATACCTTGATATTTTTGGTTTTTGGTTGTGCCAGAGGTTTTAAATATACAATAGCAGAATCTACTCTTGGTACAGGATTGAATGATTCTGGTGGTACGGTAAAAATCATCTCAACATTAAAAAATATTTGCATCATGATGCTTAAACGTCCATATACTTTAGAGCCACTGTTTGCCACCATTCTTTCTACAACTTCTTTTTGTAACATGACAGTTATATCTTGTATTTTATCTAAATTTTCAATCAAATGAAAAAGGATAGAAGAAGAGATATTGTAAGGTAAGTTTCCAATTATCCTAATTGGCATAGGCAAAATATTTAAATCAAATTTAAGAACATCACCTTGATGAATGACTAAATGAGAGTATTCAAGTGATTTTAGAATTGAAATCAAATTTCGATCAATTTCAATAACGTTCAATTGGTTAACATAATTTAATAAAGGTAGTGTTATGGCGCCTTGTCCAGGACCAATTTCTAATAAATTATCATTACGCTTTGGGGCGATAGTAGCGATAATACGGTCAATAATTCTGTTATCAACAAGAAAGTTCTGTCCAAAACGCTTACGAGCTTTATGTATCAAGAGATACAATTTTTATTGGTTTAAATTTTTTATGATTGATAACTAGCGTTTGTGCATAATTTATAGCAGTATTCAAACTACCAAGGCTAATATTTCCAGTACCAGCAAGATTAAGTGCGCTACCATGATCTACCGAAGTTCGTATAAATGGTAATCCTAGTGTAATATTAACTGCTTTTTTAAATCCTAATGTTTTTAGAACTGGTAAACCTTGATCGTGATACATGCTCAATACACAATCAACACCAGTTAGTGAGTTAGGTGTAAAGGCTGTATCAGCAGGTATACTACCAACAAGATTGTATCCTTGATTATTTAGTTTTTTAATTAAAGGATTGATAATTTCAATCTCCTCCATACCTAAATAACCATTTTCTCCCGCATGTGGATTTAAACCACATACAACAATTTTAGGTGCGTTAACACCATTATTTAACAAAAATTGGTGAATAATGCTAATAGTTGTCTTTAAAGATTGTGTGGTAATATTTTGAGGCACATCTGAAAGTGGCATATGTGTAGTTGCTAGCGCAACTCTTAAGCCATTTGTTACCAACATCATTACTGTTTTATCAATATTAGATAAGTTAGCTAAATATTCAGTATGACCTGTAAAACTGATCCCTGCTTCGTTAATAATACCTTTATGTATGGGACCAGTAACTAAGGCATCACATCGTGAATTAAGACAATACTTAGTTGCACAATCAAGTGTATTTAATACATATTGTGCATTATTTTTATTTAAAATACCGCATTCTACATGGGTATTAACTTTAATTGGATAGACAGCCAGTTCATAAATTGAAGCAGCTTGTTCAGATTCAATAATTTTTATGTTTAAGTTAAGTTGTTTTGCACGATTTAATAAAACATCTGGATCTGCAAATAACAAAAGATTTTTATTTGATTTTATTTGAGCGTAAATAACAGCTAAATCAGGTCCAATACCAGAAGGTTCTCCAACAGTGAAAGCAATAGTTGTCATTAAATGAATATTGTGAGGTTTTTATGTAAGTAAAATTTATTCATGAAAGTAAATAAAATTATTTAAAAACAAATACTTGTATCAATAAGATATAATTATATTGTCCATTTTTAATGGAAAATAATAGATATGATGTATTTTAATCAGATAAAATCTTCGATAAAGTTTATTTTTTTACTTTTTAAAAACAGGGTAACTATGCATGCATTAATCTTATTATTCACATCGATTTTATTGATTTCTTCATTACCTTCTAAAGCACAAATTACTTCCCTTAATATGCCTTTAAAAGGAAGTACAAAACAAAATATTAATAATTTTAAATCTGTTTATAACATACAAGCTGTAAGGGGTGTATCACTAGATAAGAGAGCGCTTTTAGGTGGTTCAGTTATTTCTTCTTCGCGTGTTAATTTAGTTGCTCAGGTGTCTGGCGATGTATTAAATATTAAAGGTCAAGAAGGTGATATGTTTAAAAAAGGTGCAATTTTAGTTATATTAGAACAAGAGTCTATTCAAGCACAAAGAGATTCAGCCTATGCAGCAATTGCCTCAGCTAATGAGGCACTTAGAAATGCAGGGGTCCAATATTCACAATCAATTGTATCACCAAACTCAGGCGGTATGTTTGGTAGTGTACCAGGTATGTTTTCAATGTTTACTGACCCTATGTTAAAAATATCAGGTCAAGGTAATCCAGATTTTGACAAGTTTGCTAATAGAACTTCTAGATACACAAACTATCAACAGGCTAAGAATAAACTCAAGCAAGCTGAATTACATTTAAAGCAAGCTGAATCACGCTTAAAAGATGCTAATGTGAGCGCGCCATTTGATGGTGTTATTGTGGCTAAAAATATTAATAAGGGGGATGTTGTCCAACCTGGTCAAATTTTAATAAAATTTGCTAATATTAAAAATCTTCAAGTAGAAGTGAATGTACCTTCAAGGTTAGTTAGGAGTCTTAAACTTAACAAAATATATCGTATTAAATTAGATATTGTTAATATTGTAGTTGATGCTAAACTTTCACAAATTTATCCTATTGCAGATAATGTTAAACATAGTGTTAAGGTTAAATTTGATTTACCGGCTAATGTTCCAGTATTATCAGGAGCATATGCAGAAGTAGAAATTTTTGAAACAGATTCTGGCGTATTAACACCAGTCATTCCTGACATTGCTATTATGTGGCGCTCTTCACTACCAAGTGTATTTGTTGTTAATTCATTAACCAATAAAACAGAGCTAAGATTTATACGTTTAGGAGAACAAGTTGGTAAGAATAAGAAAAGCGTTCTATCAGGTTTAAAAATTGGTGAAAGAATTGTTTCTAATCCAAACATCCTAATGGTTTCAGGTATGGGTATTTAACATATTATGACAAACAAAAGTCATGTTGATCAGGTAAAAGTAGATGAGGTGAACAGAAAGTTTGAGATGGGTATTGCTGGTAAGCTTACTAAAGCTTTTATTACCTCTTCACTATCTGTTATTATATTTTTTGCTATGCTAGGTGCAGGTATTATTGGCTTAATTTCAACCCCAAGGCAAGAGGATCCTCAAATTTCTGTACCACTTATTGACTTATTTGTTGAATATCCAGGCGCCTCTTCTAAGGAAGTGTCAAATATTATTATTAAGCCTTTAGAACGTTTAATGTCAAATATTTTAGGTGTTAAGCATGTTTATTCTGTTAGCGATAATAGTAAAGGCGTTATTACTGTAGAATTTGATGTAGGTCAAGAAATGAATACCTCTATTATCAAAGTACGTGACAAAATGTTGTCAAATCTTGAATTTATGCCTCCAGGTGCTAAGCAACCACTCATTAAGCCTAAAGAAATTGATGATGTACCAATCATAAATTTAACACTTTGGTCAAAATCACTTGATGACGGACAGTTGCGTTCTCTAGGTCTAGAATTGCTACAGCAGCTTGCAAAAGTTAAAGACACTAATAATGGCTTTGTTGTTGGAGGACGTAAGGAAATTTTTCATATTGATGCTTATCCAGGACGTTTAGCCGGACATGGTATTTCTATTCAGCAAATTGCTAGTACTATTGGTAATGCTAATGTGCGAGGACACACAGGAAATATTGAACTAAATGGGCTAAAGATAGAGGTCTATTCAGGTGATTTCTTTAGTAAGGTGGAAGATATTGAAAACTTGGTAATTACAGTAAAAGATGGTAAACCAATTTATGTACGTGATGTAGCTGATGTGTATTATGCGCCAGAAAACGCTGAACATATGGTTAATTATTATACAGGAAAGGCAAATAAAACAGAGAAAAAAGCTACTGCTGAACAGGCAATAACAATTGCTATTGCAAAGAAATATGGTACTAATGGCGTAGAAGTAGCTGAAAATATTCTTGCTAAAGTTGAAGAGTTAAAAGGCAAACTAATTCCTGATAACGTAGAAATTAGCGTCACAAGGGATTATGGAAAATCTGCAAAAGATAAGGTAAATGTTTTAATTAAGAAATTATTTATTGCTACAGGTGCAGTGACTTTACTTGTATGGGTTGCCTTGGGTATTCGTCCAGCCATTGTAGTAACGCTAGTCATTCCAGTTGTATTATTGATGACCATTTTTTCTGCGTGGATTTTAGGCATGACCATTGATAGAGTTAGTTTATTTGCTTTGATTTTCTCAATTGGTATTCTAGTGGATGATGCTATTGTTGTCACTGAAAATATCTATAGGAGATGGTTGATTGATAATAAAATTACTATTGGTACCGCAATTGACGCAGTACGCGAGGTTGGTAACCCAACAATTTTAGCAACCTTTACTGTAGTTGCGGCTTTAGTACCTATGGCATCAGTTAGTGGGATGATGGGGCCATATATGGCCCCAATTCCTATATTAGGCTCGGTTGCAATGATGTTTTCATTGTTTGCAGCCTTTGTTTTCACACCTTATTTTATAATGATATTTGTACCACCTTTGAAGGTGCTACACAAAATGCATAAGAAAGAAGAAAAAGAAAAAAAAGTTATGTTTGCATTTTTTCATTTAACCATCTCTAAATTATTTAATATAAAAATATATGGTTGGGGGTTCTTAATTGGATTGATTGTTGCTTTCTTTATGTCAATATCAATGTTTTATACTACTTTAGTTCCTGTAAAAATGTTACCTCTGGATAATAAGTCCGAATTTGGTGTAATTTTAAATATGCCTGATGGTACAGCACTAGCAAATACAGCTTCAACTTTACATAAAATGGCGCAAGTATTGCGTAATGTACCAGAGGTTGTTGCTATTCAATCCTATTCAGGAACTGCCAAGCCTTTTGATTTTAACGGTCTAGTAAGACATTATTATTTAAGACAATCCCCTTCAGAGGGGGAATTGCAAATTCAGTTGGTTGAAAAATCAGAAAGATCTCGTTCTAGTCATGAAATTGCATTAGAAGCAAGAACATTGATTAAACAAATTGTAGAAGATATAGGTGCTAATTATGCTGTTATTGAAATGCCACCTGGGCCTCCAGTATTAAGCCCTGTTGTTGCTGAAGTGTATGGGCCAGATAAGGATACACGTCGTAAATTAGCAAATGACTTAACAGAGTTATTCAAAGAATCTGGTACAATGACAGATGTTGATAATCTTATACGTGATAAGTACCCTGTTATTGACTTTCAAGTAGATACAGCAAAAGCTTCTAGATTTGGTGTTAGTGTTATGACTATTAAAGAAACACTTTCAATGGCTATGAGTAGTTTTAACGTAGGTACAATTCGATTAAAAAATGCACTTGAACCTTCACGTATTTGTTTACAAATACCGTTATCTAAACGCTCTCAATTATCTTATTTAACTCAATTGCCTGTACCTACTCAGCATGGTGGGTTGATCCCAATTTCAGAATTGGGATCATTTAGTTATAAAAAGCAAGATGATTTAATTTTTCACAAAGATTTAGCAGATATTGAATATGTATTAGGCGAACCTAAAGGTCGCCTAAGTGCACCAATTTATGCAATGCTAGGTGTAGATGACTTACTACTTAAATATCAAACGATTGATGGTAAACAATTACAAGGTGAATATCTAGGCCCACCTAAAGATCAAACTATTCCAAGTTTTGAATGGACAGGTGAATGGACAGTTACTTATGAAACTTTTCGAGATATGGGGAGTACATTTGCTATAGCATTAGTGGTGATTTATATGTTGGTTGTGTGGCAGTTTGGTAACTTTATTATTCCAGCTGTTATTATGGCACCAATTCCATTAACATTATTGGGTATTGTCCCAGGTCATTGGTTATTAGATGCAGAATTTACAGCCACTTCAATGATTGGTTGGATTGCATTAGCAGGAATTATTGTACGAAATTCAATTTTATTAGTTGATTTTACCGTTCAAGAGTATGCCAAAGGCATTCCGTTTTTTGATGCAATAATTAATTCATGCTCTTCAAGAACACGACCTATTATGATTACTGCATTTGCATTGATTGGTGGTTCTAGTGTTATCTTATCAGACCCTATATTCCAAGGTATGGCAATTTCATTATTATTTGGTGTACTAATTTCTACTATACTAACGCTAGTTGTAATCCCATTGGGGACTTTATCTGCTGGTGAAGCTACTTGTAGAAATATTGCGATTAATATGGGTCTTCTTCCTGAAGATAAAGATGCAGATGCAAAATACAATGTTGAAGAACCAAAACCTGAAAAGGAAAATAAAGACCCTAAAGAATGGATAAAAACAGTTCTTGGTAGAAAAAAATAAGGTTAAACTTAGTAGTGAAAAATTAGGTATTAATAAGCTAATAAAGAAAAAAGATAAGAGCTTTAATATATAATATTAACTGTTTTTGTTTTTATAATCACTAAATTATTAATTTACCCTTAATTTGTAAATTAGCATGATAAGAAGAACGTATCATGGGTCCACTAGCGACTCTAATAAAACCTAATTTAAGTGCAATTTTTTTATATTTATCAAATTGATTCGGATGAATATATGCCTCAACAGCTAAATGATATTTACTTGGCTGTAAATATTGACCTATAGTAAGCATGTCTACATTGTTTCTGCGTAAATCTTTTAATACATTGATAACTTGTTTTTCACTTTCACCAACTCCTAGCATTAATCCTGATTTGCTAATAACAAGAGGGTGTTGTTGTTTAAATTTTTGAAGTAATTTTAATGAATGATCATAATTTGCACCAGGTCTAACTTTTGGGTATAAGCTTGGCACTGTCTCTAAATTATGATTAAAGACATCAGGCGGACAAGATTTAAAAACCTTAAGTGCTTTATCAATTCTACCTTTGAAATCTGGAGTTAAGATTTCAATCTTAACTTTTGGTGTATTTAATCTGATATTATCAATGCACATTTTGAAATGTTGAACACCTCCATCATGTAAATCATCCCTATCTACTGAAGTAATCACTACATACTTAAGCTGCATTTTTTTGATGGTATCAGCTAAATGTTTAGGCTCATCTATATCAAGTGTTCTGGGTTTACCATGAGCGACGTCACAAAATGGGCAACGACGTGTACAGATTTGTCCCATAATCATAAAAGTAGCAGTACCATTATTAAAACATTCGCCTAAATTTGGGCATTGGGCTTCCTCACAGACTGTAAATAATTTCTGCGCTCGAAGTGTGTTTTTCAGTTGTTCAACTTTTGAACCAAAAATATGCTTGGTCCGTATCCATTTTGGTTTTCTAATAGCTGCTCTATTAACATCAGGCTTAATTCTTAAGCGTGCAACTTTAGACTTTCCTTTTAAACTTTTAATGTCTATTTCTTGTAACATAATCAATAAGTATTTGGCTAAGTTTTTTAGCAATAATATTTAAAGTATCTCTACTATCCGTTAAATCATAAAGTTGTGTTACTTTCAGGTTTTGATATCCACAAGGACTAATTTTAATAAATGGAGACAAGTCCATATCTATATTAAGACTCAAACCATGATAAATTCTTGATTGTTTAATTCTTAAACCTAGCGCTGCAATTTTAGCATTATCAATATACACTCCAGGTGCTCCTGATTTTAGATGTGCTTTAATGGTGTAAGTTCTCAATAAGTCAATTATTGAATTTTCAATAATTTTAATAATTATTTTAACTCCTATACCAAGACGTTTAAGATCAAATAGACAATAAATAATTACTTGACCAGGGCCATGATATGTAACTTGTCCTCCACGATCAGTTTGGATAATAGGAATATCAGTATTTGATAAAATATGTTCTGGTTTACTAGAAACACCTTGTGTAAATACAGGATTGTGTTCTACAATCCATAATTCGTCTTTGGTATTTTTATCACGAGCATTGGTAAATGTTTTCATCTTATCCCAGATGTTTAAATAGTCTTGACGCCCTAAATTGATAATACGCATAATAATTTATAAAACATAAGACACTAAATGGCAGTCTTTTAAATCTTGATTAATGGAATCTAATTGAATTTTACTGTTAGCAATAATACGGATGCTAAAAGATACATATTTACCTTTAGAACTGTACTTTTTTGTTATTTTATTAGGATTTAATTTGTGAGTGTGATGTTCAACAATAGCGCAAATTGTATTCTGAAACTTTTCACAATTTTTACCAAATATTTTAATAGAATAGTCGCAAGGAAAATTAAATGGAGTTTCTGAAGTAGAATTAACAGTAATCATATCAAATAATTTTATCTTTTATTACTGTAAAATAAAAATTATTTTAAATAATTTAAAAGTATTCATGCGTCCTGAAGAAGTTAGTAAAATTCTCAATAAAGAGTTAACATCGATAATACAAGGTTATCATACACCTGTTATGTTATGAGGGCCACCAGGATTTGGTAAATCTCAAATCATCTTTCAAATAGCAAGTAATAACAAAGTTAATATCATTGATATTCGCTTATCACAAATGGAACCTAGCGACCTTCGGGGTATACCGTTTAAAAATGGCAATTTAGTTGACTGGTCAGTGCCTTCATTATTGCCCGATTCAAAGCGTCATGGAGAGCAAGGTATTTTATTTCTTGATGAAATTACCCCTTAGCACCACCAACCGTATCAGCAGCGGCTTATCAACTCATTCTTGATCGTTGTTTAGGTGATTATATTGTGCCTAAAGGTTGGGTAATATTTGCTGCGGGTAATCGTCAAGGGGATAGGGGTATTACTTATTCAATGCCTGCACCTTTGGCAAATCGATTTTCGCATTTCGAATTGGATGTTAATTTGGATGATTGGATGACATGGGCATATAAGAATAACATTGATGAACGTATTATTGGCTTTTTACGTTATCGTCCTGAATATTTATTTGAGTTCAATTCTAAATACAATCCAACTGCTTTTCCCTCGCCAAGGACTTGGGAGTTTGTACATAGAGTCCTGAAAAAATTTGGTACTGATTTGTCTTTATTTAAGCAAGCTGCTATCGCTTGCGTTGGAAAAATTGCAGGAGTTGAAATTACCACATTTATTAAACACATATCTGATTTTCCTAATCTTAATGCTATTATTAATGGCGAAAGTGTTACAATTCCAAAAGAACTTGATTTGCAATATGTAATTTGTACAGCACTAGTAACCAAAGCAACTAGTCTTAAAGGTAGTAATAATGCTAAAAAAGCATGGGGTAATATTCTTAATTTTGCTAAAAATTTTCCTCAAAATGAGTTAGGTGTTATGCTAGTATTAGATATGCAACGAGCCATTGGTAAAGATATTTTTACTATCCCTGAATTTACTGATTGGGCAAATAAAATTTCTAATGTTATGTTTGACTAATATTTGATAATTTAATTTGTAAAGATAGTGATATTTAGTGTGCATTACAAGAATCAGTTATTAATGAAGATATTATGATTAATATTAATAAGCTTGATTTACAAGTAGTTAAAGCAAAATTAACTAAAGCGCGAACACAACTTATTCTTGACCAACCTTTTCTAGGTAATTTAGTGCTGAGATTGCCACTTAAAGCTGCTGGATCTTGGTGTAAAACTAGTGCAACCGATGCTAAAAGTTTTTACTACAATCCAAATTTTATTAACCAGCTTGATCATCATCAAACCAAGTTTGTTCTTATTCATGAAGTCCTACATTGTGCACTAATGCATTTTTCTCGTCGTGGTAATCGGCTTAAATATAAATGGGATTTAGCTTGTGATTTTGCCATTAACCCGCTTTTGGTAAAAGAAGGGTTTCATCCCCCACCTGGACTGTCTATTTTCCATAAATATCAAGGTATGATTGCAGAAGAAATTTACCCAATGATTGATGATAGTACTGATACTAAACCTATGGATCAACATTTATATGATGATAGTTCAAAGAATGATGAATTCTGTAAGGATAATCTACAAGATAATAGTAACGATAATTCAAATTCTTTTTACTTGGCAAATAAGCCTAGACCTTTAACATCTGTTGAAATTCAACAATTAAGTGGTAAGTGGCAGAAAAATCTTGCTTCAAGCGCACAACTTACACAACAAGCAGGAAAATTAAATAGTGAATTTATTAAATTATTTAATTTTTTCCTGCAACCTCAGTTTTCTTGGCAATCTTTACTATCACAATATATGTTTAGTTTTGTATGTGATGATTTTTCCTATGCTTAGACCATCACGTCGTAATGGCAACGCTATATTGCCGTCACTTAGATCTAGCCAAATTGATATTACTGTTGCTATTGATACTTCTGGTTCAATTTCTCAAAATGAGATTGACGAGTTTATAATAGAAATTAATGCCATTAAAAGTAATATGCGCGCCACAATTACATTAATTGCTTGCGATGAAAAAGTTAGTAAAGAACTGATATGGCGTTTTGAAGTTTGGGATGAGTTAATATTTCCAGTATCATTAGGTGGCGGTAAAGGTACTAATTTTAATCCTGTATTTAATCATGTTAACACGCAAGAAATCGCTTCTAGCGTGTTAATTTACTTTACTGATGCTAAAGGGAAAATTCCCAAAATATGAACTAAATTATCCAGTAATGTGGCTTATTAAAGGAAATAAAAATGTGCCATGGGGACATCGTATTCAATTAAATTAATAATATAAAAAATATTCCACAATCTGGGTTTGAAGGCACATTATTAAACATAACAAATGAAGGGGTAAGGGGATAAATATCATTTTGATAAGGTAAAATTACTGCATAATAGTGAGAAATTATGATCAAACTAGATGAATAATACTGACTAAATTATTTAGTCAGTATTATTCAAGATTTGTTTCTGTGTAATTATCAAGTTACTATTTATCTTTAAATACTACTACTAAGTGGTCATTTAGAACAAGTTAAATAACATTATTAATTTATTTAACTATCGATTAAAGTTACATTGTAAATTTATATTTAACAGCTTCTAAGATTAAATACATAATTCGTTTTAATTTGCTAATTTATCCCAGTCATTACTCTGATAATAGTCATTTAGTAGAAATTGCATTATATCCTATTAACTATTTTAACGACAGTAAGGTAAAATTAACAATTTCATTGTTAATGAAATATAAGTGCAATATTTGCATATCTAAAACTATAGAAAACGTTGTCTGTTTATCTCAAAAAGTGTTATCCCTGTAGCAACAGAAACGTTTAAACTTTCTACTTTCCCTTGCATAGGAATTTTAGCCAGTTGGTCGCAAGATTGTTTGGTTAATTTTTTAAGGCCAAAACCTTCAGATCCCATAATAATAGCATTTGGTGTAGTTAAATCTATTTGATAAATTAGGGTATTGGCAGAACTGTCTAAACCAATTACCCAAATATTTTGTTGTTGTAATGCTTTAATAGTACGCGATAGATTGGTTACTTGAAAAATTTTGATCTGATTAAGCGCGCCTGTAGAAGTTTTGTGTACTAATGCGCTGATGGACGCTGAACCATCTTTATTAATTACTACGCAATCAACCCCAGCTGCATGAGCACTACGCAAACAAGCGCCTAAATTCCTAGGGTCTTGAATAGAGTCTAGTATTAATATTAAACTAGTATTATCTAATTTAGACACGTAAGTAATTAGTTCATTTTGGTTAGGTAGGATAGGTAACAATATTTCAGCTGCAATACCTTGATGAGTTTGATGATTACTTAATTTATCTAGTTGTACTTTAGTACACTGTTGAATGTTAATACCAAAATTATTAATCTCAAAGATGAGAGCATTTAAACGCTTATCACATCGTGAATTTAGTATGAAAATCTTAATTAAATATTTAGGGTTAAATTTTAACTGAGCCTGAATAGCGTGAAATCCAGCAATGATGATTGATTTTGACATTTATAACTTATTGTAAAAGATCTTAATATAAGCTTCTTTCCTTATTTTTTTAACCCAATTATAGAAGTAAGTATCTTCTTTTTGGCGTATTAATTTATCTTTAAGCTCAACTAGATAGTTGTTAACACTGCGTTTATCAATAATTTTAATAATCCTCCAAACTTGTCCTATTCTAAATGGCTGTGATATTTCACCTA
Organism: Candidatus Vesicomyosocius sp. SY067_SCS001; assembly: GCF_014706615.1. NCBI lineage: Bacteria > Pseudomonadati > Pseudomonadota > Gammaproteobacteria > Pseudothioglobaceae (SeqCode) > Candidatus Vesicomyidisocius > Candidatus Vesicomyidisocius sp. SY067_SCS001. The sequence continues at coordinate 519,975 of NZ_CP054877.1, read as the reverse complement.
TTAAAAGGCCTTTTAAACTCTGTTGAATAGCTTTTGGTAATTTTGATAAATTAAGCCAATTAGATTCACCGTTATTCTTATAAAAATTATCTTGCGAATAATTTTTTTTTAAAATAGAAAATGAATCACCTTTATTAATTCTCTCACTTAAATCAATCAAACGATCTTTAATCAAATGATCTGAATCTACTTGGTCAATAGAGTTAATGGTGATTTGCGCTATTCTTATTTGTTTCTCTAGCTTATTTAAATGATTAGGGATTTTAGATATTTGCTTACTTATTTCAACATCAGTAAGTTCAATATTAAGATTTTTAATAATAAAATGTTTAAGCCCTTCTAATGATAAGTTCTGTTTCACATGGTTAATAACCTTATCAAATTGAGGCAAAGATTGCAATTGCATTAAGCTCAAATCGTTATTTAAAGCAATATTATCTAACATACTATTAATCACATTTTCTTTTGGGACAATACTTAGTTGTTTAATTTTTTGTAATTGCAAGATTAAATCTATTTGTTGATTAACTAAAGCCAACTTTTGCGCTTTAGTATAGTTTGGTTTGATATCAATACTAATTTGATTAAAAGTGATCAAATCATCATTAACAATAGCAATAATACTATTAGGTATAGCAAATATATTAAATGAAAATAAACAAACTAATAATAAAGTTTTGTTCATTTTAAAAATTATTAAGATTGACTGAATAATTAGGTATATCTTCCTCTAAACGTTTATATAAATTTGAGGAAGTGGTGGCTAATCCTTTTAGTACTAGCTCAAATTTAGTCACATAATCATAATTATTTTCATTTAGATACTCTTTAAAGTACGCTAAACGTACCGCCCAACAACAAGATTCATAAGCAATACCCATGGTTTCTTTATTAATAGTTGAGTTACTAATAGATCCATTAATACCAGCAAACACATGTGTTTGCTGTGTTAATGGATAAGCGCTATATAATTCAACTGAATTATTGCCATTATCATCATAATGCGCCAAAGTTAAAAACTTTCTAGAATTTATAATAAAACTAATTGAACTATTACGCTTACTTATTTTATTAGTTATTGAATTATATTGTAGTGAATTATTAAAAGAAAAATCGCGCATCGTTAAATTAGCCGACATGGCAACATTAGAATATTTTTTTTGGCTAACCAAAGTGCCATTTTTACTCATACTCATGTTATCAAATTGATATGCTTGGGCTATTTTTAAACTTAAATAGGTGCTACCTGTTTCTTTATTAATAAAGTCTGACTCAAGCCCAAAAATAAGATCATTAGCGCTGGCAATCCTATCGATACCTGTAAATTTTTGTCCGGAAAACAAACTTTCATATAAATTATTTTTATAATCTGAATCAAAATTAGGCAATGTACTTTGGTCTTTTTTAGGTGTGTAATTGTATCCTAATCTTGGGATTAAAGTTTGGATTAAATGTGTATCAAATAAGAACGCTTTTCTTTCTAAGAAAAATTTAGAATTAAAGCCAAAACTAACAATATTTCGTTCTTGATGAACAGCATTATCCATTGTATAATTAGTTGTTGATAGTTTTAAACTTGGGGTAATTAAATAGTTTTTAGTTTTTAATGAGCGACTAAATTTTGTTTGCGCGTAAGTGCGAATCCCGGTTCTATTAGTTGTAGTATTTGAGTTTTTATGCGTAAATTTTGTACCAATTAATAAGAAATCAATATTATGTCCATCTAAACCTTTATATTCTTTATTAATAGATAACTCTGGTACACGCGTGTACGAAGCATTTCCATTGTTAATAAGTTGTTCTGATTCAACAAAAAAAGACATAGTTAAATTTTTTTTTTGGTTTTTGTAGGATAAATTAACATAAGATCGTAATTTTGAATCCGAAGTATTACTATGAGCAATTTCTTTAAAGTAATTCGGATCTGATACTCGATTAGTGATAATACTAAAATCAGTTTTAGTATTAAGTGATAAGTCTAATTTTGAATTTAATAGCCAACGTTTACTACTAGCAATTTTATCTTTATTTAATAAATAATGTCCCTCAATCTCAGAACGTCCATTACCTAAATAATTATTGTTAGTGATAAGTTGACGATATTTACCTTCAATTAAACTACCGCGACTTGATAATTGGTTCAAAATTAAAAAAAAGTCACGATCAGGAGCAATATTAAAATAATAAGGAATTTTAACCTGGTATTTACTACCACCGCTAATACCTAATTCATTATAACTACCAAATATTGGTGCTAAAAATCCAGAACTACGGCCTTCTAACGCCCATTCTTGATAAGGAGAATAAAAAATAGTTATCCCTAAAAATTCAATCGTAACATTTTTTGCTATACCTTTATTAGTCGTTGAATTCAATATGATTTTATCAGCCTTCATTTGCCAATCAGAATTACCTAGTGGACATAAACTGTAGCTACCTGAGTTGAATATTTGTTCAGTGCCATCATGAGTTACAAATTGTGCACGGCCATTTATTTTTAAGTCTGGATAGTAAAATTTTACTTGATTTAGAGTTGTATGAATCATTGCACCTTCTTTTTTAATCATAGCTTTATCACCAGTTAGCATAAGTTCGTTGTTTTGAAATTTAACATAGCCAGAAGCTTTTGATATTTTACTAAGTTTATTAATACTGATTTCATCAGCGCCTAGAAAATAAGTACTTGAATTTAATGAAACATTGCCTTTTAAAAAAAAACTATCATCTTTATAAATTTCACTATAATTTGCTTTAATATTAAGATCTTTAGTTTCAGTTGAGAGTATTTGTTTTGGGAAAAGTAATACATTATTTTTACAGTTTAATATTAAACTTTCAGCACTAATACTACTAGATAAAAAAGCAAGTGATAAACAAAGAGATAATTGTTTTTGCATGATGATTGTATATTCTCTCAAATGTCGTTATTTTAACATCATATTATCATAATAATAGATTGCCCTATTAGTTACATAAGCTTGCTTTAGTTTAGGTAAAATAACTCCAGATTTTAACTATATATCTGGACACATAAATTAAAATGGCTTGGAATGACAACAACAATAAAAATCCTTGGAATGGCAATAATCAAACTCCACCGGAATTAGAGAAAGTAATCAAAGATATGAAAAATAAATTTGATGGTTTTTTAAATAGTAAGAAATCATCAAATACAATTACACCTAAAATAACTTCAAGTGGTAATTTTAAATATATATTAATTTTGATTTTATTTATTTGGTTATTATCAGGTATTTATATTATTGACCCTGCTGAAAAAGGAGTTATACTACGTTTTGGGGCATTTCAAGAAGAAACTTCTCAAGGTCCTCATTGGCATATCCCTTATCCAATTGAAACTTTAAATAGAATTAATGTTGAACAAATTAGAACGTCTGAAATTGGTTATCGTAATACGGTTAATAATAATCGACGTTTTGGTGGTAATGTTGCATCTGAATCTTTAATGTTAACTAAAGATGAAAATATGATTGAAGCTAAATTTGCAGTTCAATATAAAATAAATAATGTTCAAGATTATTTATTTAATGTTGTGAAACCAGACACAACACTTCGTCACGTCTCTGAAAGTGCTATTCGGCAAATTGTTGGTCAAAACACCATGGACTACATCTTAACTGAAGGACGAGTTAATATTGCTGATGATATTAAAATAAAATCTCAAAGTTTGCTTGATAAATACAAAACTGGTTTATTAATAACTACAGTTAACATGCAAGATGCTCAACCACCAGAGCAAGTACAATCTGCTTTTTCTGATGCAGTTAAAGCTCGTGAAGATAAGCAACGTTTAATTAACGAAGCACAAACTTATGCTAATGATATCTTACCTAAATCTCGTGGTAAAGCTGCACGTATGCTTGAGGAGTCAAAAGCTTACAAATCTGAAATAGTTTCTAAATCAGAAGGTGAGACCTCGCGTTTTAAACAAATTTTAGCTGAATATGAAAAAGCACCCATAGTTACTAAAGAGCGTTTATATCGAGAAACTATGGAAAACGTTCTGGCTACTACCAGTAAGGTACTGGTTAACTCTAATACTAATAATATGATGTACTTACCTATTGATAAACTCATTAATACTAGGCAATCAAATACACACGTTACTATTCAAGAATCATCAATAAAAGAAAACAATCAGGGTAGTAGTAATGTTAGAGACATTTTCAGAAATAGAGGAGGCAGATAATGCAAAAAATAGGTTTAGCACTAATTGCTGTTTTATTTTTAATATTAAGTTCAGTAGTCTACACAGTTAATGAAACCCAGACAGTAATTAAATTACGTTTAGGTAAAATTGTAAGCGTTGAGGAAGTTCCAGGTCTTAAATTCAAAATGCCATTTGTTAATAATATTGTAAAATTTGACAATCGTATTCAAACTTTAGATGCACCATCTGAACGATTTTTAACAGGGGAGAAAAAGAATGTAATTGTCGATTCTTATGTTAAATGGAGAATTGAAGATGCTGAGCAGTTTTATAAATCAACAGGCGGTAACATAGCTAGAACTAATAATCGTCTAGCTCAAATTATTAAAACTGGCCTTAAAAGTGAATTTTCAAAACGAACTATTGCTGACGTTGTTTCTGGTGAACGTAGTGAAATTATGTCAAACATTGCTAGACTTGCGAAAAAGGACATTGCTCAATTTGGTATTAAGATTATTGATGTTCGTATTAAGCGAATTGATTTATCACAAGAGGTATCTAATTCAGTTTATCGTCGTATGCAGGCAGAACGACAAAGAGTAGCTAAAGAATTTAGATCTAAGGGAGCGGAGGAGGCTGAGATAATTAAGGCAGCAGCAGACAAAGAACGTACTATTATTTTGGCAAATGCTTATCGAGATTCTGAGAAAATTAGAGGTGAGGGTGATGCTGTTAGTGCAAATAACTACGCAAAAGCCTATAGTAAGAATTCAGATTTTTACGTTTTTTATCGTTCATTAGAATCGTATAAAAAGTCATTTTCTAATCAAAGTAATATTTTAGTTCTTAATCCAAATACGGAATTCTTCCGTCACTTTAATCCACAAATTAAATAATTAGATACGGGAGTGTGGCAATTGCCTGAAAGTATAGAGGAGCTTACTAATAACCAAGCATTGATTTTTGAATCCTTGCGGCGTGATCTTTTAGATTTATATGCTGATAAAGGCTTTGGTTTGGTTATTCCCCCAATGGTTGAACATGTCAATTCACTTTTACTAACTAATGATGTTGTTGATGAAAAAACATTCAAGTTCTTAGATCCTAATAGTGGTAAAATGCTAGGGGTTCATGCTGATATTACTCCACAAATTGCACGTATTGATGCTAAACGTGGTAGTGATTCGATTGAAAAATATTGCTATATTAATTCAATTTTAAAAACCAAAGCAGATGATTTTTATGCATCACGCTCTCCTATTCAGGCAGGAGCTGAGCTTTATGGTTCAAATGCAACTGAATCTGATGTTGAAATAATCGAATTAATGTTGGAAAGTTTAAAGCTATTATCAATTAATTCAGTCATACTTATCTTAGGCAATGTTGCTATTTTTGATTCTTTAACAGAACAAGAGAATATATCAATACAAGCAGTGGTACATTTGAGAGCTATTTTCTCACGTCGATCAATGCCAGATTTAGCTGTATTCTTAAATAATAACACGCTTAAAAATGCTGATTTATTTATCCATTTGATAAAACTAGAGGGAGGTTCTGATATCCTAGATAAGGCGTTGATAATATTTGGCCATTTTGAACAAGCTAGAATAGCTATTGAAGATTTAATTATCATTGACAAACAGCTTCTTGAAAAGGGTGTTAAAGCTATTTTTGATCTTAGCGAATTACAGGCCTATGAATACCATACAGGTGTTGTGTTTTCAGCTTATAATAAAAATTATTCTAAAGCTTTAGCGCAAGGGGGTCGTTATAACGACATTGGTAAGTCTTTTGGAAAATCAAGAGCAGCTACTGGCTTTTCGTTTGATTTGAAATTTTTATCTCAAAGTCATTTTTAAAAAATATTAAATAGTTAGGAATTAATATGTCAAAAAATGTAGTGATTATTGGTACCCAGTGGGGTGATGAAGGTAAAGGTAAGATAGTTGATTTAATCACAGATAGAGCAGTAATCGTGGTGCGTTTCCAAGGTGGTCATAACGCAGGCCATACCTTAGTCATTGATAAACAAACAACTGTACTACACCTTATTCCTTCAGGTATTTTACACGACCATGTTGAATGTTTAATTGCTCATGGTGTGGTATTATCGATGTCTGCTTTATTAAAAGAAATAAAGGAATTAGAAGGTGCTAATATTAATGTAACAGAGCGTTTAAAGATTAGTCCAGGATGCCCTTTGATTTTTCCATATCACATTGCTCTTGATAATGCTCGAGAAGCAAAATGTGGCAAGGCTGCTATTGGCACAACAGGTAATGGTATTGGGCCTACTTATGAGGATAAAGTTGCTCGTCGTGGCTTGCGTGTAGGGGATTTATTGAATCCAATCCTATTTGCCTCAAAACTTAAAGAAGTGGTAGAATACCATAACTTTTTACTAACTAACTATTATGGCACAGCTCCTGTTGATTATCAAACTATTTTATATCAAGCTCTATCTCAAGCAAAAAAAATTAAACATATGATTATTGATGTAACAGAAAAAATTCATCAGCATATTGCTAATGATGAAAATATACTATTTGAAGGTGCACAAGGTACATTATTAGACATTGATCAAGGTACTTATCCATTTGTTACTTCTTCAAACACAACTTCTGGTGGTGCAGTTACTGGTTCTGGTGTTGGAGTAACAGATATTAATTATGTATTAGGAATTGTTAAAGCTTATACAACACGAGTAGGTAGTGGTCCATTCCCAACTGAGCTAATTTATAATGTTTCCACTAATAAAGGTGATGTAATTGGTAAAGTGTTAGGTACAGTTGGGCATGAGTTTGGTGCAACTACAGGTCGCCAGCGTCGTTGTGGTTGGTTGGATATGGTTACATTGAAACGTTCATTTAATTTAAATGCTGTTACTGGTATTTGTCTTACCAAGCTTGATGTCTTAGATTCGTTAATAAGTGTTAAAATTTGTGTTGCTTATAAATTAAACGGCAAAGAAGTTACAATACCGCCATATGACGCCAAAGGATACACAGATGCAAAACCAATTTATATTGAAATGCCTGGTTGGAAAACTTCAACTATTGGTACTAATTCATTTAACTCTTTACCTATTGAAGCACAAAACTACATCCATAAAATTGAGCAGTTAGCTAATCTTCCAGTTGATATCTTATCTACCGGACCAGACAGAACACAAACTCTAATTTTAAAACACCCATTCGAGTAATTAATGTCAGATCCTCACTATAAAAGAGAGTCAAAAAAAAAGTACGATAACTCAATTCCTTCAAGGAAATATATCCTTAGTTTTTTTGAAAAAAAATCACGTACACTACATGAATTATATGATTTATTAACTATTGAATATCATCAAAAAAAACCTCTATCACACCGGCTTAAAGCCATGGTTCGTGATCAACAGCTCAATTTCGACCAACATGGTGTATACCATAAATTTAGTTCTAAAAATGGTGTGATAACTGGAAGGGTAATTGCCAATCCTAAAGGCTTTGGTTTTATTACGTTAGACAAGGGTGGTAAAGACTTAAGACTCTCATTAAAACAAATGCAATTAGTCTTTCATGGCGATAAAGTGCAAGCGCGATTACTTAATCAACGTGGTGATGCACAAATTATCAAAGTTACTAAAAGTATTGAAACTGTAGTAGGGCGTTTACATCTTGAAAAAAAATGTGCTTATGTTGTAGTTGATGATAAACGTATTAAAAATAATATTAGTATTCTAAAGATTAATAAAGAACATCATGATAAACAAATTGTAATTGTTAAGATTACTAGATCTCCAACTTTGAAAAGCCTAGCAATAGGTGAAATTATCCAAATCTTGGGTATCTACATGGATAAAGGAATGGAAACAGATTCTGCTATTTATCGCAATAACATTCCTGTTGATTTTTCACTAGGAGCATTTGAACAAACTTCTAAATTACCAACTATAGTTACTAATTCTGACAAAACAGACCGAATTGATATCACTAAAATAAAGTTAGTTACCATTGATGGTGAAGATTCTCGTGATTTTGACGATGCTGTATATGCACAAGTTACCAGCAAAGGCTGGAAACTAATTGTCGCTATTGCTGATGTATCACATTATGTAAAAGAAGGATCAGATTTAGATAAAGATGCTCTTGATCGTGGTAATTCGGTGTATTTTCCACATCGTGTTGTCCCAATGTTACCTGAAATTTTATCAAACGGATTATGTTCAATTAATCCTGGTGTTGAACGATTATGTATGACTTGTGAGATGAATATTGATACTCATGGAAATCTATTAAATTATAAGTTTTATCGTGCTGTTATGTTCTCACATGCTCGATTAACGTACAATAAAGTTAATCAAATTTTAAAGCATCATGATGCTGATTTAACCCAGTACTATGCACCAGTAATGGAAAATTTAAACTCATTATATAACTTATACAAATCACTTAGAACTTCTAGGATTAAACGTGGAGTAATGGATTTTGATCGTATTGAATCACAAATTTTGTTTAATGATAATGGTAAAATATCTAATATTGTTGATTGTTCTCGTAATGATGCCCATAAACTGATTGAAGAATGTATGCTAATGGCTAATCAAGCAAGTGCAAAATTTTTAAATCATCACAATGAAGATTTTTTATATCGGATTCATCCAAAACCTACAGCTGAGAAAGTAGAGGTTACTCGCCAGTTCTTAACTGCTATTGGCTTAACACTTGAAGGGGGTATACAACCAGAATCTAAAGATTTTGCTAAAGTGCTTGAAGATTCTAAAGGTAGAAATGATGAAAATATAATCAAAACTATTGTGTTACGTACAATGAAACAAGCTGTTTACACCCCTACCAATGAAGGTCACTTTGGCTTAGCATTTGAAGACTACACCCACTTTACATCGCCAATTAGACGTTACCCTGATCTTTTAGTACATCGCGCTATTAAACGTGTTTTAGGAAAAAAAAGTAAAAAACCAAGTAAGAAAATGCTTGAAATTGGTATGCACCTATCTATGACTGAACGTCGTGCAGATAATGCTTCACGTGATGTTGAACAGTGGTTAAAGTGTGAATATATGCTTGATAAAGTAGGAGATCGATTTAATGGTGTTATTTCTGGTATTGCTAGTTTTGGCATCTTTATTGAACTTACTGATATATTTGTCGAAGGTATGATTGCCCTATGTGACATGAAAGATGATTATTATATTTTTGATAACATTAAACATCAACTCAAAGGAGATCCTACTGGTAAAGTTTATCAATTAGGAAATACTATCAAAATCCAAGTTACCTCAGTTAATCTTGACAATAGACAAATAATGTTTTCTCCTATAGAATAATACTAAAATTTCTATAAATCTTTATTATTCATAAAAAACAAAAGATAAGTATTAGTTAATCAGTAACTGCACCTTCAGAGGCAGATTTAACTAATTTTGAAAATTTTGCTAATACACCTTTAGTGTAGTTTGGTTTAGGTTGCCTCCATTTGGATAAGCGTTTATCAATAATAACTTTATCAACTAATAGCTCTAAAACGTTATTTTGTGCATCAATTATAATTTCATCACCATCTTCAACCACTGCTAGTACTCCACCTTTAAAGGCTTCAGGTGTAATATGACCGACTACAAAGCCGTGTGTACCACCAGAGAAACGCCCATCAGTAATAAGAGCAATTTTACCACCTAATCCTTTTCCCATAACTGCAGAAGTAGGAGCGAGCATTTCACGCATACCAGGGCCACCAACAGGGCCTTCGTAACGAATAACAATAACATTACCTGCTTTTATTTGATCATTTAAAATAGCCTTAAGCGCTCCTTCTTCATGAGAAAAGCATTTAGCTGTACCTTTAAAACTTGAACCTTCTTTACCAGTAATTTTTGCTACAGCACCTTCAATTGCAAGATTACCCCGTAAAATTCTAAGGTGCGAATCTTTCTTTATTGGGTTATCTAATGCTCTAATAATTTCTTGGGAATCAGGATACGGTTTAACATTTCTTAAATTTTTAGCTAAAGTTTTTCCTGTTACTGTCATACAATCCCCATGTAATAGTCTTGCATCAAGTAACATTTTCATTAGTGGTAAAGTACCTCCAATTTCAACCAATTCACTCATCATGTATTTACCTGATGGTTTAAGGTCAGCAATAACAGGTACTTTTTTACCAATACGAGTAAAGTCATCAATTTTAAGATTGACCTCAGCGGCATTCGCCATGGCAATTAAATGCAATACAGCATTGGTTGAACCACCTAGTGCAATAATTACAGTGATTGCATTTTCGAATGCTTTCATAGTCATTATATCACGGGGTTTAATGTCTTTATTTAATAAAATAAGAACAGCTTCTCCAGCTTGGATGCAATCATTATTTTTATCATCTGATATAGCATTTTGTGCACTGGAGTTGGGTAAACTCATACCTAACGCTTCAATTGCTGATGCCATAGTATTAGCGGTGTACATACCCCCACAAGAGCCTGGACCAGTAACGGCTGTTTTTTCAATATTCTCTAACTCAATTTCATTAATTTCATCGTTAGAAAATTGACCAACTGCTTCGAAAACACTCACCAGGTCTGTATGATTTTTACCTGGTTGAGTAGTACCGCCATAAACAAAAATACTGGGACGGTTAAGACGTGCTAAACCAATAATACAACCAGGCATATTTTTATCACAACCACCAATAGCAACTACACCATCAAACCCTTGACAACCAACCACTGTTTCAATTGAATCGGCAATGACTTCACGTGATACTAAAGAATATTTCATACCTTCAGAACCCATAGAAATACCATCTGATATGGTAATGGTGTTAAAGATAACACCTTTACCACCTGCGTTGTTTATCCCCTTTTCAGCCTTGTTAGCCAATTTATTAATATGCATATTACATGGTGTTACCATTGACCAAGTACTTGCTATACCAATCTGGGGTTTGCTAAAATCCTCTTTTTTAAAACCAATAGGATAAAGCATAGCACGACTTGGTGCGCGTTCAAATCCATCAACAACTTGTGAGGAATATTTTCTTGGGATGCACATATTTTTTTTATCCAAAAATAAAGATTAAATTTTAGACTAAAATTAATATTTTAGTAAACATTTTAAACATTTAGCTTGATTAAAGCCGAACAAATTCTAACTCTAGTTAAACCTTTTTCTGAGGATGGTAAAATATTAATTAGAACTAAGGAACAAATTAATGAAAATATTAGAGATTTTGTTTATTTGACAGACAACAATCAATTGATTGCTTGTGCAGGACTTAAAGATTGTAAAGAGGATAATATGGGAGAAATTTACTCATTAGCAGTATCTAAGAAAGTACAAAAAACAGGGTTATCTTTAAAGTTACTTGAAAAAATTATGTTTAAAGCAAAAGCTAAAAAATTTTCCAAGGTTTTTGCATTAACTAAACATAGCACAAATTGGTTTATTAAACATGGTTTTATACAAATGAGTATTATTGATTTACCCCAAAAACATCAAGTTTCATTTAATCAGGAACGTAATTCATCAATTTTTTTTAAAAATGTTAATTAAAGATAGAATTCGTGGGTATTTACCAGTAGTTATTGACATTGAAACAGGTGGTTTTAACGAAAAAACTGATGCCATGTTGGAGATTTGCACTATTATAATTGGCATTGATAGAATGAATAATTTATACCCAAAAAAGCCACAACATTTTCACATTGAGCCATTTAAAGGAAGCATATTAGAGCCTAGTGCGATAAAGTTTAATAGTATTGATGTTAATAATCCATTTAGAATGGCAGTTAAAGAGGCTGATGCTATTAAGCAAATTTATACCAAAATATATACAGAACTAAAACAAAAGAACTGCACTCGTGCTATTTTAGTGGGACATAATGCTTTTTTTGATTTAGGCTTTTTACGTGCTGCAACTAACAGGTGTAAACTTAAAAGCCCTTTTCATCAATTTTCAACCCTAGATACGGTTAGTTTATCAGCCTTATGCTATGGCGAAACAGTATTGGCTAAAGCCATACGTAAGGCTGATATTGAGTGGGATGATACTTATGCTCATTCTGCATTATACGATACACAAAAAACAGCTGAACTATTTTGTAAAGTTTTTAATACACAATAAAATTAAACCAAAATACCTTGAATAACAATTACACGTTATTGAACTTTTGTATTTGTTTCAATATACTTTAAATACACTTTATTGACAAAACTTAAATTCTTGTGCTTGTATCATCAAACAATCCTATAATAAGAAATATTATTCATAATATACACAAGATCAAGATCATAATTAGAAGTTAAAAACTCTCTTAAGTCATAATTAATTTTTAACTTGACAAATGTTTGCATTATAATTCTTGATAATTTTTAATATTATTATAAGGGTTTATCAATGAGCAAAATTAAGCAAATGTTTGAATTACAAAAACAGTTCAATAACAACACTAACGGTCTACAGTGGACTGATGGTATAACAAAAGACGGGCGTTATATTTCTTGGTTACGTTGTATTTATATGGAAGCTACTGAGGCAATTGATTCTTTTAATTGGAAACACTGGAAAAATATTAAAGAGGAGCATGATTTAGATAACTCTAAAGTTGAGTTAGTGGATATTTGGCATTTTATTATGTCTGAAGCTATTTATTTTGGTGATACTCAATTTGCTTATAATTATGAAAATATAAAGCCAGAAAGGGAGGTAAATCCAGAACTTGTGATAGAAATTTTAGAAAAATTAGTGGCCGTAGCAAGTAGTGCTAATGTGAATAAATCACAAAATGCTTTATATGAAATAACAGGGCTTTTTTTTAAAGCGCTAACAACAATGAGTATGGACATATCAGAACTCTATAAACGCTATCTTGTCAAAAATCAACTTAATGTCTTTAGACAGAAACATGGTTATAAGAAAGGCACTTATATTAAACTTTGGGGCGTAGAGGAAGATAACGTTGTTGCCTTTCGTATAATGGAAAAATATCCCGATTTAATGCCAGAACAATTGTATAAAGAATTAGAGAAAGAATACAATTCTCATAATTTTATACTAAATAAATAATCAAGAAAACTTATTAGAATAATAAGTAAGTATAGCATGCTTACTATTTATAGAATAGAAACAGGATATAAAATATTTGATAGTAGTATTATAAGTATGTATACACAGGAACATAAAAATAGATTTATAAAACTTTTATTTTGGTTTTTAATTGTGAATATACTACAACACTAATAATATTTATTCAATTTCTTAAAGCAATTCTAATATCAGTAACAGGTGTTGCTCTACAAGCTAAAATTTCCCCTTGTGATAAGGATATTATAGAATCCTGATGGGTGACATCACCAGATAATAGTTGCAATATACAGCTACCACAATGCCCTTGACGACAAGAATGATTAATGAGTACATTCTGTTGTTCAAGTTCAATAAGAATGGAGTGATTTCCATAAGCATATAATGATTTGGTTTTACCATTGATGTTATCAATTTCTATCCTAAACATCTAACTAGCTATAATTTAAAGCTATTAAAATCAAAGTCTTGTTTATCCAAAGTATTATCAATGGCGCTGACTAAATAAGAGGTAATTTCAGTTTCTTGTGGCGCAACTTGAACGTTATCAGAATCTAACCAGTGGTTAATCCAAGGTAAAGGATTGATGCATTCATCAAATACAGGACTTAAATTTAGAGCTTTTATACGTACGTTGGTAATATATTCTAAATATTGTTTTAGCATATTTGCATTTAAACCGATCATAGAACCGTCACGAAATAAATATTCTGCCCAATCTTTTTCTTGTTCGCAAGCTTCTTTGAACATGGTAATTACTTCCTTTTCACATTCTTTTGCTATTTTTTTCATATCAGGATCATCTTTACCACCACTCATCAAATTCAATATATGTTGAGTACCTGTTAAATGCAAAGCCTCATCACGAGCAATCATTCTAATAATTTTAGCATTACCCTCCATAACCTTTCTCTCAGCGAAAGCAAAAGAACAAGCAAAACTAACATAGAATTGCACTGCTTCAAGAATATTAACTGACACAATAGTAAGATAAAGTTGTTTTTTTAAACAATACAAGTCAATTAATATCTCTTTATCTTGAACTTTAAATTTACCTATGCCGTGTAATAAATAAGCCTGAGTACATTTAATTAACTCATTATAGTGTTTAGACACGCTATCAGCGCGCTGAATAATTTCATCTATTTTCATAATATCATCGAATACTATGCCTGGTTCATTAACAATAGCGCGAATAATATGTGTATAAGAGCGTGAATGAATAGTTTCAGAAAATGACCAAGTTTCAATCCAATTTTCTAACTCTGGCAATGACACAATTGGTAAAAAAGCAATATTAGGAGAACGACTTTGTACTGAATCTAGCAAGATTTGGTATTGAAGATTAGAAATGAAAATATGTTTTTCATTGGGTAGTAATTTAGCAAAATCTATCTTATCTTTAGAGACGTCAATCTCTTCTGGACGCCAAAAAAAAGAAAGCTGTTTTTCAGTGAGCTTTTCAAATATTTTATATTTTTGCTTATCAAAACGCGCTACATTAACTGTATTACCAAAAAACATTGGCTCAATTAATGTATTGCTTATTTTTTTGGTAAAAATACTATATGACATACTAGAAAACTCCTTTTATAGTTTACAAATACCGTCTGTACAGTTGTTATCATCTTCTTTTTCCGAAACATCTTTGCCAGTACCATCACGAGTTGTATGATAATAAAGCGTTTTAATACCATATTTGTAAGCTTTCAACAAATCCATTAAAAACAATTTCATTGGTACTTTATTACCTTCAAACTGTGAAGGGTCGTAATGTGTGTTAGTAGAAATAGACTGATCTACAAATTTTTGCATAATCCCACAAAGTTGTAGATAACCATCATTATCTTTAATATCCCAGAGTAGCTCATACTGGTTTTTTAATAATTCATAATCAGGTACAATTTGCTTTAAAATACCATCTTTAGACTGTTTAATAGATACAAACCCTCTCGGTGGTTCAATTCCATTAGTTGAATTAGAGATTTGTGACGAGCTTTCACATGGCATGAGTGCTGTTAAAGTTGAATTTCTAAGACCTATAGAAGTAATATCCTGACGTAGTGTATCCCAATCAAATTCTAATTTACAATCACAAAACACATCAATATCTTTTTTATAAGAATCAATAGGCATAATACCTTGTGAATACTGTGTTTGAGAAAATAGTGGACAAGGTCCTAATTCTTTTGCTAACGTATTTGAAGCCTTTAATGAATAATACTGTAACGCCTCAAAGGTTGTATGAACAAGTTGATTACCTGATCCATCAGAATATTTCGCACCATTTTTGGCTAAATAATAAGCAAGATTAGTTACGCCAATACCGAGTGTTCGACGGTTTTTACTAGCAAATTCAGCTGCTTTAATTGGGTAATTTTGATAATCAAGTAAGCAATCTAATGAACGTACAATAATATCAGTTAATGTTTCTAACTCATCTAAAGAATCTAATGCGCCAAGATTAACTGCTGATAATGTACAAAGCGCTATCTCGCCTTGTTCATCCTGAACTGAATATAAGGGTTTAGTTGGTAGAGTAATTTCCATGCAAAGATTGGATTGTCTGATAGGTGCTTGTTTGGCATTAAATGCACTATGGGTATTACAATGATCAACATTTTGTAAATAAATACGACCTGTATTAGCACGTTCTTGTATAAACTTAGAAAATAATTCCCTGGCTTTAATAGTGTGTTTTCTAATTAAAACATTTTGCTCATATTTCTCATACAAACATTTAAATTCTTCTTGATCAACAAAAAAGGCATCATATAAATCAGGTGTATCATGTGGTGAAAATAAAGTAATATCTTCATCTTTTAGAAAACGTTGATACATTAAGCCATTAAACTGAACGCCATAATCTAAATGACGAATACGATTTTCTTCCGTTCCTGTGTTGTTTTTAAGAACTAATAAATTTTCAACTTCTAAATGCCACAAAGGGTAGAACAAAGTAGCTGCACCACCACGCACTCCACCCTGTGAGCAAGATTTAACAGCGGTATGGAAATGTTTATAAAAAGGAATACAACCTGTATGTGTTGCTTCACCACCACGAATAGGGCTACCAATTGCACGAATTTTACCACCATTAATACCAATCCCAGCACGCTGAGATATATATTTCACAATAACCCCAGCAGTGGCGCTAATAGAATCTAAATCATCATCTGTCTCAATTAATACACAAGATGAGAATTGGCGTGTAGGTGTTCTAACCCCAGCCATAATAGGTGTAGGAAGGGATATTTTAAACAAACTTACTGCATCATAGAAGCGCTTCACAATATTTATGCGTTTACTCACTTCATATTCTTGAAATAAGCACATACCCACTAACATATAAAGAAATTGTGGAGATTCGTAAATTTCGCCAGTGACACGATTTTGAACTAAGTATTTTCCTTCTAGTTGTTTAACAGCAACGTAAGAAAAATTCATATCACGCCAATGATCAATATAAGAGCCTAATATTTCAATTTCCTTTTTAATGTATTTATTAAGAATATCTTTATCATAAATACCCAAACCTGTTAATTTTTTAATGTGCTCAAAAAATGGTGGTGGGGTAAAGGATTTAAATGCTTTTTTACGTAAATGAAAAATAGATAAACGCGCTGCTAAATATTGATAATCTGGTATGTCTGTTGAAATTAAATCTGCTGCTGATTTAATAATTGTTTCATGAATATCTTCCGTCTTAATACCGTCAAAAAATGCCAACTGTGCATTGATTTCAACTTGGCTAACACTAACACCCTTTAAGTCTTGTGAAGCCCAATGTACAACTCGATGAATTTTTTCCATATCAATAAATTCTTGTTGTCCATTACGTTTAGTGACTTTAATATCTTGATTCATTGACACTCCTATTAAGCAACATTACATATATAATGTTCGTAAAATACGCTTTATTTAGTTATAAATTAAATAAAGCGTATTTTACAATTTATTTATGGATAAAAATAATTTAACATATTATAAATAATTAGAAATCAAATTAGAAAGCATCTCGATATGATCATTCCTATCGTTTAATGCAGGAATATAACTAAATTGGCGCCCGCCAGATTGAATAAAATAATTTCTATTTTCACACTCAATTTCCTCTAAAGTTTCTAAACAATCAGCTGAAAATCCTGGACAAATTACTTGAATATGCTCAACACCATCACAAGCTAATGTTTCTAATCTTTCTTTGGTTTGTGGCTTAGTCCAAGGCTCTCGACCAAAAATAGACTGAAAGCTAAATAAATAATCGCTTTTATTCAAATCTAATTTTTTAGCGAGTAATTTAGCTGTACCAACACAATGGTCATAATATATATCACCATTATCAATATATCGTTGAGGGATACCGTGAAATGAAATTATTAATTTATTCGGCTTTCCATATTTAATTTGATGTTCTAATACCGTATTAGCAAGGGATTGAATATAATCATCATTGTAACAATAATATTCAATAAAGATTATTTCTGGCTTTTTAGCCCAAGAATTATTCAGTACTTGATTAATAACATCTAATGTTGAGAGTGTTGTTGTGTTAGAGTATTGAGGATAAAGCGGTAAAACAATAATTTTTTCACAATCTTGATTACGTAACTTATTCAACACTGATGAAATAGAAGGGTTTCCATAACGCATACCAATTTCAAATACTAAATTTTCATGTCGCTCAAGCAATATTTTTTTAACACCTTGTAATTGTAACTTAGCAATGCTTAATAATGGAGAACCAATACCAATTCTATCCCAGATTTTGGCATAATTTTGGGCTGATTTTTTAGGTCTTGTATTAAGAATAACAACATTTAACACCAGCCACCATATGAATTTAAATTTAATAGGAAAGCTAACCACTCTAGAGTCTGATAAGAATTCAGATAAATATCGCCTTAAAGATGCTTTTGTAGGGGCGTCAGGTGTACCAATATTGGTTAGTAAGATACCTATTTTCATTTTGAAACAATTTTATATACATTTAAAAAAAATTTACTACTTTTTCATTTTCCATACAATCTTGTAAAATTTATGCCTAAATTCCATTTACATTAACAAACCGTTTAATGGGTTTGTATTTTTGATTTTTTTAAAATAGTTAGTTGTAAGAATCACATCCAAAGAGTGGATTTAAAATATCATTTTTAAATCTTATTTTATGTATTCTATTTAAAATTTTTATCATAGTTATTTTCAGCTTTACTTTGTTTTAAGATTCTAACTTTGGTTTAAACTTAGCCATTTTTTTAAGATTGAGCATGTCTAAATTATTATTATGTTTAAGTTTTACTTAAAAGAAAACTTTTTACTATTTAGTAAAATTTAACAATACTATTGTGTCTTACATTTTTATCAAATTTTTGTATATTTTTTATTACTAGAATTGATCAATGTTTATTACATATAGATTAAAATTATAGTATAACACCATTAATTATTTTTTGCTTTTTAAAATTTAAAAAATAATTATAAATCAATAATTTATATAGTATTTTTTAACTAATTTAATTGCTAAATAAAAATAGTTAAAATTAACTATAATAGGTGTTAAATTACATTTACAATTAAGACATAAATAATGATAAATAGAACTAAATATTACTTGAATAAAGTACGCAAAAAAACTGGCCTTTCAGACTATAAAATCTCACAAAAATATTCAATTAATCAATCTAATTTAAGTAAATGTAAATCAGGAAAAGATACCATTTCTGAAACCCCTGCTTGGTTATTTGCTAATATTTTAAACATTAACCATCCAAAAGTCATCACTCATACTAAACTTGAATATGCAAAATTTACTGATAGTAAATCAAAGTCAATATTTTGGCAAAATCAACTAGAAAAACTTGCAAATAACTCAAGATCTATTAAAATTGACATTGCGCAAATTAATCCTATTGTTGGTGATTTAAATGGAAACACTCAAAAAATTATTAAATTAACCCAAGAAGCGTATATTCGAGGTTGTGATTTATTAGTTTTTCCAGAATTATCGCTCGTTGGTTACCCTCCTGAAGATTTACTGCTACATGAAGGGTTCATTCAACAAGTCCAAGATAAAGTAACTTTAATCAACCAAACCATCTCTAATAATATTTCTATTATATTTGGAGCACCATACAAGAAAAACGATATTTTATACAACAGTGCCTATCTTATTCAAAATTCGCAAGTGTATTTTTATCATAAACAAAATCTTCCAAATTATGGTGTATTTGATGAAAAACGTTATTTTAAATCAGGTAATGAGCCTTTTATTTTTGAATGTCAAGGAAAAAAAATTAGCCTAGTTATCTGTGAAGATGCTTGGACATCAGATATTATCTCTATCTCAGCTAATCAAGGTGTGCAAATCATAATTAGTATTAATGCCTCTCCATTTCAGATTGGCAAACACTCACAACGCATTGAACAAATTAAACAACGTGTCTTAGAAACTAAAACTAATTTTATTTACGTTAATATGGTTGGTGCACAAGATGAGTTAGTATTTGATGGTGCATCTTTTGCAATGAATTCAAATGCCAATATCACTTTGCAATTACCCTTATTTAAAGAAGCAGTTCAAAGCGTTAGTTTTACCTCCCCTATTACATTATTTAACACTGACTCTATTGAGAAAACTATTTATGATGCTTTGGTACTTGCTACTAAAGATTACATTGAAAAAAATGATGTTTTTAATGGAGTGATAATTGGCTTATCTGGTGGTATTGATTCTGCACTTACCCTTGCTATTGCTGCTGATGCTATAGGAGCTAAGCATATTAAAGCTATTATGATGCCTTATAAGTATACTTCAAATATAAGCCTTGAAGATGCTAAAATTCAGGCCACGACAATGAATGTTGATTATCATGAAATCAACATTCACATCATAGTAGACAGTTTTAACACACAACTCAATACGCTATTTATTGGGATGGAAACCGATACTACTGAGGAAAATATACAAGCACGTATACGGGGTACACTACTCATGGCAATCTCTAATAAATTAGGAAAAATAGTACTTACCACAAGTAATAAATCTGAAATAGCAGTTGGCTACACCACTCTATATGGCGACATGTCAGGTGGTTTCGCTCCTCTTAAGGATGTTAACAAGACTTTAGTTTACCAATTAGCTAAATATAGAAACACCCTATCAGCCATCATCCCGGAACGCGTTATAGATAGAGAGCCATCTGCTGAACTCGCACCTAACCAAGCTGATCAAGATTCCTTACCATCTTATAACGAACTGGATGCAATATTAGCACTATTTATAGAACAAAAATATTCAGTTGAACATATCGTTAAACAAGGATTTAACGAACAAACTGTTAAATATATCACACAAATGGTACTTAACAATGAATACAAGCGAAGACAAAGTGCACCAGGACCTAAAATCAGCCCAAACGCCTTTGGTAAAGAACGTCGCTACCCTATTACTTCTAAGTTTCAGCCTTAATATCTATTTAAAGAAATAACACCATTAAAATAATGGTACAAATGATTCCAAATATATTATAAATACAAGTTAAAAAACTTATAACAAATTCATCAACTTTGATAAGTTGATGAATTTTTACTCTTTTGAGGGGATATAACATGTTTTGCATTTAAATTATATATTAACCAACATCTTGTTATATTATACAAAAATTTGAAGAATACCCTTGGCTTTGTGTTTGGTTTCCTGCAACTCTTGTTTAGCAATAGAGTCAACCACAATGCCAGACCCTGTCCTTAAAGTTAGCAGATTGTTTTGTTTACTAATGGTACGAATAAGAATATTAAAATCCATTTTCCCGTTACTACTGACATAACCTAACGATCCTGTATAGGATTGACGTGGAGTTTGTTCAAGTTCTTGAATAATTTGCATACAACGAATCTTAGGACATCCAGTGATAGTTCCCCCTGGGAATAATGCACTAATTAGGTGTTTAATAGTAGTGTTTAATTTAATTTTTCCTTTGATATTTGAAACGATATGATGTACAAATGGATAGCTTTCCAAACCCATAATTTCATCAATTTTGATACTTCCGTATTCACACACCCTGCCCAAATCATTACGCTCTAAATCAAGTAGCATAATATGCTCTGCTCGTTCTTTAGGGTGGTTAATAAGTTGTTGTTTTAGACGTTTATCTTTAATACCTATACCGCGTGGACAGGTACCTGCAATAGGTCTGCTTTGTATGACATTACCATCCACGCTAAATAAACGCTCAGGGGAAGAAGAAATAATACTAAACGTTTGTAATTGTACCAGTGCGGAAAATGGGGCTGGATTGGTTTTTTTTAATGCTTGGTAAATTTGAGTTGGAGTAATATCATTAGTTAACTGGTATTGCCATTGTCTTGAAAGGTTTACTTGAAAAACATCTCCTGCTTTAATGTATTCAAGATTCTTTGCCACGCCTGATAAAAACTTAGCTTCTTCTTCAGTATATAAAGTACCTATTAATTTACAATCAGGTATTGACTTTAATTGTTTAATATCTGCTAATACTTGATCTATTCTATATTTACTGTCAAATTGGTCTAATAGATAGGTCTGATGATTTGTGTGATTAATAATAATAGCTGTTGGAATTTGCACAGCCATAGCAATAGGTTGATCGCTTGTATGCATTATTTGTTTTAAAGTAGGCTCTATTTGCCCAATTAATTCATAAGAAAGATATACAAACCACCCGCCAGTAAAAGGCAAATCACTGTAAATAAGTAGTCCATCTATACTAGCAGTGAGTTTGTCTAAAAAATCAAACTCTTCTAAATCATTCAACACAATTTTTTTACCAGGATGTGCAAACAATATAGAAAAATTATTAATAGAATTATGATGGACACTTTCTAATAAAAATGGATAACGTGTAGGATTAGCGTAAGATAACGCATCTAAATCAATATCAGGAATAGATATAACTTTCACTTTAATTTATAGTTAATTATTAATCTTTAATTTGATTATGATCTTACTAAGTAGTTGCTTGGCTCTATTAATTGCTTTATGTGAAGTAAATTTCAGCAGCATTGTACTTAATAAACCACATTCTTTGTCTTTTTTATTAAGTACTATATATACTTTAGCTAATTCAAATACAGAGTTTGAAAATTTATAATGCAATAGATTTTGTTGTTGAAATACAATAAAAGTATTTCTAGCATTATGAAAATCTTCTTTAGCCAAATAAGATTTAGCTAGCCAGTAGTGCACATCTGAAATGTAACCACTATTGGAATAATCTACTAAATATTGCTTAAATAACTTAATATATTGGTCATATTGATCTGTTATTAGCAAACTACGAGCCTGCGTATAAACACATTTGACTTTTTTATCATACCTTCTTATTTTAAACGAAGTTTCTTTAATTACATCCATGGATTTTGATAAGTAATTAAGTTAAACAACTTTTCAATTTTACATACTAATAATTTTATTATTAAGCAATAATCGCTTAATTTTTTTATTATAATCTATAATTACTTTTTCTGTATTTAATACCTGAATAAGCAGACTGTAAGATAAAAATACTTAAAAAACAAATAAACCAAGATAGTATATGAAACTTTTTTGATAAACAAATTCAACACGCCTACTTTTCTGACATACACCTTCATCGTGTTGTTGCATCATCGGCTTTGATTCACCAAAACTAATAACTTTAATTCTTGAAGAAAGATCATACAAGCTTAATAATTCTTTAACATTTAAGACACGATTTTTCACCTAGTGCTAAGTTATACCTTTGTCTTTATTAATAACGATAATATAGGCTAGACGTGTATTAAAAAATCCTCTTTTACCCAGTAAAGCGTAACAAATTTGATCAGATAAATAGTTGGGTAGCTTTTCTGATATCACTATTATGTACGGTAAATGTATCTTTATAAAGTGTTTTCTTAGAATAAACATCTATTAATTAAATTTCAACATTAAAGATTTTTTACTAATCTTTTCTAACTTACCTAGTACAATAGCTTCAATTTTTTTTGTATTCAAATTATCAAAACTAGGTTCATTACTAATGACATAATTTGTATTAACAACACTAAATTCTCCTTAATAGTTAAAATTATTACGCATAATATCTGCAATGACTTTGCCTTGGCTTACATCACCTACAACAAAAAAATTAGAGATAGCAATAGGAAGATTATTTTCATCTTGTTTGAAAATAGTGATTTTTAATATTGCCCAAGCAATGGTTGTATAAAATGATAAAATAAAAACAATAAATTGTTTTATTCCATTTCTTCTATCCAGTTCATTTGAATAACCTCAAGAATTTTTTCACTTGATCTGTTTACATCATCATCAAATTCATTCAGTGCAATCACCATCTGTTTAAGATCAACAAAATTAACAATACAAGGATTAATTTTTGGATAAGCATCATTCAAGGCTATTGCAATATCTAAAGAATCTGTCCAGTTCATAAAAGCCCCTTGAAGGAAAATTTAATTTTAACCAAATTAAGGTTTACTATGTATAAATTTAGTGACTTTTCTAATCACATCCTACTAACCTCTCTAACAAATTTTAACGTTTTTAATTGTACGAATACTTGATTTAATTGACTAAAATTTGCAACACTAATCACTATATTAAGTGATTTGATAGTATTGTTTTTTTCTTGAATCTCTAAAAACTCAATATTAATTTTCATCTTTGAAATAACACTGGTAATAGACGCGAGTGTACCTCTTTGGTTGGCAACATCCACGTCAATCATTGCTTTAAATTCCTCATCCTCATTGGCTTGCCAATCAATGTTAAGCCATTGTGCATTTTTACTTTTAGCACGAGCTAAATTAGCACAAATAAGTCTATGTACCACCATACCTTTAGAAGTGGTTAAAACACCAGCTACTTTATCACCAGGAATGGGATGACAACAAGAAGCAAAACTAATGGCTTTTCCTTGAGTTTTATAAATACTAATCTTTTGATTTGTATTCTTGATATTATCTCCTTGCAGTTTGTTCAGTGCAACTGATACTAAAATCTCAGAAAGTCCAATTTTCATGTACATGTCTTCTTTAGAATTACAATGTAATGCTTTAATACATTTTATCCATTGAACCTCATCAATATTATCTGTATCTATATTTTGATAATCAAGTGCATTGGTTAATAAATACTCTCCCAACTGAATTAATTCAGAGGCTGACTCATTCTTAAGGTACGCTTTAATCGAAGATCTAGCTTTTATAGTAACAACAATTTGTAACCAAGAAGATCTAGGAGTGGCTTTATCGTCAGTAATAATTTCAATAGTCTGTCCTGATTTTAATTCGGTAGAAATAGGTGTAATAACTTGATCAATTTTAGCTCTAAGAGTATGATTGCCGATACTGGTATGTACCATATAGGCAAAATCAAGTACAGTCGATTTATAAGGTAATTGAATAATATCACCTTCAGGAGTAAAAACAAATACCTCATAAGGAAATAAATCCGCTTTAGTTTCTTCTAAAAACTCAATAGAAGTACCTGAATTTTGTTGAATATCTAGTAGCGAACCTAACCAGTTATTAGCTAATGCTGATTTACGATTAGAACCACTCTTATAATGCCAATGTGCAGCAATCCCATATTCTGAAATAAAATGCATATCAGATGAACGAATTTGTACTTCAATAAAAATTTTATTAGAACCAAATAATATCGTGTGTAAGGACTGATAACCGTTTGATTTTGGTAATGCTATATAATCTTTAAACTTACCTGGTAATGGTTTGTATAAATTATGAATAATACCTAAGGATTGGTAACATTGTGCAACATCAGCTACAATAATCCTAAGTGCATACATATCCAACACTTGAGAAAACTTCAAATGTTTGATTTTCATTTTTCTATAAATACTACAAGGTTGTTTTCTACGACTATTAATTTCAACGTTTGGCAAGCCTTCTTGATTTAATCGGCTCTTTATTTCATTCTCAATATGATTAATAACTTTCTTTCGATTACCACATTGTTTTTTAATTTGACTCACTAGAACCCTATTACGAAATGGATAAATAATAGAAAAGCACAAATTATCCAACTTAACTCTAATACTATTAAGGTCTAAACGACGCGCAATTGGTGCATGTATTTCTACCGTTTCTTTGGCAATTCTAAGTTGCTTATCTCTGCTCATAGAGCCAAGTGTTTGCATATTATGTAAACGATCTGCTAGTTTTATTACTATAACTCGCATATCACCACTCATAGCCAATAGTAACTTTCTAAAATTTTGTGCTTGCTTATCTGTGTTTGAATGAAATTTAAACCCAGTTAGCTTAGAAACACCTTCCACAATATGTGCAATTTCATCACCAAAATCACATTTAATTTGATCATAAGTGACTGAAGTATCCTCAATACAATCATGTAGTATTGCCGCTACAATACAACAGTAGTCTAGTTTTAACTCTGCTAAAATCATAGCAACTGATATAGGGTGGAATACATAAGCTTCACCTGACTGTCTGTATTGACCATCATGTGCTGTTGCTGCAACAATATAAGCCTGATAAACACCTTCAACCTGTTTTTTAGACATATAGTTTTCTAGTGTGTTACATAGCTCGCTTATTAGAATTCTTTTATCAGGTAATTTCATTCAATAAAAATTAAATTGAAGTAAAAATATTTACCATTATAATGCAACTACACCAGTATAATTCTTCACATATTATGTAATAAATAATACATTTAATTATGAAAAAATTATTCATCATTCTACCTTTTTTAGTATTATTACTTAATGGTTGCTTCTGGCAAAAAGAAATTAAAATAGAATCTATTACTAAAGGTTGGTCGCCAAAGACATTTTTTACTCAAGCTAAAGAACAAGAATCATTAGGATTAATAAATGAATCTATAGAACTTTTTGAACAACTACAAGCCGCTTATCCTGGCTCAAAATATGCACTACAGTCTAAGTTAGAAATCGCCTATGCATTGTATAAAAACAAAGACTATGACCAGGCAATTTATCATCTAAATAATTATATTAAAATTTATCCAGAACATTTTTCAACTCCATATGCTTATTATTTACGAGGTGTTGTTTCACAAGACAAATCCCGCTCATTTTTAGATGACTACTTTACTGATAGTGCTCAACGTGGAGTTAATTCAGTACGTAACGCCTTTAACTACTATCTAGCATTGATTGATAAATTTCCAAAAACTAAGTATAGTGAAGACGCTATAACACGTATAGTTGTACTTAGAAATATTTTATCAAGACATGAGTTGTTCATAGCTATTTATTACACCAAGAAAGGGGCCAATATTGCTGCTATTAACCGGACTAAGTTTATTGTTGAGAAATATCAAAATACGCCCTCAGTTCCTGCAGCACTACATTTAATGGCAATCAATTATGATGCTATTAACGCAGGTACACTAGCAAAAGATACACGTCGAGTACTAGAAAAAAATTACCCTTGGTATACACCCTATTATTCTTTGAAGAACTAAGGTTATTAACCTACTCCGATGAATAAACAAGAAAGAGTTTTCACGTTTAAAATTTCTTTAATCATGGCCACACGTATGTTAGGCTTGTTTATGATTTTTCCTATATTTTCAGTCTATGCCAGTAAATACACCAATACTACACCTTACTTAATAGGTTTAGCTATTGGTATTTATGGCTTAACTCAAGCATTATTACAAATTCCATTTGGTTATTTGTCAGACAAGTATGGTAGAAAATCCATGATAAATATTGGTCTTATTATCTTTTTTATTGGTAGTATTGTGGTTGCTAATTCAACAGATATCATAGGAATTGTTATTGGTAGAGCCTTGCAGGGTTCAGGTGCTATTTCAGCAGTACTGATGGCATTTTTAGCAGATTTTATTAGCGATAATCAACGTTCTAAAGCCAATGCTTTTGTGGGTGTACAAATAGGCATAGCCTTTATGCTAGCCTTATTACTAGGCCCTATTATTAGTGCTAAATTAGGTATCTCTGGCTTATTTTGGATTATTGCTTTGCTTTCTATTATTGCTTTGATTATTGTTAGTACCATGCCAGACATTAAACCTAAAGAACAATATACTTTATCAATTGTAAACATTAAAAAAGTACTAAATATTGATTTACTACGACTAGATTTTAGTATTTTTGCACTACATTTAATTTTAACTTGTGCTTTTATCGCCATGCCAATTGTTTTAGAAGAAAATAATATTATTGACATTAAAGATAGTTGGCAAATATATCTACCTATTATCATGTTATCTTTTATTGGTATGTTACCAATGGTAATCTTAGCTTCCAAACATAAAAAAATTAAGCCTGTGTTCTTAAGCGCTATTACATTATTGATTATTAGCCAAATTTTGTTTTATCAAACACAACTTACATACACTTCATTTTTGATCTTCCTAACTTTATTTTTTATTGCTTTTAATGCATTAGAAGCTATTTTACCTTCACTCATAGCCTCAGGTGCAAGCGCTGATAAACGTGGATTGGCTATGGGATTGTATTCTACATCACAATTCTTAGGTGTATTCGTTGGCGGGATTTCTGGTGGACGTATTTACAACATATTTAATCTAAATAGTGTATTCTTATTTACTACATTTATTGCAATTATTTGGTGGATAATCATCCTTACAACAAAGCAAAAAACACCCCGTTAAACAAACAGCAAAAAATTAATTGGAGCAAAAAAAATGTTAGGAATCAACAAAGTAATTTTAATAGGTAATGTAGGTCAAGATATAGAATTAAAATATACCTCTGATGGTAGATCAATAGCTAATTTATCCGTTGCAACTAATGAAAGATGGATAGACAAGAATACAGGGCAAAAAGTTGATAGCACTGAGTGGCATAGAGTTAATTTATTTGGAAAATTAGCTGATATTGCTAGTCAATATCTACACAAAGGTTCTAAAATTTACATTGAAGGTAAATTAAAAACTCGAAAATGGCAAGACAAAACTGGTGCTGATCGTTATATAACTGAAATAGTTGTATCTGGCTTTAATGGCACATTACAAATGTTAGATAGTCGCCACGATAATACTGATGATATGAATAATACGCTCCAACCTCAACAATCATCCCCTTCTTCTACATTTGCATCACAACAAAAGACAGTACTGCCAATATCAGACCCTATCACACCTGTTGAAAATTCTGAATTTGATGATGACATTCCTTTTTAGGAAAAGGGGATATAAGGCTCGACAATAAAGCAATAAAAAACCAGCACTAGTGCTGGTTTTTTATTAATCATAATTTGATATTACTTAACTGTTGGTACTACTGGTTTAGTAACTTTAGGTGCAACACCAGGCCCCCATGGGGTATTTACATAACCATTTGGAGCAAAACCATAGCCATTACGTCCATAGCCATTACGTCCATAGCCATTACGTCCATAGCCATTACGTCCATAGCCATTATAGTTGTTGTTCCAACCATTATCATCGAATTCATCAAACATATTACCCATTTCTTCTGCATACCAACGAGGATCCCAAAAATCATACGGGTTATAGCCAAATATACCGTTATCTTCTTGGTAACCATAACTATTATGGTGGTTATACCCATTTCCCCAAGGAGAGTTATTACCACTCCAAAATGCATTCACACTTATAGTAAATGTCAATAATACTATTGTAAAAAAACTTTTCATTGTTACATCTCCATTTAATAAAATTAAAGTATATTATAACATAATAATATATTAACACCTAAATAAAACTAACACTTAAAAAATATTGATTACATGAATAAAAATTCAAGATAATTATAATATTTTATTCACTATAACCTTTCCATTTATTGTAAATTAGAACTTGTTATATACTTGTATAATGCTAAATATGAATATAAAACAGATATTAAAATCCCTTTTAGATAAAAGAATTTTAGTACTTGATGGTGCTATGGGAACCATGATTCAACAACACAAATTAACCGAGAAAGAGTATCGTGGCGATCGTTTTAAAAATTGGCATATATTAGTTCAAGGTAATAATGATTTACTCTCACTTACTCAGCCTCAGATTATCAAGAATATTCATAAAGATTATTTAAGAGTCGGGGCTGATATTATTGAAACTAATACTTTTAATGCTACTCGAACTTCTATGTCTGATTATAAAATGGAAGAATTGGCCTATGAAATTAACCTTGAAAGTGCTAAAATTGCACGTCAAGCAACAGATGAATTTTCAAGTGCTAAAAAACCAAGATTTGTTGCTGGTGTTATTGGTCCAACTTCACGCACTTGCTCTCTATCACCAGATGTAAATGATCCTGGATTTAGAAATATTACCTTTGACGAGTTAGTTGATGTTTATATAGAATCCGCCCGTGGCTTGATTAAAGGTGGGGTAGATATTATTTTAATTGAAACCATTTTTGATACACTCAATGCCAAAGCTGCTATCTTTGCGATTAAACAGGTTTTTGAAGACGACGGGATTGAGTTACCCATTATGATTTCTGGTACCATTACTGATGCTTCTGGTCGTACTCTATCTGGACAAATGACTGAGGCTTTTTATAACTCATTGCGCCACGCTAAACCAATCTCTATTGGGCTTAATTGTGCACTAGGACCTGATTTATTACGCCAATACATAGCTGAAATGTCACGCGTAGCTGATACCTATGTATCAGCTCATCCAAACGCTGGACTACCCAATGAATTTGGAGAATATGATTTAAATGCTATAACCATGAGTGAACAAGTTAGTGAATGGGCAAGATCAGGTTTGGTAAATATATTAGGGGGTTGTTGCGGATCAACTCCTGATCATATTAAAGCAATTGCTGACTCAATTAGTAGGATACCTCCTAGAAAGATTCCTACTATTAAACTAGAATGTCGCTTATCAGCGCTTGAAGCTTTTAATATTGGTAACGATTCACTTTTTGTAAATATTGGTGAGCGCGCTAATATTACAGGTTCAGCTAAATTTAAACGTCTTATTCTTAACCAAGAATATGAAAAGGCGCTGGATATTTGCCGCACACAAGTAGAGGAAGGCGCACAAATGATTGATATCAATATGGACGAAGGTATGCTTGATGGTAAAACTGCTATGATCCGCTTTATGAATCTAATCGCCTCAGAACCTGATATTGCTAAAGTTCCATTAATAGTAGACTCTTCTAAATGGGAGATTATCGAAGCTGGACTTAAATGCACGCAAGGGAAATCTATTGTCAACTCTATTTCACTCAAAGAAGGTAAGGCTAAGTTTATACAATATGCCCGTCTATGCAAACGCTATGGTGCAGCAATTATCGTTATGGCATTTGATGAATCTGGTCAAGCAGACACACAATCTCGAAAAATTGAAATCTGTACAAAAGCCTATCATATTTTAGTTAATAATGTTAATTTTCCACCAGAAGATATTATTTTTGACCCTAATATTTTTGCGATAGCAACAGGTATTGAAGAACACAATAATTATGGGATAGATTTTATTGAAGCCACGCGCGCCATTAAAAAAAATCTACCTTACGCTAAAATATCTGGAGGAGTATCCAATGTATCATTTTCATTTAGAGGTAACAATACCGTACGTGAAGCGATTCATTCAGTCTTTTTATATCATACTGTAAAAGCAGGCATGACTATGGGTATCGTTAATGCAGGGCAATTAATGGTTTATAATGATATTCACCCAGAACTTAAAAAAGCTGTTGAAGATGTTGTATTAAATATCAACAAACAAGCAGGCGAACGTTTAGTTGATATAGCCTCAAAATTTTCTAACACATTCGAGCAAAAAAATAATAAACAAGATCTAAAATGGCGCACATGGGCAGTAGAAAAACGCCTAGAACATGCTTTAGTCAAGGGTATTACTACATACATTAATAAAGATACTCAAGAGGCATTTGATAAATTAGGTCGTCCTATTCTAGTCATTGAAGGCCCACTTATGAGTGGTATGAATGTAGTAGGTGATTTATTTAGT
Organism: Candidatus Vesicomyosocius sp. SY067_SCS001; assembly: GCF_014706615.1. Classification (NCBI taxonomy): domain Bacteria; kingdom Pseudomonadati; phylum Pseudomonadota; class Gammaproteobacteria; family Pseudothioglobaceae (SeqCode); genus Candidatus Vesicomyidisocius; species Candidatus Vesicomyidisocius sp. SY067_SCS001. The sequence continues at coordinate 488,743 of NZ_CP054877.1, read as the reverse complement.
GATGGAAAAATGTTCTTGCCTCAAGTGGTGAAATCAGCTCGAGTTATGAAAAAATCAGTAGCTTACTTAGATCCATTCTTAGAAGCTGAAAAAGAAAATTGTGTCCCCAGCTCACAAGCCAAAATTTTAATGGCAACGGTTAAAGGAGATGTACACGATATTGGTAAAAATATTGTTAGTGTGGTACTTTCTTGTAATAATTATAAAATTATTGATCTAGGTGTAATGGTACCTATCGAAACCATACTTGAAACTGCTAGAAAAGAGAATGTAGATATTATTGGTTTATCAGGGCTAATCACACCTTCACTAGATGAAATGGTGTTTGTTGCTAGAGAAATGACTCGTCAAGGTCTTAATTTGCCCTTAATGATTGGTGGTGCTACCACTTCTAAAGCACATACAGCCGTAAAAATTGAGCCAGAATATAACCATGGAGTTTTTTATGTAAAAGACGCTTCTAAATCCGTTGGCGTAGCAACTGCCCTACTCTCAAAAACCCTTAAGCAGAAACTTTTAAATGATACAAAGATCGAGTATGAAAATATACGTAAGCGTCGTATCAATAAAGGTAAAAGTAGACTTATTTCTCTAGAAAAAGCTAGAGCTAATAGACCTAATATTTCTTTTAACTCTATTATTAAACCTAAAAAATTAGGTATTCATGTTTTTAAAGATTATGATTTAGCTGAAATTTTCAAATTTATTGACTGGGTACCATTTTTCCAAACTTGGGAATTAACCGGTAAATTTCCTAATATATTAACGGATAAGATTGTAGGTGAATCTGCTAGTACACTATTTAATGATGCTAAGGTTTTATTTAAAAAAGTAATTAATGAAAAACTACTTACGGCTAATGCCGTTATCGGCATTTTCCCAGCTAATAGTATCAATGAAGACATTGAGTTGTATGATAAAAATAACGAAGTTATAATAACCCTTAACCATCTACGTCAACAATTAGACAAAAAAGGCAACACTCCAAACTTTTGTTTAAGTGATTTTATTGCTTCAAAAGATAGCGGCATCAATGATTATATGGGTGCCTTCGCTGTTACTACCGGTATTAATATTGAATTATTAATTACTACATTTAAAGCTGACCACGACGATTATAATTCAATCATGATTAAAGCCATAGCTGACCGTCTAGCAGAAGCTTTTACCGAACTTATGCACTTTAAATTACGTACCAATCTTTGGGGTTATAGTTTTGAGAGATTTGATAACAATCAACTTATCCAAGAAAAATTTGATGGTATTCGCCCTGCTCCTGGCTATCCATCTTGTCCTGAACATAGCGAAAAAGAAAAACTCTGGACACTACTTGACGTTAAAAATAACACTGGCATGATATTAACCAGCTCGTATGCAATGCTACCAACTGCTAGCGTTAGCGGTTGGTATTTTGCAAACCCTGATGCTAGATACTTTGGCGTGGCAAAAATCAATCAATCACAATTAAATAATTACGCTAAACGTAAAAGTATTTCGTTAGAACAAGCAGAAAAATTACTATCACCTAATTTAGAATAGGAATACTTACAAAAAAATTAAACATTAATTGTTTAAAGTTTCTAACTACTTAAACAAACCCATGTTAAAGCGTGCTATTCTAGATATTATTAAAATCACCAAAATAGTTAAATTATTTAAGTAAATATATAAATTACTTGCAAATTTTAATCAAGCAATTTTGTCAAATACAATAAATCTTTTGGTTAGTAAAAAACAAAAACTTATGATTATAAAATATATATCTAGATTTATTTTTAGTTGATTAATTCAATTTTTCTAAGCATTCGTGCTAATTTATCTAACGAAACGTTAATAAGTTTATATGAACCTTCTGCGCCATATAATTTTGCCAATACAAGTGATTCATTAATTACGACTTTATAAGGCACTTCTGAGTTAAATTTAAGTTCAAAAGTACCTAGATATAAAATAGAATGTTCAACAGATCCTAGCTCTTCAGTTCCCCGACTAATGCTAGATGTAATTAGCTCATCTAATACAAATCTATTTTTAAGGATATTGATAAATAAATTTGAAAAGAAAACTTTTGAAATTTTGCCTTGTTTTTGGTTTAGAAATTGTTGTTCAATTTGAAATACTTCACCACCTGACACTAGATATTGATATAATGCTTGTATCACACGTTCGCGGGTACGTTGCTTTGGAGTTTTAAAGGGCATAGTTAAAAAGATTGGGTATCTGCTTGTTGCATTAAATAAAGCATTATAATCATCGCCATAGTTGCTTCTTCGCCTTTATTTCCCTTATAACCACCAGCTCTAGCAATAGTTTGCTCCATGTTATTTGTAGTAATAACACCAAAAGTGGTTGGAATTTCATACTGATAAGAAACATTTGATACACCTCGAGCGCATTCATTACAAATAAACTTAAAATGAGGAGTTTCACCATTAATCACAGCACCTAAAGCTACAATACCATTGTATAAGTTTTTACCATTTATTTGTTGACTTGCTAATTTTTTAGCTAATAGTGGAATTTCAAATGCGCCAGGAGCATAAAATACATTGATATTATTATCATTAATACCATATTTGATTAAAGTTTCTTGTGCAGCTAATAATAGATTATCACAAATATCTTGGTAAAAATAACCCACAATAATGGCAATTCTTTTCTTTGAAAGAAAATCTCTACTACCGTCTTTATTAAATTTAAATTCCATTATTGTTTCCCTTACTTATTAGTATCTATATATTCAGTCACTTCTAAACCAAAGCCTTTTAAGCCATAAAGCTTTCTAGGATTACCTAATATTTTCATTCTTTTAACCCCAAGATCAGATAAAATCTGAGCACCAACACCATAAGTTTTAATATCATCATGAATATCACCATTGACGTTGTCAATATTTTCTAAAATACTTTGGTTAGTTTGCATTCTAAGTAACAATAAAACACCACTGTCTGACTTAGCAATATGCTTTAATACAGCATCAACGCTAAAACTATTTGATTTTTCTCTTAATACATCCTTAAAAGTATCTTCCATATGTACACGTACGTACGTGTCAGTATTACCATTAATTTCACCTTTAATCAAGGCTAAATGAGTTTCATTGTGAATACTATCAAAAAATGAAATTAGTCTAAAAATGGCAAATTCGGTTTTAAATTCACGTTCGTTAATACGCTCGATAGTTTTTTCATTTTCAACTCGATAAGAGATTAAGTTTTCAATCGTGCCTAACTTAATATTGTGTTTTTTAGAAAATATTTCTAAATCATTACGTCGTGCCATTGAACCATCTTCATTTAGAATTTCAACAATCACACTAGCTGGTTCAAATCCTGCAATACGAGCTAAATCACATCCTGCCTCAGTATGTCCTGCACGAATTAAAACCCCACCTGGTTGTGCCATAAGCGGGAAAATATGTCCTGGTTGTACAATATCATCAGGCTTGGCATCTTTTGCCACAGCATCTAATATTGTTTTAGCTCTGTCTGCTGCTGAAATGCCTGTGGTTACGCCTTTTATTGCTTCAATTGAAACAGTAAAATTAGTACCATTCGAATCATTGTTTTGTGCAACCATAAGTGGTAAATTAAGTTGCTTACAACGTTCCTGTGTTAATGTTAAACAAATTAAACCACGACCATGAGTCGCCATGAAGTTAATATCTTCTTTAGTAACAGTTTCAGCAGGGATGATTAAATCACCTTCATTCTCACGGTCTTCATCATCCATGAGGATAATCATTTTGCCTTGGCTATAATCTTTTAAAATTTCTTTAATGGTAGATTTCATAACTATTTTTTTTCAAAAAATAATAATTGCTCAATATGTCTAGCGATAATATCAACCTCAAGGTTAGCCTTGCTATTTATTTCTAACTCACCCAATGTTGTAGTTTTTAGAGTATATGGGATAATATTAATATCCAATACACAGTCATTAATATTATTAACTGTTAAACTAACTCCATTAATACAAACAGAACCTTTCTTAGTGATATATTTTATCAAATTCTTAGGTGTTATCATTTTAAAACGTGTTGATTTACCTTCAATACATCGTCCAACAACCTTAATAATACCATCAACATGCCCACTAACTAAATGTCCATCAATGCCTTTATTAAGTTTTAATGTTTTTTCAAGATTGACCAAACTATCAACACCTAAATGGCTAAAATTTGTGCACCTAAGAGTTTCTTCTGAAAGATCGACTTTAAAATAATCATTATCTATTTTAATAGTAGTTAAGCACACGCCATTCACGGCAATGCTATCACCAATTTTTACTTCATCAAAAAATGATTTCTTCGCTTGAAAGCAAAATGAACCTAGTTCAATACTTTTAATTTTGCCAATAGCTTGAATAATACCTGTAAACATTTACTTATTTTTTTGGTTAAAATAAAAACTTTTATTTACACTAAATAACATTAATAAACAATCAAATCAATATTAAAGTAACACGTTTATCTTTTTTAAAAATTAAATTAAAAAGCTCTAAGAGTTTATTTTATTATTTACTAACTAAATAATCCTCATAATTACCAGAATAATAATGCATGCCATCTTTTTTAAGTTCTAATACCTTAGTAGAAAGTGAAGAAACAAACTCCCTATCATGACTAACGAATATTAAACTACCTTTATAATTATCCAATGCTAAATTAAGTGCTTCAATTGAGTCTATATCAAGATGATTGGTAGGCTCATCCATTACCAATATATTGGGTTTCTGTAGCATGAGTTTACCAAATAACATCCTGCCTTTTTCACCACCAGAAAGTGTTGTAACACTTTTTCCAATATTTTTTTTACCAAATAACATTTTTCCTAGCACTGCACGCATTGCTTGTATATCATCTTTTTCACTTTTAAATTGACTCATCCAATCAAGTACGCTCATATCAATTTCAAATTCTTTACTATGGTCTTGTGCATAATAACCAATATTAATATTTTCACTCCACTTAATCTTACCTTTGTCAGGCTTTATTTCACCAACTAAAGTTCGTAACAACGTAGTTTTTCCAATACCATTTTGGCCAATAACCGCAATTCGATCACCTGCTTCAAACAAGAAGTTAATATTTTTTAAAACTTCAATCTTACCATCCTTTTCATTATCTCCTTTGGGATTAAAGCTCTTAGATAGGTTTTCAACCTCTAATATATTTCTATGTATCTTTTTTTCTTGGTTAAATATAATATATGGACTTACTCTTGAAGAGGGTTTAATATCATCTAATGTGATCTTATCTAATTGTTTTAACCTTGAAGTAGCTTGTTTAGATTTAGAGGCATTAGCTGAAAAGCGAGATACAAAGTGCTTTAGATTTTTAATTTTAACTTCTTTTTTAGCATTGTCAGCTTGCATTTTTTCTTGAATAGCAGTTGACGCAATCATAAAATGATCGTAATTGCCAGGAAAGGTACTAAGTGCACCATAGTCTAAATCAGACATATGTGTACATACACCATTTAAAAAATGTCTATCATGAGAGATAATTATCATTGTTGCCTTTCGTTCCTTTAACACATCTTCTAACCAACGGATTGAGTCAATATCTAAATTATTTGTAGGTTCATCAAGTAATAAAATATCTGGATCTAAAAATAATGCTTGAGCTAATAAAATACGTAATTTCCAACCTGGTGCAATTTTATTCATTAAACCATAATGTTGCTCTTCTGGAAAATCTAAACCTAATAATAATTCACTAGCAGAAGATTCAGCCATATAACCATCCATTTCTGAAAATTTCATTTCAAGCTCTGCAACCTTTATACCATCCTCTTCGCTCATTTCAGGTAGGGCATAAATTCTATCTCTTTCTTTTTTAATTATCCATAGCTCATGATGTCCCATAATCACAGTATCAATTACGCTAAAATTTTCAAAAGAAAATTGATCCTGGCGAAGAATACCTAAACGCTCTCCATCGCTAATATGAACTGTGCCATTACTAGGAATAAGTTCACCTGTTAAGATTCTCATAAAAGTTGATTTACCGCAGCCATTCGCACCAATTAAACCATAACGATTACCGTCCTGAAATTTAATAGAAATATTTTCAAATAAAGGTTTTTCACCAAACTGCATAGTAATATTGGCAGTAGAAATCATAAACTTATTTTTATTTTTACAAACGAAAAAAGAATATTATCCCATAATAGTAATAAAAAAGCCCAACTAATAGAATTATAAATCTCACCTTGGTGAATATAATTCAATAAAATAATTAATTGTTAGGAACTTATCTTTGATAAGAATAGTTTAATTATCGATAAAATCTACTTTTTCCTGTTTTAACATTGTTTATCTTTATTTGGATACTATGTTTTATACATACTAACGGATATTCTTTTAGTTATGGATATCTTATAAAATAAGTTATTTTTATTATTTTAGGGGCTTAAGTGTTAGTTACATTACAATAAAATTTTCTTTGTATTTTTACAAAAATTATTTTTTATTATTACATTGATATACTTACTGATTGGTGTTTTTCCTATAATTTATCGAAAAAAACTGTCAAAGGTTAAACGTGTTTGTAATAAATTTATGTTATTTAAACTTCAGTCTTTTGAAATAATTTTATTCATGGTAGGATTTTTAGTTAAACAAGAAAAAGATTTAAAAAATTCAATATAAGATTTATTAAAACGCTTATCATTATTGGGGGTCTACTACTAGTATCAGACTTATGTGCGACTTTTATTACCTCTATATTTGCTTATACTATTTAACTGGGCACAGGTGTGTGAGGTGTGACTAATTTAAAAACAATTATTCATAGTTGGTGTAAATATTATTGCTATTGTTATCACTATCCTTTTCAAATTCTTAATTGAGTCTAACAGCTAACTTTCTTTTTGACAAAAAAGAAAGTTAGCTTAACAAAGTCCTAATAAAGTGGGCAAACTAAACATACATTAGCTAGTATTGCTAGGAGTGGTTAAACTAGATTTTGGTAATGACATTTAACAATATACCAAATTTACAGAACTACATACTGATATGATTTCTACTATCTTTGGAGAAACATATATTGTTTACCTTTACTTATATTATACTTAGAGCTTTAAAATTTACCAAAAAATACACTTAAAAATAATCGTGAATATAAGTCTTATGTTAGCCTTTGGTATTTATATAGGTATACAATTTAGTATTAATCTATCCTTAGTTCTACCCAAAGGGCTTACTTTACAACTTATTCGTTAGGTGAATATCAAATATGATAGTTTCTCTCATATTACTTAGAAATGATATAGAAAATTACTATAAATATTCTAAGCAAAAACACTGTGTTTAACACAGCTAAAAAAATCCTCATTATGGCTGGGGGAACTGGGGGACATATATTCCCAGCACTTGCTATTGCTAACGAGCTTAAAAGGCATTCAAGTAATATTCAATGGCTTGGATCAAACATCGGTATGGAAAACAATATTATACCTAAACATAAGATTAAACTACACACTGTTAATAGTGTTGGATTACGGGGTAAGAACGTTATTAGCCTAATAAAAGCACCATTTTTACTGGGCTATGCTACGTTACAAGTGATAAAAATTTTTCTAAAATTTAAACCTGATGTTGTACTTGGTATGGGTGGGTTTACTTCAGGTATTGGTGGCTTAGTAGCTTGGATGTTTAAAACTACATTAGTAATTCATGAACAGAACTCTATTCCAGGAACAACCAATAAAATACTTAACAAAATAGCCACAAAAACCTTTCAAGCATTTGACGATACTTTTATTAGAAATGCCACTACTTCTGGCAATCCAATTGTATTCAATCCTATTGAAAAACAAAATAATAACAAATTAAACTTATTAATTATCGGTGGTTCTTTAGGTTCAAAGCCGATTAATGAGATAGTTACACAGCTTAATATTAATATTAATATTTGGCATCAAACAGGAAAATTACATGCTGATACGGTTAAATCTCAGTACAAAAATAGTACAGTAAAAGTAACTGCATTTATTCAAGAGATGGCAAGTGCTTACGCTTGGGCAGATATTGTGCTTTGTAGAGCAGGTGCAATGACTGTTTCAGAATTAATGCTATCAGCTACCTCCAGTATCTTAATCCCTCTACCTAACGCCATTGATAATCATCAATTCCATAATGCTAAAATTTTGGCAGATAATAATGCTGGTATACTAATTGAGCAAAAAGATTTAACAATTGAATTACTAGAAGGAATTTTACTTAATATTAACAAAGATCAAATTAAACAAATGTCTAGCAATGCATTAAAAATTGCCAAACCTAATGCGGTTAAACAGATTGTAGATTATTTGCTTGTTTCTGATTAATCCCTAGACTTACAAACAAATCTTTGTCACTATTAGTATTTGGATTGTCGGTAGTGAGTAACTGCTCACCATAAAAAATAGAATTAGCGCCTGCAAAAAAACAAAGTGCTTGCATAGTATCTCCCATATTAGTGCGACCTGCTGATAAGCGTACAACTGATTTTGGCATCATAATACGTGCTACTGCAATGGTACGTATAAACTCACTTTCTGTTGGTGGCTTAATGTTTTCAAACGGCGTACCTGGAATTGGCACTAATAAATTAAGTGGCACACTGTCTGGATGTATTGCTAAATTAGATAGTGACCTAAGCATAGAGGCGCGATCAGTTTGATCTTCACCCAATCCTATAATACCACCACTACAAACACGAATATTAGCATTTTGTACTGATTCTAAAGTATTCAAGCGGTCTTGGAAATTACGTGTAGTAACAACATTTGAGTAGTTCTCTTTTGAAGTGTCAATGTTATGATTGTAATAATCTAGACCTGCTTCTTTTAAAACGAATGCTTGTTTCTGGGTTAACATGCCTAAGGTTACACACGTTTCCATACCCATATCTTTTACACTCTGTATCATTAGTATGACCTTGTTTAGACTCTTATCAGTAGGATTTCTCCATGCAGCTCCCATACAAAATCGTGTTGCACCGTTATTTTGCGCCTGTTTAGCTTGTTGAAGAACCAAGTCAATTTCCATTAATTTTTCACGTTCAAGGCCTGTGTCGTATTTAGAACTTTGCGAACAGTATAAACAGTCTTCAGGGCAGGCACCAGTTTTGATGTTTAACAATGAACTAATTTGAACTTGATTAGGATCAAAATTTTTTCTATGAATACTATGTGCTTGAAATAATAAATCATTAAAAGGCAATGTAAATAAAGCTTCAACTTCTTTTAGTGTCCAATTGTGTCGATGTTGTGTCATAATCTTTTGTTTGATATTTTATTAGTTATTTTAACTTAATTAAGATTTTAAAAAAGCCGTGTAAATACACGGCTTTTTATCTTATTTAAAATTAAATTCTATACACTGTAGTACATATCAAACTCTACCGGATGAGGAGAAGCACGAAGTGCTGTTACTTCTTTTATTTTAAGATTAATAAATGAATCAATAATATTATTAGTAAATACATTACCTTTCTTTAAAAACTCACGGTCTTTATCTAACGCCTCAAGTGCTTGATCTAATGAGCTACAAACTTTAGGAAAAGATAATTTTTCTTTTTCTGTCAACTTATATAAATCTTCATCGCCTGGTTTTCCAGGATTAATCTTATTCTTAATACCATCAAGACCTGCCATTAACATTGCTGCAAATGCAAGATATGGATTAGCTGTTGAATCAGGGAAACGCACTTCAATACGACGGCCTTTAGAATGAGACACAAAAGGAATACGAATAGCAGCAGAACGATTTTTGGCTGAATATGCTAACATTTCTGGTGCTTCAAAACCTGGTACTAAACGTTTGTACGAGTTAGTGGAAGCATTAGTAAAAGCATTAAGTGCTTGAGCGTGCTTAATAATACCCCCAATATAATGAAGCGCCATTTCACTTAAATTACCGTATTCATTACCATCAAATAAGTTCTTACCATCTTTAATAATTGATTGATGAACATGCATACCATTACCATTATCAACTGCGATTGGTTTAGGCATAAAAGTTGCTGTTTTACCATAAGTATGTGCAACATTATGCACACAATATTTTAATATTTGAGTTTCATCAGCTTTTTTCACTAACGTATTAAATAATGCACCAATTTCACATTGTCCGGCAGTACCAACTTCATGATGATGAATCTCGGTAGTTACCCCCATTTCTTCAATTGCTAAGCACATTTGTGCACGTAAATTATGTAATGAATCTACCGGAGGAACTGGAAAATAACCGCCTTTAATTCTAGGACGATGCCCTTTATTACCACCTTCAAAATCAGAACCAGATTCCCAATAAGCCTCTTCGGAATTAATTTCATAAAAAGCTTTACCTAAACCAAAGCCTGTATCCCATTTAACACTATCAAAGATAAAAAATTCTGGCTCATTGCCAAAATATGCGGTATCACCAATGCCAGTTTTGTTTAAATAAACTTCAGCTCTCTTTGCAATAGAACGAGGGTCTTTTTCATAGTTAGTCATATTATTTGACTCAATAATATCACAAATAATGTTGAGTGTAGGCTCTTCGGTAAATGGATCCATTACCGCTGTTGCTGTGTCTGGCATCATAATCATGTCAGATTTATCAATAGATTTCCAACCAGCAATTGACGAACCATCAAACGTTTGTCCTTCAGTTAGTTTTTCAATATTTATGCTGTGTGCTGGAACACTCACATGTTGTTCCTTGCCAATGGTATCGGTAAAACGAAAATCAATGAATTTAACCTTATTATCTTCAATAATCTTCATTATATTTTTAGCAGACATACTTTCTCCTTTTTTGACTATTTATATTTCGCTGACAGTCTTTGTCAAAAATAACCTGCGCCGTTGCAAGCATTATTATTCTTTTTATTTATTTTTGTAATAAATTTTTTCTTAATTTTCGAAGGATTTATTCTACCCTGTTTTTTCTACAAAAATAATAATTTCATCAGTTTTTTGATTAACTAAAATCACTTTATGCCCATGAACTTTACACCAAGCAGATATGTCACGAAGAACACTAGTATCGGTAGTTAATAATTCAATTGTGTCATTAATTTCAATTTTTTTAATCATCTCACTCAAACGGATAACTGACATAGGGCAAAATAAACGTTTAGCGTTAAGATTATATTTCACTTTGTTCAAAAGAGATATTAATCCAATCTTGAGGCTGAATAAAACGAGTATATAGTCTTTCTTCTTCACTACCTGGTTCTGGTTGATACTGGTATTGCCAACGAACCAATGGTGGTATTGACATCAAAATTGACTCTGTTCGTCCGCCGGTTTGCAATCCAAATAAAGTACCACGATCATAAACTAAATTAAATTCAACATAACGCCCACGACGATAAAGCTGGAATTGTCTTTCATGGTCTGTATAGAATGTATCTTTTCTACGTTCAACAATAGGTTGATAAGCCTTAATATAACCATCGCCCACGCTTCTCATAAAAGCAAAGCATTTATCAAAACCACCTTCATTTAAATCATCAAAGAATAAACCGCCAATACCACGTTGTTCATCTCTATGCTTTAAATAAAAATAATCATCGCACCATTTTTTGTATTTTAAATACACGTTTTTACCAAACAGATCACATGCTTGTTTGGCTGATTTATGCCAAAAAATTGCATCTTCATCAAAACCATAATATGGAGTTAAATCAAAACCACCACCAAACCACCAAATAGGAATTTTACCTTTTTTTTTAGCGATAAAAAATCGAACATTAGCATGTGACGTTGGAACATAAGGATTGTGCGGATGAATCACTAATGATACACCTAAAGCAGTAAAACTACGTCCTGCTAAGTCTGGTCTTAGTGCAGTAGCTGAAGCCGGCATATCATTGCTACGTATAATTGAAAAATTAACACCTGCTTGTTCAAATACAGCACCATTGACTAGTATTCTAGTCAATCCATTACCTGTATTATTTGGCTTTTTCCAAGCGTCTTTAATAAACTTTACTTTACCATCTAGTTGTTCAAATTGTTCACAAATATCGGCTTGCAGCATTAGTAAATATTTTTGAAGTTTTTCAATCATCTAATCTTCTCTCCAGTTTGCAAATTAATAATTTTTGAGGCTTGGATGTTGTAAGTTTTTGGCGGGATAATATAATCTAATTTATCGCTAAAAAATACTTTTAAACCTAGTATGCTTCTTACATTACATTTATTTGTAATATTAGCACTACTTGAAACTAGAGCGCTATGAGTTATTGTACATAAATTAGTGATTAATTCATTATTAGTTAGTCTAAGTGCGATTGTATCAAAATCACCTGTTAATAATTGAGAAGTACACCCATTCGCCTTGAGTAAATAAGTAGTTGGTTGAGCATCAATGGTTATATTAATCAACAAGGAAGTGTCCTTAACATAATCTTTAAAATAATGAACATTACTAGCTAATAATATCAATCCTTTAGCGCTAGATCGGTGTTTAAATTGTAGTATTTTATTCATAGAGGGCTCAAATTTTGGCAAACAAGATAACCCTTGAATAGTATCAGTAGGATTGCTAATTACCCCGCCTGCTTTTAAGCAAGAAGCTGCAAATCTGGTTTGAAAATTCATGACTTTTTAGCTCTTAGCATAGTACTTATCATATACTTTTGACAATTCTAAAAAAAATAAGATAAATATAGACTTGAATAGATCTAATACTAAATAGTCCTAAGAACTTTTTTAGTAAAAATATAAATTGTGACTAGATGGTATAATACATTCTGTTCGCTTATTACACTTACTCTATTGCTGTTTTTTATTCACAATAACACATAGCTTGAATTATTAAATAATAACTAACTATTTGTTTAACTGACTTTACCAACTGGTATATCTCTAATATGAGGAGTCTTGCCAAGCACACGTAAAAACCTTGATGTAAATTCACATTATTAATATTTAAAACTACTAGTTTAGACGCTTTAAGTCTACAAGACTACATCATTTAATCATTATACATTTTAATCATAATTAACTGATTAAAATGTATAATGATTAACTTTTAAACACTGAACTAAAATTATTAATTTGTTTATACAGAAAATAACCCTTGCTTTTTTATGTTTCGACCATATTACGAATTAATGTATTAAAAAACAGGTAGAAATAATATAATGACAACAAAACAAACACATTCTTTCCAAACCGAGGTTTCTCAATTATTACACTTAATGATTCACTCTTTGTATTCAAATAAAGAAATATTTTTACGTGAATTAATCTCTAATGCTTCTGATGCAGTTGATAAATTAAAATTCAAATCCTTGTCAGATGATACTTTGATTGAAGGAAAAGAAGAATTGCAAATTCACATTGATGTAAACAAAGATGCTAACACAATTACCATTACTGATAATGGTATTGGTATGAGCGAAGTAGAAGTTAATAAGAATATCGGGACTATTGCCAATTCTGGTACTAAAAAATTTTTAAAAAGTTTAAATGAAACACAAGCACAAGACTCTAACTTAATTGGACAGTTTGGTGTGGGATTTTATTCTAGCTTTATTGTAGCTGACAAGGTTGAAATAATTACCAGAAAAGCTGGTAGTAAAAGTAAAAAAGGTACAAAATGGACTTCTACTGGCAAAGGTAAATATTCAATAGAAAGTATTGATCGTCCAGATTTTGGTACCTCAGTTATATTGCACATCAAAAAAGACGAAAAGGAGTTTTTAGAAGATTATCGCTTACGCAATATTATTTCAAAATACTCAGATCATATTACTGTGCCAATCATGATGGTTAAGGTTAGTAAAGATAATAAAGATATTGAATATGAGCGCATTAATAAAGCCAATGCTTTTTGGGCTCAAGATAAACAAGATCTTAAACAAAAAGATTATGATGAATTCTATAAGTCACTTACTTATGATTTTGAAGCTCCACTAACACAACTGCACAATCGAGTTGAAGGGAATATAAATTACACTTCATTACTATTTATCCCTTCAAAGTCTCCTTTCGATATATGGGAACCTAAACGTAAAGGAGGTATTAAACTTTACGCTAAACGTGTATTTATCATGGAAGATAATGAAGCTCTAATGCCGCTGTATTTACGTTTTGTTAAAGGTGTGATTGATACAGCTGATTTATCATTAAACCTTTCTCGAGAAATTTTACAAGATAATAAAGTAGTTAAGGCTATTCGTAAGGCAAGTGTCAAAAGAATTTTATCAGTTTTAGAAAAGATGGCTAAAAACAAACCTGAAGATTATGCAACATTTTGGCAAGAATTCGGCATGCTTATGAAAGAGGGTGTAGTAGAAGATACCATCAATAAAGATAAAATTGCAAAACTCTTACGATTTACTACTAATAAAAGTAAAAACGCCACACAAACAGTAACACTTGAACACTATACAAAAAATATACAAAAAGACCAGAAAGCCATTTATTATATAACTGCCGAAACCTATGAAACTGCTAAAGGTTCCCCACATTTAGAAAATTTTAATCAAAAAAATATTGAAGTGCTACTACTATCTGATCGTGTTGATGAGTGGATGGTAAGTAATTTTAGAGAATTTGAGGGTATCCAACTTAAATCAATTGCCAAAGGTAATTTAGAAGACTTTGATTCTAAGGAAGAAAAAAAAGCTAAAGAAGAAGTCGCTAAAAACTTTGAAATAGTTATTGAAAAAATGCAAAAAATTCTTGACTCTCAGGTTAAAGAAATTAAAATCTCTTCCCGTCTTAGCAAATCCCCTTCTTGTTTGATAGCTGATGAAAATGAAATGGGCGGTAATATGGAAAGAATTATGAAATCCTTAGGTCAAGATGTACCAGATACTAAACCTATTCTTGAAATTAATCCAACTCATTCATTAGTTAAAAAACTTAAAACTAAAATTGATGAGGATTTAGTCAAGGTTCTATTTGATCAAGCTGTTTTATCAGAAGGTGGACAACTTAAAGAGCCAGCAGAATTTGTAAAACGTATAAATAAACTGATCAATTGATCAGTTAAAAGGTTTAATCTTTTTAAGAATACCTCTAAAAATTGACACCTCTTCTATCTTAGGCTCTACTTTGGTAAAAAAACAACGTAATCGACGCATTAATAATACTTGAGAATACTTATCTCTAAAATATTCAATATGCTCTAACACTTGAGTAAGGTGTGTGTAAAAACTTTCTAATTCATCAAAACTAGCCAATTTACTAACGCTTTCTTTAAATTCAGTTGTGGTGTTATAAATATAATTTTGATAAGCAAATATCTGAATAGCTGATGCAACATTTAAAGAAAAATAATCTGGATTACCAGGAATAGTCATGAGTATTTGACATAAATCTAACTCTTTATTAGTAAGACCTGACTTTTCAGTACCAAATATCACAGCAACTTCTTGACTATCAATTGTAATAGTTTTTTGAATTTTATTACAAGTCCCAATAACATCCATTTGTCTCCATTTTATGTTACGCTGGCGTGCACTAGCACCAATCACTAAATGCGTACCTTTTAAAGCTTCTTCTAAAGACTCACAAACTATAGCATCTGAAAGTACATCATCTGCACCACTAGCTCTAGCCGTAGCTGTAGCTGATGGATAACCTTTTGGATTAACCAAATACAATTTTGATAAATTCATATTTTTCATTGCACGAGCTGCCGCACCGATATTACCAGGCTCGGTAGTATTAACCATAACCACACGTACCTTATCAAAGGTATAATTTATTCCTTTCTTCATTTTTCCTTCTATTATGCACCCTACGCTTAATATTGCCGTTAAAGTCGCTAGAAAAGCTGGCAACATCATTTTAAGATATCATAATCAAATTGATCTTTTAACGATTAAAAATAAAACAACTAATGATTTTGTTTCTGAAGTAAATAAAGCTGCTAAAGATGCCATTATAAACGAGTTAAAATATACCTTTCCTAGTCATTCAATTTTATATGAAGAAAATAGTAAAATTTTAGACAATAATCGTTTTCAATGGATTATTGATCCATTAAATGGCACTACTAATTACTTACATGGTTTTCCTCAATATTCTGTCTCGATTGCTTTGTATGAAAATAAAGAGCCAAAACATGCTGTAGTATACGATCCCTTTAAGGAAGAATTATTTACTACTTCTAAAGGAGAAGGCGCTTACTTAAACGAACAAAGAATTCGCATAACACATACTAATGGTTTTGAAAATACATTAATTGGTACAGGTTTTTCATTCAAAGAATCAAAACATTTAGATACTTATTTAAGTATGTTTAAAGCTATTCGTCTAAAGGTTTCTGGTATTCGCCATACTGGCTCTACTGCACTTAATCTAGCGTATTTAGCTGCAGGTCGGTTAGATGGCTTTTGGGAAATTGAACTTAATATTTGGAATATTGCTGCTGGCGTGCTTTTAGTTAAAGAAGCAGGTGGGTTTGTAGGTGACTTTTCAGGACGAGATGAATATCTAAAAACAGGCAATATAGTGGCTGGCAATAACCAAGTTTTTAAAGCAATTTTAAAAACCATTCATCCCTATTTAACAGTTAAATTACAACGTTAAAAATTATCAATATATAACTAAGACTCTACTAAAAATATATTTATACCACTTGATATTCTTTCTTTAAAAGAAAGCAACTACTATACTAGTATTTATTTTAAATTTTATCAAATACTAAATAAAGTAATCTGTTTTCCATTTATCTTTTTAGATTTTTCACTCATTAAATACACAATTACAGGACTTTTTGTCTCAGGCAGTGGATTGTTGTATATATTTTCAGCTGGATAAGCAATTTGTCTCATTTTGGTACGCATTCTTCCTGGGTCAAGTGAATTTACCTTAATATTAGTTCTTTCTAATTCTTCAGATAAGGTTTTACTTATTCCCTCGATAGCAAATTTACTTACACCATATGCTCCCCAATATGCTTTTGCTACACGTCCTACCGATGAAGAAAAAAATAATACACGGGCATCACTTGATTTATTAAGCACAGGAATTAATACTTGGGTGAGCATAAAAGGTGCGTTAATATTAATTTGCATAGTTGAATACCAAAGTTTAATATCATATTGTTCAATTGGCATCATTGTTCCAATAATACTAGCATTATGAATAAGCCCATCAAGTTGCTCAAAATTATCCAAGATATTTTTTTGTAACTGCTCATAATGTTTAGGTGTTGCACCTTCTAAATCAAGCGGATAAAGAATAGGTTTTTGATAACCCAAATCTATCACCTCGTCGTAAGTGATTTCTAGAGAGCATAAATCACG
This sequence comes from Candidatus Vesicomyosocius sp. SY067_SCS001, assembly GCF_014706615.1. Classification (NCBI taxonomy): domain Bacteria; kingdom Pseudomonadati; phylum Pseudomonadota; class Gammaproteobacteria; family Pseudothioglobaceae (SeqCode); genus Candidatus Vesicomyidisocius; species Candidatus Vesicomyidisocius sp. SY067_SCS001. The sequence continues at coordinate 471,492 of NZ_CP054877.1, read as the reverse complement.
ACCTAACATAATAACACTTGCACCTGCCTTAGCAAGGTCAAGTGTTATTGCCCTACCAAAACCACGATTTGCACCAGTAACTAAAATAACTCTATCTTTTAATTCACCTTTAGTAATTGAATAATTAGTTGAAATTTCCATTGGCTTAATTCCTTTTTACTTTAAATACCTAATTTTTTATTTTTTCATAAAAAGCAATAAGATTACCTTTGTTATCAAATAGTTTACCTATAGCTTAACTTGTAGATCTATACAAAATGGTTACTCTTTCTTTAACTTATTTATTAAAAATAATTTCAATCTTGTCTAAAAATTCCTTAATTTCTATATGTCCACTATTATTAGTACTAACATCCTTCTTTTTGATTAATCAAATAATCATAGTACAAATCTTTTCTCACCTTTCAATAACTATAAGTAACAGTTATGTTTTTAATATTAGTGTTTTAAGCTGACAATAAATCATTCTTATCACTCCTAACAAATAAATATTACTTTAGATTAATTTCTGATTATACATAAGCATATTATAACAAAGCAGGATGTATATTAAATACTAATGGTAGCACCAAAAACCACAACATCATGGTTTATATTAAATTTTCTTAATAAGAGATAAATTAAATTATCAGGATTATTAGTAACTACTCTAAAACATCTCTTTGATTCTAATAAGTATAATACATATATCAATGTCTAAAAATATTTTATAAAATTGATTTATATTAATACTTATAAATATTCAACATTTTTATGTATCTATCAATAAGATTAGAATAGAATTCATCACAATCAAAACTAAACTTAATTAAGAATATATTATTCCAATAAAACTAAAAAATTGATTCTTTTATAAGGTTTTTCACTTAACCACTGTATTAAAGTAACATATTTAACACATTAGCTAAATCTAATGCTATATATAAATGTACCATTTAAGTCAAAATAAATAGTGTTAATACTCAATATAGTAATATCTATCAGTTAAAATTATAAAAATATCATATTATAACGTTTACACTCGCAAATTACTATGCTGTTATTAAGGTCATTATTGTATTTTTTAGGCTCATTTATTACATTGATAATTTTAGTAACTGTTGCACTATCTTTGTTCTTTTTACCATTTAAGTTTCGCTACACAATTTTATCTAAATGGTCAATGTTTTGCTTGTGGTGGTTGGAATATACACTTAATATTAAGCTACAAGTGATCGGCAAAGAAAATATTCCTTTTAAACCTTGTGTAATCGTTTCTAACCATCAATCTACCTGGGAGACACTTGGATTTCAACAAATATTTCCCCCACAAACTTGGGTACTTAAGAAAATTTTATTATGTATACCATTTTTTGGTTGGGGTTTGATGCTACTCAAACCTATTGTTATTAATCGTGGAAAGAAATTAAAAGCATTAAAAAAAATTATAAAACAAGGAGAAAATCGATTAAAAAATGGTATTTTTGTGGTGATATTTCCAGAAGGGACTCGGCAACCCTATAAAAAACTAGGAAAATATCAAAATGGTGCTATAGCTCTTGCTAAGAAAGCATCTTGTGACATCATGCCTGTTTATCATAATGCTGGTACAATTTGGCCCAAAGGTAGTTTCATAAAACATGCTGGTACTATCACTGTAATTATTGGCAAGCCAATGAAGGTAAAAGAAAAATCTACCAAAAAATTGACGCAAATTATTAAAAATTGGACTCAAAAACAAAGTAAAAAATTTTAATTTAACTTTATTGTATCATACTTAGGAGTAAATACTTTTAATCAAAAAATCTTTTATAATTGATATACAAATTAAACAAATAGCGCTAGACAATAGTAAATATAATAATTCTGATTGGTATATAAACATAAGTATTATCAATAATATGAATAGTAATTTAGAGAGTAATATTAAGATTTACAATAATTAATAGTAATTATTCAACTATTAAAGAAATTTCACATTAAATTTTATAGAAAATAAATATTTAGCAAACTAACTGTTTTGTTAAATATTTATTTTCTATAAAGAACAAGTTATTGATTCTTTTCTGATAAAATTATCAGGTTGTTTTTTTGATAAAGATTAATGCAAGGAATACCAGATATTATAAAATTATTTAGTTTTGCTAAAAAGGGGTTGAATTTTTCACACATATATAAAGTGAAAGATTTTCCTAGAATGAAAAAACTACTTAGCAATATTGATGATAAAATAAAAGTTGAATTAAGCTTTTACATTAAAAATAATGTAGTTCCTTGTATTAAAGGTTCAATTCAATTAAATGCAGTCGTTGATTGCCAACGTTGTTTAAATAAGGTAAATATTCATTTAAGTCCTAGTTTTAAAATTGGATTTCTGAAAAATGAACAACAAAAAGAAAATTTGGATTCAAGCTTTGAAACAATTCTTAATACTGATAAAACATTTTCAACCATTGAATTTATAACAGATGAGCTATTAATTTCCATTCCAATGAGTCCGATGCATTCATACGATTGTCAATCGTACCAAGATAAAGAGTGGATAAATAGTCAAGATAAATATCACCCTTTTGCAAGATTAAAACAATTAAAAGATTAAAATAAAACCTAAGGAGTAAAAAAAATGGCCGTACAAAAAAGTAGAAAAACCCCTTCAAAAAGAGGTATGCGTCGCTCACATAATGCACTAACAAACTCTACATTATCAGAAGATCAAGAGACAGGTGAGATTCACTTACGTCATCACATCACAACTGATGGTTTTTACCATGGTAAAAAAATAATTAACAAAGCACAAAATATTCAAAAAATAAATGTTTAAACCCTGTGACAATAAAGGTATCAATTGATGCCTCAGGAGGAGATTATGGCATACCTGTTACTATTGTAGCAGGTATTAAAGCATTAAATATATTCCAAGATTTACATTTATACTTTGTCGGTAATGAACCTAGTATTATAACTGAACTAGACAAATATCCATCAAATATGCTTAATTCAAGATACACAATTATTCATGCAAGTGAAGTTGTATTAATGAATGAATCTCCAGCAATCGCATTACGAAAGAAGAAAGATTCTTCTATGCGTATTGCTATTAATCTAGTTAAAACATTCAAAGCAGATGCTTGTGTTAGTGCAGGCAATACTGGTGCACTTATGGCTATTTCTCGCTTTGTACTAAGAACTATTAAAGGTATTGCCCGTCCTGCTATTATGGGCCGTATGCCAACCATAACTGGACATACACACATGCTAGATTTAGGTGCTAATGTTGATTCAAAGCCTAAAGCTTTAGTTGAATTTGCAACGATGGGTTCAATTGCTGTTAAACATATTGAAAATATCGGATCACCCACCATTGGTCTTCTTAATATTGGAGAAGAGGATATGAAGGGCAGTGAAAAAATTAGAAAAGCTGCCACTTTATTAAAAGCCTCTAACTTAAATTATGTAGGATTTGTTGAAGGTAATGATATCTACAAGGGTATCGTAGACTTAATTGTTTGCGATGGTTTTGAAGGTAATATTGCATTAAAAGCCAGTGAAGGTGTAGCATCAATGATGGAACATTATCTAAAACAAGCATTTACTAAAAACTTATTAACCAAGTTAGTTTCTTTCATTGCAATACCCGTACTTAAAGATTTTAAATCTAGTCTTAACCCTGATAAATACAATGGCGCATCCTTGTTAGGACTTCGTGGTATTGTTGTTAAAAGTCATGGTAGTGCAAATATTGATTCATTTTTAACAGCAATTACTGAGGCTTATATTGAAGCTCATGCTAAAATCAGCGACAAAATATCAATTCAAATTTCAAAAGAATTAGAACATAATGAATAAATTTGCAAGAATCATTGGTACAGGTAGTTACTTACCACCTACCGTAATTACCAATGATGATTTATCAAAAACCATTAACACAACAAATGAGTGGATTGTTGCGCGCACAGGTATTAAACAAAGACATAAGGTGACTAATGAGACAACTTGTGATTTAGCTGAAAAAGCAGCTAATCGTGCACTTGAAATGGCTGGTATTAATGTCAAAGATTTAGATTTAATTATTTTAGCAACCACCACAGCTGATAAAATTTTTCCTGCAACAGCAACCATATTACAAACCGCAATTGGTGCCTCATGCCCTGCATTTGATTTACAATCAGTTTGTGCAGGCTTTATCTTTGCATTGACCACAGCTGAGCAATATATCAAAGCCTCTGCTGCTAATAAAGTATTAGTTGTTGGTAGTGAAACTTTATCAAGAATTGTTAATTGGAATGACCGCTCTACTGCAGTTTTATTTGGTGATGGTGCTGGTGCTGTAGTGTTAAGCGGAAGCGATAATACCGGTATTTTATATTCAAAACTATTTAGTGATGGAAATTATCTATCTTCACTCCAAGTTAGTAATAATTACATTAATGAAGTGGGGTTTATTGAAATGTCTGGTAATGAAGTTTTTAAAATTGCGGTTAATCTCTTATCTTCTTTAGCAGAAAAAACACTTAAAGAAACTAATTTAAATTCAAACAAATTAGATTGGATAGTACCCCATCAAGCTAATATTCGTATTATATCTGCTGTTGCCAAACGCATCAAAACTCCAATGAATAAAGTAATTGTTACTCTTGAAAATCATGGCAATACTTCTGCCGCCTCCATACCATTAGCACTAGATACAGCAGTTAGAGACGGCCGTATTAAAAGAGGTGATCATTTATTATTTGAAGGTATTGGTGCTGGTTTTAGTTGGGGTAGTATTCTAATTCAGTTTTAAAACAATCTTTCTTGCAATTTAGCTGTTAATTGTTGTAATTCTACTGCATCTACGCTTAATAAAGATATCTCATCAATAGCTTTTTCGTATAAATCCTTAAAAACAAGTCTTGATTTATCCAATCCCAATAAGGACGGATAAGTAGGCTTGTTTTTATACTTATCAGAATATTGTTTTTTACCTAATAACTCATCAGGTGTTTCAATATCAAGAACGTCATCTTGAATCTGGTATGCTAAACCGATATCTTTAGAAAAAATATTTAAAATAGCATGATCCTTATTGTTACAATTTTTAGAAATAATTGCACCTAGGTTAACTGCACAATTTAATAATGCACCTGTTTTTTTTCGGTGCATAATTTCTAACGTTGTAATGTTAACTTGTTTTGCAATAATAGATAAATCAATTGCTTGACCTTCTGCCATTTCAAATGAGGCATGCGTTAAAGACTTTATTAACTCAATTTTTGTATCAGAACCAATCAAATTATCATTAACCAACACCTTAAATGCCAATGTTTGCAAACCATCACCCACTAAAATTGCTTGAGCCTCTCCAAAAAGTTTGTGACAAGTTGGTTGATTGTGGCGTATATCATCATCATCCATAGCTGGTAAATCATCATGAATTAGAGAATATGCATGGATAAATTCAACAGCACAACTACTAGAATCAACTAAATCTAAATGCGTACTAAAAGTATTAGCAACAGAATAAGTAAGAATAGGTCTAAAACGTTTACCATTGGTTAATGTGCTATAACGCATTGCTTTAGTTAAATAACCATGCGCTGGTAAACATTTCTCTAATTTAGTATTAACCCTTGTAATGTAAGTATTAAAATCCATTACTAAAAAGTCTTAATGTAATATTTAACACTTAGTATAATACAAAATATTATAACCTCTTTAGTGGTTTTTCATTCGTATAGTTGTCTTGTTCAGTTAACATAGAAATTTTTTGTTCTGCTTTATTAAGTGCACTTTGACATTGTTTAGTTAATTCAACACCTTTAGAAAAGTGATTAAGCGAATCTTCGAGACTTAAATCGCCAGATTCCATGGTTTTTACAATTTTTTCTAAATCGATTAAACCTTGGTTAAAATTAAATTTTTCTGACATTTTATATTTTTCCTCGCTATCCGATTTACTTGTTATTTTATCCATTATTTTTGTTATAAATATTCTTTTAAGTATAGTAAATAGTTTAGTTAAAAAATAACACAATAATAAATTTTGATATTTTTTCTTATAAAGAATGAATAATATATTTAAATTTTACTAAATACTATTCTAATACACCTATTTACCTATGTAAACTATCAATTATTTATACATGTGACTCATAACCTTGTAAATATATACAAGAGAATGGATAAATCTAGTTAATAGGTGTTAAATTCTAAGTTTTTAACTTTTAAGCATCTATATTACTTCTTCCAGAAGAAATATTCTGATAAACATAGGTTAATCCCACTTGAACGAGTTGTAATTAAGACTAATTTAATTGTTGAGTTTTGTGCCAAAATTTAGCTACCTTAGCTAATTCAGGATTGATACTTATAGAGCGTAGTAATAAAAAATCATACGCCATTCTAAAACGTGGATTTTTTAATAATTCTTTTACTTTTTTAGGATTCATACTTTCTAGTTTTGGCTGTATCATCCAGATGTCTTTAATTCTACTACTAAGCCATCTTGGTAATGAAACTTGTTTAATTTGTTCAATAATAACTTCTTCTGAAGCTTGGCTCATAGCTAAAGATGTAGAACATTGTTTCTTTTTAATCACAAAAAAACGCTCATTTTGAGCCTGCCATAAAAATACAGCAAATAAAAAAACAGGTGTTACAGATTGGTTTCTTTTAATTCTATCTGATGTATTTAATAAAGCTTTTTTAATAAATTCATTCTTGTGAGTTTGTTTAAATAAATATTTAAACAAACCATATTCCTCTAAGCGTTGATATATTTTAAACCCATATTCATTATGAAATAATTTAATACACTCTTCATATAAGCGTATTGTGGAGATATTACCAAGAAGTGGCGCTTGCTCAAAAATAGCCAACTTAATCTCATTACTCAAATGAAAATCTAATTTAGTTTGAAATCTAATAATTCTAATCATGCGCACTGGATCTTGCTCAAATCTTTTTTTTGGGTTTCCAATAACATGTAACTCTTGTACTCTTATATCTTGAAGTCCACCTACATAATCAATAACTTCTTGTGTTTCAATGTCGTAATAAAGTGCATTAATACTCAAATCTCTACGTATAACATCATCTTCAATATTGCCATAGCAATTATCGCGCATAACAAGCCCGTTGTTAGCTACTTGTACTTTCCCTGATCTAAAAGTAGCTACTTCAATAAATTTACGTGCTGAAAACATAACGTGTACCAAACGGAACCGCCTACCAATCAAACGTGAACGTTTAAATAATTTATGTACTTGTTCTGGTTTAGCATTGGTTGCAATATCAAAATCTTTTGGTGTTAAACTTAAAAGGAAATCTCTAACACAACCTCCTACTAAATAGGCTTTAAACCCAGCTTTATTTATAATATTAATAACCTTTAAAGCATCTTTATCTAGAAGATTTCTATCAAACTTAACAATCTGACGAATAACTTTCATAAAAATACTAGCCTTGATACTGTAAATCAACTTTGTTTTCTAATGTCCAGTTTTTTTGCTGGTATTCAGCAATTATAGTTGTATAAATACCACCACGAACATTAAAAATTGCTTTTAAGCGCATAAATCTTGGATTACTTATTTGAATCAAATCATCAAGAATTTTATTAGTGACTGACTCATGAAATTCACCCTTACTTCGATACGACCAAATATACATTTTTAATGATTTTAATTCTATACATACTTTATCGGCAATATATTCAAGATATAATTTAGCAAAATCAGGTTGTCCTGTTTTAGGACATAAACATGTAAACTCTGGCATGTTAATTTGAATAATAAAATTACGTTCAATATTAGGGTTATCAAAAACCTTTAAATTTTTATTTGGTTGAGACGACATTAAAATTTTTCCTTTAAAAAACATGGTTATTTTACGCGTCAAAAAGTGTAGCACTCTTTATAAAAACCTAACTAAAAAATAATAAATCTAATATTTTTTATTATTAGTAATTTTACTGAATTATTTTTTAATAAGATATTGTTAAAAAAAATTGGTAAATATTCTATGCCTAATTGAATAAAAACTAAAAATTAGTAATAACATAACTAAATGTACCCACCACAGTCCAATAATTGGTAAAGACTCTCCCCGTTCTAAGACTGATTTGGAAATTAGCAAAGCATTATTATATAAAATAAACACAACAACGCCAATTAATACGCCTAAATTTCTACCTCCATTCTGGGAAGTTTTTCCAAGCAATACACCAAGCGCTGACAATATTAAAATACTCAAAGGCTGAGATATTCTCCATTGAAACTCTGCTATTTCTGTAAGTTTTCTAGAAAGAAACAATTCAAGTGTTGATTTTGATTCTACTTTAGTAACCTTGCTAATTAATTTTTTCATATTTCCGTCAATAATTTGTATATCATATAAATTAAAATTTAATATTTTTTTCTTTGTATCTAGAATAAATCCGTGATAATTCGTACCATCTTTAAGACGTAAATACACGCTATTAGTGTTTAAATTAGTGTATTTTTTAGCCTGTTTCGCTAAAATTATAACTGGTTCATTATTAATCAAAGTGTAAATAAAAATCCCTTCCATATTTTGTTCTTTAGAATTATCAGAATTACTTACTTTTGATGCAAAAAAAATAATATCACCATTTTTAAACTCTTGAAATTCTCTTTCTTTAATAAAAGAAAATTTAGATATATTTTTACTATGATTTATAATCAAGTCTTTTTGCTGCTTAGACCAAGGTACTACAACTGTCGTTAGAATAACAATAACAATAACAATAACAATAACAAGCGGTTGAATGAATAACATAAAATGTTTATTGTTCAAACCTAATGAGTTCATTATGACGGCCTCTGAGTTTTTATACAACCTGTTAATACTCAAAATAATAGCCAATAATAAAGATAAAGATAAAATTGGCACAACATCTCTAATCATATTAAAACCAACTACTGGTAATAGCTCTTTAACAGGTATACCTTCTCCTAGACTCTCTTTCACCATTAGTACTAACTGATTACCAAAAACTACTAAACTAATTACAATAAACACTGCACTTAAAATTACCAATGTATTACGCATTAAATATCTAGCTAGAATGCTATTCTGTAATTTAAAAACTTTAATTGCTATAATAAAGGTTACATACCTTAGGTATGCTTAAGGTGATTAACAAACACTCGTAATGATTAAATTAAACAATGATTTTTCAATCAATTTATTACTTCTTTTGCGACATTAAAGCAAAAAATTCGTCATTAGTTTTGGTCAACTTTAAACGATTAATTAAGAACTCAGCTGCTTCAACAGTATCCATTGGATGCAAAATCTTACGCAAAATCCATATTTTTTGTAATTCTTTTTCATCAGTAATTAGTTCTTCACGACGTGTACCAGAAGCATTAATGTTGATTGCTGGAAAAATTCGTTTCTCACTTAAGCGTTTCTCTAAATGAAGCTCCATATTGCCAGTACCTTTAAATTCTTGATAAATAACTTCATCCATTTTTGAGCCAGTATCAATCAATGCAGTAGCAATAATAGTAATACTACCTCCATTTTCAATATTTCTAGCCGCTCCAAAAAAACGCTTAGGACGTTGTAGTGCATTAGCATCAACACCACCTGTTAGAACTTTACCTGATGAAGGAGAAATTGTATTATAAGCACGTGCCAAACGTGTAATTGAGTCTAATAGAATTATCACATCTTTACCTTGTTCTGAACGTCGTTTCGTTTTTTGGATAACCATTTCAGCAACTTGCACATGACGTTTTGCTGGTTCATCAAACGTTGAGGCGATTACCTCTCCACGAACAGTACGAGCCATTTCTGTCACTTCTTCAGGACGCTCATCGATTAAAAGCACAATAAGTTCACATTCTGGATGATTAACCGAAATAGACGTAGCAATATTTTGCATAATCATAGTTTTACCTGCCTTAGGCGGCGCAACCAATAAACCTCTTTGGCCTTTTCCAAATGGTGCAACAAGATCAATTACTCTAGCAGTAATATCCTCAGTACCGCCATTGCCAACTTCTAAATTAATTCTTTCATTAGGATGGATAGGTGTTAGTGAGGCAAATGGAATCCTATTCCTAACATTATCTGGATCTTCACTATTCACTTCTGATACCTTAATTAAAGCAAAATACTTTTCACCTTTTTTAGGTGCTCTAATTTTACCCGCAACCAAATCACCAGTTGATAAATTAAAACGTCTAATTTGATTAGGTGAAATATAAATATCATCTGCACCTGAGGTATAAGAATCATCACTTGATCTTAAAAAACCATAACCATCTTGTAACACATCCAAAACACCATCACCCAAAACTTCCTCATCATTAGCCGCTTTGGCTTTAAGAATAATAAAAATTAAGGTTTGTTTTTTAGCTCTAGAAATATTTTCTGCACCTAAAGATTGTGCCAATTCTAGTAATTTCTCTGGGCTAAATTTTTTTAGTTCTGATAATTTCATGAATGTGTCCATATTAAGGTTAAGTATTTTTACTTAATTATAGATGTGTATCTAAAGTACTATAAAACTTTGTTAAACTAACTACTTAAGAGAAAAATAATCAGTTATTTAGTCTTTAAATATTAGCGTCGATAAATGCACTAAGTTCTGCTTTTGAAAGTGCGCCCATTTTTGTTGCTTGGACAACACCATCAAAAAATAACAACATAGTTGGAATACCACGAACTCCATACTTTGATGGCATTTTTTGATTCTCATCTATATTAATTTTAACAATAAGAACTCTACCATCATATTCATCAGCAATTTCGTCTAATACAGGCATTAGCGTCTTGCACGGTCCACACCACTGCGCCCAAAAATCTACTAATACCATTTGTGATGAGTTAACAACTTCTGCTTCAAAAGAGGCATCAACTACTATTTTAATTTTATCGTTCATATTTTTATATTAATCTGAAATTAAAAAACAGCAGAACTTGATAACTGCGTGAAATTATATCATTATTTAACTCGCATAATTCTTTTTTACAATTTTTCCTCTAAACTCTCTCTTAGAGTTAATTTTTCTGCCATACTCAATGGTTCATTTTTAGCATTGCTAATAAAAAATACATCCTCAACCCTTTCTCCCATAGTTGCAATTCTAGCATTAATTAATAAGATGTTTAATTCAAAGAATACGTAGGCAATATTAGAAAGTATCCCTTGTTTATCAAGCGCGTTAATTTCTAATTGAGTTAGGTTCCATTGTTCATTTAAACTAAAACTAACTTTTACTCTATGATCAAAATATTGATATATGTACATATCATGAGTTATTCTTAAGCTCACATCTAAATTATCCAACTCATTTTTGATTTTTTGATTTATATTAATATGCTCAAATGCTTCATCTTGCAAAACACTAATTGTGTTATAGACTTTATTATTCTTGGTGGTTAAAATTTTAGCATCCACAATATCAAGCCTTAATCTTTCAAGAATACTAATTAATTTAAAGAATAGTCCATTAAAATTATTACATAAAATAAGAATATCAATTACGTTATATTGTGAAATTCTAGAGCTAACAGTAATCTTATCTACAGTTATTTTAGTGGTAAAACTTAAATGCCACAGAATATCACTTATATCATAACGTAAATAATAATCTTTTGGTAAAGTTGATAATATATTTTCAACCTCACTTATTGGATAACCTTGAATAATAGAGTTATTAATAATAGTTTGTTTGATATTTTGCACTCTCTGATCTACACTTGAACGTTGACCATTACTACTTTCTAGGTATTTTTTAGTGTTGTAAAATAGTTTCTTTAACAAAGAATCTTTCCAGCCATTCCATAAATTATCTTTTGTTGCACGAATATCAGCTACTGTTAGTAAGTATAAAAATTCTAAGAATTCAACTGTACTCACTTGCTCAGCAAAATACTTAATTACCTCAAAATCACCAATATCTTGCTTTTGTGCAACCATTGACATGAGTAAATGTTTTTCAACTAATTGTGAAACTAAATCAATATCATTTGCTTTTAATTGATGATATCGACAAAATTTACGTACATCAATTGCACCTAACTGAGCATGCTTTCTACCTCTACCTCTACCTTTAGCAATATCATGAAAAAGCCCTGCTAATAATAACAATTCTGGTTTTTGAATGCCTGCTGCTATCTCACTACAAAGTATAAACTCATTAGCAAACTCAGACACAAAAAAACGTCTCAAATTACGAATCACAAACAACGTATGTTGATCTACTGTATAGGCATGGAATAAATCATATTGCATCAGCCCTATAATATTACCAAAAGCAGGAATGTAGCGCTCTAAAATACCATAACGATTCATAAGTTTTAACGCCTTATTCACCCCTTGATTTTGCTGTAATAATTCAATAAATAATCGATTATTATTACGTCTTTTATAATAGTCACAATCAATTAAATTGATACTAGTTTGCATTTGTCTAAGCGTTTTTGCACTAATACCACATACATAATTATGCTTAGCAATAAGTAAAAATATTTCAATAAAAGCGGACGGTATTTTAATAAAAATCCGCTCATCAATTGAATGAATATAACCATGACTAACCATAAAACGACTATTCAAACACTGTGTATTTAAAATTTCATCTTCTAATAATTGCAACAAAATATCATTAAGACGAGAGACCTTAGTCACTGTTTGATAATAATCTTTCATGAAAGCCTCAACTGCTAAAAAATCCCCATCAACATAACCCAATATATTTGCTACAGATTTTTGATATTGGAATACAAGTCTGTCTTCACGTCGATTAGCAATAATATGTAGTGCAAATCTGACTTTGAATAAAAATAGTTGTGCTGTGTTTAATAATTCATATTCAGCAATTGTTAAATATTGCTTATCGATCAATTCAAACAAAGTATTAACACAAAAATACCATTTCGCCACCCAAACAACCGTTTGAATATCTCTAAGACCTCCAGAGCTTTGTTTAATATTAGGTTCTAAATTGTAAGCAGTATTAGATGGGTTTTGATGACGATTATACTGTTCTTTTTTCTTTCCAACTAAAAATGATTGACTTGACCAAACACTAGATTTAATCACAGCTTTCATCTTATAAAACAAAGACACTTTACCTAGAATAACTCTAGATTCTAATAAATTAGTCACCACACTAAGATCATCAATCACGCTAATACAATCTTTCAAATCTCGAGTTGCATGCCCTACTTCCAGATTTACATCCCATAAAAATGTCAAAAAACTAGCAATATCCTGTTGATAAGTATTATGAGAATCATCAGGAATTAAGATTAATAAATCTATATCTGAGTATGGATGCAATTCTTTCCTACCATAACCTCCAACTGCCACTAAACACAACTGATAAGAAAGATTAAAACTTTGCCAAATATCCTTTAGTAATTGATCAATTCCATCACTTCTATATAAAACAAGTGCTTGAGCTGTCTCTGGACTATTTAAAAAATCTTCCTTGACTGAATCCTGTAATGATTGATATTGTCCTCTAAATAGTGATAAATCTACCATACTTATAAGTATTTATTAGAAATCAATCGCCATCTTTAAACGTAATAACGCTTTATTCTTACCAACCAATTCGGCTACAATATCAATACTGCCTGCATTGCCATCACCACTTAGCGCAAGCCTAAAAGGCTGTCCTACTCTTCCAAAGTCGATATTGAGCTCAAAGCATACTTGTTTAACAACTTGTTTAATATTATTAGCTTTCCAGGTGTTTAGCATTTCTAATTCTACAAGTAAGTGCTTAAGTGGTGCTTTATCTTTAAATAATTTTTTAGCAAGTTTTTCATCAAAATTGTCAAAATCTTGATAAAACATTTTTAACTCACCTGCCATATTAACCAAAGTTTTACATCTATTTTGCAAGTATCGAATTACTATTTCAATATTAGGTATATCTTTAATTGTAATTTCTTGATTTTGTAAATGCCAAGTCAGGTTACTAAGTAAATTCTTAACACTAGAACTTTTAATGGTTTCTTTATTGAACCACAAAAGCTTATCTTGATTAAAATTTGCAGACGCTTTATTGATATTTTTTAATTCAAATAGCTGAATAATTTCATTTATAGAAAATATTTCTTGATTACCATACGACCAGCCCAAACGGGATAAATAATTAAGCAAGGCTTCAGGCAGAAATCCTGCATCTCGGTATGCCATAACACTCACAGCACCATGTCGTTTTGAAAGACGTATACCATCATTACCTAGAATCATAGGTAAGTGTGCAAATTCTGGTAGATGCCAACCTAATGCTTGATAAAGGTTAATTTGCTTAGGTGTATTGTTAATATGATCATCACCGCGAATAATGATATTAATTTTCATATCATGATCATCAATTACCGCAGTAAGATTGTAAGTTGGTGTGTTATCGCTACGAGCAATAACTAAATCATCTAATTCTTGATTATTAATTGAAATTTTTCCTTTGACTACATCATTAAAAACCACTATTCCTTCTTTTGGATTATTAAAACGTACAACACCAGTATGTAGATTTTTATCACGACAACAACCGTCATACTTAGCCTTTTTACCTTGTTTTGTTAACTCTTCACGCAATATTTGTAAACGATTCTTAGAACATTCACAATAATAAGCTTTTTTTTCATCTAATAGATACTGAATAATTTGTTTATACCTATCAAAACGATCCGTTTGGTACAAAGGACCTTCATCATAATTAAGCCCAAGCCAATCAATGCCTTGTAAAATAGCATCAGTTGATGCTTGAGTTGAACGTTCTAAATCTGTATTTTCAATACGTAATACAAATTTACCATGTTGTTTTTTAGCCCAAATCCAAGCGAAGAATGCAGTTCTAGCACCCCCAATATGTAAATAGCCTGTTGGGGATGGAGCAAATCTTGATTTCATCATTATTTTTTAATGTTATGGGCTTACTCTACTCTATCGGCTTTGTCGAACCAATATTGTGCTTTTTCTAAATCTTGTTTAACTTCTTTACCATCTTCGAATAGCATACCTAATGTGTACATTGGACCAGAAATACCAAATTTAGCACCTTTTTTAAACCACTTAATAGACTGTACAATATCTTTTTCTACGCCCTCTCCAGTCATATATGCTACCCCTAGCATATGATGAGCAAATGCATGTCCTTTTCCTGCTGCTTGTAAAAAATTTTCAAACCCTAAAGACTGGTTTTTGACCATGCCTAAACCGTTCATTTGCATCATACCAACACGCCATAAAGCCTCAGCATTACCTTTTATAGCTAGTGGAGCTAATAATTGATATGCCATGGTAAAATTCTTAGTATCAAAAGCAGTGACACCACTGAATAAATCTGCATTATATATATCTGTATTACTTGAATCTGACATCTATTTCTCTAATAATAAAAAAGAGAATTAATTTTACACTGTTATAATGTGCTTTTATTCATCAAATAGTCACTGTAACACCATGGAATTTAACCAACAAGAGACAGATTATAACAGTATTGTTTCCATCGAAGAATACCATGTTAAATTAACACATATACAACTTAAAATACCTTGTTTTATTTCTTGTAGTTACTATTGTGAAATTAATATCAATCATCTTAATGATATTAATAAAATTTCGTTATTCCCTCTATCCAATCAAGATAATATTAATTTATTAATTATTGGTTCAGGCTCAACACATAAATTTTTACATCCAAAACAACAGATAGCTATTCGTCAAATGGGTATTAGCACTGAAATTATGAATAATAAATCAGCTTGTCGAAGCTTTAATTTACTACTATCTGACGCTAGATCAGTTGGTTTATTATTATTATAAAATTATTAAATGTTGCACAAATACGTCATTATTGGCATTATTTTAAGATGGATACTCCTTTATTTTTATTGATTATCACACTTAGTGGGTTTGGACTTATTGTGCTTTATTCAGCTTCAGAAGGCTCTATGCAAACTATGTATAAGCAAGCCTTACACTTTGCATTGGCAATTTGTGCAATGTTAATTATTGCTCAAATACCACCTTATCAACTTAAACGTTTCTCTCCTTATTTAATGTTACTTGGCATATTTTTGCTAATTTTTGTCTTAATTTTTGGTTCAAATAGTGGTGGCGCTCAACGCTGGCTTAATTTGGGTTTTATACGCTTCCAGCCTTCTGAAATTATGAAAGTTATCGTCCCTATTGCTATAGCTTCAATTTTAAGTGAGAAAACATTTTTACCAAAATTACTACCCATTTTTCTATCCATTGTTGCCATTATTTCAACTGTGATACTTATAGCTAAACAACCAGATCTAGGTACTTCACTATTAATTGCTGCATCTGGTTTTTATGTATTGTTTTTTTCTGGTGTTCGCATTCAAATTATTAAAAACAATTGGCTAAATTTTACTTTAATTTCATCAATCACTATTTCATGCGTCTATGTTGTATGGGACTACCTATTAATAGGTTATCAAAAAAAACGTATTATGACCTTATTTGACCCAAGTTCTGACCCTTTAGGTTCTGGCTATCATATCTTGCAATCAAAAATTGCAATTGGCTCTGGTGGTTTAATTGGTAAAGGCTTAGGACAAGGCTCTCAATCTCATCTTAATTTTTTACCTGAGCATACAACTGACTTTATCTTTGCTGTTATTGCTGAAGAACTGGGGTTTATAGGAATTATATTCTTATTTACCTTGTATGGATTGATTATTTACCGATTACTGATAATTTCTTTTCAATCAGAGGATAATTTTTCAAGATTATTAGGCTTGAGTTTAACTTTTGTCTTTTTTACTTATATTTTTGTTAATGTTGGCATGGTATCTGGACTACTACCTGTAGTAGGTGTACCATTACCATTGATTAGTTATGGCGGATCATCAATCATTACTTTAATGTCTAGCTTTGGCATTATCATGGCAATTCGTAAACATAAAACACCAAGTTACCTACAAAAATAATGTACATATTCTTGCTTATTTGCTTTTTTAACTTAATTTTTACCAACAACTAATTTTCAAGTAACCTGTTATCTTATTAAAAATAATAGTAAAAAATCGTGTCTTTGGATAGATGTAAAGGTTTGTTTATTATTAATGAACACATTAATAATAAACATTGATTATTTTGTGAAAATAACTTAGTAACACTTAGAAGGTGCTGAAAACATAAAAAATATCCAATATTGGCGAAATAAGTATTTAAATATTCATTAAGATATTAAAAATAAAACTAAATTGGAATTCATTAGCCTACCAAAAATAGTTAATCAATAAAACTTTGCTTACTTTTTATAATTTTTAAGTACTGACATATTATAATCACGATAATAGATATGCTATGGTATCTTATCAACTATAAAGCAAAGTTAAAACAAGTATTTAATTAACTAAACAACTAATTATTTTATGCAAAACCAATTATTTATCAAATCCTTAACTATTCTTATATACTTATTTACCTTAAATACCCAAGCAGCAATTTTCATTACCCCTAAAGCTCCAGAAATATCTGCTGTTGCTTATAGTATTGTTGATTACAATTCTGGTAAAGTCATTGCTAACAACAAACAAAACTACAAACGAGCACCAGCAAGTCTAACTAAACTAATGACAGCGTATGTCATTTTTCAACTCATTAACAATGATCGTATAAACTTAGAAGATGAAGTACGTATCAGTAAAAAAGCATGGAAAACAGGTGGTTCAAAAAGTTTTGTAGAAGTAGGAAAAACTATAAAGCTTAAAACTTTGCTTAAAGGCATGATTATTCAATCCGGCAATGACTCTGCTGTTGCTTTAGCTGAACATATTGCAGGAGATGAAAGTACATTTACTACTTATATGAATGAATATGCACGCAAACTTGGTATGAATAATTCTCAGTTTAAAAACGCTTCTGGTTTACCAGATAATAATCAATACACTACTGCTGCCGATATAGTATTACTAGCAACAGCAATAATTAGAGACTTTCCTCAATTTTACCCATGGTATTCAGAAAAAGAATTTACTTACCATGGTATTAAACAATACAACCGTAATAAATTACTATGGAATGATCATACAGTAGATGGACTTAAAACTGGATTTACTAAAAAAGCAGGATACAATCTAGTAGCCAGTGCCGAACGTCTTGGTATGCGCTTGATTTCTGTTGTTCTAGGATCTAATAGTGTCAACGACAGAACTTCACAAACACAAAAAATTCTTGATTACGGCTTTCGTTTTTTTGAAACTAAAACCATTAGAAAAATAAAAAAAGAATTGCCTATAGCTAGCTCAACTAAAAACATGTTAAAGGTTGGTACATCAAAAACAATTAGTTTTACTCTAGCACGTGGTCAGTTCAAATTTTCAGACCAAGTTATCCAACTTGATACAGCCTTATCAGCACCTATTAATAAAGGTGATATTGTTGGAAAACTTCTCATTCAGTTTAAAGGCAAAACCATAGCTAGTATTCCACTTGTTGCGCTTGAAAATGCACAACAAGCAAATTTTTTTTCACGTATGCTTGAGGCTATTGGATTTTAGTGGTATTTTTAAACGGAGAATTTATTAAAAAAAATCAAGCACACATTTCTGTGATGGATAGAGGTTTTTTGTTTGGTGATGGCGTGTATGAAGTAATTCCTATTTATAATGGCAAAATATTCCGTCTTGATGAACATTTATTACGTTTACAAACAAGTCTTGATTCGATCAAAATAAAAAATCCATATAGTTCAAAAAAGTGGGGCAGTATTCTCAATAAACTTCTAAAATTTTACAACAATCAAGAACAATCAATTTATTTACAAATAAGTCGGGGTATAAGTAACAAACGCCAGCATAGTTTTAGTAATTTGACACCAACTGTCTATATCGAAACTAACATTTTGCTAACTAAAACCAAGAAAACACTTAGAACAGGATTTTCAGCCATCACACAACCAGATATTCGTTGGAGTCGATGTGACATTAAATCCACCTCTCTTTTAGCTAATGTTATGTATTCACAACAAGCAAAAGAAAAAAATGTTGAAGAGATTATTCTTTATCAAGGCACTCAAGTGACTGAAGGTGCAACTTCTAATGTTTTTATGATAAAAAATAACACCCTATATACCCACCCAACTAATACTCACATTCTATCTGGTATTACTCGTGATTTGGTTTTAGAAAGTGCAAAGGCATATCATATCTCTATTCAAGAAACCTCGTTCTCAATTAATGAACTAAACACTGCAGATGAGTTGTGGATCTCCAGCTCTACACGCGAAATTATGCCCATAACCAAAGTTGATAATAAGTTAATTAATAATGGTCATATTGGTAGCGTTTGGAGCCGTGTCTATGATTACTACCAAAATCTAAAGAATACATGACGAATACCTAAATATGTTATATATTTAGCTTTGTAAATTTTTTTGATTATCAAGATTTTTAACTCACACGCGTAAATAATGATGCTAGTTTTCATCGTTATTTTAGAGTTCAATATCAATTAGGATTTAATTTAATAACTTTTCTGTATGTTTTAAATGAAAATTTAAATCTTAATCTATACAAAATTACCATTTAATGAAATTATCAAAATACAAGCTATTCACATTCAAAATCTAACATTTAACAAATACAACAAACAACTACTCAATTTTTTAATTAATTTAAACTAATGAGATTGCAAACTTCAACTAAAAATTATGTATGTATTCTTAAACTCCTGTCAATTAAAAACAACAATAACCAATATTTAAATGATGCACAATTGGTTAAAAATACGTAGAATAAACAGCAAATAAATACCTAGTTAACTCTTGCAAACAAAAACCTATACTTTTCTGGCATTGCTGTTTACCAATCTACACTGTTTAAACCTTATTTATTTAAAAAAATAGCACTCTCAAAAGTACTAAAAACAACCATTGCTAAATCAAATTAGTGCTGGATATTACACAGTATATTAGTAAGATACAGAAACTCAAGAACGTTTAGAATTAGCTAATAATAAAACCAAACTAAATGTAAAATAGATACTTGATAGTATCAAGGTTGTACCAACAATAAATAGTTATGAACCCCGCCAGATCTGGAAAGAAGCAACGGTAATAATTTTTTATGTGTTGGAAGATATTCTTGATGCTATCATTTTTAATATAATCAATCCTATTTTGATGAGTAAACACTATCAAGTTTTAGCTAGAAAATATCGCCCGCATTCTTTTACTGAATTAGTAGGTCAAACAAACACCAAAAAAACCTTAATTAATGCACTTGATGCTAATAATTTACATCACGGTTTTCTATTCACAGGAACACAGGGTGTTGGTAAAACCAGTATTGCTAGAATTTTTGCCAAATCTATTAACTGTGAACAAGGAGTTAGCTCAACCCCGTGTGGCAAGTGTTCTACTTGCATCGAGATTGACAAAGGTCAATCAATTGATTTAATTGAACTTGATGCTGCCTCACACACAGGGGTGGATAATATGCGTTCTATTCTAGAAAATACGCAATACATGCCAAGCAAAAATCGTTATAAAATTTATCTTATTGATGAAGTACATATGCTCTCTAAGAGTAGTTTTAACGCGCTTTTAAAAACCCTAGAAGAACCACCAGAACATGTTAAATTCTTATTAGCAACTACTAGCCCACAAAAACTACCTGTGACTATTTTATCACGTTGCTTGCAATTCACATTGCAGCAACTAACCCATGATGAAATTCTAGGACAACTAAAATTTATCATGGATTCTGAAGCACTAAGCTATGAAGAATTAGCCCTTAGTCAAATTGCTGATTTTGGCGAAGGCTCAATGCGTGACGCACTAAGCTTACTTGATCAATCAATTTCTTATGGCAAAGGTACAGTAACCAATGCCGATATTAAAACTGTGCTAGGTTTAGTACATCATGAGGACATTATAACATTAACCACACATTTATTTAACCGAGATGCTAAATCGGTAATTAATTTTATTGAAGATTTATCTCATCAAGGCGAAAACCTTAATAATGCACTTAAAGATTTAAGTTCATTGTTCCATAAAATATCTATTGCACAAATTGTTAATATTAAAAGTGACAGAACTATTAAAAATCTTAGCGAACAAATATCAAACTTTGATTTACAAATTTTTTATCAGATGTCAATTAATGGCTCTAAAGACATGGCACTAGCTCCTAGCGATCAGATTGGATTTGAGATGACGCTACTTAGAATGTTAGCATTTCGTAGCGATAACCAACCTAATACAGAAAAAAAAACACTAAAAATCAAGTCTAGAGTTAAAATACCAGTACTAATTGAAAAAAAAGAAATACCAGATTTTGCAAAACCAAAAATACTCAATATTAACAATCAACAACAATGGGAAACACTTATCCTATCACTAGAATTTAAAGGTAGTGTAAAGATGTTAGTAGAAAATACATTATTTGACAAAATTAATAACACAACACTAACACTAACACTAGATGATCAATTTACTAATTTACTAAGTAACCATGTGCAAAAAAGCATGTTAACAACACTTAGAAAAAAATTTTCAACATTAAATTTAGTAATTAATCTCGGTAAACCAAATGTTCAAACATTAGCACAAAAAAAAACTCAAGCTCATAGTAAAAAAATAACAAAAATGCAAACAAAATTTTTAAATGATGAAGGTGTGCAAAAACTAGAAAAAATATTTGATACAAAAATTAACATTAATTCAATTAAGGAGATTAAGCATGTTTAAAGCTGGAATGACTGACATAATGAAAAAAGCCCAACAAATACAAAATAATATGAAACAAGCACAATCGGAAATCAAGAATCTATCTGCTACTGGAAAAGCCGCTGATGGTTCTGTTAAAATCATATTAAATGGTGAACATATAGTTACTAATATTACAATTCTCGATAAAGTAATGAATGATAAAGAACTACTTGAAGATTTAATTCTTAATGCTATGAATGATGCTGTTAAACAAATTTCTGATGCCTCATCTGCCAAAATGAAAACTATCACTGGTGACATTAACTTACCTTTCTAATGATTACATCACTTAATTAACAAAGTAGAATTTACAAGAAGTAAATATCTTATCTTGGTGGTTACTATATTTTATTGATGATGGTTTTAGAGCCTATAAATTAAACTCAAAAGAACTAGAATATAAAATATACTTTAACTAGTAACCATTGTTATAATAAAGGAGAAGTAGACACTAAATAATTTGACATTAAAATTACTCACTTAAATAAATAATATATTAGATTCTAATTACTTTTTATTTTTAAATAAGCATATTCTCTTTTAGAGATGATTTCTTCTCCTATACCTTATTCATTTATAAAAATGAAAGATTCTTCTTTAAGATATTAATCTTTATATCTTAAAGAAGAATTTACTTAAAAACAATCTTTTTAATAAAATTTTAACAAATTGTAGGCATATTATGCTTCATTCATAAATACCATAATTTGTACAGTACAATATGTAATCATTATTCCATAATTTAATAACAACTTATTAACTTAATTTTATACTTGCCTTTAAGTATATTGACTTTTACATACTCACTTTTTTTAATACCAACTCAAAAAGTACGTATATACGTGTGTACTTCACATCACCACTTAACTTTTCAATATTATTATTAATGTTACGATAAAACTAGTTATCAACACAATAAAATAGGCCTTATTAACCAAATCAATTTTGGTGATATAGTATAATAACGAAGTTTAATCCATCTCGCTACTTTAATGGAAAAAACTTACAATCCAAAACAAATTGAAAAAAAATTTCGCTTACTTTGGAAAGATAAAAACCTATTTTCTTCTAATTCAAATACCAGTAGCAAAAGTGCATACTGCATTATGCTACCACCACCAAATATTACTGGCTCTTTACATATGGGGCACGCGTTTCAACATACAATTATGGATATATTAACGCGTTATCATCGCGCTAATGGAAAACAAACCCTTTGGCAGCCAGGTACGGACCATGCAGGTATTGCCACGCAAATGGTAGTTGAACGTCAATTAGCAACACAAGACATTACTCGTCATGAGATTGGTCGTGAAAAATTCACTCAAAAAATTTGGGACTGGAAAGCACAATCTGGTGGCACAATCACTTCGCAAATGAGTCTCTTAGGATTTTCAGTAGATTGGGAAAAAAATAGATTTACAATGGATAATGGCTTATCTAACGCCGTTAAAAAAGTCTTCATACAACTATTTAAAGAAGGATTGATTTATCGTGGTAAACGTTTGGTTAATTGGGATCCAATATTACACACTGCTATATCTGATCTTGAAGTCATTAACACCGAAGAGCAGAGCTCACTTTGGTACATACGTTATCCTGTTACCAATACTAATAAAGTAATAATTGTTGCAACCACACGCCCTGAAACTATCCTAGGCGATAGTGCCATTGCTGTTCATCCTAACGATAAACGTTATACACATTTGATCGGTAAAACCATTGATTTACCCCTAACCAACCGAAAAATTCCAATCATTAAAGATGATTATGTCGATATTAAATTTAGTACAGGATGCGTTAAAATTACTCCAGCCCATGATTTTAACGACTATGAGTTGGGTCTTCGCCATCATTTAGATGTTATTAACATCTTAACTGATGATGCTAAAATTAACAACGTGATTACTAGTGCCTACACAGGTATGGATAGATTTAAAGCTCGTAAGCAAATCATTCAAGATTTAGATAATCAAGGTTTACTAGAGAAAATTGAGCCACACAAATTAATGATACCGCGTGGCGATAGAACAAATGCAATTATTGAGCCTTATTTAACCGATCAATGGTTTGTTAAAATAAAACCATTAGTCCAACCTGCCATTGATGCAATTAAAAACAGAGATATTCGTTTCATTCCTGAAAACTGGAGTAAAACTTACTTTAACTGGATGAACAATATTCAAGATTGGTGTATCTCTCGCCAAATTTGGTGGGGACATCGTATTCCTGCGTGGTATGACGACAAAGGTAATATCTTTGTTGCAGACTCACTTAAACAAGCACAAAAACAAGCAGGAGAAGGCATAATACTCACTCAAGATAAAGATGTGCTTGATACTTGGTTCTCCTCTGCTTTATGGCCATTTTCAACCCTAGGTTGGCCAGAAAAAACACCTGATTTATCTCGTTTTTATCCAACCAATGTGTTAGTCACTGGCTTTGATATTATCTTTTTTTGGGTTGCTCGTATGATTATGTTTGGACTTAAATTTACAGGAAAAGTACCTTTTAAAGATATTTATATTACTGGATTAATCAAGGATGGACAAGGACAAAAAATGTCAAAATCTAAAGGTAATGTTCTTGATCCAATTGATTTAGTCAATGGTATTACCTTAAAAAACTTACTTGAAAAACGCACACAAGGATTAATGCAATTTAAAATGGTAGAAAAAATCAAAAAACAAACTAGAAAAGACTTTGCTAACGGTATTCCCGCTTTTGGCACTGATGCATTACGCTTCACTTTCGCTGCTTTAGCTTCTTTTAATTGCGATATTAAATTTGACCTAAAGCGTATTGAAGGTTATCGAAATTTTTGTAACAAACTTTGGAATGCTTCACGTTTCGTATTAATGAATCTTAAAGGTAAAACTATTGATACTAATGCACATTTATCAACAGCTGATAAATGGATTCTATCTCGTTTACAAAATACAAAAATAAATGTTGAAAAGCATTTATCTGACTATCGTATTGATTTAATGAGTCAAACTTTGTATGAATTTATTTGGCATGACTATTGCGATTGGTATCTTGAATTATCTAAGCCTTTATTACAAGATAATACAACTAAACCAGGTACACAAGCTACTTTAATCAAAGTACTAACCGAAATAGTAACTTTATTACATCCTATCATTCCGTTTATTACTGAGGAAATCTTTGAGCAATGTAATGTAATTACAGGCTGTAATAATACAAGCTTAATAATTCAACCTCACCCAAAAGTAATTAATAATTTAATATCCGCTAAAGTAGAAGCAGAAATTAAATGGCTACAAACCTTTATTTTAAGAATTCGACAAATTCGTGGTGAAATGGATATTTCACCTTTAAAATGGCTGCCTTGTTTTGTACAAAACTTTAACTCCAAAGATGAACAATATATAACTAACAACATAAATATTTTAAATTCACTAGCAAAAATAGAAAGTATTAATAAACTAACAACTACCGAACAAGCACCAGAATCAGCTACTGCCTTGGTTAATAATATGAAAATATTCATTCCACTAGCTGGATTAATTGACAAAAGCCAAGAAATAATTCGCCTTAATAAAGAAATAGGAAAATTAGAAAAGCTGAAAAGTCAATTTAAGAGTAAATTAGACAATGATAAATTTATAAAAGGTGCGCCTAAAACAATTATTAATATAGAAAAAGAAAGATTAGCTACAACACTATCCGCCATTCATGATTTTAATAATCAACTTAACAAGATATCCAGCTTATGAATTTAATTAAGTATTTGTTATTAACACCCATGCTATTTAGCACACTTATGTCAATTGTTAACGCTAAATCATTTGTCTATATTACTGACCAGGTAGATATTCCAATGAGAGAAGATAAAAGCTTTAATAATAACATAATACGGTCTTTTTCTTCTGGAGAAAAATTATATATCTTACAAACTACTAAAGACGGCTGGACTCAAGTTAAGCATAAAGAATCAATAGGCTGGGTTATATCAAGATATTTATCTAATAATCCACCAGCAAGAATAAAGCTAGACAAACTTAAGAAAAAATATAATTCTAATCAATTACTAAGTATAAAACAAAGTAAAAGAAATACAGAACTGGAAAAACAAATTAAAATACTAAAAAATCAAAATACCAAGCTTGTTATACAAGATAACAAATCTAAAGCTGAAAAACAACACATTGAAAAAATCTATAAAGATGCACTAAAGCTTGAACATTATAATGAAAAACTTTCTATAAAAATATTACAACTAAAAGCTGAGATTCAAATATTAGAAAATAACAACACTGCCACACAGAATTATAGTTCTCGAAACTGGTTCATTACAGGTGGTTTAGTATTATTCTTTGGCATAATAATAGGTCTAATTCTTTCAAATTTTGTTAACCGTAGGAGATATTAATGAATTTACTAAAAACCGCATACACATTTGATGACGTATTACTAGTACCAAAATACTCAAAAATCATACCAAAAAAAGTAAACCTAATAACACAATTAACTAAAGATATCACTCTTAACATACCCATTCTTTCAGCAGCAATGGATACTGTCACTGAATCTAAACTAGCTATTGCCCTTGCTCAAGAAGGAGGGATTGGAATTATTCATAAAAATATATCAGTAGAGGAACAGGCTAATGAGGTTCACCGTGTCAAACGTTTTGAATCAGGTATTATTAAAGAACCAATCACTATATCACTGAAAGCAACCATTGCTGATGTTCTTAAAATGCAGCAACAATACAATATTTCTGCCTTACCTGTAGTTGAAGGTAACACTATTAAAGGCTTAGTTACAGGTAGAGATGTAAGGTTCAAAACCCACTTGAACGAATTAGTTAAAAATGTCATGACCCCGCAAAACAAATTGATTACCGTTCAAGAAGGTACAGACATAAACAAAGTAAGATCATTATTGCAAAAGCATCGTATTGAACGAATCATTATCACTGATAATGCATTCAATCTTAAAGGTATGATTAATGTAAGCGATATTCAAAAATCAACAGACTTCCCCAATGCCTGTAAAGACTCAGAAGAACGTTTACGTGTAGGTGCTGCTGTTGGTGTTGGTACTGGGACAAGCAAGCGTATTAATGCACTTATTGAAGCAGGTGTAGATGTCATTGTTATTGACACTGCTCATGGACATTCTCAAGGTGTACTTAATAGGGTTGTAAAAACTAAAAACAAACATCCAAACGTGTCTATTATTGCTGGTAATATTGCCACAGGCGAGGCAGCACTAGATTTAGTAAAAGCAGGTGCAGATTGCGTAAAAGTAGGTATTGGTCCAGGTAGTATTTGTACTACTCGTATTGTTGCTGGTGTAGGTATACCCCAAATCAGTGCTATTTCAGAAGTGGCAGATGCACTTAAAGACACAGGTATACCACTAATTGCTGATGGTGGTATACGTTATTCTGGTGACATTGCAAAGGCATTAGCTGCTGGCGCATACTGCGTCATGTTAGGCTCAATGCTAGCAGGTACTGAAGAATCTCCAGGCGAAGTTGAACTTTACCAAGGTCGTTCTTATAAATCTTATCGTGGCATGGGTTCATTAGGTGCAATGAACCAAGCACACGGTTCATCTGATAGATATTTTCAATCAGACTCAAAAGCCGATAAACTAGTACCAGAAGGAGTAGAAGGACGTGTTCCATTTAAAGGTTCTATACGCCCTATCATTCACCAAATGATTGGTGGTGTTAAATCTTCTATGGGTTATATTGGTTGTGATACATTAGAAAAAATGCGCACAAACTCACAATTCGTACAAGTTACCTCAGCAGGTATGGTTGAATCTCATGTTCATGATGTATCTATTACAAAAGAAGCATCAAATTATCACCAATAACCATCAGAATTTCTCGCCAATATTTTTGTTTATTTAGCTAAACAAACACCATAAAAAGTAATCTATTTTGGAAAAATTTTAATCAATTTTTAATTAAACTTAATTTAGAAAAATACCAACTATTTAGCCTCAACCCTTAATTCTAGTATCCAAATATAAGCATCTAAATAGGTTTGGTTAGTTGTAGAATTATATTTCAAGTTTACGTATTTTTCTCTACAGAAAATTATAACTAGCATAACAAACACTTCAATAGCTCTATACAATATTAGAATTGATTTTACTAAACTATTACAATATCTAATAAATCATCTTTTGATACTTTAGTTCATAACTATTTACAGCAGTAAAATCATTAACTAAAAAGTTACTTTTGAATTTAACTAATCTAAATAATACATTACCCAATAAATACAAAATTCTAGACACTTTAACATGATGTCTATTTTCCCCATTGTAAAATTACCACAATGAATACAAGCTGTATTAAATTCATTCTCAATCAAAGATTTAATAAGTATAATAATTAAGTTTTATGGTTTAATTGAGCGTAAGTTTTACATAAAATATATTCATTATAGGCAAAGAGAAATTTACTTATTTTAGAGGTTTGAATATATTTCAAATAAAGCTTATTAAGTTCAAACCATAAACTTCTTTTTTTAATTTTTCTTTGGAGATTCTCATGGGTATGAATATCAAAACAAAAAGCTTCACTATGGGCAAGCACATAGTGACATTAGAAACAGGGCGTATTGCTAGACAAGCACATGGTGCAGTACTGGCCAGTATGGATGACACGCAAGTATTGGTAACCGTTGTTAGATCTAAAGAAACACGACCTGGACAAGATTTTTTTCCACTGTCTGTTGATTATATTGAAAAAACTTACGCAACCGGAAAAATTCCTGGCAGTTTTCTAAAACGTGAAGCAAGACCTAGTGAGAAAGAAACTCTAACATCTAGATTGATTGATCGTACTATTCGTCCACTATTTCCGAATGGTTTCATGAATGAGATACAAGTAATTATTACCGTTGTTTCTGCTAATTCTGAGGTTAATCCAGACATTATTTCAATGTTAGGTGTATCTGCTGCACTAAGTATTTCTGGTGTGCCATTTAGTAAACCAATTGGCGGTTCTCGTGTTGGCTATTCTAATGGTAAATATATTCTTAATCCAACTTATATTGAATTGACTAATTCAGATTTGGACATGGTGGTTGCAGGCACTGATAAAGCAGTATTAATGGTAGAGTCAGAAGCTAATGAACTTTCTGAAGAAATTATGCTAGGTGCAATCATATATGCACATGAACAATACCAAGTTGCCGTTACTAATATTGCTGAATTTACCACTGAGGTTGGCATGCAAAAATTGGACTGGACAGCACCTATAACTAATGAAGTTTTATTAAGTGATATCAAATCAAAATTTGGCAAAAAAATTAATAAAGCCTACCAAATCAAGGAAAAACTTGACCGTCATGCCAAAATTGATAAAATCAGAATGGCTGCAATTGAAGCATTGGAGAATGAAAATGAAAACGGAAATTCTGCCGAAGAAGTTAGCAAATACTTTAAAGAGGTTGAAAAATCAACCGTACGTGAGCGAATCTTAAATAATGATTCTCGTATTGATGGTCGTAACAATAAAACTGTTCGTGAGTTAAAGATTGAAACAGGTATTCTAAAGAATACTCATGGCTCTGCTTTATTTACTCGGGGTGAAACACAAGCCTTAGTTGTAACCACTTTAGGCCCTAAGAGTGATGCCCAATTAATTGAAAAATTAGAATCTTCCGAGCGTCAAAATGATTACTTCTTGTTACATTACAACTTCCCGCCATATTGTGTGGGTGAGACTGGTCGCTTAGCTACAATTAAGCGTCGTGAAATTGGTCATGGTCATCTAGCGCGCCGGGGTATTACTGCTTGCTTGCCTTCAATTGAAGAATTCCCGTACACAGTACGTGTAGTCTCAGAAATTACCGAATCTAATGGTTCTAGCTCTATGGCTAGTGTTTGTGGCTCATCATTATCATTAATGGATGCAGGTGTACCAATAAAAGCACCAGTAGCAGGCATTGCAATGGGTTTAGTTAAAGAAGATGATAGATTTACTATATTGACTGATATTTTAGGTGATGAAGATCACTTAGGTGATATGGATTTTAAAGTAGCAGGAACATCACGTGGAGTAAATGCATTACAAATGGACATTAAAATCCAGGATATTACCCATGAAATTATGGAGATCGCTCTAAAACAAGCTAAAGAGGCAAGATTAAATATTTTAGGTCAAATGAATCAAGTTATTTGTGAACCTAATACGTCAAACAAAAATACACCTAAAACTACTATTATTAAAATCCAAACTGATAAAATTCGTGATTTAATTGGCAGAGGTGGAGAAACCATTAAAGGTATTATCTCAACTTCTTGCGCTAATATTGATGTAGATGATAGTGGTAATGTTAATATTTTTTCCAATAACCAAAAATCCTTTGATACAGCAGTGCAAATGGTAAAAGATGTTACTGCTACACCTGAAGTGAATAAAGTTTATACAGGTAAAGTTGTTAAAATTGTTGAGTTTGGTGCTTTTATTAACATCATGCCTAACCAAGATGGTTTGCTACATATTTCTGAAATTTCTCATGAACGTATTGAAAAAGTAAAGAATCATCTTAGAGAAGGTGATAAAATTGATGTAAAGGTTATAGGTTTAGATAGAGGTCGTATTAAATTATCTCGTAAAGCTTTATTAGAAAAATAATTTTTACAACCTCAAATTAATAGTTCTTGCACGTGAGAGAAATATTTTCATACAAGAGTAAATTTAGTTTTATTATAAGTATTTACTAAACAAATTTATTTATACTGTCATTGGATTAGGTTTACTGATATTAATCTTATATTTTTTAATCGCTTTTGTAAAAATTGAAATTTCAATCTTCCCTTCATCTGAAAGCGCTTTTAATGCTACTATCGTTATGTATTTAGCATTAACTTCAAAAAATTCTCTAAGTGCAGCTCTTGAATCAGAACGACCAAAACCATCTGTTCCTAACACTTCGTATCGATTAGGAACATACTTACGGACTTGTTCGGCAAAATTACGCATGTAGTCAGTTGCTACGATTATCGGTCCATTGGCGTCTTCTAAACATTTTGTAATATAAGGTACTTGTTTTTTAATACCACTTGTATTAAAACGATTGATTCTATCAATATCTTGTGCTTCACGTGTTAATTCATTAAAACTTGTAACTGACCAAATACTGGATTTCACCCCCCAGTCATCAGCTAACATTTTTGCAGCTTTTTCTACCTCTCTTAAAATAGTTCCAGAACCCATTAATTGTACTTCTATCATACTTTTGCCAATGGTTTTTAATTTATACATGCCTTTAATAATACCATGTTCAGAATTTTTTGGCATTTCTGGGTGAGTATACAACTCATTCATTACAGTAATATAATAAAAAATATTTTCATGTTTTTCATACATTCTATAAAGACCAGAATGAATAATTACCATCAATTCGTAACCATAAGTTGGGTCATAAGAAATACAGTTTGGAATGGTATTTGCCACTAAATGAGAGTCACCATCTTGATGCTGTAAACCTTCACCATTAAGTGTTGTACGTCCTGCAGTACCGCCAATTAAAAAACCTTTAGCTTGCATATCTCCAGCCGCCCAAACCAAATCCCCTACACGTTGGAAGCCAAATTTAGAATAATAAATATAAAATGGGATCATAGTAGTATTATGTGTTGCATAAGCCGTTGCGGCTGCAATCCAATCAGAAATTGCACCTGCTTCATTAATTCCTTCTTGTAACACTTGACCTTTCTTGTCTTCCTTATACCACATAACTTTATCTGAATCTTCAGGTTGATAAAGTTGCCCAGAAGCAGAATAGATACCTAATTGTCTAAATAAACCCTCCATACCAAAAGTACGTGCTTCATCAGGAATAATTGGTACAATTTTAGGGCCTAACTGCTTATCACGAACTAATAATGTTATAACCCGGTTAAATACCATTGTGGTTGACATTTTACGGTCTCCACTTGATTTTAATAACGTTTCAAATACATTCAGTTTAGGTATTTTTATTTGTTCTAAATCAAACGCACGTACTGGCAAAGAACCTCCTAGTTTCTTACGTTTAGCACGCATATAAACCATTTCTTCACTATCAAGTGCTGGCTTATAAAAATTTAAAGACTTAACGTCTTCTTCAGTAACTGGAACATCAAAGCGTTTAGCAAAAATTTCAACTTGTTTTAGTCCTATTTTTTTTTGTGAGTGGGTAGTATTTTGTCCTTCACCAGCCTCACCCATACCATAACCTTTAACCGTTTTAGCCAAAATAACCGTTGGTTTGTCGTGACATGCTTTAGCAGAATGATAAACTTGAAACACCTTATAAGGATCATGACCACCACGATCAAGATGATAAATTTCATCATCACTCATATCTTCAACCATGGCTAATAATTCAGGATACTTACCAAAAAAATGTTTACGTACATAAGCCCCATCTTTAGCTTTATAAGCTTGATATTCGCCATCCACCACTTCTTCCATGCGTTTTTTTAAGAGTCCTTGAGTATCTCTGGCAAATAATTCATCCCACTTACCTCCCCAAATAACTTTAATCACATTCCAACCAGAACCATGAAATACACCTTCTAATTCTTGAATAATTTTTCCATTACCACGTACAGGACCATCAAGGCGCTGAAGATTACAATTAATAACAAAAATAAGATTGTCTAATTTTTCACGACCTGCCATTGATATAGCACCTAATGCTTCTGGCTCATCAGTTTCACCATCACCTAAATATGCCCAAACAGTACGCTTGTCAGTTTGTTTAATTTCACGGTGATGAAGATATTTCATAAATCGTGCTTGAAAAATTGCCATAATTGGACCCAAACCCATTGAAACTGTTGGAAATTGCCAAAAATCTGGCATTAACCATGGATGAGGATAAGAAGATAAACCTTCCTTTCCAACTTCTTGACGAAATTTAAGCATCTGATCCTCAGTAATACGTCCTTCTAAATAAGCACGGGAATAAATACCTGGAGATATATGTCCTTGAAAGAAGACAAGATCTGCACCCTGATGTGCATCAGGCCCACGATAAAAATGATTAAAACCAACTTCATATAAAGTTGCGCTTGATGCAAATGAAGCAATGTGTCCACCTAAATCATACGGCAACTGATTAGCCTTTACTACCATTACCATAGCATTCCAACGAACAATAGCTGAAATTCTTTCCTCAATATCTTCATTAATATCAGTTACAACTTCTTTTTCTTTAGAAATACTGTTTAGATAAGAGGTATTAATATCTTTTGGTAAATCTATCCCTTCGTTATACGCCATGTCTATTAATTGATTTAACAAAAACTTAACACGATCATCGCCTTCAATACGAATAACAGATTTAAAAGCTTCTAGCCATTCCTGGGTTTCCAAAGGGTCAATATCTTGAACTAACATAATAATGTATAATTTATTTAAAAAAAACCAATTATCCCAAAATTATTATATCTTTAGAGTCTACTTTATAAAATATTTAATAAATACAAATGAGGCAAAAAAACCAATCAAAGCAAATACAATTTGTCCTATTTCGTTAATTGTATATAAGATACTACCTAACACTCCGCCTATAAATAATGATAACAATGGTAGTATGTAAAGTTGAAAAGCACGTAAAAATAATTTACTTGAAGAAATTTCTAATGTTACAAAATCACCAGCTAAAATATTATCTCGATATGGCCTGTTAAACACAGAATAATAATTAGACAATATCCCTGTACCACAACTACTAGTTGATTCGCAACTATTACAACCGCTTGAGCGATCAACTTCAAGCGTCATCATTTTATTGTCAATTGCAATAACTTTAAACTGTTCTTTCACTTAATTAGTTTTATGTTTAAAATAAAAGCTTTATTGTACACTATCTTATTGAATTATGAATATTTCACAATCAATTTTTAAAGCTTATGACATCCGTGGTATTGCTAAGCATGATTTAACTCCTGAAAATGTTAAACTTCTCGGTTTAGCAATTGGTAGCGAATCTATTTCTAAAGGTGAACGTAATATTGTTATTGGTCGTGATGGTAGACTCAGTAGTCTTGATTTAATGCAAGCTTTAACAGAAGGTCTTAAAAAAAGTGGGTGTCATATTGTGGATATTGGTATGGTAGTAACTCCTTTGGTATATTTTGCAACGCATACTAAGGTTAGTACTTCAGGTGTAATGATTACAGGTTCACATAATCCACCAGAATATAATGGTTTTAAAATCATAATTGCAGGAGAAACACTCTCGGGTGAACGTATTCAAGCGCTTTATCAGCGTATTCAGATTGGTGATTTTTCCTCAGGTCATGGAACTTCAATTAAAGTTAACATTGAACAAGATTATATTAAGCGTATTACTAATGATATTAAATTAGACAAATCATTTAGTATTGTTGTTGATGCAGGAAATGGAGTTGCAGGTAATATTGCACCAAAACTATTTGAACAATTAGGTGTTAAAGTAACAAAATTATTTTGTTTAGTTGATGGTAACTTTTCTAATCACCATCCTGACCCTTCTAAACTTCATAACCTTGAATATATTATTAAAGAAGTAAGAAATACAGGTGCAGACATGGGCTTTTCCTTTGATGGTGATGGTGATAGATTGGGCTTGATTGACAACAAAGGAAATGTAATCTGGGCAGATAGACAAATGATCTTATATTCAAGAGATATTCTCAAGCGTAATAAAGGTGCCAAGATTGTTTTTGATGTTAAGTGTTCATCACTGTTATCCAAAGACATCATCAAACATAGTGGCGAAGCCATTATGTCACGCACAGGACATAGTTTTATTAAAGCTAAATTAAAAGAAACTGGTGCAGCACTTGGTGGAGAAATGAGTGGACATATCTTCTTCAAAGAGCGTTGGTATGGATTTGATGATGCGCTTTATACAGGTGCTAGGTTGCTTGAAATTTTATCAAAAACAAAAAAAACTTGTGCCGAAATATTTTCTGAATTACCTGATAATGTCAATACACCAGAAATTAATATTCATTTTGAACAACAAGGAGAACAATTTAATGTCATGAATAAATTAGCTAAAAATGTAGATTTCCCTAATGCAAAAATTACCACTATTGATGGTATTCGTGTTGACTATGACAATGGCTGGGGGTTAATTCGCCCTTCTAATACTACGTCTTGTTTGGTTCTTAGATTTGAAGCAGATAGTCAAAAAGTGTTAAATGAAATTCAAGGAAGATTTAGAATTTGGCTAAAGAATAACAATATTTCTACTCAATATTTTTAATAATAGGATTAATTACAGTTAAAATCTAACCTAACTAAGAATAAGACTAGAAATTAAAGATATACCAATATTTTTGACAAGTTAACATTATGTATAGATATTAATTAAAGTTATGCATAAATATTAAGAGATATACAATATACATCTATAATGGATAATACCTCACCTGTACCAGAACAATCCCATAAATGTATACAAATCAAAACTTCTCTATAAATGAACAAAAACCGACCAAGCTATAATACTATTTAGTAAAATACTAAAAATACCACTAAATAAAATTTTTCTCAATTAATAATGAAACCATTAAACTAAAAAACAATTAAGTGATATTTTTAAAAACTTCCATTACTAAACAATCAAAGTCGCTAAAGATAAAAAAGCTAAAAAACCGATAACATCAGTAATTGTCGTCAAAATAACCCCACCGGCAAGTGCTGGGTCAATTTTAAATTTAATTAGTAGTAATGGTAAAAATGCACCTGAAAAAGCAGCAAAGATTAAATTAACAATAATCGCCAACGCTATTACTAGGCTTAGCATCAAATCTGTAAACCAAATATAAGTTACCACACTAATAATTAAAGACCAGAAAATACCATTTAAAACCCCAATTGCAACCTCTTTATTCATTAATACTTTAAGGTTAGTCTCTGTTACCCTGCCTGTTGCTATACCACGTGTTACCAAGATAAGTGTTTGTGTACCAGCAATACCACCCATTGATGCCACAACTGGCATTAAAATTGCTAATGCAATTTTTTCTTGTAAAGTAGCTTCAAAAAGACCGATAAAAAATACAGCAATAAAAACTGTAATTAGATTAATTCCAAGCCAAATACTACGACGCTTAGCACTTTGTATAACAGGAGAAAATACGCCCTCATCTTCATTCAAACCAGCCATTGACATAACTGAGTGTTCAGCTTCATCTCGAATAATATCAACCACATCATCAATGGTTATACGGCCTATAAGCTGGTTACTTTCATCAACCACAGGAGCAGATATTAAGTTCCTCTGTCCAAATAGACTAGCTACTTCATTATCAACAGTAGTAGCTAGAATAGGTTTTAATTTTTTGTTTATGAGTAGATTAATATTTTGTTCAGCTTCATTAGTTAATAAAGTAGCAATATAAATAGAGCCCAGGTATTGATAAGATTTATTAACCACAAATACTTGA
Source organism: Candidatus Vesicomyosocius sp. SY067_SCS001 (assembly GCF_014706615.1). NCBI lineage: Bacteria > Pseudomonadati > Pseudomonadota > Gammaproteobacteria > Pseudothioglobaceae (SeqCode) > Candidatus Vesicomyidisocius > Candidatus Vesicomyidisocius sp. SY067_SCS001. The sequence continues at coordinate 435,352 of NZ_CP054877.1, read as the reverse complement.
TCAGTATCAATCGGCATTTCTTTTAACAAACGTAGATAACGAATAACTGTACCTACTGTCACATTACTACGTACGGTAATAATATCAATATTCATTAAACCGGCAGCAGAGTTTTTAGGATAAGATAAAACTCGTTTTAAGTGATCTTTATGTTTATAATCCAATATTAATAATAAGTTATGTATTTCTGATTCAGGTAATTTAGGTATAATATCAGATGGATTCTTCGTATCCAAGATTTCTATAGTCTTTACAATATTAGCAATATCCGTTTTACTTAACAAGTAAGATTCAACATTTTCATTTTCATTTTCATTCAAATTTTTAATAATATCACTTTTAATTCCAAATCAATATTTAACCAAACTTGAATCCTGTCTTTAGACGATATACTTTCTAACAAACTAACAATTTCAAGTGTGTGTAGCTCAAACAAAGATAAGAGGTTACCTCTTTATATTTTAAGTTCTCCAAAATACTTTATTAATTTCTTAAGCCGTTCTTCAAACGAAGTATTTTCAACTTCTGACATCAGTATTGCTCTTATCTTTTAAAACAATATAAATGTTTAAATAAAACTCAGATTGTTATTAGTTTTTTTCTCTGGTTGTTTAATTTTTCTTTATGTTTTTTAATTTGAACATCTAATTTATTAACCATTTGATCAATAGAGTTGTACATATCAGAACTTTCTGCTTTTGCAAATAAATCTGCACCACTAACATGGATTATTGCCTCGGCTTTTTGTACATCTTTTTTAACTTCTAAGATTATATTAATGTTAATTACTTGATTAAAATGATTCTTTATTTTGTTTAATTTTATTAACGAATGTTGTTTAATTGCTTCGGTAATATCAAGATGATGACCAGAAATATTTAACTGCATATATACTCCTTAAATTCTTTGAAAAATAATTTATATTAAAGCATAACTTTAATATAAATTATAAGGTAATTTATACACATTTAAGACAAAAACCTTAAATCTTATTTAAAGTGTATAATGCCGACGTTTACTTACTTACATATTATAGGAGATCAAAATGATTGCAACAAGTCAACATTTTAACGAATTAAGTGCTAAAAGAATTGTATTACAAAATACTTTCAAAACTCATACACAAGTCAATGGTTTTTCTTATAAAGATTGGATTAACCCCCCAGTGGGCTCTTTTTATGAAGGATACAAAAAAGAATTAGATAAAATTAATAATGAAATGGCTCCACCATTAACTTACCAATCATAAATTATTTTATGATTGGTAATAAAAGCTTAATTTAGAGCTTTTTATTAATTGTTTTAGATAATCATAATGTCCTATTTAATGTCAAACTATACACCACTTAAGGTTACTTTTGTTAAAGGTGTAGGTTGCTATCTGATAGATGACAAAGGTGAAAAATATCTAGACGCGCTTTGTGGTGTGGGTGTTGTTGGTCTGGGACATTGTCATCAAGAAATTACAAAAACAATTCAAACACAAGCTGCTAATTTACTACATACCAGTAATTGGTATCATATCCAGCACCAAGAAGATTTAGCTAAAAAATTATGCCAATTATCTAACATGGATAAAGCTTTTTTTGCCAATTCTGGTGCTGAAGCAAATGAGGCAGCTATTAAAATTGTTCGCTTACATGGACATGCTAATCATATTAACAACCCAACCATCTTAACTGCTAACCAAAGTTTTCATGGACGCACTATGGCAACACTTTCAGCCACTGGCAATCCTAAAATACAAAAAGGTTTTACACCATTAGTTAGTAAATTTATCTATTTTGACTTTAATAATATTAAAGCAATTAAAGCTCATGAAAATAACAAGAATATTGTTGCAGTTATGCTTGAACCTATTCAGGGTGAAAGTGGTATTATCATCCCAAATAAGAATTACCTGAACCAAGTTCAAAAAATTTGCAATAATAATAATTGGTTATTAATTCTTGATGAAATACAAACAGGCATAGGTCGTACTGGTAAATTATTTGCACATTGTTATAACAATATAACACCAGATTTATTCACTTTAGCTAAAGGACTTGGTAATGGTATGCCTATTGGTGCTTGTCTTGCAAAAGGAAAAGCTGCACAATTACTAATGCCTGGTACACACGGATCCACCTTTGGTGGTAATCCACTGGCTTGTAAAACAGCACTTACTGTATTAGAAATTATCGAAAAAGATAATATTTTAGATAATGTTTTAGTAATGGGTGAATACATAACATCTAGTTTTAGAAACAAACTTAAAAATTCAAACAAAGTATTTGAAATTCGCTCAAAAGGTTTAATGATTGCCATTGAGTTAAACCAAAATTGTTCTACTCTTTTACAAAAAGCATTAAACAACAAACTTTTAATTAATATTACTGGTCAAACAATACGTTTACTTCCACCCTTAATCATTAATCAATCTGATGCTGATATTCTTATTGATAAAGTTAGTAACTTGATCAATACTTTATAAAAAGGGGATACCCTATGATAAAACACTTTATTAATCTTAATGATTTATCGAATTATGACTTAACTCGAATCATTAAACAAGCAATCACATTAAAAAAACAGTATAAATCTGGTAAAATAAATAAATGTTTAGAACATAAAACATTAGCCATGATTTTTGATAAATCTTCTACACGAACGCGTGTTTCTTTTGAAGCTGGAATGACTCAACTAGGTGGTCGTGCCCTATTCTTATCTGATAAAGATATTCAATTAGGTCGGGGTGAACCAATCATCGATAGCGCAATTGTGATCAGTTCAATGGTTGATGCTATTATGATACGTGTCTCTTCTCATGAGGATATTCAGACCTTTTCAGAACATTCTTCTGTACCGATTATTAATGCATTATCTGATGAATCACATCCATGTCAACTATTAGCTGACATGATGACTTACCAAGAATACAACGGTTCTATTGCTAATAAAACCGTAGCTTGGATTGGCGATGGAAATAACATGTGCCACACTTATATACAAGCAGCAAAAAGTTTCAACTTTAAACTTAATATTGCTGCCCCTAAAAACTACCAACCAGATCAAAGTTTTATTGAAAAATATGCTAGCCACATTCATCTATTCACCGATATAAAAACAGCATGTAAAGAGGTTGATTTGATAGTAACTGATGTTTGGGCAAGTATGGGGCAAGAAAATGAACAAATAAAGCGTGAAATTGCCTTTAAAGACTTTCAAGTCAATACAGTCTTAATGTCAAAAGCCAAACCAAGTGCTGTATTTATGCATTGCTTACCTGCACACCGTGGCAAAGAGGTTTCTGCCAACGTAATTGATAGTAATCAAAGTTTAGTTTGGAGTGAAGCTGAAAATAGATTACATGTACAAAAAGCATTACTATTATATTTACTAAATTAAAAATCCTTAGAACTTTCCATTGTTTGTTGATAAAACTTAACTCCACGTTTTACTTTTTCTCGCCCGCAAGACACACGCCAACGATTAGTATCACGTAATGAATAAACACAACCACAATATTCTTGTTGATAGAATGCTTCACGTTTAGACAATTCTAACATTCTACTTGACCCGCCTTGCTTGCGCCAATTAAAATCCCAATAATAAATACTTTTAAATAACTGTGTTGCACGCATACCACAATTATTAATTTGATTTATATCCTTCCAACGTGATATACCAAGTGTTGAAGAAATTAAATTAAAACCATGATTCTGGGCATACTGAACTGTAACTTCAAAACGCATATCAAAACAAGTAGTACAACGCTTGCCACGTTCTGGTTCATGCTCTTGACCTCTAGTACGATCAAACCAAATATTACAGTCATAATCTGCATCAATAAATAGCATGTTGAGCTTTTGTGCAAAACGTATATTTTCCTCTTTACGTAATTCATATTCTTCTTTTGGGTGAATATTAGGATTATAAAAGAAGATAGTAGTGTCTATATTTGATACTGCTAAAGCTTCCATAATTTCACCAGAACAAGGCGCGCAACAAGAATGCATTAGCAATTTAGTTTCACCATTTGGTAAAGTCAAATTAGGACGTTTATAACCTAACAAACTATAATCTACTTGAGACATTGTCTAACTTTTTTTAGCGTTTCCCAGGTTTCACGTTTGAGTTTCCCATTAGTCAAAACATTGCTTGGATGATGAATGTAAAAATGATGTATTGAAGATGACTTTAAGCCTATATCCATTAATAATACCGTTTTTGCATTATATTGACTAAGCGTTTGATCTAAATCATTAATATTAATGCTAACATATTTAATATCAGATTTTTTAAGTCCAATAGCACCTAACATTTTGAATAAAAAGTCTTGAGTCTTACCCTTTTGACAAAATGAAGAAGGTATTTTAGTTTCAATTACTAAACATTGTGTATCAATTTTTAGAAAATTTAGATCTTGAGTTTTTGCCTGAATATGCAAAAATTCAGGTATAGCAAACACCTCTAAATAACGAGATCTTAGAGATTCATTCATATTTGAGGATGCGCCTTATTAGTTACAGTTAATACCTTATTTAAACCATGAACATAAGCTTTTGCACTAGCAGTAATAATATCAGTATCAACTCCTTGTCCATTAACAATACGACCATTATACTCTAAGCGAACATTCACTTCACCAAGCGCATCTGTACCTTGAGTAACATTTGAAACAGAATATAATTGAAGGTTTATCTTGATACTAGCCAATGAATTAATTGCACTAAAAGTAGCATCTACCGCACCTGAAGTATTCGCCGTTGCTGTTTTCTTTTTATCATTAATAAATAATACAACAGTTGCCGTATTTTTCTCATTCGTTTCTGTACATACCTTCAAAGACACTAGTTTAATAGCTTCATCATAGGACTCTGTTTGTGTTTCAGATACTAGTGCTTGCAAATCTTCATCGAAAATTTCATGTTTTTTATCAGCTAGTTCTTTAAAACGTCTAAAAGCATCATTAAGGCTTGCATTATCGTTAAACTCAACACCTAATTTAGCCAGTCTAACCTTAAACGCATTGCGCCCTGAATGTTTACCTAACACTAATTTATTAGCATTCCAACCAACGTCTTCAGCGCGCATAATTTCATAAGTCTCTCGATGTTTAAGAACACCATCTTGATGAATACCTGCCTCATGAGCAAAAGCATTTGCACCAACAATTGCTTTATTAGGTTGTATAATAAAACCTGTCACACTTGAAGCCAAACGTGAAGCTGATAAAATATGCATGGTATCAATATTGGTATCACAGTCAAAAATATCTTGGCGGGTTCGTACTGCCATAACCAGTTCTTCTAATGATGTATTACCTGCACGTTCACCTAAACCATTAATGGTACATTCAACTTGCCTTGCACCATTTAGTACAGCAGACAATGAATTGGCTACTGCTAAACCCAAATCATTATGACAATGTGCTGAAAAAATAGCCTTGTCAGAATTTGGTATACGTTCAATTAAAGATTTAATAGTTGCACCAAACTGATGTGGAATATTATAACCTACTGTATCAGGAATATTAATAGTTGTAGCACCAGCTTTAATCACAGCCTCAATAATATAGCACAAAAAATCCTCATCTGATCGACCTGCATCTTCTGGTGAGAATTCTATATTATCCGTATACCGGTTGGCTCGCTTAACAGCACGAACTGCTTGTCCTACTACCTGGTCAGGGGTCATTTGCAATTTCATCTTCATATGAATGTTAGAAGTGGCAATAAAAGTGTGAATACGAGATGCATTAGCACCTTTTAATGCCTCTCCTGCACGATCAATATCTTTATCAAGCGCTCTAGCCAATGAACAAATAACAGAATTTTGTACTATATTGGCCACAGCTTGTACGGCTTCAAAATCTCCCTCTGATGCAATAGCAAAACCTGCTTCAATAACATCTACTTTCATTTTTTCCAATACTCTAGCAATACGTATTTTTTCATCCTTAGTCATGGATGCACCAGGTGATTGTTCACCATCACGAAGAGTTGTATCAAAAATAATTAGTTTATTAGTCATTCAAGTTTCCTAATTGGTTTATTTAAATTTCCAAATTGGAGGACAAAATCTTTCAATAGTGCGCAGATAATTATTGCCATAAAGCAATAATTATAATAAAAACAAAGGAATGTTTTCTATAGGAAAATAAAATGTAAATTGATTAATCATTATGAGGATAATTATAAAGGAAATTTAACCTTTTAGATGATGTTTTTTTAAACGACGTTTTTTTCTCACTTCAACCATTGTTGTTAACAATCCAGAGAGTGCATAAATAAAAAAGAAGACAAATAAAATAGCACTAGGCTCTAAAGTAATAACAATAATAATTAATGTAGCAATTAATAATAATTTAAATGACGATCTACCTTTTAAATTAATTTCTTTAAAACTATTGTAACGAATATTACTAACCATTAACACACCAGAACCAACCAGAATAATCCAACTAGCTAAAATTAAATTTTGATCATAACCAGTGACCCCAATCATTTCTTTGGTCCAAACCAAACCTGCAATTAATGCCGCAGCAGCTGGGGATGGTAAACCCTGAAAATAACATTTATCTTCAATACCAATTTGTGTATTAAATCGAGCCAGACGAAGTGCACCTGCCGCTACATATACAAAAGCACCTAGCCAACCAATCTTACCCAAATCAGACAGCAACCAAAAATACATTAGTAATGCAGGAGCTACGCCAAATGAAATCATATCAGCCATAGAATCATACTGTGCACCAAATTCACTTTGAGAATTGGTTAAGCGAGCAACACGCCCATCAAGTCCATCCCATAACATAGCAAAAAATATTGCAATCGCAGCGTCACTATATTGGCTTTTAGTGGCAAGAATAATAGCAAAAAAACCAGAAAACAATCCAAATGTCGTGAGAATATTTGGCAATAAATAAATACCTCTTTTTGTTTTTCTTTCCACTATGTATTATTCGCTAAAACGTCTAATCAGCTTATACGTTTATTAAATGACTAATTTTTAGATTGATTAACAATTTTATTTTTGTTAATCCATGGCATCATAGAGCGAAGTGATTCACCAACTTGTTCAATTTGATGTGCTCGTTGCGCTTCTCGATGAGCTGGAAGTTCGCCCACATTAGCCACAAATTCTTTAGCAAAAACACCATTTTGAATTTCGATCAAAATCTTTTTCATTTCAGCTTTAGTATCAGTAGTTATAATACGAGAGCCACGAGTAATATCACCATATTCGGCAGTATTTGAGATTGAATAACGCATATTAGCAATACCCCCTTCATACATTAAATCAACAATCAACTTTAATTCATGTAAACATTCAAAGTATGCCATTTCTGGCTCATAACCAGCCTCTACCAAGGTTTCAAAACCTGCTTGAACCAAAGCAGTTGTACCTCCACATAATACCACTTGCTCACCAAACAAATCCGTTTCAGTTTCATCTTTAAATGAGGTTTCTAAAATACCGGTACGACCGCCGCCAATAGCTGAAGCATAAGATAATGCAGTGTCTTTAGCATTGCCTGAAACATCCTGAAACACCGCAATAAGATCTGGAATACCACCACCTTTAACAAATTCTGAGCGTACTGTATGCCCTGGTGCTTTTGGAGCAATCATAATAACATCTAAATCAGCACGTGGTATAATTCTATTATAATGAATATTAAAACCATGAGCAAATGCTAAAGTTGCACCTTGCTTCAGATTTGGTTCAATATTGTCTGTGTAAATTTGAGACTGAAACTCATCAGGCGCTAAAACCATTATTAAATCTGCCCATGCAGTTGCTTGCTTAATTGATTTAACGCTTAACCCCGCGACAGATGCTTTTTTAGAAGATTCAGAACCATCTCTAAGTGCAACAACTACTTCAACACTAGAATCTCTTAGATTATTTGCATGCGCATGGCCTTGTGAACCATAGCCAACAATGGCAACCTTCATACCTTTAATAATGTTTAAATCTGCATTTTTATCATAATATATATTCATATTTTCCTCTATTTTTGAACGCCTCATACGCCTTTTGTTAAATTCCTATTTTTCATGCAAATACCAGTTACGCCTGTTCTAGAAACATCTAAAATTTTTGAAGCATCCAAATTTGCTAAAAAATCATTAATTTTTTTACTTTTTCCTGCCAACTCAATCGTATAAATATCTTCTGATACATCAACTAATTTACATGAAAAAGCACTAATTTGCTTATCAATATCAACTTGTGTTTGTTGATTAACGTTCACTTTAACTAATAACAGTTCACGCTCAATATGCTCAGTTGCGGTTAAGTCTGTTACTTTAATTACATCAATCAATTTATTAAGTTGCTTAACAATTTTCTCAATAATTCCATCATCAGCAATACTAACAATAGTCATACGTGATAAGGTTGAATCGTTAGTTGCTACAACTGTGAGCGACTCAATGTTAAATCCACGGGCAGAAAACAATCCTGCCACTCTAGACAGAGCTCCTGCCTCATTTTCTAATAATATTGAAATAATATGTCTCATACTAAATTCAATCCATCATCATTCATTGATGACATCTCATCACGACCAGCCAATAACATTTCATGATGTCCTGCACCTGATGGAATCATTGGGAATACATTTTCTGTAGGGTCAATTAAAATATCTAAAAATACTGTTCTATCTTTTTGCTTAAATGCTTCAATCAAAGCTGGTTTTAAATCTTTTTCTTTTTCAACTTTAATGCCTATATGCCCATAGCTTTCTGCTAATTTAACAAAATTAGGTAATGCATCCATGTACGACATAGAATAACGCTTTTCATAGAAAAATTCTTGCCATTGACGCACCATACCCAAATAGCCATTGTTAAGATTAACAATCTTAACAGGTGTTGCATATTGCAACATAGTTGATAATTCCTGAGTCATCATTTGGATACTACCTTCACCCGTTACGCACGCAACATTCAACTCTGGTTTAGCAAGTTTTGCACCCATGGCAGCTGGTAAACCAAAGCCCATTGTACCTAAACCTCCAGAGTTAATCCAACGACGTGGATAATCAAATTGATAATATTGTGCTGCCCACATTTGATGTTGGCCTACATCAGAAGTAACAATAGCATTACCTTTCGTCACTTCATATAGAGTTTCTATAACAGTCTGCGGTTTAATAACACCTAATTTAGTTTGATAAGCCAAAGAATTAACAGAGCGCCACTGGTCAATTTGCGACCACCAAAGGGAAATATCTTGAATGAACTTGGTTTTCATCTTAACAATTAAATCACTAAGTACTAATTTAACATCGCCTACAATTGCTATATCTACAGCCACATTTTTGGAAATAGAAGATGGATCAATATCAATATGAATAATCTTAGCATTAGGACAAAATTTATCAATATTAGCTGTCACTCTGTCATCAAATCTAACACCTGCAGCAATCACACAATCCGCATCATGCATTGCCATATTAGCCTCATAAGTACCGTGCATACCTAACATACCTAATGATTGCTTATCCGTAGCTGGGTAAGCACCTAAGCCCATCAATGTTTGTGTGATTGGAAAACCTAACTGACGTGTAAATGCGCGAAGTTCTTGATCAGCATTACCAATAATACAACCTCCACCAGAATACACAATTGGACATTTGGCTGATGCAATCAAATCAGCTGCAGCATTAATTTTAGCACTATCAGCACGAGATGGAACTTTATATGAACGCATTTCAACTGAATTTGGATAAGGTTTTGGTTCAACAGTAGCAATGGTAATATCTTTAGGAATATCAATCAACACAGGTCCAGGTCTGCCTGTAGTGGCTATATGGAATGCTTTCTTTATGGTGTTAACAATTTGATTAATATTTTTAATCAAGAAGTTATGTTTCACACATGAACGAGTAATACCTACCGCATCAACCTCTTGAAACGCATCATTACCAATAAGTGCTGAAGGCACTTGCCCTGAAATAATAACCATGGGAATAGAATCCATATATGCAGTCGCAATACCTGTAACTGCATTGGTAATACCAGGCCCACTAGTAACCAAAGCAACACCACACTTGCCACTTGCTCGCGTATAACCATCTGCAGCATGTGCCGCACCTTGTTCATGACGAACAAGAATATGTTCAATTTCATCACAAGCATTTAGTGCGTCATAAATATGTAAAACTGCACCGCCAGGATAGCCAAAAATGTGCTTAACTCCTTCACTTTTAAGACTATTAACTAATATTTGAGCACCATTTAACTTCATTCTTTTTAATTTAGCATAATAACCTATCAATTATACCTAATGATATATCAATATCAATCCACTATTATAAGGAATTTTGCCAATCTTCAGAATAAAATTGAATAGGCGAGTTATCTTCTTCAAATGTCTCAATAGACCATGTATCAGGCTTTGCTAAAATAGTTGATAACAATTGATCATTAAGCAAATGCCCTGTCTTGTATCCTTCGTAATGTCCAATTAGATTACTGCCTAATAAATATAAATCACCAACAATATCCAAAATTTTATGCTTAACAAATTCATTTTGATAACGCATGCCATCTTCGTTTAAAACATCATCATCACTTAAAGCAATCGCATTGTCCATACTAGCACCAAGCGCTAAATTTTGTCTTTGCATCATTTCTACATCCTTTATGTAACCAAAAGTTCTAGCACGCGAAATTTCTTTTAAATATGACTGTTTGGAAAAATTAATACTCAATTTTTCTCCACTTTCCTTAACTTTTTTATGATCAAAATCAATTTCAAGTGATACCTTAAATCCTTCATATTTAGACACTTGTGCCCATGAATCACCATTTTCTACTCGTATAGTATCCTTGATGACAAAGAATTTTTTATGAGTACTTTGCTCTTCAATACCAGCAGATTGAACCAGAAAAATAAAAGGGGCAGATGAGCCATCCATAATTGGTACTTCAAACGAATCAAGTTCTACTAAAACATTATCAATCCCAAGAGCTGAAAATGCACTCATTAAATGCTCAACTGTTGACACTTTAACACCTTTATTTTCAAGCCCAGTAGAAAGCACCACCTCATTAACAAAGGTACTATGTGCACGCACCAACTTATCACCCACATCCATCCGCCTAAATACTACACCATGGTCTTCTTTAGCAGGAATCAAAGTCATATTTACAACACTACCACTATGAATACCGATACCTCTAGCTTTAACTTCTTTTTTAATGGTTCTTTGCTTGATCATAATATTTATTATTCCAATAATAATTTTATTTTACTCACAAAGTTAGTTTGTTGAGGTTCTTACACTATTTCTAAATAAGTATTATTGTCAATATGCATCAACAAGCTTAGTATACAAATATAATTAAAACTAGTAAGAATCACATTCTTACTTATAATTTTATTTGTATCAACTTTAACCAGTTTGATGCTTATTTAAATATATTAATAAACAACCCCTTACAACCTTCTATTCAAGACATATCACCTGTTAATAACAATCCTGATTTGAGTCTTCTATATATCTTTCAGATTTTAAATTTTACTTAAAAAAATAAATATCTTAATAATATTTTTCTAAAGTATCAACTAAATTATGTAATGATAAATAATATTGTTCAATAGAATTGAACTGTTTTAATTCAATTAATTTATCCGCTAGTACTATTTTTAATTGAGCATAAATATGTTTAATTTTGAATCTTTCTGTCTTTTTAAATAAGACAGAAAGACATTAATAATATTTTGAGTAATTTGATTATCACCTATTCTAAAAATATTACTATAAATAATACCGTCAACTACAAAAACAGAAATATTGCTTACACCTGTTACCAATATTTTTCTATATTGATTAATCGTACTTAAATTTAAATCATAAATATTGGTTAAACATTATGGTTTATAGTATTTACAATACTATAAACAGTTTTAACTACTTTTAACATTGCTTTTGCTATCTTATTAACATCAGCAATTAATACCAAAATTTTGCTTATTCTTATATCAACACTTACAGAATAATTCTCACTACTAACCATTATTTTATATCATTCATTTAAGTAAAATTAATGTTCAACTATTTTTCCACTTGAAAAATATTTTATATTTTTAGTATTTTTTACTTTAAAATACCCTAATTATAAGTCTAATTTAGTATGAAATCAACAAGTAGAACTTTCACTTAATTTAATACACCCACAATAATTACATTTAACCACACTACTGATTTCCTAATTGTATCAACATATTCCATTACAGTTTCTAGCACGATATTTACATTAAATATTCTCTAAAATAACCAATTACACTCTATCAAAAGTCTCTCCAAATGACTCACTTTAACGTCCAATTACAATACCGGAGTATATTCAAATACATTAAAATCCAACAGGCTATTTTTTATCGTCATAAAATATCACTTTAGCCATTATTATTACTACATAAAGATTTACTTTAATAGTTTATAAAATAAATATTTTACTAGACTATTTTAACTCGATTTTAACCAAACTGTTTGATGCTAGTTAAAAACAGTTTTTTTAGAGCACAAAAAATAAAACAAATCATATCAACAGATTTATCTATCGTAGCACTACTAAGTCCAGAAAAAGTAGTGATTGATATATTATAATATTAGTAAATGAGTTTTTATTACATCACATACAATTTCTAATGTAGTTTGTTCGCTAACCACACTAAACTTATCTAGTATTATTAGCTATAATATCTAGCATATCAATTTTTGCTTGGTCAAAATAGGTTTAAAAACCACTTTACTTAGTAAGTAATACCGATAAAACTTCCGCCTATACAAGATTCAACCACGATTATGGTAAACAACTTTTATTTTAACAAGGTGATTAATACATTTACTTTAATATTAGTTCAATAAATAAAAGTTAACGACTTGATTAGTTATTAAAGTAAATATAAGTTTGTAACTAATAGACCTCTATAACATTGGGTAAAAAGTTTAATATGTTAAATAAAAATAGTTTGTATTACATAAATATTTTAATACTTTTCAACACATTCTGTTAAAAGTATACGATTTAATGGAAAAATATTTATTCATGACTTTTGTATCTAGTTAAGATCTTTTCAATGAAATAGGAAAACAAATATTAGTCAAAGTGCGAAGATTTTAGAATTAAAGGTGGTCATAGTATATTATTCCATTGATTAAAAATACTAGATATTTTTATTTATGAATCTCAAATGTATTGAAGTAAAGATACTTAACACATCAAACCTATTTAAAAAAAATAATTCACCTATAAATACATTTACTCTACGCTAAATTAATACTTGTAATCAAATTTAAATGTGTCGATCAATGTTTAATCAATTCAAAAGATGAAAATAATTTGCATTTTAGTCAAACTAAACTCAATCTTTATAGTATGAATTAAATACTCATTAGGCATGCACTTACTACAAATAGATTATAGACTATTCATTTTGAGTTTATTTTTAAAGTAAAACCTAATTAATAAGCTAAAAGCTAAATATTAGCCTAAAAATTATTCCATATTTGAATAGCATACTACTAAGCAATTAATATAGGTGCAACAAATAACTAATAATCTAATATAATAGCAATATTGCTAGAGCGATGATACCGTTATAACTAAATAACAAATAGAAAAAAGTTTAGATTGAAACTTATATTTATAAAAAGAATAAAAATACGCCTAAAGTTAATCTATAGACAATAAATGGTGTCATACCAACCATATCTATTAACCTAATAACAAAAATAATAGTTGCATAAGCGCTAATTGTTGAAACTACAAAACCCAGAACTAATAAACTAACACTAACCAATTGTGTCTGATGATACAAATCAACCAACATAAGTATTAATGACAAAGTAATTACAGGAATTGATAATAAAAATGAAAATTGTATTGATAACTTCCTAGACAATCCTACTAACATACAAGCAGTAATTGTTATTCCTGATCTAGAAGTTCCTGGAATTAATGCTAAGATTTGCATCATACTAACAAAGCTAACATCTATCCAACTGATTGCACTTTTTGGATTTTTATTTTTATGATTAGACCAATTAGCAAAACCTAAAAGTAATCCAAACACTAGTGTTGTATAAGCAATAATCTCTATTGAACGTAAATCAACTGCAACAAAATCTTTAAATATCACACCAACTAATCCTATTGGGATAGTACCTAACAGCACTCCCCATGCTAACTTTGATTGACCAATAATTTGACGTTTAATTATTGAATGATAAAAATCAAAAAACAAACTCTTAATCATTGCTTGATAATAAAATATCACTGCACTTAAAGTACCCATATGCACCACTACATCAAATACTAAACCTTGGTCAGTCCAATTGGTTAACTTTGGTACTAAAATTAAATGAGCTGAAGAAGAGATAGGCAAAAACTCACTTAAACCTTGGATTAACGCTAAAACAATTGTCTGAGAAACATCCATATTTATACAAAAATCTTTTACAATTTACCGCTCAGGTCTTGTTCAACAAATCCTATTAATTTTATCGATAATTTCTTACTTAAGGCCAACACCTTAAAACTTTCACCCATTACACTAGGTAGAACCAACTGTTTAATTTGTTGTGCTAAATTCATACATTCGTTTTTATCTTTTTGTTTAAGCAAATAATCACTAATACCCAGTGAAATCAAAAATAACGCTTGTGTTGCATAACCCCTAACCTTAAAACCACTAATACTTGCTTGGTCAGCAATATCAGAAAAATTAACTGATGTAGTAATATCTTGCTTACCTATATTCACAAATGGGTTTTCACTTGCTTTATGTTGATAATAACACCTTAAAGTACCATCTAACCTTTGTGGATGAAAATATTCATCCCTACTCATTCCATAATCAATCAACAATACAAGCGCCTTATTAGTAGCATTATATAAGGAGTTAATCCATGCTATAGCATAAAGATTTATTTCAGTTTTATAATCTTCAATCACATTATTAGGCAATAATATTTTATTATTTTGATAGGGAAAATCGAATTTTTTCCAAAAAAATTCATTTTCATGATAATCAACACCTAACTCATAAAATTGTTTATTTTTATAAATAACACGTTTTGCTGGCATGGCATCTAATACCTCATTAGCAATAATCACACCAGAAAAATCTGATGGCAATTCATCAAGCCAAACTATTCTATCTATTAATTCTGGTAATACCTTACCAATGGTTTCTGCTTGTCTATGTTTAAGCTCACCACTTAACTCTAAAATATAATACTTTTGAGGCAACCTTTGTAACCTCCCTAGCTCAAGAAGTATCTGAGTAGCAAGAATACCACTACCTGAACCAAACTCTAAAATATCATTGGTACCATTTAGCACCTGAGCACATTGCTTGGCCAAGCAAAATCCAAATAAATCTGAAGTTTCTGGTGCGGTAATAAAATCGCCATTTTCACTAAATTTTTCCAAACCAGATCGATAATAACCCAATGTAGGATAGTAGAGCGCTAAATTCATAAATTCATCAAAACCTATAGGACTAGTATTTTGTATAATAGTATTTTTAATAATTTGTTCAAGACCCACTTGACATATTTTATATGAAAATAGCACTAGTTACAGGCGGAGCACATAGAATTGGTATGCAAATTTGTCATACTTTACATAGAAATGGTTACTTTGTAATTATTCATTATAGAAATTCATTCCAAGATGCTAACAATCTAATGAATAAACTTAATAACATTCGTCAAAATTCTGCGAGTACTTTACAAGCTGAATTATCTAATATCCAAGAAGTTAATAAACTTTGCAATGCTATTAAGTCACTTAATATTTTAGTTAACAATGCATCTATTTTTTACTCAACACCTGTTGATAAATTAAATCAACATGATTATCAATCTATTATGAACACTAATCTTATGGCTCCTTTATTTTTATCTAGTACTTTAAGTGATAAGTTAGCTCATAATCAAGGTTGCATTATCAATATTATTGACATTCACAGCGAACGTCCTTTAAAAAATTACACAATTTATAGCATTTCTAAAGCAGCTGTTGCTATGATGACAAAAACTTTAGCTAAAGAATTAGCACCCAATGTTCGTGTTTGTGGAGTATCGCCTGGGTCAATTTTATGGCCAACAAATGTAGCTAAACTTAATCAAGTTCAAAAAAATAAAATACTTAAAAAAATTGCACTTAGAAAACAAGGTAGTGCACAAGATATTGCTGATACTGTTTTATTTTTAGCCAAATCTACATATATTACTGGACAAGTTATTAATGTTGATGGTGGTCGAACACTTAATCAATAGAGGTCTTTGCATAAATATCATACTATTTTTGTGATATAATTTTAGAAAATTGATATTTAAATTTTATCAACTAAAAAGATTTTTAAAATATTTTTTTATATGCCAAAAATAAATACCACAAAAATACTATTAATATTTTGGACTTTTTGTTGCCATATCAAAGTAAATTAATTATTTAGTCGCTTAAAAGCGACTAAATAAAAAGGTTTAAAACTATTAAGGAATAAGTTTTTAATCATTTTATGATAAAAATAAATCACACTGTAACACAAAATTAACACGCCAGTGTTTGAACCTTTTATATGCGCAACCAAATTCATTCACTCTAGGACTTAACCATGAATCATATTTTAATCAATGCTACCCACTCCGAAGAAATCAGAGTAGGTATTATAAAAAACAAAAAACTAACTGGTCTTAATATAGAAACTAGCCTTAATAAAAAAACAAAAGGTAATATTTACCGAGGTAGAATATCTCGAATAGAACAATCACTAGAAGCAGCATTTGTTGACTACGGCAAAGAAAAACAAGGATTTTTACCTTTTAAAGAAATTGCTGAAACTTTATATAATGACACTAAAGTTGAATGTGAAAAACTGACCATTTCTGATGTTTTAAAAGAAGGACAAAAAATTATTGTTCAAATTGAAAAAGAAGAACGTGGTAATAAGGGTGCGGCACTTAGCACTTATATCAATCTTGCCGGTGCTTATATGATTTTAATGCCAAATAATCCGAAAAGTCATGGTATATCAAGACAAATAGTCTCCTCAGATCGACAGTCTTTAAAAGAAATTATTAGCAGAATTATTTTACCTAAACATTCAGGTTTAATCATTCGTACTGCCGGATCTGGAAAAAGTTTTGAAGAATTGCAATGGGAGGTAGATTATCTATCTGACTTATGGAAATCAATCAACACAATGGCTTTAGTACATGGTGCACCTTTCTTAATTTATCAAGAAAGTGATATTATTATTCGCACATTACGAGATCACCTTCGCTCTGATACTGATAGTGTCATTATTGATGAATTGGAAGCTTTTCAAAATGCTAAAGAATTTGTCAGCTTTGTATTACCACACTATTTAGATCGCATCAAATTTTTTGATGTTTCAGAACACTCTTTATTTAGTCATATGGGCATCGAAACCCAAGTTAAAAGTGTATTTAACCGTGAAGTATCGTTACGAACAGGAGCCACTATTGTTTTTGATCCAACTGAAGCACTCACTTCAATTGACATTAACTCTGCTCGTGCTACTAAAGGTGCTGGCATTAAAGAAACTGCCTACAACACTAATCTTGAAGCAGCTAAAGAAATTGCCCTACAACTACAATTAAGAGATATTGGTGGATTAATTGTAATTGATTTTATAGACATGGCCTCTGAAGAACATAGAGTTTCAATCGAAAAGGCTATGGAAAAAGCGATCAATTCAGATCGAGCACGTATTCAAATTGGTACAATTTCTCAATTTGGCTTACTTGAAATGTCAAGACAACGCTTGATGAACTCAGTCACTGAATCAGTCGAAAAGCCTTGCACTATTTGTCATGGTCGTGGCACTATTCCAACTATTCCAACTTTAGCATTAACCATTTTAAGACAACTTGAAAATAGCTGTAATGCTGCCAAACAAACAGCACGTTTAACCATTCAATCAAGTATAGAAGTGATTACTTACATTTTGAATGAAAAACGCCAAGAGGTAATAAAATTAGAAGACAAACATAGTATTAAAATTACCTTATTGCCTAATCCATATATGCAATTTCCTAATTTCACTATTAATAAACAAAAATGGGGTAAAAAATCACAACATAAAAGCTACCAAGGTATTTCAAAGCCCCAACATATATTAGTTGAGAATGGTCTTGCGAATCAAGCTGAAATTCCAGCCATTAATGTCAATAGACCTAATACTCGCGTTCCTGAAAAGAAAATTTTCTTGTTTGATAAAATCAAAAATACTTTATTTGGAAAGAAGAAAAAACAACCTAATAAACGTAAAATAAATCCTAATAATAGAAACCGAAATAAAAATAAGATTAATAATGTATAAATTCGCTGTCTTTGGTAATCCGATACATCATAGTTTGTCGCCATATATTCAAAACCAGTTTGCTAAGCAAACTGGTTTTGAAATTAGCTATGACAAAATCTTAGCACCTGTTGATGACTTTGTATCCCCAGTACAAGCATTTATCAATCAAGGGGGAAATGGTTTTAATATTACCATGCCTTTTAAATTAGATGCATTTAAATTTGCAAACGAACTTACACTAAATGCCAAAATAGCAGGTTCAGTTAATACTATTAAGATAGAGGCTGATAAAATTTTTGGTGAAAATACCGATGGAATTGGACTAATTAAAGATTTAACTCATAATATTGGTATTAAATTAAAAAATAAAATTATTCTAATTTTAGGTGCAGGTGGTGCAACTCAAGGAATTTTATTCCCTATTTTAAAACAAGGGCCTAATCAAGTTATCATTTCTAATCGAACACATTCTAAAGCAATTAGACTAGCTAAAAACTTCTCTAAATTTGGCAATACTTGTAGTATTAGTTTAAATAAAATTAAACATGAGTCAATTGATATTATTATCAATGCTACTAGTGCATCACTTGATGGAAAAATACCTAATATTGCCTTTAATGTTGCCAATAATACGATATGTTACGATTTAATGTATGGGTATCAAACTCCATTTATGGATTGGGCAAAAACCAACCACGCCAAAATGATTAGTGATGGCTTGGGCATGTTAGTTGAACAGGCAGCAATAGCTTTTGAATTCTGGACAGGTACTAAACCTGATACTAAAAAAGTTCTAAGTAACTTAAGGCGCTAAACGTTCAATTCTCCACTTACCTTTATTTAGTTGATATACAAATCGATCATGCAATCGATTTTCCCTTCCTTGCCAAAATTCAATTTTTAATGGCACAACACGATACCCGCCCCAAAAATCAGGTAATGGCACTTTTCCCTTACTAAATTTAACCTTCATTAGTTCAAATTGAGATAATAACACCTTCCTTGAGGATAAGTTTGATGATTGTTGAGATGCCCAGGAACCCAATTGGGAAGCTTTAGGTCTAGAAGAAAAATATTTTAAGGATTCAAGCATACTGATCTTTTCCACATAACCAGAAATTTTAACTTGCCTCTCTAAAACCAACCATGGAAACAACAAAGCTACATTCGGATTGGATTGAAGTTGTTTAGATTTTTTAGAATTGTAATTTGTAAAAAACACAAAACCATACATATCAAAATATTTAAGTAATACAGTTCTAATACCTATTTCATTATTATCACTTGTTGCTAAACTCATAGCACTTGGCTCAATAATATCTGCTTTTTGAGCTTGCTCAAACCACAAATTAAATTGACAAAAAGGACTATTATTCAAATCAGTCCGATTTAATCCACTCTGACTAAATTCACGCCTAAGACCAATTAAATCAACTTTCATTAAAAATGAAAAGATTTATACTTTTTATCTTGTGTTAAATGATTAAAAATAAGATACTTAATAGGTGGAAAATGCTCGGCAAACTTAAGCACAAAGCTCCTTATTTGTTTAATCAACGGTGCATCATTAGTAAATAATGCCACAATGCTATTAGTACTAAAAAACATAAGTCTAGTTAAATTAATATGCTTTTTCTCATACAATTTTAGTAAGGATTTAGAACCAATGTCTTGACCATTGTCTAAAGCCTCATTAACTAATTTAGCTAATATAGCTTGCCCTCTTAAACCTAAATTAAACCCATGCGCAGTTAAAGGATGCATGCTTACTGAAGCATCACCAATCAATGCAAATCGTTTAGAAATAAAAGTTTGAGCGTGCGTTGCAATCAATGGATAAGAATATCGCTCGCCTATTTGTATCATTTGCCCTAACTCATATTTAAATGATTGTGTTATCATGTGATTAAAATCAGTTTCATTCATTTCAAGTATTGCTTTAGATTGGTTGATTTTAACTGTTAATACAATAGATGAAATATTGCCTACCATTGGTAATAATGCCAATGTTCTACCATAATCAAAGCGTTCTAAAGCAACATTATTATGTGATAATTCATGACTCATTTGAGTAACAATCATAAGCTTAGAAAAATCCTTCATCAAGGTCGGAATCCCAACTTTTCTACGAATATCTGAAAAACGACTATCAGCAGCAATAACTAATTTAGTCTCAATCTTATCGCCATTAGATAAAATAACCTGTGAACACTCATCCAATTGGATTACATCCTCAACTACCATATTAGTAATAATATCAATCTTTTTTTTCTGTTTAACTTTTGTATAAAGCGCTTTTCTTATTTGATAATTAGGAACTAAATAACCCAAGGCTTCTATTGAAGTATTTTTAGTTGTAAAATTCAATAAAGAAGGTGAATCGCCATCAAACACTTTTGCTTCTTTTAAAGGAGAAACTTCTGCTTGATTGATTAAATCCCAAACACCCAACTTCTTTAAAATTTTTAATGACAAATGTGTTAATGCAATTTCTCTACCATCTACCTGAGGGCTTGCAATAGAGTCAAGACTTGATCTTTCAATCAATAATATTTTAATATTAGAATTCAGCATAGCACTAGCAAAACTTAAACCAACTGGACCACCGCCAATAATTACAATATCAACTTTCATTAAACAAAAAAAATTAAAATAATATACTGCATTATAACCACGAGCACTTACTATGATTTATATTGTTATCCAATTTGACTATATTTTTTATTTAATTAGTAAATTAAATTAGTGTTTATCCTTAATATATTTAACTATTATTAGTTTTAATACTTATTGTTGGGGTTGCCTACACTTATAAAATATGTATCTAAATAATCTTATTATTTACATTATTAAGTTTTGGCATTATAAAAATTCTCCATTTGGAATTAAAAATAGATATATAGTTTAAGTTATTTGTTTTATTCTAAAATCCCCTAAATATTTTAAAAAACTGACTATCTCTTTGGTAGTCACGAGTGAATTCGAATCACCGACCTCTACCATGTCAAGGTAGCGCTCTAACCAACTGAGCTACGCGACTAAAGAAGTTATAATTTTACTTAAAAACAACCTTTAATAATTGTTTGAATATCTTTCGCAGCTTGGTACGGGCTAGTAGCATTTTTAATTGGACGACCAACAACAATATAATCTGACCCTGAGTTAAATGCTGTTGCTACCCCTACAATACGTTTTTGATCATCATCATTAACCACAGGACGGATACCTGGTGTAACAACAATTAGTTTATTGTTAACATATTCACGCAAAAATGGCACTTCAAGTCCAGAGGATACCACACCGTCACAACCAGCTTCAAAAGCACGTTTAGCACGAGAAACAACCAACTCCAGCACATCACAATCAAAACCTAAATCATCTAAATCACCTCTATCAACACTAGTAAGCGCAGTTACTGCTAAAATTTTAAGATTGTTTTTATTTTCATTAGCTTTTTCCATAAGTGCTTGATTACCATGGATAGTTACAAAAGTAGCCCCATATTGGCTTAAGCGTTTAATGGTTCTACCTACAGTTTCTGGTACATCAAAAAATTTTAAATCCACAAAAACTTGTTTGTCTTTTTCTAATAACCAATCAAGCAAATTAAAGTATTGTCCTGTCATTAATAATTCCATACCAATTTTATAAAAATTAATACTATTATCCAGTTGAATTACCAAATCTTTAGCCTGTTCAATTTCTGGCACATCTAAAGCAAATATAAGTCTATTCTCAACTTTAATATCCTTCATGTTTGATTAAAATAAATATAAAAAGTATTAAAATTATACTGTGATTTAAATTTTACAAATTTGTAAAATAAAACTTCATTCAAATAAATATCCACCTAAAAAATAAGTAAAACATATTATCATCAATAAATCAGATAAAAGAATAATGCAAAGATCTCAATATATAATTATATCATGGATAATAAGCACATTGCCTTCGTAGCTCAGCTGGATAGAGTAACCGCCTCCTAAGCGGTAGGTCGTGTGTTCAAATCGCACCGGAGGCACAATTAAAAAAGTAAAAATGCATAAAAATTAATATTAAAATCTTTACAATAACATTTTAACTTTAAGAGTTATTAGTATTATACGTTTTTTGACACAAGTATTATTAATCTTATAATTACTTTACTATATAACCATCTAGTTAAATAGACTAGGTATAATTATTTTTAAAAATAAATTTCTTACATCAAGTACAAATGTTTGTGTGAATCAGTACAATTTAAACTACGTCAATAAAATTACCAATATTATATATGTGTCGTTGCTCTAAATATCACAATTCTCAAGAGTGTGGCGTTTGCAACTAATGATAATATAAAAAACTTAACTGAATTTAAAAAGAATTTTAATAAAATAGGTTTTTGTAAAAAACATGACTTACCAATTGTGTAAAAATTGAAAAACAATCCAAACCACACAAGAATTAAGATAGGTACTATTGTAAACAACATTAAGAAGCCTATTCAAAAACATATTTTTAAAGACTTAAAAAACGAACTAAGACAATAATTTATAACAATATTATCCTACATAAGGAATGGTAAATGAGTGGCAATACAATTGGAAAATTATTTACAGTTACCACAGCAGGTGAATCTCATGGTAAGGCATTAATTGGTATTGTAGATGGTTGTCCTCCAGGACTGACGCTTACTGAGGTTGATTTACAAGATGATTTAGATCTTAGAAAGCCAGGCACTTCCCGCCACACTAGTCAGCGCCATGAAGAGGATTTAGTAAAAATATTATCTGGCACGTTTGAAGGAAAAACAACAGGTACACCAATAGCACTCATCATTCAAAATACAGACCAGCGTTCCAAAGATTATGGAAATATTAAAGATACCTTCCGACCTGGTCATGCTGATTACACTTATCATCAAAAATACGGTATTAGAGATTATCGTGGAGGTGGACGTTCTTCTGCAAGAGAAACTGCTATGCGTGTTGCTTGCGGTGGTATTGCTAAAAAGTATTTAAACCAAGAGTACGACATTGAAATTAAAGGTTATTTATCTCAACTAGGACCTATTAAAATTGAAAATTATGATTGGCTCGAAATACACAACAACTCATTTTTTTGCCTCGATGTTAGTAAAGTTAAAATTTTAGAAAAATATATGGATACTTTGCGAAAATCAGGTGATTCAGTAGGTGCTAGAATCAACATCATAGCAAATAATATGCCTGTTGGATTAGGAGAGCCGATTTTTGATAGATTAGATGCAGATATTGCCCATAGTATGATGAGCATTAACGCAGTAAAAGGGGTTGAAATTGGTGATGGATTTAGAGTAATTAACCAAAAAGGTACTGAACATCGTGATGCCATTACCTTGACAGGTTTTAAGTCAAATCATGCTGGTGGCATTTTTGGTGGAATTAGTTCAGGTCAAGATATTTTGGTGTCTATTGCACTAAAACCAACCTCAAGTTTGAACTTACCAATTGAAAGTATTGATAAAAATGGAAGGCCTATTAAAGTAATCACCAAGGGACGACATGACCCTTGCGTAGGCATTCGTGCAACACCTATTGCTGAAGCTATGCTAGCAATAACCATTATGGATCACGTCATGCGTCATCGGGCTCAAAACTCAAACGTTGCATCAATTACACCTATTATTCCATCCTCAATATAGATTTGTTCACTACACAATCAAAATAAAATAACATAAGCGATATTAAAACTTACTAGGTAAACATTATGGGCCTAATATCTTCTTACTTATTTCCAATACACATAACTTGCAAGTATTTTACTCCTAAAAAAATAATTTTAAAAATATAAAAATCATAAATTAGCTTGATTTAGCCTTGAAAATATAGCTATTAATTAGTATAATAAAATTAATAAAAACCATTCTAAGAAAAATAATGTACAAGATACTACTATCTATATTACTAATTTCCAGCACAATTAATGCCAATAACAACCATTTATTTAATAGCACTCTCTTTGATAACAATTTTATTTGGCACGATTTTGAACAAAAGTTCAAACAACTACATTATAAAATTAATCAAACACAAAACTATAGTAACCTTAGAACACAAAGTAGAAGATACTTTGATAATCAAACAAATAGTTTTATTATCCAAATAAAAGTTAATGGAATCAGTAAAGAAAATCTTAATATTTATACCAATAATAACATTATTTTAATCAAATGGTGTGTCAAAAAAGTTCAAAGTAACAATCACAGTTTAAGCACTTCGTCTAGCAGTTTTTTCCAAAAATTTACCCTACCAGATGATGTTGATACCAATAATATCAATGCAAGCCTTGACAACAATATACTGAATATCTCTATTCCAAAACTTAAGCAGAAAAAACCACAAGAAGTACAAAAAATATCTATTCAATAGTTACTTTCCTTTTTCATCACCCCAAAGTAATTTATGTAATTGTAATTGTAATCGCACATTCAATTGTTTATCCAAAATCCAATCTGCTAATTGCATTGGTGTAATATTGCCAAATACAGGTGAGAATAATACACCTGCAGTGATAGAATATTGGTTCAAAATAGCCACACTCCAGTCAAAATCAGAATGTGATCCAATGACAAATTTTAGCTGATCTTTAACGGTTAGTTTTTTAAAATTTGTGTACTTATTTTGTTCAGATTCACCAGAACTTGGGGTTTTAACATCCATAACTATTGACACTAAAGCATTAACATCTTGTATGTTAATGCTACCACTAGTTTCTAAAGACACTTGATAATTATTTTCAACCAATCTATCTAACAATAAATAACAGTTTTTTTGTAATAGAGGCTCGCCACCTGTTACACAAATATAAGGGGTGTCGTATTGTTTTATTTCACTAATGATTGCATCAATTTTCATTAAATTATTTCCCTTAAATGCATATTCAGTATCACAATATGTGCATTTAAGTGGACAACCAGTTAAGCGAATAAATACGCTAGGCAAACCAACTTCACGTGCCTCACCTTGAAGTGAGTAAAATATTTCATTAATATTTAATTTAACGTTAATCATAATATTTTTTAAAATTAAGTGTCTTTTAGTTGTTTAATCTGATTACGTATATCTACTGCATATTCAAACTCTAAATCGGTAGCAAAACTATACATTTTCTCTTCTAATATTTTAATTTATTTTGCTAATTACACTGGCTAAAGTTGAATAAGAACTACTATATATGTTATTTATTAAACTTATTATCAAGAATATTGATAATAAGTTTGGAAACACCTTTAGGTGTAATATCATTTTTTTTGGTCAAAATTGTAACTAGTATACGTTCATCCACTTTAAAATATATTAGTATTTCACTAAGTAAATCATCTACCTGTGTATTCACAGAGAAAATATCAATTTTAGGATCTAATAATACTGTTGATCTTACCAAGTTAGTAATGATACTAGAAACTTCTAGTTCATATCGTACAGGAGGTAACAGATACCAAAATACATTGATGAACTCTATCTTCAAATTCTGAAAATCTAAGTGATATATTATCTAAGGTACTTGGATAGACAAAAACCACATTCAACAAGCGTTTTTACGAGCCCTATCGCCTTTTACACATACCACTAAATTTGACTAACAGTAATATGTGACTCATCTTAAAATAATCAATGAATTATATAGCAAATAATACAATAAAACCTGGGGGATACACCAGGTTTTTGACCAGGCAATAACCTGAGTAATTCTTAATACCTGTATAATATCTTATATTCTCTTATCATTTCAATATCCATGTGTACAAGTTGTGTTAGACGCTGCTCTTCAACCAATTTATTAACAAATAATAATGCATTTATTTAATCCTTTAGCTCTTCTTTAATATAATCCAATATATTCAAAATTTTAGATTTTAGATTTTAGATTTTAGTGTAACATAATATTTTTTTGTAAAAATTATAGCTTTCTACCTATTAAAGAATCAAGCCAATAAAGTTGTTCAATTTATTCATAGAACATCTCAATAAGTATAGTTTGCTTTTTAGAATCTGCAGGGAAAATATCAATTACCTCACCTTTAACTCTAAAATAACCACATATTAAAGTCATGTCATTACATGAATGTTGTATTTATGATAGGCGTAAAAGTATTCCACGCTGATTAATAATTTTCACAATACTTAAATGTAGTAGTAGCATCGCCATATAACTTTCAGGATTGCCTAAACCGTAAATAGCAGACACTCTAGCAATAATAATAATATCATCCACGTCTCTAATAAAGCCTTGGTAGTAGCACAAGACATATTTGCTCTATTTGTTTATTAATAAAAGAATCCTCCTTTTGATACAAGTATCAGAAGCAGTAACATAAGACTTTGGCTGATAATAATTATAATAAAAACAAAATATTCTACTGAATTGTGTGAAAATAACTCTTTCATTTCATTATACAATTGTGCTACTAATGTTTTGTTTGGTACTATAATTAAACTATGGTGTTTATTATAGTGAATAACATTTAGCTAGTGTAAAGGTCTTTCCCGAACTAATTACACCAAGTGATACTTGGAACTTAGAATCATAATTCATTCTGTCAACCAAAATTTTAATCGTTTTTAACTGATTTCTACTAGGGGTAATTTGATATCAGTTGAAATTTATTATCCACACAAAAGATTTTTTCATTAACATAAGCACCCAATTTTAATCTATTTTATTATTACATAATCATGTCAACATATCTTTCCAATAGAATTCAAAAAATTAAACCATCAGCCACACTTGAAGTCACTGCCAAAGCCAACGAATTAAAATCTAAAGGTATTCAAATTATATCTATGGGTTCAGGAGAACCAGACTTTGATACACCTAACAATATTCAAAGAGCAGCTATACAAGCTATTAAGAATGGTCAAACTCGTTATACAATGGTAGATGGAACACCAATATTAAAACAAGCAATTATTGATAAATTTAAACGAGAAAATAGCCTAACTTACACCAATACCGAAGTAATTGTTTCATCAGGTGGAAAACAAGTATTTTATAACCTTTGCCAAGCAGTACTAAACAAGGGTGATGAAGTAATTATTACCGCACCTTTTTGGGTAAGTTATCCAGATATAACTCTTTTAGCTGATGCAACACCAATTATTATTACAACAGGATTGGAACAAAATTTTAAAATTACACCAAAACAATTAGAATCAAATATTACCAATAATACTAAATTATTTGTTATTAACAGCCCCTCCAACCCAACAGGTGCAGTTTATTCTCAAGCTGAATTACAAGCTTTAGCAAATGTATTAAAAAGATACCCAAAAATATTAATCATCACTGATGATATTTACGAACATATTCATTGGAACAATAATGAGAATTTTGTTAACATTGTTATGGTTGATAAAACACTAAAAGACCGCACTATTATTCTGAATGGAGTCTCTAAAGCCTATGCAATGACTGGTTGGAGAATTGGATATGGTGCAGGTCCAAAAGATATTATTCAAGCCATGAAAAAAATCCAAGGTCAATCCACTTCTAATCCTTGCTCTATTTCCCAAGCAGCTGCTTTAGAGGCTTTAAATGGTGATCAAAGCATTATCAACATAATGGTTTGTGCTTTTAAAAAAAGACATGATTTTATTGTTGATGCATTAAATACAATTAATGGCATTGAATGTCCTAAATCACAAGGCGCCTTTTATGCCTTTCCAAGAGTTGAGGGGTTAATTAACCGTCTTGGTTTAAAAGATGATATTGAACTATCTACTTACTGCTTAGAAATATTGAATATTGCATTAGTCCCAGGTTCAGATTTTGGTATGCCAGGTTATATACGTTTTTCATTTGCCACAAGTATGGATAACATCAGAAAAGCTATTGATAAGATCAGAAAAGTATAAAAACTTATTATAAAATAAAATCTATATGGGTCTAAAAAAATTTATACACTCTATCATTCTTTAATTGAACTATAATGATCTCCAGGTAACTCCAACCCATTAATTGTTTCAATAGAATTATTTGAAATACCTTGTAGTGATCCATACATATTTACAGTACTCAGCATAATTTTTTCAAGTTGCTTACCTCGTTTACTCCATATTCTATTAAAGGCCTTTTTTTCTGAATCAATATCTGATCTCATCTCTGTAAAACCTTCAACTATTGCTTCCATATCCATTTTAAATTCACTACTAGTTAAATATCTATATAAATGACTTACTATATCTTCTCTATTTTCGCTAATACCCCTAATTTTATATATTTCAATCAACTGTTTTCTAAGAATATAAGATATCATTTTAAACTCTTCAAGTGAACATACCCAAATACCTTTTACTAATCCAGCACGCTTCATACCTATTGGCATAGCTTGTGTTACCAAAACACCTATATCTACATTCTTCTCACGCATATCAGCTTTGAATTTTTGTACCCAAGAATTTTCAAAGTTCTTTGTTCTTTTACTTTCATAATAAATTATTCCACATTTTTGATTATTATTGTTTACTACATATTGCAAATAATCCCCTCCCCTAGCACCCTGTTTGATTGGTTCGATTATATCTAACGGAAAATTATATTTTAAAAAACTCTCAATAGTTTGTTCTTGAGCTTCGCCTTGAATCTGCATGGAACCTTGATTAGACTGGCGATGTGCATCTTCTATACTTTTTTGCATTTGTTTCATTTTCACATCGTTCTCACTACGTTGCTGTTCTCTATCTTCTATAGCTTTTTTTTCAGATAAATTAATAGCTTCAGCTACCTTCATTTCGATATCTACCTGATGTTGAGATTCCATTGTATTAACTGTAGCCTCTAACCTAATGTTTTCTATTTTAATTTTGTTATTTTCTATATTTTTCTGTTTAGCATCTTCTAAATCATTTTTAACCTCTTCACGTATCTGTTTATCTAAAAATTCTTTATCTAAAATCACTCTTTTATCAACTTCAGTTTGAATCATCTTTGCTTGAATTTTTTGTACATTGTTGTATTCTTTTACTAATACACTCTTTTCCTGCGCTACTAAAAAAGCAACCTCTTCATCCTGCTTCTCTTTTTTATCATTAAGTGCTTTCTCTCTTACTTTAATTTCAACATTTTTTTTGACATATTTAGAATTTAAATCTATTGATATACTTTTCCATATTGATTGTTCAATATTGA
Source organism: Candidatus Vesicomyosocius sp. SY067_SCS001 (assembly GCF_014706615.1). Classification (NCBI taxonomy): domain Bacteria; kingdom Pseudomonadati; phylum Pseudomonadota; class Gammaproteobacteria; family Pseudothioglobaceae (SeqCode); genus Candidatus Vesicomyidisocius; species Candidatus Vesicomyidisocius sp. SY067_SCS001. The sequence continues at coordinate 405,862 of NZ_CP054877.1, read as the reverse complement.
TTTTATTACCACAATGTTCACATTCAATTTTATGTACCACTTTCTTCTCCTTGGCTTATTTATAAGTAATAAACAATATCAGCATTAAATTTGTTAAGTTAGCACAATTCTAAAAACTCCTTATATATTTAGCAATAGATACTTTTATTATATGAATAATACAATATCTATACTACCTTATATATAGAATAACTTATCTATCACTTGTCTAATTTATCAAATAATTCTTTTAATAGTTTCTCGTTATTTTTAATACCTTTAAAAAATTAACATTCTTCTTCTGTAAGAATATCAAACTCATCATTTTATAGGGTAAAAAGATACCAAAATTACAATACCATGTATCTTTAATTTTTCCTAAGTTATTAACTAGCGTGAAAAACCATTTTTCACGAATCATCATCTTAAATTATCAGGAATAAAAATTAAATACTTTAGGAAACCCAACAAAACTTTAGTACTAAAGTAATATAAAGATTATCTTTCCATATTTAAGAAGTACACCTTTAAAATATAAGTATAATTAATTTATACTGAATTACCGAGATATAAAACTATCTTTCGTCACACTAAATATAAAAAATTTTAAGAAAAAATACGTAATATATATATACAATATACTTTAAGGTTTTAAATCTGTTTTTTCTGTCTAAATAAAATAACTTAAAATACATCAAAATAATCAATAAATAACAAAAATTTATTAACATATTTTTAACAATGATAATGATAATTATTGTTTCTTAATTTAATCAAATAACTAATCTAAATCAATGGCAATTTTATCTAAATTAATAATATAAATCATACTGAATATAAGTTTGAACTTTATACCTGACCTGCTCATCAAATTATGTACAAAATAAAGCCTCTTAGGCTATTATAAATATTTTACAATTATAATAAATATATAAGAGTAACAAATCCTTAGAAAAGAGACTTTTCAACCTAGATAATAAGATATAAACAGTTGAAGATATATAAGTTAGTATATTTATCACAACTTTGAAATACATCTACTAAAATAATGTAGTAAATAAAATTATTACCTCCAAATACTTAACTGCATACTAATATTTACTAATCACTACATTTAAATTTAGTGATCCATGTCTTCATAGATAAGAGTACTAATTCAACTATTTGAATGTAGACCTATTATGTCATTAAACATAATAGTACAAACTATTTCTTTGATGTATATAGTAGGTATTTTGATACATATTATAAAATTGATAATATTAATATAAATTATCAATAACTTACGTAAAAAATATGGCTCCTCGAGGTGGACTCGAACCACCGACAAACGGATTAACAGTCCATTGCTCTACCAACTGAGCTATCAAGGAATAATAGATAAGATTATAATGATACATGATTACTAAAGCAATCTAAAGGTCAGTTATTTTTATAACTTTTAAGTTAGTATGGTTTTATACTAAAAAAATCATTACTCAATAGCATAGCTATAAAATAGTTATTTTTATAATTATAATTGTTTAAGCTAATACTAAAATCTTCTAAAACTACTAAAATTTTACCAAACGCAAAAGACCACCCCAAAAAAGGATGATCTTTAGTGATCCTTAAATACTAAAAAAACTTACTTAACAATCACTTGATCGCGACTATCAATAGTTGCATTAGCTTTAGCATCTGCATAACCTTTAGCATAAGCATCAGCTTGAGCTTTAGCAAATGCATCAGCTTGTCCTTTAGCAAATGCATCAGCTTGTCCTTTAGCAAATGCATCAGCAGTACCTGCATATTTACCATCAGCGGTTACATTAGAAACATTTTTAGTTTTATTCTTATTATTATAATGGAAGCCCCAATCAGAATCATTGTTCATATCATTATTATTAGAAAAAGGACCCCAATTAGAACCTCCATTCATTGGACCAAAATTAGAACCACCATCAAATGGGCCCCAATTATTACCACCTGAAAAAGGACCCCAATTAGAACCTCCATTCATTGGACCAAAATTAGAACCACCATCAAATGGGCCCCAATTATTTGAACCATTACCATAGCCGTAGCCATTATTATTTGAACCATTGTTAAAGAAACCAGCTGATGCTGATGTAGCAGCTACTAAAGTAGCAATAGCAATTATCTTTTTCATATTAATCTCCAAATTTAAAAGTATAACGCTCTTATTATTAAGAGGGTTTTAAGTATCAGACTCTGTGTCTATATTAGATATTATACGATAAATATTAACTGATAATAACATTATAGAAATCTATCATACATTTTTCTATTAAAGCATTTATTCTAAAATAGAAATATCACTAGATAATCTCACTAAAACAATTATACAAATATGGAAAAATACTCAAAATTTAATATAGTAATAACAGAAACCACCATAAAATAGCCTTAATTTAACACCATTTGAATATTTTTGATTTCTACTGTCAGTATTTCCCACAAACTTTCCATCTGTGCAACATTTAACATAAGCATTATCCTTTTCCTAGTATTTTTAGAAACCACACCAGTTGCATTCTCATATGCTGAAACAGTAAATATATTGTTAGGGGTATTTTCATTATTATAATGAAAAGTCACTCTTTACCTAAAAAATGTCCAGTTAGAAAGATTATTGCCATAGCCGAGTTTGTATTATTCCAAAATACCTATGTAAATGAGATAATTACCAATAGTTTTATTACGTTTTTCATTTTTTCTCCTAATTAAAATATATGTAATATAAATACGCAAATTAATATCCACTCGAACGAATAATACATATATTAGAAATATGGTAAGTTTATTAATAAACAATAATTTTATAATATATAATCAATGAGTGCATCCCCAAACTCAGAGCATGATAACAGTGTCGCATCATCCATAAGTCTTTCTAAATCATAAGTTACAGTTTTATTTTGAATAACATTAGACATTGCCTCTAAAACCATATCAGCCGCTTGTATCCAACCAATATGCCTAAGCATCATTCCTGCTGAAAGGATAATTGAACCTGGATTAACTTTATTAAGTTCTGCATACTTTGGCGCTGTACCATGTGTTGCTTCAAACACTGCTATCGTATCTGAAAGATTAGCACTTGGCACAATGCCAATACCACCCACTTGAGCAGCTAATGCATCTGAAATATAATCACCATTTAAATTAAGTGTCGCAATTACCGAATATTCCTCAGGACGTAAAAGAATTTGTTGCAAAAAAGCGTCTGCAATAACATCTTTAATTATAATTACCATGCCTGTATTTGGATTTTTAAACGACTTCCACGGCCCATCATCGATGGTAGTTGCACCAAATTCATCACATGCTAATTGATAACTCCAATTTCTAAAACTACCTTCGGTAAATTTCATAATATTACCTTTGTGTACTAAAGTTACTGAATCTTTATTATTGTCAATAGCATATTGAATAGCTGCACGTACTAAACGTTCTGTACCCTCTTTAGAAACTGGTTTAATACCAATTCCTGAAGTATCAGGAAAACGAATCTTTTTCGTGCACATTTCATATTGTAAAAAATCAATAACTTTTTTTACCTCAGCAGTGCCTGCCTGATATTCAATACCTGCATAAATATCTTCAGAGTTTTCTCTGAAAATAACCATATCAACCTTTTCAGGGGCTTTAACTGGTGATGGAATACCTTTAAGATACTTAATTGGGCGTTGACAAATAAATAAATCCAATATTTGACGAATAGCTACATTTAAAGAACGAATACCACCCCCAACCGGGGTGGTTAACGGACCCTTAATAGAAACTGAAAATTCCTTTATAGCATCTAAAGTTTCTTGGGGTAGATACTCACCATAAATATCATTTGCTTTTTTTCCTGCATAAATATTCATCCATTGAATTACTTTTGAACCGTTATATGCTTTAGCAACAATAGCATCAATCACTTTTCTCATCACTGGTGATACATCTACACCGATACCATCACCTTCAATATAAGTAATAATTGGATAATTTGGTACTTTAATAACTCCTTTTTCAAAGCTAATTTTTTCACCTTTTTGAGGTATTTTAATGTGTTGGTAAGTCATAATTATGAATAAGTAATGCAGTTAAAAACTGCATTATTTTAGCATAATTACTATTTAAATAGTAATTACTTGCCTAAAAATTTATTCAAATATAAGTTTTTAATCATAATTTAGAATCATCAAAAACTACTCTCATAACTAATTAATCAAATTGATTTAGTTCTTTAATCAACGCTGTTGATAACCTTTTACCTTTAAATTTGAGATACGAAATATTTCAATATTTTTGTGATTAATTATTAACATATTGATAAGGTTAGAATTGATAAGGTTAGATATATCTATAACTTATACTTATACACGATCAAAAATAAGCACCATAATTAAAATAACTAAAATATGAAATATTCCAATAACTACTAATTTTTTATAAAATTAAGTAAAACGCATGGGCGTCAAAAAAAACCCAAAACAATAAAAAATGACCTCATTAATAAAATTAATGTTTAATTTAACTAAAAACCTTCTAATTACACTCGTTTAGATTAGCACGCTCAGTAATATACCGTAAACGATCAAAATTCATATTTGCGCCACTAACAATGCTAATGATATTATTATTATGCAATTGTTTATCAAAAATATAACGCTTTATCCCAGCCAAAGCCAATGCACCAGAAGGCTCAACAATATAACGATTCTGATTATAAATATCCTTAATTGCTGCACACATCTCATCATTACTAACCAAAACGGTACCATTAACCAATTTTTTAGCAATTCTCAAGTTTTCAAATCCAACTTTCTTAACCGCAACACCCTCAGCAAAAATATCTACTTCGTCTAGAACAGCATGTGTATTACTATTAATTGAACGTGTAAATGCAGCAGAACCAACAGGCTCAACACCAATAATTTTAATCTTTGGTCGTTGCGTTTTAATCACACTAGCAATACCCGTAATTAAACCGCCGCCGCCAACTGGAACAAAAATATAATCAATATCATCCAATTGCTCCAAAAGCTCATAAGCAATCGTTCCCTGTCCAGCAATAACATCAAGATCATCAAATGCGTGAATAAATATATGTCCTTTTTTCTTGGCGATATTTTGCGAAAAATCATAAGCCGCATCATAACTATTTCCAAATAAAATAACTTCTGCACCTAAAGATTTAACCGAGTCAACTTTAATTTTTGGAGTGATTTTAGGCATCACAATAACAGAATAAATGCCTAATTTTTTTGCAGAAAAAGCAACACCTTGTGCATGATTTCCAGCTGAACAAGTAATCACACCTTTAGACAATTGTCGAATGTTTAGTGTTCTAATCTTATGATAAGCACCACGCAATTTAAAAGAATGTACAGGGGTTAAATCTTCACGTTTTAAATAAATTTTATTATCTAAATGCATACTAATTTGACTAGCAAATTCTAATTGAGTTTTTCTAACAACCTCATTAACAACATCTCGTTTAATACGGCTAACAATATTTTGCATAGAGTTCCTTTAAATAATCAATACTAACATAAGTTGCATTAGTTTTATCGCCCTTAATTAACTGAAAAGGTACATTAGACTCACCTAAATGATTAAGCACCACCATCGCACCATCAAAACGATGAGACTTGGTATATTCATTAGTAGTAATCAAAGTTTTTAACCCAGCCTCGGTAGCTGAGATAATACCATTATGTGAATCTTCAAAAGCCAAACATTTTGCAGGGTCCAATCTCATCTGCTTTAATACGTAAGTATAAATATCACCAGCTGGCTTCAACTTTGACACAATATTACCAGAACCAATAATCTCAAACCAATCTAGTGAATCAGATCCTAATGTACTTGTAATCAAAGCATCAACATTAATAGACGTTGTCGTTGTGGCAATTGCCAATCTTAGATTGGCTTTTCTTGCCTCATTAAACAAACGTTTAACACCTATCCGTAAAGGCACTGCTCCTTGACCCATTAAACGTACATAAATTTTAGTCTTTAACTGATGAATAGAGTCGATGAAATTATCCAAATATTGATGCTCAAATGTTGTATTGTATTTTGTTAAATAATATTTAATACGTAGTTTTCCTCCTGTTACATTAAGTAACTCGTGATAAATTTTATTTGACCAGTGCCAATCTAAGTCTAATTCCTTAAACGCTAAATTAAAGGCCTTCAAATGTCCATCACGTTCAGTATTTGCAATAGTTCCGTCAACATCAAAGATTAATGCTTCTAATGCCATAAAAAATTTAATATAAAAAATATAAAAAATAAATTGCTATTTTAAGGTAGTTTAGGTATAAACATACTATTTTTAATTAATCTAGCTATTATGTCGCAATCAATTTATCAAGAAATTCTTGATTATCAACCTAAGAAAAATGAAAAGTTTATGAATGATGCTCAACTTGAACATTTTAAAAATAAATTAAACACGTGGAGAGAACAATTAGTTGATGATGCTGAATCAACTATTAATCATATCCAAGAAGATTCAAATCAAGTTGCTGATATTAACGACAGAGCTACTCTTGAAGAAGAATTTGCTTTAGAATTAAGGACACGTGACCGTGAAAGAAAACTGATTGGAAAAATTGACAAAACTTTGCATATTATTGAACTAGGTGATTATGGTTTTTGTAAAACATGTGGTGCGGAAATTTCCTTAATGCGACTAGAAGCACGTCCTACTGCTGATGAATGTATTGATTGTAAAACCATTGCAGAAAAAAAAGAAGTTTAAAAAATATCTATTCACTAACTAGAAATGCTGGTAAAAACAACACTGCTTATCAAAAGTTCCAATTTTGGTTAATATCATAGAATCATTAATAATACCAATCTGAGTGACTGTAACATTATTTTTACTTTGTAGGTTTTTTAGTAAATTCATATTTTTAACTGGTACAGTAAAACATAATTCATAATCATCACCGCCTGCTAGTACCAAACACCAATCATTAGTTTTTGTAATATAAGTTTTAACCTCATTAGTCAATGGGATATCATCAATATTAATACTCGCACCTACATTAGAACAAGTAAGAATATGCGTTAAATCTTGTTCTAAACCATCAGAAATATCAATACAAGCGTTAGCAATAGTTGATAACTGTCGCCCTAAAACTAATTGTGGCTTAGGTCGATTAAAGTGGTTAATAGCATACTCAGAAGGTATTTGATTATTCTGTAATTGCTTCCAAGCATAAGCTGCATCACTAATCGTATTAGACACAAAAATTAAATCTCCTACTTGGGCAGATGAACGTAATAATGCTTTGTCTTTTTCAACTACCCCTGTAACATTAATAGTGATACTTAGAGTACCTTTTGTAGTGTCCCCACCAACCAATATAATACCAAATTCATCTGATAAGGATTTAAGTGAAGTAGAAAATTGACTAAGCCATTTCTTGTTAATATTTGGCAATGTTAGTGCAAGTGTGAAATATTTTGCACATGCTCCCATTGCTGCTAAATCACTTAAATTAACTGCCAAAGATTTATAGGCAATATCGCTTGCGCTAGTATTTAAAGGAAAATGCACGCCTTCAATCAAAGTATCAACACTAGTTACTAATTGATAATTAGGATCTATATTAATCACAGCACAATCATCACCAATCCCTAAATTAGCTAAACTCGAACTACCCCAATTAAAATAAGTTTCAATTAAAGAGAACTCGTTCACTAACTTTTAGGATATTTTTGTACTAATTTTTGATTAATTTCACTACGACCAGCATTAAACATTGAACCAGAACCTAATACAACGGACAGTAAAATACAAAAAAATAATGGAACTATGCCAAATAAACTCAAAATTGAATCAATAATTCTTATACCATCCATGCTTACAGGTACATCTGTTGAAATAATCAATCCTAGTGAAGTAACTAAAAAATAAAAAACATAAGCACTAATAAGTAATTTGTAACGATTAAGTGAAAGCTGCCAGTGTAAATAAACTAAATACGCATCATTACTTTTAGCTTTTTTAGTTCTAAAATAAGTATAGATGATAATGACAAAGGAAATTAAAATAGACAAATAAATTGCACTATTCATGTCAATATTGAGTAATTTAATCAGACCCAAGGTAAAAAATAAATTAACAATAACCGTATTAATAGTAAATAATTCATGTGCTGCTTTAGCTTCTCTACGCTCTTTAATGCTAGCATCAATAACAGTAATCATAACTATTAAGTTTACACTACATTACTAATCTAATAAAGTATTACTTACATATAAGCATTATCAGTATTTGCATGGTTTGTAACATCACGTACAGATTTAATTTCTGGAAAGCGTGCTTTAAGTTGAGCCTCAACACCTTGTTCTAAAGTAGATTTAACCGATGAACATCCTTGACAACCACCACCAAAATTAAGAATAACATCTATTTGCTTAGTAATCTCAACTAGCTCAACAAAACCACCATGAGAGGCAAGCCCAGGAGTGATATCAGCAGCAATAACGTATTTTATTTTCTCTTCAAGAGACGCATCTTCTTTTGGCTCTTCGCCTTTGGCATTAGGCGCTGTAATAATTAACTTCTTACCAACACTTGAATCTTTTAATGAAACTTCTGAGTCTTTTAAATATACAAAATTTAGCTTATCAATATAAACATAAAACCCTTCATATTCAAATTTTTGATACGTTTTGCTCAATTCTTTAGGAAAGCAAAAATTAAAAATAACTGTAGCAGCAGGTGTACCTGCCTTTTCAATATCCACCTTTAAGCCGAGGTCTTTCTCATCTTGTTGAGCAAATAAATCAGCCATATAAACTTTTGCTTTATTAGTAATATTAAACATAGTTATCCCTTTTTAAGAAAATGATATTGTCAATGAGTCGTACAGAGCCTAGAAATACTGCAGATAATATAATAATTTGACATGTATTATCAGTAATTTGTTTAAGGGTATTTGCATCTAACACTTCAAGATAATCCAATTTAAAATGCTGTTTTAAGTCAAATTCTGCCATTTTCTTTAACACATCAATTTTTTTATTTTGTAAAACCTCATTCTTAACATAAGTTAATATCCTGTACAAGTTAGCAGCTATTTTAACATCATTGTCAGATAAATACTGATTTCTAGTACTCATTGCTAAGCCACTTCTTTCTCTAATTATTTCACCAGATTCTATACATATATCCAATGATAAATTTTTAACCATTTGTTTAATAACTAATAATTGCTGATAATCTTTTTGACCAAAAATTGCAACATTAGGTCGTACAATTTCAAACAATATTTCCACAACCTGTATCATCCCATTAAAAAAATGCGGTCTAGTTTTACCACATAAAATGCGTCCAATCATCCCAACATCAATATGTTTACTTATGCCATTAGGATAAATTTGTTTAACATCTGGAATAAAAACACTATCAACATTTTCCTCTAATTCTATTAAATCAGCATTAAGTGAACGAGGATACCTATCTAAATCTTCATTTTTATCAAATTGAGCTGGATTAACAAAAATACTAACAACAACTTTATCAGCTTTTTGTTTAGCAATATCAATTAATGATAAATGTCCTTGATGCAACCCCCCCATTGTAGGAATAAATGCAATAGTTTTCTCTTGCTCGTGCCAATCGTTAACAAGCTCAGTTATTTGAATATTTTGATAGCACAACTTCATTAATAACTGTACTTCTTGCTTGGAAAAGACTCATCTTTTACAGCCTTGATAAAGGCATTAACAGCAGATTTTACATCACCATTATCAGTTAAGAAATTTTTAACAAATTTTGGTACACGCCTTACATTCACACCCAACATATCATAACTTACTAATACCTGTCCATCACAATCTAAACCGGCACCAATACCAATAATAGGGATACTCACAGATTGTGATACTTGTTTAGCCAATTCAGCAGGTACACATTCTAACACTATTACTTTAACACCCCAAGAAGCTAATGCTAAAGCATTTTTAATAATTTTATTAGCGCCTTGTTTTCCTCTACCTTGCACTCTATAGTCATTTATTTCTACTACTGATTGTGGTTGTAACCCTAAATGCCCACAAACAAAAATACTATTATCTTGCAAGATTCTAAAAGATGCTTCATGTTCACATCCGCCTTCAAGTTTGACCATTTGTGCACCTGCCATTATTAGACGCTTAGCATTTACTAAAGTTTGTTCAGCATAGGTATAACTTTGATAAGGCATATCTACAACTCTTAATGCATTTTGTGTACCTTTAGCAACTGCCTGCATATGATAAATCATATCACTCATACTTACATCCAATGTATTTTTGTCACCTTGAATGACATTGCCAAGTGAATCTCCCACTAAAATAATATCAATACCACATGCATCAAAGACTGATGCAAATGAAGCATCATAAGCGGTTAAGCAAGTAATTTTTTCTCCAGATTCTTTAAAGACCTTTAGTGCTTCAATATTCATAATTTAACCAATTCAGTAGTATCTAACTTATCAATCAAATTTTGAATAGGTCCTAAAACTGGTACTTTAAAGTTAGGTTCTATTTCTGCTAACGGTACCAATACAAATGCCCTATTCATCATTTTAGGATGTGGAATAATCAATTGTCTAGAAACAATTACTTGCATACCATAAATAATAATATCCAAATCAATGGTTCTTGCACTCCATTTTTTTTCGCGCACACGATGCTGTTTAATTTCAATATCTTGGCAAACATGCAACAATTCTAATGCAGTCAAGTGTGTGTCAACCTGACACATGGCATTAATATAATCAGGTTGCTTTGAACCGTCAATCGGCTTAGATTGATACATATTTGATAAACCATCCACCTTAATACCTTTAGTAGAATTAAGCGCAATCAATGCATTTTTAATTTGTTTTTTAGGGTGATTAAGATTCGACCCTAATCCAATATATGCTAACAATAAATCAATGTCCCAATAGGTTCGCCTGCGTACATTTTAGACAAAACATTTGCTTGTCTGCCTGAAGCAATAATAGTAATCATATTTGATTTAGCAACTATTTGAGCTGCTAATACTTTAGTATACATACCACCAGATCCTAATGAACCGCCTGTTCTATTAGCAACTTGTGTTAATTTTTCGTTATTTACATGAATTTTATCAATCAATTTAGCATCAGCATTTTGACGTGGATCAGCATCATAAACACCACCTTGATCTGTCAAAATAACCAATTGAGTTGCATTAACCAAATTTGCCACCAATGCCGCTAAGGTATCGTTATCACCAAATTTAATTTCATCTGTAGCAACAGTATCATTCTCATTCACAATTGGCACTATATCAAAATTTAATAATGTATTTAAAGTAGCAGAAATATTATTACTTTGATCAGTATTTGCTAAATTAACATGTGTTAATAATACTTGAGCAGTATGAATATTATACTGAGAAAACAAAGTTTCATAAGTTTGTATCAAGCCCATTTGACCTACTGCTGCTACTGCTTGTAATTTATGTATATTTTCAGGACGACCATGCCAACCTAGACGTTTCATACCCTCAGCAATTGCACCACTTGAAACCAAAATAATATCAATATTTTGTTGCTTTAATTCTTTAATTTGCTTTACCAAAGCAGCAATAAAAGTTTTATCTAAACCCTTACCGTCATTAGTTAAAAGCGAAGATCCAATTTTAATTACCCATCTTTTATTATTCATTTTATTATCACTAATTTAAATAATCCAGCAACTAAATCTTTACAACCAAAACCATTCAAAGCAGAGATACTATAAAATTTACCCTTATAATAAATATCTTTTAATAAACTTTGAACTATAGTATTCCTATCCTTCTCTGGCAATAAATCTATTTTGTTAATCACTAATAATTTTTCCTTATTGGACAGTTCTTGATCATATCTTTTAAGTTCTTTTTCAATGATTAAAAAATTCTTAACTGGATCAGACCCATCAACTGGCAAAATATCCACAACATGCAACAATACTTTTACACGTGACAAATGCTTTAAAAATTTAAAACCCAAGCCAGCGCCTTTACTAGCATTCTCAATTAGCCCTGGAATATCTGCTATGACAATATGCTTATCATAGCAAGATACCACACTTAACGATGGGTGTAACGTAGTAAATGGATAGTCAGCAACTTTAGGTCTTGCACTTGAAATTTGTCTAATTAGACTTGATTTACCGGCGTTAGGTATACCCAAAAGACCAATATCAGCCATAACGCTTAACTCTAGACCAATCTCACGAACTTCACCTGGAAAACCTGGTGTAGTTTCTCTAGGAGCGCGATTAATGCTAGATTTAAATCGTGTATTACCTAACCCATGAAAACCACCTTTAGCTACTAGTATAGTTTGTTCATGTTTAGTCATCTCTCCAATTAACTCATCAGTTGCAAGATCATAAACCTTAGTACCCAATGGAATTCCGACCGTCAAATGTTGTGCTGATTTTCCGCGTTTATTTTGGCCTGATCCAGGTTGTCCATTTTTTGCCCTAAACAAACGTTTAAAACAAAACTCACTAAGTGTATTCAATCCATCTTGCCCTTGAAAATACACATGACCACCGTCACCACCATCACCACCGTCAGGACCGCCATCAGAGATATACCTTTCTCTACGAAAGCCCAAACACCCTGCCCCACCTTTACCAGCCTCAATACGAATACTGGCAGAATCAACAAATTTCATAAAGGACTTCAAAACCGCTAAAATATAATGAACTATATTATACCACTTCCAAAATGGACCAAAGTCTCTACAATATAATAGGATATATTTTATTACCATTTATAATCCTAAGGTTAATAATTAAAGGCATAAAAACACCTAAATTTAGACAAAGAATTAATGAACGACTTGGCTTAATTACTAGAATACAAGAACCTATTATTTGGGTACATTGTGTTTCTGTAGGTGAATTTAAAGCAGCTATTATTATTATTGATAAGCTTATTAAACAACACCCTAATCATAAATTATTAGTCACCACAACTACACCTACAGGTTCTGACGCAGTGATAAGTTATTATAAAGATAAGGTAGTTAATCTTTATTTTCCTTATGATTTACCATTGATTATTAGGCATTATATTAAGCAAATTAATCCAAAAATATGTCTACTATTAGAAACAGAAATTTGGCCTAATCTAATCCACGAACTCAACAAAAAAAATATCCCAATACTACTTATCAATGCCAGATTATCACAACAATCAAAAGAAAAATACCAAAAATTTACCTCTAACTTAGTCAAACAATCCTTAAATAAGATCAGCTTAATCGTTGCTCAAAATCAAAATTCTGCTAACAATTTTATTGAATTAGGTGCTAAAAATAATTATGTCGTAATAACTAATAATATTAAATTTGATCAAAACACAACACCTGACAAAATAATAAGCAATACATTACAAAAAATAATTGGTAAACGTAAAACTGTTATTTTTGCTAGCACTCATAAAAATGAAGAAATACAAATTATTAACGAATACTCAAAAAATAAATGTGCTATTAATGCCTTACTTGTTATCATTCCAAGACATCCAGAACGTTTTAATATAGTCTATAAACTAGCTAAAAATGCTAATCTGAATATTGCTCGTCGTTCAGAAAACCGACCTTCCCAAGATGTTCAAATTCTTTTAGGCGATTCTATGGGTGAAATGATGTCCTACTTTGATATTGCTAATATTGTTTTTATGGGAGGTAGTTTAAGTAATACTGGTGGACATAATATGCTTGAACCTGCTGCTTTTGCTAAACCTATTATATTTGGCTCTAACATATTTAATTTTACTGAAATATCATTAGATTTACTAGAGCAAAATGCTGCTATTCTAATTCAAAATGTAAGCGACTTATTTAAAATAATAATAATGCTATTAAATGATGAAAAACAATGCAAAGTATTAGGATATAACGCCCAACAATACTTGTACAGTAAACAAGGTGCAGTAAAAAATACATTACAATTAATCAATAAATTTATATAATCTACAATGTAAAAAAATATAACACCTACAAACAATATAAAAATAATATTGCTTCAATAAACAAAAATCTTAATCCTTCAACTCTACACTGTTTAAAAAAGATTTAAGAAAATAGTCGATCATTTTTAAATTAAGTTAATAAAAATTTAACTATTTTTTTTCATGTAAATTTCACTGTTATTTTTTAGAAACTCTGCAGATTTTTTATCCATTTCTATTTGGATAGAATTAATCTTAGCAATCTCATCTACATTCATAGTTTTAATCTCTTGAGTGATCTTCATAGAACAAAATTTAGGACCGCACATAGAACAAAAATGCGAGGTTTTTGCAGCTTGTTTAGGCATAGTCTCATCATGATATTTACGTGCTGTATCTGGATCTAGACCTAAATTAAATTGATCTTCCCATCTGAATTCAAAACGCGCTTTAGAAAGAGCATTATCTCGAATTTGTGCACCCGGATGTCCTTTGGCTAAATCAGCTGCATGAGCTGCAATTTTATAAGCAATAACACCTTGTTTAACATCATTCTTATTAGGTAACCCTAGGTGCTCTTTTGGGGTAACATAACATAGCATAGCGCAACCATACCAACCAATTTGCGCGGCACCTATAGCACTAGTAATATGATCATAGCCTGGAGCAATATCAGTTGTTAACGGACCAAGTGTATAAAATGGTGCTTCACCACATTCTTCTAGCTGTTTATCCATATTTTCTTTAATCATTTGCATTGGTACATGACCAGGGCCTTCAATAAAAGTTTGCACATCATGTTTCCAAGCAATTTTAACAAGACCTCCTAAGGTTTCTAGCTCACCAAATTGTGCTACATCATTAGCATCAGCAATACAACCAGGACGTAATCCATCACCTAATGAGAAAGTAACATCATATTGCTTCATAATTTCACAAATATCTTCAAAATGTGTATAAATAAAACTCTCTGTATGATGCGCTAAACACCACTTTGCCATAATTGAACCACCCCGAGAAACAATACCTGTTACTCTATCAATAGTCAGTGGTACATGTTTAAGACGCACTCCTGCATGGATAGTGAAATAGTCCACACCTTGCTCAGCCTGCTCGATGAGTGTATCACGAAATATCTCCCAATTTAAGCTCTCAACAATACCATTAACCTTCTCTAATGCTTGATAAATAGGTACTGTACCAATAGGTACAGGTGAATTACGAATAATCCACTCACGAGTTTCGTGAATATTTTTACCAGTTGAAAGATCCATAATAGTATCTGCACCCCAACGAATACCCCATATCATCTTACTAACCTCTTCTTCAATGCTCGACCCCAATGCAGAATTGCCAATATTACCATTAATTTTAACCATAAAATTACGACCAATAATCATCGGTTCTATTTCTGGATGGTTAATATTAGCAGGAATTACTGCACGTCCTTTAGCAACTTCAGAACAAATAAACTCAGATGTAATTAAATCTGGGATATTAGCGCCAAAACTCTCGCCTTTTTTCTGACCAATTTGGTCTTTATATTCTTGCCATTTACAATTTTCACGAATGGCGATATATTCCATTTCAGGTGTGATAACACCTTGTTTAGCATAATGCATTTGTGACACATTTTTAGCATCTTTAGCACGACGTGGTACTTGTAGATGTTCAAAACGTAATGCATTTAACTGCACATCATCTCGACGTTCATTAGAAAAATTAGAGCTAAATTCGGTTAATATTTCAGTATCATTTCGCTCTTTAATCCAAGAAAATCTAATATTATCAAGACCTTTTCGCAAATCAATATTAATATTAGGATCGGTATAAACACCTGACGTATCATAAACATGAATAGGCGCATTTTTTTCTGCCAATTCACCAATTGTATCTGTAAGTGTAATTTCACGCATAGGCACCTGAATATCTTTACGTGATCCCTGTACATAAATTTTATTAGAATTGGGAAATGGCTTGATTAACGCTTCATTAACATTCGACATATTTTTGAAAGTTGGGTTTGATTGATTCAATGAAGTATAATATACTAAAGGTAAATATATAAATATATAAATAATTATGACAATTTTAACCCATAGGCCACGCCGTATGAGAAAACACTCATATACTCGTGAACTAATGCGTGAAAACCACTTATTGACCAGTGATTTAATATTTCCAATTTTTATCATTAAAGGTGAAAATAAACGACAAAATATTAACTCAATGCCAGGTATTGAACGTTTGAGTGTTGATCAATTATTAATTGAAGTAGCTGAATTAATTGAATTAGGTATTCAGGCAATTGCACTTTTCCCTGTTGTTCCGTCTATCAAAAAATCATTAGATGCTAAAGAGGCATTTAACCCAGATGGTTTAATACAACGTGCCATATACACTGTCAAACAAAAATATTCAAACTTAGCAGTGATTACCGATATAGCACTTGATGCATTTACCACGCACGGTCAAGATGGATTAATTGATAATAATGGTTATGTACTCAACGATGAAACAAATGAAGTTTTAGTTAGACAAGCTCTTTCCCATGCACAGGCTGGTACAGATATTGTAGCGCCAAGCGACATGATGGATGGACGTATAGACGCTATTCGTAAAGCGCTTGAAAAAAATAAATTTATTCACACAAATATTTTAGCTTATTCTGCAAAGTATGCTTCTCATTATTATGATCCCTTTAGAGACGCGATTGATTCCTCAGCTAATTTAGGAGAATCTAACAAGAAAACCTACCAAATTGATCCAGCTAATTCTAATGAAGCTGTTCGTCAGGTAGGTCTAGATATTGATGAAGGTGCAGATATAATCATGATTAAACCTGGATTACCATACTTGGATATTGTTTATCGAATCAAAAAAAATTTTAACATTCCTATCTTTGCTTATCACGTCAGTGGCGAATATTCTATGTTAAAAGCAGCTGTACAAAACAACTGGCTAAAGGAAGAACAAGTGGTATTAGAAACTTTATTAGCATTCAAACGTGCTGGTGCTGATGGTATTTTAACCTATTATGCTAAACAAGCTGCTAAGTGGCTGATGTAATATACTTACATCAAAGTATAAGTATATTAATTTTTTGAGAAATTATTATGGAAAATAAATCATTGTTTAGCTCAATTGCTCTAATACTAACTTTAATTATTGGTTATTTTATACACAATAATCAAATTATTCAACTTAACAATAAAATCAGCAACCTTAAACAAGAATACAATGTTAAACAAATAGCAAAACTTCCTGTTACCATGAGGAATATCGATACGATAGAAAATCTCAATAAACAGTTAATCAAAACACATTCAGAATTAAAAAAAGCACAAGATAAACTTTCACTAGAAACTAGCAAAGATCATGTTTTGAATGATGCTAAAATAAAAATGACAGACTTAAAATATTTATTAACTTCAGTTCAAAAAAAATTACAAACCTCTGATAAAAAGCTTAAATACTTAGAAGGTATTTTTGAAGAACAAAATAAAAACATAATCACGAAAAACATTACCAGTATTAAAAAATTAAAAGAAGCCTCAACAAATATTGCTGTAACAGGACTTATTGTACCTGCTATTGGTATTGCCACCTTAATCTCTTACACTTCTGAAGAAATACAAAACTACTGTAATAATATTAAAAATACCATGAACTTAGGATACAAGCTATTTGGTAAGGTTATATCGCTAAATAAGAATATGCGAATAAACTATCAGCAACAATGCTTAAGGAAATAAAGTTTCAAAAAAAGGTTATAACTAGAAAATAAAAAAGAAAACTTATTTTAGCTTTTTTGTAAAATTTTTATTAAAATCCTACGCATAAATCTCATCTTAAGAATCTTTAGCAACCATAGTAACAATAGATCTAATCTCATGGATTACTAACTTAACCAATTCAGTTTTAAACCAACTCGTTAGATAACTGCTAGTCATTATTAATCCTAACCAAGGATAATAATCTTTAATATCGTAAGGATAGTCCAATACTAGAACTACAGTCTAGATTTAATCTCTACATACACCTAAAGAATATTAACTACATAATTTACAAGCCTAGCAATCAAATAATAACCATTAATATCAAGCCTAATATGTCCTATTACCTAAAAATTATTTACCTAGATATTGAAAAAAAATCTTTATAAAACATTGATAACTATTTGTAAAAAGTACGCATTTATCCTAGTCAAGAAATTAATAATTAAACCATTATTAGATTCTCCTGTTAATTGCTTTACTTTTTGCATTTATAACTTGTAACTCAATACTAAAAAATAGATTGCTTACTGAGCCCATGGTTTAAGTTTAATTAAATATGGCAAAAGCGTAATCATATGACTACCTATTCTGATTACCTCCAAATATTAACAATAGGACACTTGATTTTCCTAATAGGATGATAATATCACTTCCATTTTAAAAATTAACTGATTCACCAATTATGCCAAAATACGCAAACTCAAACATTAATTGTTAATAACATATTTTACCACTAGCACCCATATGTACGGATAATTATCAATACAGTATTAAAACTTATTAATATACTGTTCCCAAGTAGTACCATAAATAAAATAAGAACACCTTACCGCTCAACCAACTATAATGTGTATTATTGTTACCTAAAATAGGTAACATCCATTTTGGCTTTACAGTAGAACCAGAACTATAAAAAATAAACAGTAGTATTTCAATATAAATTATGGATATTTAGCTGAAACTTCAGAAGCTAAATCATGATATAAGATATCTATATCAATACAATCACACACAATAACTACTTAATCAAAATTTGCCTTTAACTCAGTGGTTATACCAATGCGTATATCTTTATTACCAGTAATAACAATCTTACATTGAGAGTCTAAAATTCTATTTTTAATACTTCTAGTAAGAAATAATTAATACCATATAATGAACAGTATTAATACAAATACAAGATAACATAGCATAAATTGCTTGTAAAATCATCAAAATATAAATGTAACCTCGAACCGCCTTTCTCAACCCTTAAAGTTTTAAGTTCATTGCTAAGTTTTGCCACCTCGTCATGAATCTGTTAACAAGTAAATACTAACTCAACTTAGGTTCATAACCTTACAAAAATGATAATAATTTAATTTACATATAAATAGATGTTTATCCATATAATTGTAAATAATATTTAACTCACTCCCTTTAAACCAGTCAATTTGGTCTTTTATATAATTAGTATTAGAGAATTTAATTCAAATCTTTTTGACAATCTAGAAATTATCTCGGTTACTATGTCGTCGTCATCAATTGAATTTTGATACATTTATTCATAAGTTACTTCATCATACATAGATGATTTGATAGGTTTACTGATATGGCCACCTTTAATTGGAATACATAAAAATAATAAAAAATCCTATTTAGTATAATAAAATAACTAAAATAACAAAAAATTTTTTAAAATATTCTAATTAGAAATAAATTATGGAACTGTAAACGAACCATATTTCCTTAAAATAAAAGCAACATCATATATTAAATATAATCATCTATCCAATCCATTAAGAAAATAAAACTGCCACAACTATAAACAATTAAATCTACCATGGATATAAATGATATTACACTCATCCAGAGTCTGTTGCTATTGCAAATGTTGTTATACTAAAATCAAATTCAAAATTCAAAATTCAAAAACTACAGTAATACATAAATAACTGCCGATTATCATATTATTTTAATAAATAATAACATACATCACATCACGAATTAAATATTCGTTACTTATCAATAACTTTATCAACATCTGTTACTGATAATTTATCTTTAATCTCAGATATTTTTACACTATCCAATACTTTTTGTTGTGCTGATAATTGCTCATCTATTACATAAATTTCACTTAAAATTGAAGAGTCAATTAACCCTGCCTCAATCTCTCTTAAAGCTACTACCGTTGGCTTATCTTTCCCTGCATTTAATAATGGTTTATAACCTCCAGAACTTAACTGATGTGCGCGTTTTGCTGCTACCAATACCAACTCAAAGCGATTTTCTACATGGTCTAAACAATCTTCGACTGTTACTCTTGCCATAATATTTAATAATATTACTTATGATAAAATGAGATAATTGTACACGAAAAAATAAGTTTAATAAATATTCGATGGAAAGACTAATTGTACTAGATACTGAAACTACAGGGATTAAACCTTCTGAAGGTCATCGTATCATTGAAATTGGTTGTATAGAGATTATAAACAGACAAATCACTAAAAATAATGAATATCATGAATACATACAACCAAATCGTAATGTTGGTGATTCAGTGCGTATCCATGGCATTACTGATAAATTTTTAACAAAAAAGCCTAAATTTAAAGAGGTTGTTGAAGAATTTTTAGCTTATATTAAAGAAACAACTCTCATTATCCATAATGCTCCATTTGATCTTGGATTTCTAAATCACGAACTTAAACTTATAGGTATTAATGAACGTATTGAAGACAAATGCAACATTATTGATTCATTAGAATTATCTAAAAAACAACGACCTGGTACACTGCATAACCTTGATTCTTTATGTCGGCGATTTAAAATTGACTCAAGTGCAAGAATTGTGCATGGTGCGCTGTTAGATGTACAAATTCTAGCACAAGTTTATCTTGCAATGACTGGTGGACAATCTACTTTATTTGGCAATGATAAAACCATTAATAAACAGGCTAATAATATTATTAGGATAAACAATGCTATTGGCAAAATCAAAATTATTTATGCAAATAAAAAAGAACTCGCAGAGCACGCAAATTACTTTAAAAAACTTTAAGGCAATTATTAGATTTATCGCCAAGTTAAAAAACAAAACGAACTCAACCACATTACACTAAAAGTTGATACTAAACAATAATTCTATAAAACAGATAGACTATTCATTCAAGTCTTTTAATTTAAAAATGCTACACCACTATTTAATCGATGATGATAATCAATAAAGATATGTATAGAAACGATAAAATTTAGATATTTATCACTCCACTTATAATAGATTTCTATCTATAAAGATAGAAGCTTTCTCATATCAGAATAGCAATTACAACAAATTTGTAATTATTGATGATTTTTACACCAAAATTTGAAAAAAGTAATTTGTATGTTAAACACATACGTTGATCTAAACTATAACACTACTTTGATTAATAATACGCCGACCAATTCTCCTGACCTTGCTTCATCAATTTATAATCTTGACTCAAAAATAGGAATTAGTAACACTAGTATAATCTTACTGGAGCAAACCCAATCACGAATAGAAGAACCTAATTAAAATAGACAAAAAACCATACAAAAAAAATTGATAGTATGTTAGTATTAATTGTGAATTGACTAATTGTAACACAATCACTATTTACATTCCAATTTAACAAAGTATAATCATTGTTTTTTTCGGAGTGTAGCGCAGTTTGGTAGCGTATCTGGTTTGGGACCAGGTGGTCGGGGGTTCAAATCCCTCCACTCCGACCAAAAAATACCTTGCATTTATAGAACGTAACAACCTTGGTATATGCGCCCATAGCTCAGCTGGACAGAGCAACGGCCTTCTAAGCCGTAGGTCACACGTTCGAATCGTGTTGGGCGTACCACATCTAAGGATAAAACTTGAGGTATAATTTATGGCGGGAATAGCTCAGTTGGTAGAGCCCCGGATTGTGATTCCGGTTGTCGCGGGTTCAAATCCCGTTTCTCGCCCCATCATGCTGGTATTTATATTCTTAGGTTTGCATTTTATCAAAAAAAATGATAATCAATTATTATTTGATACTTTAACAACAAACTCCTATGATTTATCAAAACTATATAAAAGTTATAAGCGACTTACAATTATAGTAAAAAATAACTGAGCAAGATCTATTAAAAAGACTATTCAGAAATTGACAAGAAGTTTTTATTTATCTTAAATAGAAACAACTAGCTAAATTATTATTAAACAAAAATATAGTATTTAATTTAACCAAACTAGTGGTATTTTCCAAAACCTAAAATAGAAAGACCAATATATACTTAGAAGGTTGGCTAAAAATCTTTAAATTGTTATAGTTTTTAAGTATAAATATTTAATAAATAAAACCAATGAGTTAACGATTATTACTCACTCAAATTATAGTACATAATTTATCTAAAATATTTACTAACCAGTAAATTAGAAATAAATTTATTAAAAGAAAGTTTCCAAATAGAACAATCACACTAGATAACAAGTTTGTGAAAAAATAAACTTACTTATCACTATAAGTAAATAAAAAATAGGTAACAAAAAAGCATTTAAGTGGTTATGGTTATCCAATCATTAGTGGTAGGATCTTAAAAAAATTGAAAAAAATACACGCTTAAGATTTACAAGTTTAATCGAGCTCCACTTGAATTTATTGTTACCTATTTGAATGTAAAATATTCAACAATTATTGAAAATTAAATTCAAGATTTAAATTTAAATGATAATAGCGTATATAATCAACATTTTAAAAATTAATATTGATTAACTTTTTATAGGAGTTTAAAAATGGAATTTTTAATACAAAACTGGTTACTGATCACAATTATTATTGTTTTACTTATTTGGCTTGCTAGTATTTATAACAACTTGGTTTCTTATAAAACTCAGTATCAGAATGGTTTTGAGCAAATTTCAGTACAACTTAAACGACGCTTAGACTTAATTGGTAATTTAGTTGATATTGCCAAAAAATACATGGAGCATGAAAGAGAAACGTTGACTACTGTTACTAAAGCTAGAACAGAATTAATACAAACCAACAAGGTAGCACAAAAAAATCCAGATAAAAAAAATGCCATGACAAATTTGGCAAGCTCTCAAATAGCTTTGGAAAGTGCAATGAATGGTTTTAACTTAAAAATGGAAGCGTATCCTGATTTAAAAGCAAACAGTAATATGATACAACTAAGCGAGGAAATGATCGCAACAGAAAATCGCATTGCTAGTGCTAGACAAGGGTATAACGACTTGGTTCAAAAGTTTAATGAGTATAAAAAATCATTTCCAAATATATTATTTACCAGTATATTTAAATTTAGTGTAGATGCACAAAACTTAGAATTCAACGAAAGCATAGAACAATTAAAGCAAGCACCTAAAGACTTATTTTCTTAAGTACAGAAACATTATATATATACAATGGCAGGAGTTCATACTAAAATATGTAAAACTAAACTTTTTTTTATCCCTAGAAAAGGTGATGAAAAGAATGTAGCTCCTAAATCAAACTATGATTTATGGAGGATCTCCTAACAATGGATTTTAGGAAACATCAAGACAAAGCTAAAAAAAACACTCTAATCATTTGGTCTTTATACCTTGTTTTATTACTAATTTCATCTATATTAATATCTTATACTTTGTTTGTTGGACTAAATTTAGCACAGTTTTATCAACCTGAATATCAACAATACAGTCTTAGTGAAAAGTTCATTGCTGCTAATCAAATCGTCTTTCAAAATCAAGAACAATTACTCAATTTTTTAGGATTTTTAATAATGGTATTATTAGCAATGATAAGTGCTACAGTATTTGGTTTTTTTCAAAAATCAAATGGACATAAAGTCGCACTTGCTTTTGATGGTAAATTAATTAGTGATAAAGACAACGAGCTATCAATTGGAGAAAAACAAGCGCTTAATATCGTTACTGAACAAGCCTTAGCAGCTAACATTCCTACTCCTGCCTTATACATAATTCCAGATAATGCTATTAACGCCTTTGCTGCAGGAAAAACTACTCAAGAAGCAATTATTGCCATTACCCAAGGTTCAATGAAAAGTTTTAATCGTACTCAATTATCTGGTATAATTGCTCATGAAATCGGACATATTGTTAACCATGATATTAAGCTTAATATCCAAATTAGTGCGTTTGTGTTTAGTTTTACTGTGCTACTCTTCTTCTCTAGAGTGATATTTTACCAAGCCGCTTATAGTCGTCGTATGGATGGTCGCGCAAAATTATTATTACTGGCAATCGCTGCTATTATTGCTTTAATTGGAATGATGACAGTTTGGTTTGGTCGTCTCTTGCAAGCAGCAATGTCACGCCAACGCGAATACTTAGCAGATGCCTCTGCTATCCAATTTACTCGCTACCCTAGCGGGTTGATAGAGGCATTTAAAATCATAAAAGGTGATGCTATAACTACACTTAAAAATCCTAATGCCAAAGAATATGCCCATGCCATGCTATTTAGCATGGGTAATAAATTATTCGCCACACATCCACCACTAAAAAAACGTATTAAAAGAATTCAAAATAAAGCCTCATGTCAATAGCAATCAAATCAAAAGACGAAATAGGAAAAATGCGTATGGCTGGACGTTTAGCAGCTAATGTTATTGATATGATATCACCCTATGTTAAGGCTGGTATTAGCACAAATGAATTAGACAAAATTTGTCACAATTACATTGTTAATCGACAAGGAGCTATTGCTGCCCCACTTAATTATCACGGCTTTCCAAAATCTATTTGTACTAGTATCAACCATGTAGTTTGCCACGGCATTCCTGGAAATAGAAAACTTAGAATAGGTGATATTATTAATATTGATATTACTATTATTAAAAATGGTTTTCATGGTGATACATCAAAAATGTTCATCATTGGTAAATCTAGTATCAAAGCACAACGCATTTGCAAAATTGCACAAGAATGTTTATATATCGGCATTAAACAGGTAAAACCTGGAGTTCATTTAGGTGAAATTGGCAAAACAATTGGCGCTTATGCAAGCAAAAATAATTGCGCTGTAGTGCGTGATTATTGTGGACATGGTATTGGAACTGAGTTCCATGCTGAGCCTCAAGTAATTCATTATGATGATGGAAGATTAAATATCAGCCCAATCCTTGAAGCAGGTATGACATTTACAATTGAACCTATGATTAATTTAGGTGGATTCGAAGTCATCACCTCAAAAATAGATAACTGGACAGTAACCACAAAGGATCACACACTTTCTGCGCAATGGGAACATACTATTTTAGTTACAAAAAATGGATGCGAAATTTTAACACTCAGAGATGAAGAGCCAGTATAAAAATAATATAATGCTTATGCTAAAATAACCTTCTTTATTGTTATTATTTTAAATCATTGAAACGCTTACGAAATTATTTTATCTCTGGTCTATTGTTTTGGATACCATTAGGCTTAAGTATTGTTGTTATTAAATTCTTTTTAGAGCTAATTAATAATATTGTCCCTTTTCAATATCTGCCAGAAGCTTTATTTGATTTAAATGGAACCATTCCTGGATCTGGTATTATTTGGGTTATTTTAATCCTATTGATAACAGGTGCATTAGTTAATAACTTTATTGGTCGTAAACTAATCCAACTTTGGGAAAAATTACTCAACAAGATTCCAGGTTTTAGAAGCATTTATAGTGCACTTAAACAACTTTCGGATACGGTACTTAGCCCTTCTGGTAAAAGCTTCAAAGAAGCAGTATTGGTTGAATATCCACGTAAAGGTATGTGGACTATCGCCTTTCGAACAAGCAACTATAGCGGCGAAGTGGCAAAAAAAATTGGACAAGAAATGATTAATATTTACGTACCCACTACACCCAACCCTACTTCTGGCTTTTTCATTATGCTAGCAAAAAATGATGTAATTGAACTTGACATGAGTGTTGATGAAGCATTTAAACTGGTTATTTCTACTGGCGTGATAACACCAATACAAGAAGGACAAATAAAATGATAAGAACACATTATTGTGGTAAAATAAATTTGTTTGATGCGGGACAAATAGTAGAAATTTGTGGATGGGTCAATCGAAAACGTAACCATGGCGGTGTTATCTTTTTAGACATACGAGACATACGAGGTATTGTCCAAGTAGTTATCAATCCTGATAATAAAGATTTTTATTTAGCTGAAACTATTCGTAATGAATTCGTATTAAAAATTTCAGGTCTAGTTATTGCTAGAGGCAAAGGTTTAAATAATCCTAAACTGGTCAGTGGTGAAATTGAGATTAAAGCACAAAATATTGAAATTCTTAATACTTCTAAACCAACACCATTCCAAATTAATGCAATCAACACCTCGGAAGAAATACGACTAAGATATAGATATTTAGACTTACGTAATGATGCTATGCAAAAACGCTTGCAATTACGTTCTCGTGTTACTCATTACATTCGTAAATTTATGGATAAACATGATTTTTTAGACATTGAGACTCCTTTCTTAACTAAAGCCACTCCAGAAGGTGCGCGTGATTATTTAGTACCTTCACGCACTCATCCAGGCAAATTCTTTGCTTTACCACAATCACCACAATTATTTAAACAACTCTTAATGATTTCAGGATTTGAACGTTATTATCAGATTATTAAATGTTTTAGAGATGAAGATTTACGTTCTGATCGCCAGCCTGAATTCACTCAATTAGATATTGAAACATCATTTATGAATGAAAATGAAATCATGAAAATGATGGAAAGGATGACTAGATACTTATTTAAATCAGTTATTAATGTCGACTTAGGCAATAAATTCCCTACCATTACCTATGAAGATGCCATGGAAAAATACGGACTCGACTGCCCAGATATGCGCATCCCAATACAAATAATAAGTATAGATAAATTAATGAAAAATGTTGATTTTAAAATATTTTCAGAACCCGCTAATAATAGTAGTTCTCGCGTTGCTGCTTTAAAAATATCAGGTGGTGCTAGTATTAGCCGTAAAAATATTGATAAATATACTAAATACGTTGGTATTTATGGGGCAAAAGGCTTAGCTTATATCAAACTTAATAAGAATGGTCCAACTTCTCCCATTTTAAAATTCTTAAACGATGAAATTACTAATAAAATCATAGAAATAACAAGTGCAAAGACAGGAGATATTATTTTCTTTGGTGCTGATAAAACCAAAATTGTTAATGAATCTTTGGGCAATTTACGTGAGAAAATTGCTAAAGATTTAAATTTATTTGATACAAAATGGGCGCCTATTTGGGTAGTTGATTTTCCAATGTTTAAAATAAATGATAATGGTTCATTAAATGCTACTCATCATCCATTTACAGCACCTACAGTTGACAAAGAAACATTAAAACAAACTACTAAAACTGCCTTTTCTCGTGCGTATGATTTAGTTATTAATGGCTCCGAAGTGGGCGGTGGCTCTATTCGTATTCACCAAGTTGAAATGCAAAAAACAGTGTTAAAATTATTAGGCATTTCCAATCAAAAAGCACAAGATAAATTTGGATTTTTACTAGATGCACTGGAATATGGTTGTCCACCTCATGGCGGTATGGCATTTGGCCTTGACCGCTTAATAATGGTTATGACAGGTACAGATCTCATTCGTGATGTAATTGCTTTTCCTAAGACTCAAACTGCCACATGTTTACTAACCGATGCACCTGCAAACGTACCAAAAAAATTATTACGCGAATTAAATGTTAAGATTAGATTACCAGAAAAAGACTAATCATCCGTGTTGTCGATTCAAGAAAAAATTAAAACAGCACTAAAGGCTCATAATGCAATCTTAGTTGCACACTACTATGTGGATGCTAAATTGCAAACCTTAGCAGAAGAAACTGGGGGCATCGTCTCTGATTCATTAGAAATGGCACGCTTTAGCCAAAACAGTGATGCAGATATCATTATCGTTGCAGGAGTTAAATTTATGGGAGAAACTGCTAAAATCCTTTCTCCTGAAAAAACAGTACTCATTTTGGATGACAAAGCTACTTGTTCGTTAGATGAGGATTGTCCAATTGACGCATTTTCAAAATTTTGCGATGAACACTCTAATAGAACAGTTGTTGTCTACGCTAACACTTCAGCACAAGTCAAAGCAAAAGCTGATTGGGTAGTTACCTCAGGTAGTGCGCTTAATGTTGTCAAATATCTTAAAGATAAAGGTAAAAAAATCTTATGGGCACCTGATAAGAATTTAGGTAATTATGTCAAAAATAAAACAGGTGTTGACATGCTACTTTGGCAAGGTGCTTGTTTGGTACATGAACGTTTCAAAGCTAAAGCACTCATTCAATTACAAAATATATATCCAGAAGCCGCGACATTAGTTCATCCAGAGTCACCACAAGAAGTGGTGGATTTAGCAGATGTAATCGGTTCAACTACAACACTAATTAATGCAGTTAAAAATAGAAAAGAACAAACTTTTATTGTCGCAACTGACAATGGTATTTTCCATAAAATGCATGAAGTTGCACCGAATAAGAAACTAATAGAAGCTCCTACTATGGGCGAAAGTGCAGATTGTGAATCATGCGCACATTGTCAGTGGATGGCAATGAATACCCTAGATAATTGCCTTGATGCTATTCAAAATAAAACACATGAGATAATAATTGATCAATCAATCGTAATTCAAGCAAAAAAATCAATACACAAATTACTCAATTTTACTTTATAAGAGGCAGTTTAATGGCAGGACATAGTAAATGGCATAATATTCAACACAGAAAAGGGATACAAGATGTTAAACGTGGCAAAATATTCGGCAAATTCATTAAAGAAATTATCATAGCTACTAAAACAGGTGGGAGTATGATTGAAAATAATCCTTCCCTTAAAATAATAATTGATAGAGCTTTAGCAGCCAATATGAAACGCGATACAATCGAAAATGCAGTTAAACGCGGTAGTGTCGATTTAGTAGATAATAAGAACTATGATGAAGTGCGTTACGAAGGTTATGGTTTAGCTGGTACTGCCATTATAGTTGATACACTAACAAATAATCGCAATCGAACAGTTGCCGATGTACGTCATGCTTTCTCAAAATACGGGAGTAATTTAAGCATAGAAGGTTCAGTCTCTTATCTATTTACTAAACAAGGATTTATCAATTTTGAGACAGGCGATGAAGAACAAATTATGGAAGTAGCACTTGATGCAGGTGCAAAAGATATTATCACCAATGATAATGGTTCTATTTATGTCATCACTACAACTAAAGATTTTTTCACCATTAGAAATACACTTATCACAGCAAGGTTAGAACCAAGTCACTCTGAGGTAATAATGAAACCTATCAACTATATTAAACTTAATCTGCATGATGCAGAAAAATTCATAAAACTAATTGATAGTCTAGAAGATTTAGACGACACTCGAGAGGTGTATCACAACGCGGATATTTCTGATGAAATAGTATCACAATTCTAAAATGATTTGTACAATAATACAGGCAAATTATCCATACCTAACAGTCTTTAAAGATAATTATACAAAAAACTACAAACCATATCAAACAATATCAAAATAAACTTACAAAGAACTAAAAGCTACAAAAGATAAAAATTAATTATGATTAAAACCATTCAACACATTCAAGCTCTAAGCGCTTTCAAAAAAGACATTCTTAATAAGAAAATAGCTTTACTTGGGGTAAATCTAATTGGTATAGAATATATACATTTTGCTGATTGTGAAAATACACTTAGCAATAGTGAGCTACTTATACTTGAACAATTATTAAGTTATGAAGCACATATTAAAATAAATAACAGTGTACAAATTATTATCATACCACGTTTTGGAACAATCTCACCTTGGTCTTCAAAAGTAAGTAATATTTTACACTTATGTGGACTTGAAAAAATACGTCGCATTGAGCGTGGGATAATTTATCATTTTGATAAGATATCAGATAATAGAGCTGCTATTCTAACAATGATTATGGATAAGATGACAGAATCAGAACTTGGCTCAATTAATAATATGTATTTAATTTTTAATAAACTTAAAGCAAAATCACTATCTAGTATTGATATACTAAATGGAGGAAAGTCTGCATTAGAGCGTAGCAATATTGAGTTAAACTTGTCTTTATCTGATAGTGAAATTAGCTATCTGAATGAGAATTTCACACACCTTAAACGAAATCCAAATGATATTGAACTAATGATGTTCACACAAATAAATTCAGAACATTGCCGACATAAAATATTTAATGCTAATTGGATAATTAATGATATAGCTCAAGAAAAAAGTTTATTTTCTATGATTCGAAACACTTATCATCAAAACCCAAAAGGTTTATTAAGTGTTTATTCAGACAATTCAGCAGTGATGGCAGGTTATCAAGGTGAGCGTTTTTACGCAAATGAAAATAATGAATATGTAAGCACTCAAGAACACCGTGCAATTTTAATGAAAGTTGAAACGCATAATCACCCTACTGCTATTGCTCCGCATCAAGGCGCTGCAACAGGCTCTGGTGGTGAAATTCGTGACGAGGGTTCAACAGGTAAGGGTTCAAAACCTAAAGTCGGTTTATGTGGTTTTAGTGTATCTAATCTTAAAATTAAAAATGCTAAGCAGCCATGGGAAATTGAATATGGAAAGCCAAATCAAATTCAATCAGCCCTTGATATTATTCTAGAGGCTCCTATTGGAGTAGCAAGTTTTAATAATGAGTTTGGTAGACCAAATATATTAGGATATTTTAGAACTTTTGAACAACAAATGCCTAATGGAGATATAAGAGGTTACCATAAGCCTATTATGCTTGCTGGTGGATTGGGACATATTCAACGAAGACATATTAAAAAAGGTACTATTCCAGTTGGAAGTAAAATTATTGTTTTAGGCGGACCTTCAATGTTGATTGGTTTAGGAGGTAGCGTAGCAGCAAGTATTAAAAGTGACAAACAAAATGAAGACCTAAACTTTGCCTCAGTACAACGTGCCAATCCTGAAATGCAAAGACGTGCCCAAGAAGTTATTGATAAATGTACCAATCTAGCAGAAAACAACCCAATTATTTCTATTCATGATATTGGTGCAGGAGGATTATCAAATGGATTACCTGAACTAATCAATAATTCTAGCAGAGGCGGAAAATTTCAATTACGTGCCATTCCAAATGATGATAACCAAATGTCACCACTTGAAATTTGGTGCAACGAATCACAAGAGCGCTACGTACTTGCTATTAGTGAAAAAAACTTAAACGTATTTACAGATATTTGCAAACGTGAGCGCTCGCCATTTGCTGTACTTGGCGAAACAACTAAGGAACAAGTATTAATTCTAAATGATAAATTATTTAATAATATTCCTATTAATATCCCAATGACTGTTTTATTAGGCAACCCGCCTAAAATTAGTATTAATGCCAAGTCATCTACTGATATACTCAATATTTTAGATACTAGCAATATTAAACTAGATGATGCAATCACTAGAATTATACAACTGCCAAGCGTCGCGAGTAAAAATTTCTTAATCACAATTGGCGATAGAAGCGTTACTGGTATGATTGCTCGTGATCAATTTATTGGCCCGTGGCAAGTTCCAGTTGCTGATTGTGCAATTTCAATTGCAGACTACGTTGGTTTTAAGGGCGAAATTATGTCACTTGGAGAACGTGCACCTTTGGCACTTTGTGACGCACGCTGTGCAGCTAGAATGACAATTGGAGAAGCTCTCACTAATATGCTTGGTGGATATGTTGAAGATATTCATCATATCAACCTTAGTGCAAATTGGATGAGTGCAAGCGGGCATGAAAATGAAGATGTTAAGCTTTTTGAAGCAGTGAAAGCTATAAGCATGGACTTATGTCCTAAATTAGGCTTAACTATACCAGTTGGAAAAGATTCAATGAACATGAAAAGCACATGGAAAGATAATGATATAAACAAATCAGTCACTGCACCACTCTCTCTTATCATTACCGCCTTTTCTAAAACATCCGATGTAAGGTTGCAACTCACACCACTACTTGAAACCACACAAAAAAGTGAATTATTGCTTATTGACTTAGGCTTTGGTCAAAATAGAATGGGCGGGTCATGTATCGCACAAGTTTATAATCAAATAGGAAATATTGCACCTAATCTCGACAAAGAAACTACATTTAAAAAATTCTTCACTGTCATTAACCAATTTAATAAGAGCGGGCTGATTAGTGCCTATCATGATCGTAGTGATGGTGGTGTAATTGTAACTTTATTAGAGATAGCATTTGCCTCACATTGTGGTCTAGATATAACTTTTAATGGTCAAATTGAAGAGTTATTTAATGAAGAGTTAGGTTGTGTCATTCAAGTTAAAAATGATAACAAACAAACAGTGATGAAGGCTCTTGATAAGATAGGACTCTCTAATTTCACACGTACTATTGCTTTAATTAATAATACTGACATGATTCAAATTAGTTCAAATGATAATTTAATTTACAACAAACCAAGAGCTGAATTACAAAAACTTTGGTCATCAACTTCTTATAAAATTGCTAAATTAAGAGACAATCCAAATTGTGCTAAAGAAGAGTTTAGCAATATTAGTGAGTGCACATCAGGAATTAAAATTGATTTAAATTTTAATATTAACAAATCCATATCAGCACCTTATATCAAAATACCAACAAAGCCAAAAATTGCCATCTTGAGAGAACAAGGCATTCATGGTCAAATTGAAATGGGTGTAGCATTTACCAAAGCACAATTCAGTGCGATTGATGTACACATGAGTGACATTTTATCTGGAAAAGTATCCCTAGTTGATTTTAAAGGCTTAGTAGCTTGTGGTGGTTTTTCCTATGGCGATGTGCTTGGCGCAGGGCGCGGTTGGGCAAGTTCTATTCTATATAATGAACGTGCTAAAAACGAATTTGAAGTTTTTTTTAATCGAAATGATAGTTTTGCACTTGGTGTTTGTAATGGCTGTCAAATGATGTCTAATTTAACACAAATTATCCCTGATAGTAAGCATTTCCCAACTTTTAAACGTAACGCTTCTGAACAATTTGAAGCACGTTTTTCCTCGGTTAAAATCAAACCATCAAACTCAATTTTCTTCAAAGAAATGGAAGGATCAATTATACCAATTAGTATTGCTCATGGCGAAGGTCGTGCAAGCTTTGCACTTCAAATGAATAAAAACTATTCAATTATGCAATATGTTGACCATGATGGAAAGCCAACACAAAATTATCCGCATAATCCAAACGGTTCAGATTTTGCTACAGCAGGCGTTACAAATAAATCTGGGCAAGTCACTATTATGATGCCACACCCAGAGCGTGTTATTAGAAGCGTACAAAACTCTTATTATCCAAAATATTGGCGTGAACGTGGCCCATGGATAAGAATGTTTGAAAACGCTAGAGCTTGGGTTGATTAATACAAACTATGGTATTTAATAAGACAAGATAAAGATTGACTATTGTGATTATACTAACATATGTAAACATATTATTTAATATCAAACTTTTCAGAGGCTTTTTTCATCTCATCTTTTAAAGTACCCATTTCAGCCATTTCAACAATAATATCTCCGCCCCCAACTAATTCTGAATTAAAATAAATTTGAGGGAATGTCGGCCAATTTGCAAAAGTTGGCAAGTTTTGGAATACTTCTTGATCTTCAAAAATATTCACATAGGCAAACTCAACACCTGTTGAAGTTAGTGTTTGTGCTGCTTTAGCAGAAAATCCGCACTGAGGAAATTGTGGCGTACCTTTCATATAAAGTACAACTGCAGCGCTATCTACTTGATGTTGAATTCTATCCATTACATTCATTCTACTTACTCCTATTTCATGTTTAATTACTGAGTATTTTACTCATATATTATTTAATTGCCTGAGAAACTGTATACTTCTGCCCCTGTTTGAGTTTTTTATAATTACCAAATACAAATTTTAAATTATTTTTAATGAAATATCTTAAGCCATTAATGGTTACAAATGTTATTTTACCGCCTGTTTTTAACACATCATAAGCATCATATAGAATAATACTTAGCTGTTCTCTGCCTACTTTAGCAGGCACATTTGACAATACTTGATCAAAATAGTTTGTTTTATTAACACTTAAAAATGCATCTGACAAATAAATCTGTACATTATCGATACGATTAAGTTTAGCATTGATATTTGATAATTCAACAGCAATAAAATCTTTATCCACCATATGAACCTCTGTTTTTGGACAAGACTTAGCAACTGCTAAACCGATAGGACCATAACCACATCCTAAATCAAGGCACTTGTCATCATTAATAATTTTCAAATGCTTCATGAATAATTTAGTACCGTCATCAATAGAACGAGGACTAAATACACCCCAACGCGTTTTTAGAGTCAAATTAACTCCAAGTAAATTTGTTTGAATAGTTAAATCTTGCTTTAACCTTAAAATATCTTTTTTTGTAAACATGTCGTTTCTTATTATACAATAAGGGTTTTTAATAAACTGTTAATGATAAAATGAACATATGAATAAACCAGAATTACTTTCCCCTGCTGGTAGTCTTAACCACATGCGCTATGCTTATGCTTATGGTGCAGATGCTGTCTATGCAGGACAACCAAGATACAGTCTTAGAGTGCGTAATAACTTATTTGATACTAAAACCTTAGAACAAGGCATACTTGAAGCACATGCAAATAATAAAAAATTCTTTGTTGCCTCAAACATCATTCCACATAATAGCAAGATTAAAACGTATATAAAGGATATTGAACCTATTATTAATCTTGGTCCTGACGCTTTAATTATGGCAGATCCTGGTTTAATTATGATGGTAAAAGAAAAATTTCCAAATCAAGTTATTCATCTATCAGTTCAAGCAAATTCAATTAACTACGCAACAGTAAAATTTTGGAAAAATACAGGAGTTAGTCGTATCATTCTTTCACGAGAGTTATCATTAGATGAAATAAAAGATATTCGCCAAGAATGCCCAGACGTTGAACTGGAAGTATTTGTACATGGTTCATTGTGTATTGCCTATTCTGGCCGCTGTTTATTGTCAGGATATTTTAATCATCGCGACCCAAACCAAGGTTCATGTACTAATTCTTGTCGCTGGAAATATGACGTTAAAAAAGCTAAGGAAACTTTTGATGGTGATGTTAAAGCAGTTAAAGTTAAAACTCCTGAAAATCAAGTTATATTACTTGAAGAACAAACTAGACTTGGTGAATTAATGCCCACTTTTGAGGATGAACACGGTACTTATATCATGAATTCCAAAGATTTACGCGCTATTGAACATGTACACACACTCACAACTATGGGTATTGATTCACTTAAAATAGAGGGTAGAACTAAATCACATTACTACGTTGCACGTACAACACAAGTGTATCGGCAAGCTATTGATGATGCTGTTGCTGGACGTGAATTTGATAAAGACGCCTTTGGTGTACTAGAAAACCTTGCTAATCGAGGTTATACCGATGGATTTTATCAAAGACATCAACCGGAAGAATTACAAAATTATTTTGATAATTATTCACGTTCAAACAAACAACAAGTGGTAGGGGAAATTCTAGATTATAAAGATGGAAAAGCTTTTATTAAAGTTAAAAACAAATTTAGCATAGGAAATTCTATTGAGGTTATCCTACCTGATCGCTGTTTTAATACCACGATTGAATATATACTAACCGAGCATAATGAGAAGTTAGATGTTGCAAAAGGTAGTGGTTATCAAGTGTGGATTCCGATGCAAGAAATCAAACCAAAACTTGGCTTTATCGCTAAAAATTTTAATGAAAGAATTAAAATTAAAAACAAAAACATTAAAAAAGACCATTCTCTAAAAATTCGCCGTCCTTCTTGGTAGTTGTAAAATAACCTTACTATTACAAGTATATAATGTCTTTTTTAAGTTGAGCCTTTATTTTAGTGTTAAATTCAATAACATCGCCTACAGATATTAAACAACTTAATATTGTACAATTACAGTCTTTAGCTGAAAAAATACGTACATTTTTAATTGAGAACATCCAAAGAACAGGTGGTCACCTAGCTCCTAACCTTGGCATAATTGAAATGACCATTGCTATACATTATATATTTGATACTCCTTATGATAGCCTTGTCTTTGATGTTGGACATCAGGCTTATACCCACAAAATACTCACAGGTCGTTTCGATAAAATGCATACATTACGTCAAAAAGGAGGATTATCTGGTTTTACAAAACACAGTGAAAGTGAACATGATAGTTTTGGTGCTGGTCATTCATCAACTTCAATTAGTGCCGCTTTAGGCATTGCTATTGGTAATAGTATTAATAATAGCAAAGGTAAGTCTATTGCTGTAATTGGAGATGGTGCACTAACAGGTGGTATGTCATTTGAAGCGCTTAACCATGCAGGTGATAGCGATGCAGACTTACTTATTATTCTAAATGACAATGATATGTCAATATCAAAAAATGTTGGCGCCATGAATAAATACCTTACTAGACTTATCTCTGGTAAGGTTTATTCGACAATGAAGTCAAAATCATTAGGGTTTTTAGAAAAAATTCCTCAAATATATAAATTTGCTAAACGCTCAGAAGAACACCTTAAAGGTATGGTTCTACCTAGTACTTTATTTGAAGAGTTAGGGCTTGATTATTTTGGACCTATTGATGGACATGACTTGCCTACTCTAATACAAACCCTACAAAATCTAAAGAAACAAACAAAACCAAGGCTCTTACATATTATTACTAAAAAAGGTTACGGACTTGAAATAGCAGAAAATGATCCATGTAAATTTCATGGTGTAACGCCTGCCTCATCAAATGCCTCTAGTTTTCCTAGTTATAGCACTGTATTTGGTACTTGGCTAAATAATACAGCACTTAATCATAAGAACTTAGTTGCTATTACTCCAGCTATGTGCGCTGGATCTGGAATGAGTGAATTTGAAAAAAATTATCCCAAACAATATTTTGATGTAGGCATTGCAGAGCAGCACGCTATTACTTTTGCAGGAGGGCTTGCTACGCAAGGCTTAAAACCAATAGTAGCTATTTACTCTACTTTTTTGCAACGTGGTTATGATCAACTCATTCACGATATCGCACTACAAAACTTAAATGTTATTTTTGCAATTGATAGAGCTGGATTGGTAGGTGCTGATGGTGCAACTCATGCAGGTAGTTTTGATTTGAGTTTCTTAAGATGTATCCCTAATTTAATCATTATGACACCAAGCAATGCAATGCAGATGTATCAAATGTTCAATACTGCATTCAAAACTAATAGAACTATTTGTATACGTTACCCTAGAGGTGTATCAAATATCCAAGATTATGTGACTGATAAACAAATTTCATTAGGTAAAGCTAAAATTATACTTAAAGGCTCTGATGTAGCAATCCTTGCTTTTGGAACAACTGTTGAAAGCGCTCTTAGTGCAGGCAAGAAGCTAAATGCAACTGTAGTTGATATGCGCTTTGTTAAGCCACTTGATAAAGATTTGATTACTGAATTAGCCAATTCACATATCAAGCTTATCTCTATTGAGGACAATGCCACAATGGGTGGTGCAGGTAGTGCAATTAGTGAACTTTTACATCAAAAAAATATAAGTACATCGTTAAGCATCTTAGGTTTACCAGATAAATTCAGTGAACAAGGTGAACAACAAGAGTTGTATGATTTATATGGGTTAAATGAAGCAGGCATTCTTAATGCTGCACGTACATGAAAAAACTGTTGAAACGCTACAGTCCTAATCTAGATGAATTAAAAAATCATAAACACTTAAGTTGGCTTGGTAAACGTTTGTACCACTCAAGCTTGTGGAATTTTAATAGAAGATCTATCTCTAAAGCATTTGCAATCGGTCTATTTTGTGCTTTTATTCCAATACCATTTCAAATGCTATTGGCCGCTCCAATTTCAATTATATTTAGTGCAAACTTACCGCTATCTATCACGCTCGTTTGGATTACCAATCCTATTACTATGCCAGCTATTTTTTATATATGTTATAAACTTGGTGCGTGGCTTTTAGGGGTTAATATAAAACAAGACTTTGCTATGTCATTAGAGTATATTTGGCAGGTAATTGATATTATTTGGCAACCTTTCTTACTTGGCTGTTTAGTTATTTCTATCACTAGCTCAGTATTTGGTTACTTCGCTATACAATTTATTTATCGCTATAAGGTTTACAAAAGGGTTAAAGGTTTTTAAGACTATTCCTAACCTGAGCTTCAATCTCATTTACTAAATTTTCATTGATTATTTTGGAATGAATTTTACCATCAAGATACAAAAGATTAGGATCACCTCCAGTTAAACCAACTGACACTGATTTTGCTTCACCAGGTCCATTAACTACACAACCAATTACTGACACATCAATTGGTGTGATAATATCTTCAAAGCGAGACTCCAACTCACTAACCACTTTAATTACGTCAAATTTTTGCCTAGAACAGGATGGACAGGCAATTAAATTAACTCCTTTTTGACGTAAATTTAAAGATTTTAAAATATTAAAAGCAACACGAACTTCATCAACTGGATCAGAAGCTAAAGAAACTCTAATCGTATCACCAATGCCTTTTGACAATAATAAACCCAAGCCAATCGAAGACTTAACCGTACCAAAAGATAATGATCCTGCTTCTGTGATGCCTAAATGTAACGGATTATCAATTTGAGAAGATAATTGTTGGTAGGCAAACACAGTCATAAAAATTTCACTGGCCTTAAGTGAAATCTTAAAATTATCAAAATTTAATTTATCTAAAATATCAATTTGTTTCAAAGCAGACTCAACCATTGCTTCAGATGTTGGCTTTGTATATTTCTTTTGTAAATATTTTTCTAATGAGCCCGCATTAACGCCAATACGAATAGGAATATTATGATCTTTAGCGGATGCTACCACTTCACGAATATAATCTACTCTACCAATATTACCAGGGTTAATACGTAAACAATCAGCACCATATTTTGCAACTTCTAAAGCAATCTTATAATCAAAATGAATGTCAGCAATCAAAGGAATAGTAACTTGTTGTTTAACAACTTTAAACGCTCGAGCTGCTTCCATAGTTGGAATTGAAACACGCACTAGATCTGCACCTGCTTCTTTAATTGCACTAATTTGTTTAAGTGTCGCCTTGATGTCAGTTGTTTTAGTATTAGTCATACTTTGTACTGAAATAGGGGCATCACCACCGATAGCAACATTACCTACAAATATTTGCTTAGATTCTCTTCTGTGAATAGTATGTATTGATTTCATTGAAGTTTATTAGTATAATTGTAAATTATTTCATCTAATTCTTTTGAAATAATAATGTTTTTATTAAAATCATAATTAAGAAATAGATGATCATTGATTATAACGTTGCTTATAACCTCTTTCTGTTCTTTTTCACCCTGTTCACCCTGGTTAATAACAATTAAAGCAGGTACTTCTTTTGCTTTTTTAAAATTGTATTTTTGATTTAAATACCAAAAAATACCTATGTTAGAAACTAAAATAAGTAACAACCAGCATTTTAATTTAAACTTTTTATTACTCTTTTTTGGATAGTAATTAATTCTTTCTAGCATGAAGTTTTTTGGTTTTATTTAGTACTCTTCCAGCCAATTGTCCACAAGCACCATCAATATCTTCACCACGAGTGCGGCGCATCATAGTACGAATACCTTGCTTGTATAAAATATCTTGAAACTTCTTAATAGTCTGAGCATTTGATGATTTATATTGAGTTCTTTCAAAATAGTTAAAAGGAATTAAATTTACTTTAGCTGAGATAGACTTTAATAATTTTGCTAATTTATTAGCATGTTCGGTAGAGTCATTCACATCTTCAAGCATAACATATTCAAACAGAATATGACGCTCCTGAGTACCAGCGTTTAAATATACTTTACAAGCTTTTAACAATTCTTCAATCGAATATTTTTGATTAACAGGTACTAATTTATTTCGTAATTGATTATTAGGTGCATGCAAGGAAACAGCTAAACTCACTGGCGTTCGCTTACTCATACGCAATATAGCTGGTACTATACCAGAAGTAGAAATAGTCACCTTACGTCTAGACAAACCAAATGCCGAATCATCAAGCAATAAATCACAAGCGTTATACACTGCTTGCTCATTTAACAAAGGCTCACCCATACCCATAAATACAACATTAGAAATACGCTTGGTTTTATAATTAAGATACTTATTGGCAATCAATACTTGGGCAATAATCTCAGCTGTTGTGAGATTTTTGTTAAACCCTTGCATACCAGTTGAGCAAAAAGTACAAGCCAAAGCACAACCAACCTGTGAAGATATACAAAGCGTACCACGATCTTTCTCAGGAATATAAACCATTTCAATATAGTTGTCTTTACTCAATCCTAGAACCCATTTAATTACTTTATCTAAGGCAAACTTTTGTTTGACAACCCTAGGAAATTCAATACAAGCTATTTTATTTAATTCTTCTCTCAAAGACTTACTAAAATTAAACATTTTATCAAAATCAAACTCATGAACTTTATAAATCCACTGCATAATTTGTTTGGTTCGATAATGCTTCTCACCTAAACACACAAAGAAATCATTCAGCGCATCTTGGTTAAGACTTAAAAGATTTTGTTTATTCATACACTTTTTATATCAGGTCTTCTCTTAACATGAGAAGGTATTATTAATCCTAACGAGTTCTTGGACAAACATCATCTTTACTAAAAAAATATTTGATTTCAATAACAGCATTTTCCAAAGAGTCAGAACCATGCACTGCATTTTCATCTAAAGACCTAGCAAAATCTGCACGAATAGTACCAGAATTAGCCTCTTTAGGATTAGTGTAACCCATAATTTCTCGATGTTTAGCAACAACATTTTCTCCCTCCAAAACCTGAACCATAATTGGACCAGAAGTCATAAACTTAAGTAGCTCAGCATAAAATTGACGATCTTTATGTACTACATAAAAACCACCTGCCTCATCATTATCAAGATGAATCATTTTACTAGCAATAATTCTAAAACCAGCCTCTTCAAAACGAGAATAAATTTGACCAATGATATTTTTTGCAACCGCATCTGGCTTGATAATTGATAAAGTACGTTCCATAACATCTCCTCTAATCATAAATAGAGTTAAAATTTTACCAAATTTAAGACATAGAAAGAACCCCCAAAATACTCTTTTTACAGTTTATCAATGAATATTTTTCTTATAATCACTTACTTTAAAGTCAGTCACTTTTGATTTCTTTAATTTAAACCATTACTCCTATTAATAAATTTACAACTTATAAGCATGTATGATTTCTAGTAATAAAGTTACCAAGATCAGTAAAGCACACTAGTCATCAAGCCAGTAATAGCATCATCTATTGTTGCTTTTAATACACAATCGATAGACGTCTACTTTAGATAAATTTACTACTGACGTAATTACATCGATTAATTCTAATTTGTTCATTTTTTCTCTTCAAAAAATTAATTTCTAAAAGAAATATTAATCATATAAGAATAGTAGGTAATAAAAATAAAAATTTTAGCTATTACTCTACTATAAAAACATTTTTCTTAGTAAATTAAAAATTTACAAAGAAAAAATAATCATCAATCAAAGCTATTACCTATAATTTATTTGTTTTAGCGCCCTTTGTTTATCTCTTTGCCAATCTCTTAATTTATTATCTTGACGCTTATCATAAGATTTTTTACCTTTAGCCAGACCAATTTCTAACTTCACCCTACCTCTAATCCAATAAAGCTTAAGCGGTACAATAGTAGCACCTTTCTGATTGATCTTCTCCTTAATACGATTAATCTCTAAACGATTAAGTAATAATTTTCGTGTACGGATAGGATTAGAATTAACATGCGTTGATACGCTTTTCAGTGGTGAAATATGTGCACCATATAAAAATACCTCATTACTCCTTAAAATGACATAACTTTCCTTAATTTGAACTTTAGAATCTCTTAAACTTTTTACTTCCCAACCTTCTAAACTTAAACCAGCTTCCAAGGTTTGTTCGATAAAATAGACATACCTTGCTTTTTTATTAAATGCAATGGTATTTAAACTTATTTTTTTATTTTTTTTAACCATTATTATTTTTATCCATGCATCATATTTCTAAAAATGCCATTGTTTCCTATTCTTGTAAACAAATGTATCAATTGATTAATCAAGTTAATCAATACCCTGAATTTCTTAATTGGTGTTCAGATTCTTCTATTTTAGAGCAATCTGCTAATCAAATCATAGCCTCAATTAAGATTAACAAAGGAGCTTTTAATCAAACTTTTACAACAACAAACACTTTAATTCCCTATCAAAGAATTGACATGCAACTTAAAAAAGGACTATTTAAACAACTAAACGGATCATGGGTATTTGTTGCTTTAAATAGCACTGCCTGTAAGATTGAGCTAAATTTAGCATTTAGTTTTTCATCAAAACTTGTAGATATTTCTATATCACATATTTTTACCTCAATTGCCAATTCTCAACTAGATGCATTTATAGTAAGAGCTAAAACAATATATGGTTAAAACATGTTTATTTAACAAACTATATGATATACTAGTGAATGAATTTTAATATTCAAAATAAATATTACTATTAATAATTATAAGTCAAACATAATACTTAAAAAGTTAAAATTTAGATGCTAATTCTGCTAACAAAATTAATCACCGCTTCATATACCTTTATATACATATAAAAAGGAGTTTAATCAAAATATTTTCATTTCTTTATTCAGAAAAGAAATAATATTTCAACTCAAGCTAATCTTATCCATGGCTAAGTTTGCCAATCCATCCACAATGTCATTGCCTTTATTGCTACTATGACTCTTGACCCAATACCAAATAACATCGTACTTCTTGTTCAACACATCTAAGCGTTGCCATAAGTCTATATTTTTAACTGGTCTTTTTTTAGAAGTTTCCCAATTTTTGGCTTTCCAAGCCTTCATCCACTCATTAATACCAGTTATTACATATTTAGAATCTGTAAATAAATCAATACCAATTTGATAAGATTTAATCTCTTCTAATGCTTTAATAGTTGCAATCAACTCCATACGATTGTTAGTGGTTTTTTTTTCACTACCTTTAAGTTTTTTATCATAATCACCATATTTCAACCATACGCCCCAGCCACCAATACCGGGATTGCCACGACAACCACCATCTGTGTAAATAACTATTCTATTCATCAATATTAATTTGTAACCAAAATTCTAATAACGCCAAATGCCATAAACGTGAACCATTAAGTGGGGTCATATAATTATGAGGTTTATTGATTACTTTAGCAATAAATATCTGACTAAAAATACCACGATTAATACATTTACTTGAAGTTAGTATATCTGACATAAAATCTAAGAATTCACCTTGAATATATTTTAGTGCTGGCATTGGAAAATAGCTTTTCTTGCGATCAATCACACTGTTAGGTAACAAACCCCTAGCAATTTGTTTAAGTGGATATTTTCCTTTATTAAACATCTTCAAACTTGGCGACATACTCAAAGCATATTCTACAAGCTTATAATCCATAAACGGCATGCGTGCCTCTAAACTCCAAGCCATAGTCATATTATCTACCCTTTTTACAGGATCGTCTACTACTAAACGGGTAACATCAGTGCGAAAGACTTTATCCATAAACGTATCTGTATTTTCCTTAGTAAATTCGTGATTAAGCCAAGTTTCTGTATGGTTTCCGCTGTGATATTTTAGATCAACCGTTTGCAAATATTCTTCATATGGCCTATCCACATAATGCTTAGTAAAACGCTCAATATCAGAACCTGTCTGAGCTTTCATACGTTCATACCAAAAATAACCTGCAAAAACCTCATCTGCACCTTGTCCAGAAAGAACCACCTTAATATGCTTGGATACTTGTTCAGATAATAAGTAAAATGCCACTGCATCTTGGGCTACCATTGGCTCGCTCATATTTGTAACTGCTTCACCAAGACGTGTTAGTACTTGTGAATTACTAACCATATATTTTTTATGCTGAGTTTTAAACCGAGTAACAATTTGATCAGAATATTCAAACTCAGATCCATTTTCACCATTAATA
Source organism: Candidatus Vesicomyosocius sp. SY067_SCS001 (assembly GCF_014706615.1). Classification (NCBI taxonomy): domain Bacteria; kingdom Pseudomonadati; phylum Pseudomonadota; class Gammaproteobacteria; family Pseudothioglobaceae (SeqCode); genus Candidatus Vesicomyidisocius; species Candidatus Vesicomyidisocius sp. SY067_SCS001. The sequence continues at coordinate 361,996 of NZ_CP054877.1, read as the reverse complement.
TCTTCAAAACCAATTGAAAACGTGCGTACGTTATTATACCCTATCTCTCTAATCAACGCTACTAAAAGTGATGAATCTAACCCACCAGAAAGCAACACTCCAATTGGTACATCTGTAGCATTCATACGTTTTAAAACACTATCTCTTAAAAGTTCATGCGTACGCTGAATAGATTGATCATTTGTACATGCTTCTTTTAGACGAATAGACTTTGGATGCCAATAAGTTTTTTCGACAACTTTACCTTTAGCACTAATGGTTAACGTGGTTGCTGGTTTGATTTTATTGACTCCATTAATAATAGTATTAGGCGCTGGTACAACCCCATGTAATGAAAGTTGCTGCTGTAAGGCAACAGAGTTAATACTTTTATCCACCTCTTGTGTTACCAATGCCTGAACATTAGAAGCAAAGCTAAATGCCTTATCTGTCAAATTAAAATAAAATGGTTTAATACCCATTCGATCACGAGCAACAAACAACTGGTTTTGAACCTTATCCCAAACACAAAAAGCAAACATACCATCTAAATGTATAACACAGTCCTCACCCCAATAGTGGTAGGACTTGATAATTACTTCAGTATCAGAATGTGAAAAAAATCGATAATCTTGCTTAATTAAATACTTGCGCAAAGCTTGATAATTATAAATCGTGCCATTAAAAACCAAGACTAAACCAAGATTCTTATCAATCATTGGCTGATAGGCGTGATTAGATAAATCAATAATAGCAAGTCTCTGATGTCCCAAACCAATATGACCATCAATCCAAAAACCATTAGAATCAGGACCACGATGTACCATCTTTTTCATCATTTTCTTAAGGCTATCGTCACTCACTACTTGACTATCAAATCTTAACTGTCCACAAAGTCCACACATAAAATTTATTAAAGAAGTAAAATGAGTGATTTTAACAAGTATTGTGTATCAATAATGGCTAAAACACTCTACAATAAACTGATGGATGCACACGTCATACGTGAAAATATTTCAACTGCATTGATTTATATTGATAGGCATCTTATTCACGAAGTAACTTCTCCTCAAGCATTTGAAGGGTTGTCAATAGCAGGCAGAAAACTTTGGCGTAAAAGTACCAACTTAGCAGTACCTGACCATAATGTACCAACAACTAATCGCTCATCAGGTGTTAGTAGCATCAGTGATCCTATTTCAAGAATACAAATTGAAACCTTAGGGAAAAACTGCGAATTTTTTGGTATTGATGAAATACCTATGAACGACATCCGTCAAGGTATTGTACATGTGATTGGTCCTGAACAAGGTGCTACCTTGCCAGGTATGAGTATTGTCTGTGGTGATTCACATACCTCAACTCATGGTGCACTTGGTGCATTAGCCTTTGGTATTGGCACTAGCGAGGTTGAACATGTATTAGCCACTAACTGTTTATGGCAATCTAAATCTAAAAATTTTAATATTGAAATTAATGGCTCACTTAATCAACATGTTAGTGCAAAAGATGTTGCTCTTTATATTATTGGTCAACTCGGCACTGCAGGAGGTATGGGTTTTGCAATTGAATTTAGCGGTAATACCATTCAGAATATGTCAATCGAAGGTAGAATGACACTATGCAATATGGCAATTGAAGCAGGTGCACGTATTGGTATGGTTGCTGTTGATAAAAAAACCATTAACTATGTCAAAGATCGCCCATTGGCACCTTCAGGAATTAAATGGAGAAAAGCAGTAGAATATTGGCAAACACTACATTCTGACAAAAACGCACACTTTGATAAAACAATGCGTTTTGATGCAAAAGATATTAAGTCACAAGTTACTTGGGGAACATCACCAGACATGGTGGTGGCAACTGATGAGTATGTACCAAATCCTGCTAACGCAAAAAATCAAACTGAAAAAAATAGCTGGAAAAATGCACTTAATTATATGCATCTAAATGCTAATACAAAAATATCAGATATTAAAATCGATAAAATTTTTATTGGATCATGTACTAACTCACGGATTGAAGATTTACGTATTGCAGCTAGTATCTTAAAAGATAATAAAATTGCCAATAATATCAAACTCGCTTTAGTTGTACCTGGTTCGGGAATTATTAAAAAACAAGCCGAAGAAGAGGAGTTAGATAAAATTTTTATAAATAGTGGGTTTGAATGGAGAGAAGCAGGTTGCTCAATGTGTCTAGCTATGAACGCTGATAAGTTAGAAGTAGGTGAAAGATGTGCAAGTACTTCAAATCGCAACTTTGAAGGTCGTCAAGGTCAAGGCTCATTTACTCACTTAGTTAGCCCTGCTATTGCAGCTTCAAGCGCTATTGCTGGTTATTTGTCAGAAGTTAAATAAATGCAAAAATTTACTACATTTACTTCAATAGCAATACCACTTAAACGTGCTAATATCGATACTGATGCGATTATTCCTAAACAGTTTTTAAAGTCTATTAAACGTTCTGGTTTTGGTGCTAATTTATTTGATGAATGGCGTTATTTAGACCACGGTAAAATTGGTATGGATAATTCTAAACGTCCTCTTAATATGGATTTTGTGTTAAATCAACCAAAATATCAAGATGCAAAAATACTATTGGTACTGAAGAATTTTGGCTGCGGATCAAGTCGAGAACATGCACCTTGGGCATTAGAAGATTATGGTTTTAAAACAATTATTGCACCTAGTTTTGCGGATATTTTTTATAATAATTGTTTTAAAAATGGCATCCTACCTATTGTACAAAATAATAATATAATGGATGAATTATTTTCCTCAACTGATAAAATAACTATTAGTCTTGACACTCAAAGTATCAATGTAAACAATAAAACTTACCATTTTGAAATAGATATAGAACGAAAAATACGCCTAATCAATGGGCTCGATGATATTAGTTTAACTTTACAATATATAAATGATATTAAAACATTTGAAAAACACTATTTTAATAAGTATGATTGGTTATGATTGGTAAACTATCAGGCACTATTTTAGAAAAAAAACCACCTGAAATATTACTTGAAGTAAATAAAATTGGCTATGAGATTTTATGCTCAATGTCAAGTTTTTATGCAATGGGTAATAAAAAACAACTCTCGTTATACACCCACTTATTAATCAAAGAAAACGCGCATATTTTATACGGTTTTGTCACTAAAGATGAAAAAACCTTATTTAGAGAGTTGATTAGAATAAATGGTATTGGCCCTAAAGTAGCATTAGCTATTTTGTCTCATCTTGACATTAATTCACTAATAAAAGTTATTATAGATGGAAATGATGCTTTACTAGCAAAAACCCCAGGAATTGGCATAAAAACAGCACAAAAACTTATTGTAGAACTTAAAAACCGTTTAGAAAAACTAAAACTAAACAGTGAAAATAATAAAAATATTCATATAAAATTCAATAAAAATCCTAATATCAAGCAAGCATCAGCTGCTTTACAAACACTTGGATTTACAGCTAAAGAATCTGAAAAAATGCTATCTGTTATTAAAGATAACTCACTTTCAACTAAGACATTAATTCGACAAGCACTACAAAACAAATAATCCTTAATTTATAAACACTCACAAAGTACAAGCTTGCTATAATCAAAGTATATCTAAAATACTTATATCCTTGATATTTATACCCATACTAACATGGGCTCATCCTATGAATGAATTAGAGCAAAATTATATTGATAAAGGTAAAAATTATACACCCAGAACAAAATATCTTGATAAGCAAGGGCGTGCTAAATTTGTTAATCATCTAATTCTAACATCTTCACCTTATTTATTACAACATGCTCATAATCCTGTTAATTGGTATGAGTTTTCAGATGAAGCATTTGACAAAGCAAAACATGAAAATAAACCTATTTTTATCTCTATTGGCTACGCTACTTGTCATTGGTGTCATGTAATGGAAAAAGAAAGTTTTGATAATATTGAAGTAGCAACATTTCTTAATCAATATTTTATTGCCATTAAAGTTGATCGTGAAATTCGCCCTGATATTGATAATGCCTATATGAATGTATCGCAATTATTAAATGGCTCTGGCGGTTGGCCACTCAATGCAATTTTACTACCTAATGGTAAAGCGTTTTTTGCAGGTACTTATTTTCCTAGAAATAAACTGTTAGATATATTAGCACAAGTACAAAATTTATGGGAAAATAAAGAAAACGAGTTAAACAAACAAGCGAATAAAATTAGTCAAACGCTAAATCAATCAAAAGCAACATCCAACCAGATCGTTAATGATCATATTATTATTAAGTCTATTGAAGCCATCCTAAATGACTTTGATGAGCTTAAAGGTGGTTTTGGACAAGCCCCTAAATTTCCACATGAATCTACACTACTATTACTTATCAATGAACAAAGACGAAACCCTAGTGAAAATAAATTAAATGCTATCACAACAACACTAGATACAATGGCAAGCGGGGGTTTATATGATGTTATTGGCGGGGGTTTTCATCGCTATTCAACAGATAATTCTTGGCTTGTACCGCACTTTGAAAAGATGTTGTACAACCAAGCACAACTTTCTCTCGTATATACTCATGCTTATACATTAACAAAGAAGCCTTTATATAAACGCATCTCTAAAAAAACTTTAGATTACACATTGACAGAAATGCAAGATACTAGTAACGGGTTTTTCTCTGCTACTGACGCTGATTCACAAAACGAAGAAGGCGTATTCTTTATTTGGTCAATTGATGAATTAAACGATATTTTTACTCAACAAGAGTTAGAGCAATTCAAACAATGGTTTGATTTATCGAGCAATACCGATTTTAAGAAAGGTCATATTATCCGTTTTAAAAATATAAATAATATTAACCCAAAAGACAACAAAATAATTAATATCTTATTAGATAAATTATACCAAATTAGAAATAAGAGACTTTCGCCTCTTACGGATAACAAAATATTATTATCATGGAATGCACTAATGGTTCAAAGCTTGCTTGAAGCAGGCGAAGCTTTTAATGAAGGAAAATACACTAAACTAGGAATAAACTTAGCTAATTACTTACATACTCATTTCAATAAAAATAACCATCTTTACAGGGTATCAATTGACTCTAAACTTGGAACATTAGCACTATTCGAAGACTATGCTTATTTATCTAATGCTTATTTATCTGTATTTGACCAAACTAATGACAAAAAATGGCTTGATAGAGTTATTACTCTTGTTAATGTAATGAATGAAAAATTTTGGGATAAACAATACCATGGCTTTAATATAAATCACAACACAAAATATTTAACAACAAACCAAAAAGAAGGTTTTGATGGTGCGATCCCATCTACCAACGCTATAGCCTATAAAGTATTGACAAAACTAAGCAGCAGAATTCATGTTGATGATTTTAAACAACAAGCAACTCAATTATTAAACTCATTTGCTAAACAAATTAATCAAAACCCAAGTAACTACACTTCATTTATATTAGGTATTAATAACCAATTAAATGAAGAAATGAATCCTATTCAAACAATCTATAAAGGACATATTCGTATACATTCTCGCTTTCATAATAATCAATTATTAATTAACCTCGAACTACAACCACTTTGGCATATAAATTCTAACAAACCATTGCAAGATTCTTTAATTGCTACTAAGATTATCAATACTAATACTGATTATTGGACAATAAATCATGTCATTTATCCACAAGATGAACTGATTAATTTAGACTTTACAAAAGAAAAAATTTCTATTTATAGAGGCAAAATACAAATTCAAGTCGCTCTTACAAATAATACAAAACAATACCGACCACCAACTTTACAACTAACCTTGCAAGGTTGCAGTAACAAGGCATGTCTAACGCCAAAAACTATTACCATACAACCTAATTAGAATAGTCTTTATTATTAACATAACTATCCAAATAGTAAACAAAATTAACATTTGTATATTTATATTATATATCATAGATATTTCTTTTATCTATTTGTACTCCATATAAAATAGTAAAATACCTACTTCTATCCAATAAATAAAAGATACTAAACCTCTATACTAAACCCATAATCTTTTATTAATGTTAGTCCCTATTGAGGCTTGTAAAGCTACTTTACTGTTATTTTTTATAATCACATAACGGTTTAAAAAAGAAATAACACAAAATGCTAATTAAACAAGTAAAATATTTATCAAACAGCACTTTATTAAATAAATTTTAATTATTTACCAAAAGTTTCTTTAGCCAATTAATTAACTCATGGTTAATTAAATATAAACAAGGTAATAGAACGAGTGTCATCAACGTTCCAAATAACAAACCATAACCCAATGAAAGCGCCATAGGTTGTAAAATAAAATCTGTGCCACCAATGCCGTAAGCAAGTGGTATTACACCTGCTAAGGTAGTTAATGTTGTTAACACAACAGCACGCAATCGGTCTTTTGCACCTTGAACAACCCATTTATTAACACTCATGGTAGATACAAATTTTGTCTTTAAATAGTTCAGATGAGCAACCATTATTAAAGAATCGTTCACAATAACCCCTACTAATGCCAATGTGCCCAATATTGCAAAAAAGCTAAGTGTTTCTCCATGAAAAAAAAAGGCCCAGATAACACCAATAATAGAAAAAGGCACAGCAATTAAAACTAATATCGGTTGTGAATAAGAGTTAAACAATAAAATTAATAATAAAAATATAGAAAAAATTGCCATGATAAATGCCTCTTTAAAACTATCCATTGCCTTTTTCGTATCTTTATTTCCTCCTTCACTAGTCATTTGAATTGCAGGATACTTACTAACTAAATCTAACTGCTTGAGCGCTTGACTAATAACTTCACCAGAAGTAGTTATTTCATCATCAACACTACCGCTAAGCATAACTGAACGTTGCCCGTTAAAATGATTAAAGTTTGGCTCTCCTTTAATTTTTTGCAATAAAACAAATTGTTTAAGTGGTATAGGACGACCTTGGCGATTGTTAATTTTTAGTAATGTTAGAAAATTATTTGACTGTTTATCACTACCTAAATAAATTCTAAAATAGACATTATTATCACCATAACGTACACTAGTAACATTAGTACCTGTAAAAACTGCCTTTAAATAATCATCAACTACTGAAAAATCAACATCAAATCTAGACATTTTTTCAAAATCAATCACAACCTCAATACGTGTTTTTCCTGATTTATCATCTCGCTCAATGTTATCTATTCCATCAATACCTAATAATATTCTCTCTAAAGCATCAGCAGCATTCTGACGTTGTATATTATCACTACCTACTAAATTTATTTCCACATCTTCACCTTGTGATGGACCTGGTCTACTTATTGAAAACTTTAGTTCTTGTGAAAATTTTATATCCTTAGCACGTTCTTTTAACTTAGCAAGTAAAGATTTAGATGTTTCTACTCTTGTGCTAGAAGGTACTAGTTCAATACTAAACTTAGCTACATTAGTAAAATAATGACCAACATTATTGGTTAATGAATCTAAATCCTCGCCCACAACTTCTATAATCATTTTCTCTACTTGTTTAGAAATAGACTCTGTTCGTTCTAAAGAAGTACCAATGGGCATATTTAATCTTGCATCAATACTATCTGCTCCTACTGTAGGAAATTGTACATACTTCATATGAGTTTTAGCAAAATACAAAGAGCCTATAAGAACAATACTAAAAATAAAAACAACACTATAACGCCATTTCAATACTTCTGTTAAAAAACCTTCAAACCAATCTTCAATACATATAAACCATATTTTTCCTTTGTTTTTCTCATCACTATTAGCAAGATGTGCTGGCAATGCCAAACTAACTTCTAAAAAAGAAATAGTCAAAGAAAAAATAACTACTAAAGGAATGACATAAATAAATTTACCCATCGTTCCTCCCATAAAAAACATCGAAGAGAAAGCTAAAATAGTGGTCAAAATTGTCGTAATCACAGGTGCAATAACACGCTTAAACCCAAGCACAGTAGACTGATATCTGTCTTTTCCTAACTGTTTATAATGATGTATACTTTCTGCTATTACAATACTATCATCCACTACAATACCAAGTATTAAAATCATTGCAGCCAGCGAAACAAGATTAATAGTCTCACCTGTTATACCTAATAAAGATACCGTACCTAAAAGAGATACTGGTAAACCAATTGATACCCAAAAAGCCGTTTTAAACGATAAAAATAAAGACAAAATAATTAGCACTAATAGTAAACCAATTAAACCATTATTGGTTACAATATTAAGTCTATTACGAACATGCTTGGACTCATCTGATGAATAAAAAAAATTCAAGCTAGTTGGATATTTAGCTTTTAACTCCAATACTCTGTCTTTAACTAAATCAACCGTAGTAATTATATCCGCATGTTCTTGTTTACGGATTCTCAGAATAAAACCTTTGGTACCATTCACACGAATAATAGAAGTCTCTTTCTTGTTTCCACTAGTAATTTTTGCAACATCTTTTAAACGAATAACAGGTCCATCAAAAGTTGATTTAATAATAACATTACTAACAGCCTCAACCTCATCAAAATTAGCTAAAATAACAATGGTTTTTTCATTAATATCATTATTATTACCAACAGTGTAGCGTTTATTACGATTTTTAATCGCTTTAATTACTTGAGGCAAGGATAAATTATGTTGATATAAGCTATCAGGATTAACTTTAATTTGAATTTCACGATCAAGATAACCCTCTTTAATAACTTTTGAAACACCTTTAACTAACGCTAAAGAATCACTCATATCATCAATAATATCCCTCAATACTTGGTAGGATAGATTATCGCTACTAATATTAATGTTTAAAATACTTTTTAGTGAATTTTTCTGGTCAACTATCCAAGGGAAACCATTAACCTCTTCAGGTAATGACTTAATACGATTAACTACATTTCTAATTTCTTGTTTTAATGGCTCAATATCATCTACATCTTGGGAAAGTGTTATGACAATACTAGATTCCCCCTCTTTAGAGATTGAACTAAATTTATCAATTCCTGAAATACTTCTCAACTCGTCTTCAATTAGATTGGTGACATTCTGCTCAACATCTTCAGGAGAAGCGCTAGGATATGCGGTTACAATAGTCATTACTTCAAAATCTACAGCTGGAAATTTATCCCTTTGAATACTATTTAAAGTAAACAGACCAAGCACAATAATAGAGATCGTTAAAACCAATGCTAGTTTCTTCTGTTTAACAAAAAAAATAAGAATATTGTCCATAAACCTTTAATAAAAGAGATAATAGCAGTATACTATTAGCACTAATACTAACACTAAACAAGCAAAGTTATATTTTATTTAGATTTTTCATGCACCTTTTCGTTCACTTACTGTTAATAAACGTTTGCGAATACGGATATTATGAGGTGTTACTTCTACTAATTCATCATCATCAATAAATTCTAGTGCTTTTTCTAGATCAAGTTTAATAGCAGGAGTTAATGATACAGCTTCATCAGTACCTGATGCACGTACATTAGTCAATTGCTTTCCCTTCATGACATTAATCATTAAATCTTTATCACGTGTATGGATACCAACCACCATACCTTCGTAAATATCAGTATTATGTTCTATAAAAAATTTCCCACTTTTCTGTAAATTAAAAATAGCATAAGCAATTGCTTGTCCTTGATTCATAGAGATCAAAGAACCATTAGAACGCTGACCAATTTCCCCTGGTTTTTGGAGTTTGTAAGTATCAAAAGTTGTATTCATTAGGCCTGTACCTGTCGTCGCTATTAAGAATTCTGTTCTAAAACCAATCAAACCACGTGCAGGAATATTAAAGTCTAACCTCACTCTGCCATTACTATCTGGCATCATATTAGTTAGTTTAGCCCTTCGTTCGCCTAATTTTTTCATCATAGTGCCTTGATGTTGGATTTCTACATCAAGACTTAAATCTTCGAATGGTTCACAAATAACGCCATCAATCTTTCTTAAAATAACTTGTGGACGACCTACTGCTAACTCAAAACCCTCTCTACGCATAGTTTCAATTAAAATTGACAAGTGCAATACACCACGACCTAAAACAATAAATTCAGATGGATCTGATGTGTTTTCAACACGAAGTGAAATATTGTACATTAACTCTTTATCTAGACGATCACGAATATTTCGTGAGGTGATAAATTTACCATCTTGTCCAGCAAATGGCGAATCATTCACACGAAATGCCATAGAAATAGTTGGTTTATCTACATTCAAAGGAGGTAACGATTCAATCGTTCCAGGGTCACAGATAGTATCTGAAATTGATATGTCTTTAATGCCTGTAATACATACAATATTACCTGCTTGTGCAGAATTAGTATCAATTTTATTCAATCCCAGAAATCCTTGTAAACTGGCAATTTTTGCCTTACGCTCACCACCATCAACATCCACAACAACAACTTGCATATTCTTTTTAATCGTACCACGAGTAATACGACCTATACTAATAGAGCCTACAAATGAAGAATAATCAAGAGCAGTGATTTGCATTTGCAATGGCGCATCAATATCAACTTCTGGAGCTTTAACCTGTTTCACAATGGTTTCAAACATAGGTGTCATGTCACCTGAACGCGTATCATCTTCTAATGAAGCATAACCATTAATACCTGAGGCATAAATAATTGGAAAATCTAATTGCTTATCAGTTGCTCCTAGCTGATCAAATAAATCAAATACTTTACCAATTACCCAATCAGGACGTGCTGCATCTTTGTCAATTTTATTAATAACGACAATCGGGTTCAAACCTTGTTCAAAAGCTTTCCTCGTCACAAAACGTGTTTGAGGCATTGGACCTTCTTGTGCATCTACAAGTAAAAGTACACTATCAACCATAGACAGAACACGTTCTACCTCACCACCAAAATCAGCATGACCCGGTGTATCTACAATATTAATATGATAATCATACCATTTAATTGCAGTATTTTTACTAGATATAGTAATGCCACGTTCTTTTTCAAGATCATTTGAATCCATCATTCGATCGCTTGACTCAAAACGAGAGTCAAATGTTTGAGATTGTTCAAGCAATTTATCAACCAAAGTTGTCTTACCATGGTCAACATGAGCAATAATAGCAATATTCCTTAATTTAGTATTCATGTGTAGTAGGTTACTGTAAAAAGATATTATTATCTCGTAAAATACTCTTCAATATTAGGAATTATTAATATGTTAAAGAAAGGCAGTTCAAGACGTTGGATGAGAGAGCATATAAACGATAAATTTGTTAAAAATGCAAAAAAAGAGGGCTATCGTTCTCGTGCTGTTTATAAGCTTATAGAGGTAATTAATAAAGAGAAATTTATCAAACCAGGAAATAAGGTAATTGACCTTGGTGCTGCTCCTGGCAGCTGGAGTCAAATGGCAATAAAAGCGGTAGGTAAATCTGGCCAAGTTATTGCCAACGATATATTGAACATCAAACCCATTGATGGAATTGATTTTTTAAAAGGTGATTTCACTAAAAATAGTGTTTATGAAGCACTTTTAAGTCTTACTATGAAACAAAAAGTTAATGTTGTCTTAAGCGATATAGCGCCAAATATGAGTGGTCAACCATCGGTTGACATTCCTAAATCTATGTACTTATGTGAACTAGCATTAGACATAGCAATTAAAATCTTAACACCTTCAGGTTATTTTTTTGTCAAAGTTTTTCAAGGAGATGGATTTGATAGATTTGTTAAATCTTGCAGGGCTTCTTTCTCTTATGTCACTATTCACAAGCCAAAAGCTTCAAGGGCAAGATCTAAAGAAGTGTACTTGCTTGCAAATAAATTAAAGCCAGTTAAGTTTATGTAAGTATTGGTTTTGCCAATAATCCATAACTACGCATGTGTAAAATAACTACTATGAAAAATTTAAGTGATATTCAATCCCTTATAAAATTAGATTTACAAAAAACAGACGAAATACTCATTAATCGTTTAAGTTCAAATGTTGCTTTGATTAATCAAATGAGCCATTATATTATCCATGCTGGAGGTAAACGCTTACGTCCACTACTCTTATTACTTTGTGCACGTGCAACTGGGTATCAAGGAAAACATCATTACCTTATGGCGGTAGTGATAGAATTAATTCATACTGCTACTTTACTACACGATGATATTGTTGATGAGTCTAGCACACGCCGAGGAAAAAATACTGTCAATGAAGTATGGGGTAATGCACCTAGTATCTTAGTAGGTGATTTTCTATATTCTCGTGCTTTTGAAATAATGGTTGAGCCTAATTTAATGTCTATTATGTGTATTCTTTCTAAAACCACCAATAATATTGCTGAAGGTGAAGTATTACAATTATTAAATTGTCAAAATGCTGAACTAACCGAAGTTGAATACTATGCAGTGATCAAACAAAAAACAGCATGTTTATTCCAAGCGGCCACCCAAATTGGCGGACTATTATCAGCTGTTAATAAAACCCAAGAGACTGCATTAAAAAACTACGGCTTACATCTTGGAAATGCTTTTCAGATTATTGATGATGTACTTGATTATGAGTCAGATGCGAAGACTATAGGTAAAGAAGTGGGTGATGATTTAAATGAAGGGAAAACCACATTACCTATGATTTACGCACTTTCTCATACTTCTGGTAATGATAAACAAATTCTAAAAGACTCCATTAATCAAGCAGATAATTCTAAAATAATACAAGTGATTAAAATTTTACAATCGGTTAAAGCCTTTGACTATACTCGCAATCAAGCGTATAAATCAGCGCAACTTGCTAAGCAATCACTCAATCTAATACCTAACTCAGACTATAAGGATGCATTAATCTTATTGTGCGATCTTTCCTTACAACGTCAGTCATAAAACAATGCTTTCAAATGAATTAAAAACTAAAATCAATCAGTCATTTAAAAACTTAAAAGAGAACATGAATGGTTTTATTACACGTCAAGCACAAAACAAAATGATTGCTGAAATCTCTAAAACTTTATCAGGAGAATATAAAAATATCCATAATATTTTATGTGTTGAAGCGCCAACAGGAACTGGAAAAACATTTGCTTACTTGCTTAGTAGCATTCCTATAGCTAAAGCTAATAAAAAGAAATTAATTATCTCTAGTGCCAATGTTGCGTTGCAAGAACAACTGTTCTTTAGAGACATACCTCAAGCACAACAATACTGCTGCGTTGATTTTGAATATACTTTAATCAAAGGGCGCTCACGTTACGTTTGTATTCGTAATTTAATCAATATATGTGAAAATAATAAAAATGATAACCATTTATTTGAATCAATGCCGTTGTTTGATAAGCCACCAGGAGAGTCTCAATTAGAACAACTTAGTAAAATGCTATATAACTATTCAACCAAGAAATGGAATGGAGAAATTGACGATTTAATACCAGCACTAAATCATTCTATTTGGCGACAAATAGCTTGCAACCGATTTACTTGCACAATAAAAAATTGTGAGTTTTATAAAGATTGCGCTTTCTTTAAAACTAGACAAAAAATTACAAAAGCAGATGTTATTGTCGCTAATCATGATTTAGTTTTAGCTGATCTTAGTACTAATAATACTATATTACCAGATGTTAGTAGATCAATTTTTATATTTGATGAAGCACATCATTTAAACTCAAAAGCATTATCACACTTCTCATTAACAACTAGTACTGAGTTTATTAAAACTAGCGTTAGGCAGACTAAAGAAGTTAGTGAAAAATTATGTAAAATTAGCAAACAAAATATACCCAATATTAACATCAAACAAATTGATGATTATATAATAGATTTAATTCAATTATTAGAACAACTAAAATTTAGTGAAAACATTTATTTATTCAACCAAGGTGTTATTGATGAGTCTATCAAACAAATAAGTAGAAATATTCTAACACTCATTAATATTATTCAAACTAAATTCACACTTTTAAAAGAATTTTGGAATGATTATTTAAAAAAAACAATCATAAATAAAAATATCAGTGATCCTGTTAACAATATGGTTGGACAGTGCGAACAGCACTTACTCAGTATTATAGCTTTATTTTCATCCTTTTTGCAAATAGATGAACCAAGTAAAATACCAAATTCACGTTGGATTGAAAAAAGTATACTCACAACAAACAAAAGAACTAACTACTTGCTTAATAGTGCACAAACTGATATTTCAAAAAATCTAGATCACTTTATTTGGTCAAAAGCTTCAGGTGCCATCCTTACTTCAGCTACTTTAACATCATTAGGTAGTTTTGAACGCTTAAATAAACAATTAGGTTTACTAAAAAATGAAAACCAATATTTACGTTTGCCATCGCCTTTTATGTTTAACCAAGTAGATCTTACTATTGCTAAACTTAAAGCTAGCCCAACTCAAGTGTATGAGCATACACAAGAAACAACATTGCAACTACTTAAACGAATCGATAATGATGAGGGTTCACTAGTACTATTTACCTCTAACAAGCAAATGCAAATGGTGGCAGGATTGATAAATAAAAGACTAAATTGTACTTTATTTATACAAGGAGAATATCCTAAAAAAAACATTTTAAAAAAACATATTGACCTGCGAAAACAGGGTAAAGGAAGTATTATTTTTGGACTAGATAGTTTTTACGAAGGAATAGATTTAAAAGGCAATAACCTTACTCATGTTATCATTACTAAATTACGCTTTAGTGTTCCTACTTCACCCATTGATAGAACACTAGCAACCTACCTTAAATCACAAAATAGAAACCATTTTATGGAAATATCTCTACCTGATGCATCACTTAAACTCATTCAAGCATGTGGTCGCCTAATTAGAACAGAAACTGATGTAGGTAAAATAACAATCTTTGACAACCGTCTGATCTCTAAATTTTATGGAAAAATACTACTCAATTCTTTGCCAAACTATAATATAATTATAGAGTAGTTTATATATTTAAAAACGCCAAAAAGATTTGTGTAACAACGCTATTAAGGTTAATACTTCTAAGCGTCCTAACAACATTGAAAAACTTAGAATCCACTTTGCTGCATTGCTAATACCACCATAATTAGCAGAAACATCACCCAAGCCTGGACCTAAATTATTAATAGAAGCCGCTGCTGCTGAAAATGCACTAACTTGTTCAAGGCCAGAAAACATAAGCATTAACATAATCATAACAAAGGCAATCACATATAAAGAAAGAAATCCCCAAACCGATACTAAAGTATTCTCAGAAACACTTTTTTGATTAAGTTTAATATTAATTTGTGCATTAGGGTGTATAAATTTTTTAATTTCCTGCATGGCTAATTTAAACATTAGCAATATTCTAACAACTTTAATGCCGCCTCCAGTAGAACCAGCGCAAGCACCAATAAAACTAACAAAGATTAAAAATACTGGCAACACAAATGGCCATAATGAAAAATCTGTACTAACAAACCCTGTCGTAGTTACCATAGAAACACTTTGAAATACACCATATCTAATTGACTCCTCAATGGTTTTATAATAACCTGCATCAAACAAATAACTTGATATTAACATAATTGATATACCTAAAATTAACAAATAAGTTTTAAACTCAGAATCTTTCAAATAAATAAAAATATTATTTTTACGCCAAACAAGAAAATGCAGTGAAAAATTAATACCTGCTAATAACATAAATATTATTGCTACTAATTCAATTGCATAAGAATTAAAATAACCAATTGACACATCATGAGTAGAAAAACCACCAATAGCAATAGTCGAATAACTATACCCAATTGCATTAAATACATCCATACCTGCAAAGTAATAACTAAATGCACAAGCAACAGTAAGACTGATATAAATTTTCCATAATGCTTTAGCTGTTTGAGTTAGTTTTGGCGTAAGTCTTTCTTTAGAGATGCCGCTTGATTCTGCATGATAAAGTTCCATACCACCAACGCCTAACATTGGTAAAATTGCAACCGCTAAAACAATAATACCCATACCACCAAGCCACTGCAACTGCTGACGATAATACAAAAGTGCTTTAGGCAAACCATCTAATCCAGAAAGCACTGTTGCACCTGTAGTTGTTAGCCCTGACATAGATTCAAAAAATGCATCACTAAAGGACATTTCTAAAGACGTTGATAATAAAAATGGTGTGGTAGCAAATAAAGATAATACCAACCAAAAACTCACTACTACTAACACACCTTCACGAATTCTGAAATATTTAGTTGAATTTTTAAAAGGCAACCATAAAACAAAACCACTTAATAGTGTTAAAGAAAAAGCAGTTATAAAATATGAGGTTTCATTCTGAGCGTAAATATAATCAACAATAATAGGTGGTAATTGAGTTAAACTAAACAACATTAGCAATAAACCAACAGTTTTAAAAACAATACTAAACTGCATTTTTAACAATCATTAATCAAAATACCCTTCAAATAACTTTTCAACTTCATGAATTTTACTCACATCAGTCAATACTAGTAATACATGATCGCCTTCTTTAATGATCAGTCTCCGTGACCCCATAATTACTTCATGGTTTCTAACAACTGATCCTACAACCACGCCATTTGGTAAATTAATTTGTTCAATTGTTTTACCTACAACATCTGAATGATACTTATCGCCATGTACAATTATCTCAATTGCCTCCGCTTTACCTTGGCGTAATGAATACGCCGTCATAGTATCACCTTTACGAATATGTGCCAAAATACCGCCAACAGTAATTTGATCAGGTGATATGACCATATCCACATCTTCACTTTGTTCGGCTAAGTCTTCATACACATTACGCTTAACCAAAGCAACTGTTTTATAAGCGCCTAAACGCTTGGCTAAAATTGAAACAATAACATTAATTTCATCAGAATCTGTTAAAGCTAAAAATAAATCTGTATTTTCAATACCTTCTTCTAATAATAATTCTTCATCAGAAGCATTCCCTAAAAGCACTAATGTATTTTCAAGCTCATCAGCAATTTCATTAACACGCTGCTTATTCATCTCAATAACACGAATACGATGATCTTTTTCTAAAAACTTTGCTAAATTAAGACCAATACGTCCACCACCTGCAATAATAATATTTTTATAAGTTCTATCTTCACGTCTAAATTGTTTAATCACTTTAGAAATACTAGCTTTTTTAGTCATAAAATAAACTCGATCACCATCACGAATGACCGTCTCACCTGATGCTGGAATTGCCCTACTATTACGATACAAACTTACAATTCGTACCCATGTTTTTGGTAAATGCTCATGTAAATCCTTAATCGGATGTCCTACAATTGGAGTTCCTTTATAAGCTCTAGTTTCAACCAATTGAACCAATCCATTTTCAAACTCAAATACTTGTTCAGCACCAGGTTCCTCAACCATACGTTTAATATAATTAGTCACCAACTCTTCAGGTGTAATAACAAAATCAATTGGAATAGCATTAGGTGAAAATAACTCTTTTCTATGCAAATATTCAGCAGTACGTACACGTGCAACTTTCTTCTCGACTTGATATAAAGTATGTGCCATCTGGCAAGCCAGCATATTACCCTCATCAGAATGAGTAACTGCAATAACCATATCCATATTTTTAATATCTGCCTCTTCTAGAATATTAGGGTACGAGGCATGGCCACACACAGTTTTAATGTCCAAATGACGTTGTAAATTCAATAAATTAGACTCATCTTTATCAATAATAGAAATATCATTATCATTATCTAAAGCTAAATATTTAGCAAGTGTTGTTCCAACTTGCCCTGCACCTAAAATTAAGATTTTCATATTATTTTATTTTTTATCAATGCCTAAATCTTTTAACTTGCGATATAAAGTGGTTCTTTCTAACCCTGCAAATGCTGCAACCTTAGCAATGTTATGATTATTCTCTTTTAAATGATGATTGAAATACTGTACTTCAAAAATATTTCTTGCCTCTTTAAGAGGTACATTAAACTCAATGTTATTAACATTATATCTAGATTTTTCTAGTACTTGCTCAGATAGAATTTTACGTATCAATGGCAAAAAATCATGCAATGGTTTTTTCAAAAAATCAACTGCACCAAATTTAATTGCTTTAACCACATCTTGATGTTCTGCATGCCCAGACATCATCACAATCGGTGTAGAAAAATCAGCTTGAGTCCATTCTTCTAATAATGACATACCATCCTGACCAGGCATCCAAACATCCATCATGACCAAGTCAAAAGACTGGTCTTTTATAATAGTTTTAGCTTGATTAGCATTAGCTGCAAGAACCACGTGATAATTAACATCTTCCAATATATCCATCATTGTTTCAGCATTAATATTTTCATCATCAATAATAAGAATACTACCAATGACTAATACATTATCCATAACTTTTCCTTTTTGTTTATCCCTTACAATCAAATTCAATGGTAATCATAGCACCGTTTGGATTAATATTACTAGCAAATATTTTTGCTTTGTGTTGTTTAATGATATTCTGCACGATCGTCATCCCAAGACCACCACCTTGAGCTTTAGTCGTAACATAAGGTTCAAACACTCTATCAAGCACATGTTTATCAAAACCATCACCATTATCTATGATACTTAAACGCACAATAGCCTGTTTTGGTAAATACTCTGTTATAATTTTAACGTTTAAATCACGTCCGTCAATCATAGCTTCACTAGCATTTTTCACTAAATTAATCAATACCCTAGAAATACTGTTACTATCTAAGAACAATAGCGGGATATTATTATTCAAGTCTAAATCAATATTCATTTTACTTATGTCATCATAAAGTGAAATAGATTGGTTAATTAATGCATTGAGATTACAAGGCATTCTTTCAACCTGTGGTGTATTAGCATAATCAGCAAATGCACTCAACATGACATCCATAGACTGAACTTGATGAATAATAGTATTTGTAGTCTTATTAATAACATCTAAATCTTTACCTTCTAAAGACATTAAAAATCGATTCCTAAGACGTTGAGCAGATAATAAAATTGGAGTTAATGGATTCTTAATTTCGTGTGCCATACGCTTCGCCACCTCTCCCCAAGCAGCTTTTTTTTGAGCTCTATTTAATTTCGAAATATCCTTAATTATAATCACAAAACCCAAAGTTTCATTATTATTTTTAAGTGCCGCCCCTTGGCACGATAATAACAAATGTCGATCAACTAAAGTAATTTCAATCTCTTCGCTCCACTCGCTTTCACCTTGTTTAAATTTATCTTGTGTCATTGAAAATAAAGGTTTTAAATTTGAACAACACTCAACAATAATATTACATTTTTTACCTATAAATAGCTTCTCATCTTTAATGCCTAACATGGCACCAACTACTGGATTAATAAGACGTATTTTCCTATTCTGATCAAGCGCAATTACACCATAAGAATATTTTAGAATTGTCTCTAAATACAAATTATGCGTATCTAAGTCTTCACGAGAAGCTTTTATTTGTCTAGACATAGTATTAAATTGTTCAAGTAAACTACGTACATCTTCACTTTCTTCTTGTTTAACAATACGTACATCATAATTACCTTTGGCGATTTCTTGAGCAGCAATGGATAAATTATTAAGTGGCTTCATCAACCGTTCAATCATACGAAAAACCACCATAATCGCACTAAGTATTGCCAACAATATTGTAGATGAAAAATCAATCATAAAACGTTTTTGAGTAATTGAGGTGTTAATTTCAAACTTAATATTTTGTGCTGCACTAGCAAATCCTCTAACTTGAGACAAAAATCCCAAAAGTCCTGGATCAGTCGCATACACCACATCAATCACAAATATATCTTGACTTGATACATTGAAGAGATAACGTGTTGACATTTTCACTTGAATAACATTTGCAGTTTCATCTTCATTAATCATACGTGGTTGCGCACCTAACAACGGCTGCTCTTTAATCGCCATACAATTAGTAACATTTGCTGTTTTGGCAACCATTTCTTCTTGAGCGTTTAATAATGTAATTTGACAGGCCCAACCTTTATCAATCAAACCATCAAGAAATATTTGCATACTTTGTGCATAATTTTTAACATCTTTTTGGAAGCTTCCAAAGGAAGTAATTAAAGTTAACAATCTTTTTGTTTGCTCAGTATAACGTTCATCTCTAATTTTTTGCACACCACTATACAAACCATTAACCTGTTGAATAAAATTTTGACTGAAAACATTAAAAGCTTTCTCTGAATCTTTCACATTATTTTGAATCGTTTGAAATGAAAACATATAAAAAGATAAGACTGGCACAATAACCAAAACTGGCACAATTTTAACAAATGACCAAGTAAACTTGGAGCCTACAACATCACCTTTAACATCACGTTTAAGACGCAATACATCTACATAAACATAATAAACAGCAACCAAACTCATAATGATATTAAATCCAACTAAATATCCCCACCAGTGTGCAATAAAATCAGGGTTGAGTCCTAAATAAAAAGTGCCAGAAATAGACAGTAAAAAAATAAGCACCCAAATCCATGCTGGCGGCGTCTTTTTTAAACTCAAATATTGGTTAAGGACCATACAAAATAGTGCAAACAATCATATTTTCTTAAATAATTATCGCATACAACTACAAAAGTTATTCATTAAAAATAACTCAAATAATTCGACTTATTATCTATGTATCCAAGTTTATCAAATCACTACTGTAGTGCGTTTATAGTGAAAGCTTATTTCATTCTAAATAAATTCTCTTTTAATAGCAACCAAGAAACAATGCAAGGTGTTAAAAACTAATTTTTAACAAAATAAAATATAATATTCAGGTTATTACTTAATAAGTACGTCAAAAAATATTTTCAGAAATACTAAAAACCATATTATTACATTAAAAATTAGCCAAAATAGTAACAAAAGTTATCAATATAATTCACGTTAAACACATTTTTATATGAATATTCACAACTAAATAAAATTGACATTGATATTTATAACCACATATTACTAATAAAATTGATATAAAATCATTATAATAATAGACAATAAAATTATTGCTAATGGCAAAATATTAATTGATTTTTATTCATGGTGACTGATCAGTTATTTTCTTAACAGACTAGCACTTTAATCTTACTATTAAAGAAAAACTTAAAAATGCAAAATAGTTTAAAACCAGTTTCAGCAGGTAATATTCCTGATGAAGTAAATGTTATTATTGAGATTCCAGCAAATTCATCACCCATTAAGTATGAAATTGATAAAGAGACAGGTGCAATGTTTGTAGATCGTTTCATTTCAACACCTATGTTCTACCCTTGTAATTATGGTTTTGTACCAGAAACATTATCAGATGATGGTGACCCAACTGATATTTTAGTAATTACACCTTATCCATTAATTCATGATAGTGTCATTAAAGCACGCCCAATTGGAATTTTATATATGACTGATGAAGCAGGAAAAGATTCAAAAATATTAGCCGTGCCTATTGATAAATTATGCAAATCTTATCATGATATTAAATGTATTAATGATGTAGGCATTACTCTTAAAAAACAAATTGAACATTTCTTTACTTACTACAAAGATCTTGAAGAAGGGAAATGGGTGAAAATTGATGGTTGGGGTAATTCTATTAAAGCCAAAAAAGAGCTTCAAGCTTCTTTTAACTATTACTATCAATAATTTTTTCCAAATTGGATCAGGTAAATATCGAGGTAAAAAAATTAATTTTCCTTACTCTCCTGTTTTAAGACCCACATTAGGAAGGATACGAGAAACCTTATTTAATTGGATTCAATTCGAGTCATACAACAAAACCTATTTGGATTTATTTACTGGTAGTGGTGCGTTAAGTTTTGAAGCATTATCACGTGGAGCTAAACAAGTTATTAGCTTTGAAAAAGACTACTACACATATCAAAATTTACAGAAAAATAAAGCACTATTAAAAACAAATAAAATAAATATTTTTAATCAAGATGCACTAAACTTCTTATCCCATAAAAGCACACAAACCTTTGATTTTATTTTTTTAGACCCTCCTTTTAATAAAAATTATCTACCAAAAACCTTAAAAGCGCTTATAAATGGTAATTATATTACCTTAAATACGAAAATCTATATAGAATCTGAATTTAAAATTTCAGAAAATATAGTGGCCAAATGGTTATCAACAAATATTCAAATTAATAAACAAAACCACGCAGGGAAAGTACACTATTGCTTAATAACTTTATTATAAAACTTTGATTAAATTTACATTATTATGAAAAAAATCGCAATTTATCCAGGCTCATTTGATCCAATTACTAATGGCCATGTTGATTTAATTAAACGAGCTAGTAAATTATTCGACAAGATTATCATTGGCGTTGCTCAAAATAGTAAAAAAAAAGCTTTTTTAAGTATTAATGATAGAATTGATACAATCACTACTGCACTTGAAGATATTAACAATATTAGAATATTAAGTTTTGACACATTATTAGTTGACTTTGCAAGTTTGCAAAACGCGCAAGTAATCTTACGTGGATTACGTACTATTAGCGATTTTGAATACGAATATCAACTCTCAGGTATTAATAAACATCTCAATCCTAACATTGAAACTCTATTTATCACCCCTACCGAGCAATACGCTAATGTTTCTTCTTCTTTAATAAAAGAAATTATAGCATTAAAAGGCGATATTAATGTTTTTGTACCTGCATCAGTAAAAACACTACTTAAACATCGCTTATAATTTTTTTAACCTTAATCCTTGAAAAAAAAAACGCCCATCCATATATAGGACGTATATTAAACTTAAGGAGTAAAAAATGTCAAAGATTATCGGTATTGACTTAGGTACAACTAATTCATGTGTAGCTATTATGGATAGTGGAAGCGTTAAAATTATTGAAAATTCTGAGGGTGATCGTACCACTCCATCTATTATTGCTTATCCTAAAGATTCTGAAGAGGTTCTAGTTGGTCAAGCAGCAAAACGTCAAGCAGTTACCAATCCTGAAAATACACTATACGCAATTAAGCGTTTAATTGGTCGTCGTTTTGAAGAAGATGCTGTACAAAAAGACATTGATCTCGTACCTTATAAAATTGTTAAAGCTGATAACGGTGATGCTTGGGTTAAAGTTAAAAACAAAAAAATGGCTGCTCCTGAAATTTCAGCAAAAGTCATTGGTAAGATGAAAAAGACTGCTGAAGATTATTTAGGAGAAGAAGTAACCGAAGCAGTTATAACAGTTCCTGCTTACTTTAACGACTCACAACGTCAAGCAACCAAAGATGCTGGTAAGATTGCAGGTCTTAATGTTAAACGCATTATCAATGAACCAACTGCAGCAGCTTTAGCTTATGGTGTTGACAAAGTAAAAGGTGATAAAACCGTTGTTGTATATGACTTAGGTGGTGGTACATTTGACGTTTCTATTATTGAAATGGAAGATATTGATGGTGAAAAACACTTTGAAGTACTTTCTACTAATGGTGATACTTTCTTAGGTGGCGAAGATTTTGATCAACGCATGATTGGCTATTTAGTAGATGAGTTTAAAAAAGAACAAGGTGTTGATCTAACCAATGATCCTATGGCACTGCAACGTCTAAAAGAAGCAGCTGAAAAAGCTAAAATTGAGCTATCTTCTTCCGAACAAACTGAGGTCAATTTACCTTACGTAACTGCAGATGCTTCAGGCCCTAAACATCTTAATATTAAAATCACTCGTGCTAAATTAGAATCATTGGTTGAGGACTTGCTTAAACGTACTATTGAGCCATGTAAAACTGCACTTAAAGATGCAGATTTATCTACAGGTGATATTGACGAAGTTATCTTAGTAGGTGGTCAAACACGTATGCCTAAAGTCACAAAAATGGTACAAAACTTCTTTGATAAAGAACCTAAAAAAGATGTTAATCCTGATGAAGCAGTAGCTATGGGGGCTGCCATTCAAGCAGGCGTATTAGGTGGTGATGTTAAAGATGTATTATTGCTAGATGTAACACCATTATCTTTAGGTATTGAGACAATGGGTGGAGTTATGACTAAATTAATTGAAAAGAATACAACCATTCCTACTAATGCATCACAAATTTTCTCGACAGCAGCTGATAATCAATCTGCTGTAACCGTACATGTATTACAGGGTGAACGTGAAGTATCAAGTGCCAATAAATCATTAGGTCAATTTAACTTAGAAGGGATTAATTCAGCCCCTAAAGGTCAGCCTCAAATTGAAGTAACACTTGATATTGATTCTGATGGTATTTTAAATGTATCTGCAAAAGATAAGAATACCGGTAAAAAGCAATCAATTACGATTAAAGCATCATCTGGATTGAGCGATGAAGAAGTCGAAAAAATGGTTAAAGATGCTGAAGCTCATGCTGATGAGGATCAAAAGTTCCAAAAACTAGTAACCAGCAAGAACATGGCGGATGCTTTGATACATTCAACCAAACAAACTTTAAATGAACTCAAAGATGAGATCTCTACTGATGAAAAATCAGTGATTGAAACATCTATTACAGATCTTGAAAAAGTCATTAAAGGTAATGATAAAGAAGCTATTGATCTTAAAGTTAAAACATTAAGTGAAAAAGCACAACTATTAGCTGAAAAAACACAGACTAAAGCAGGTGTTAAAAACACTCCTCAAGAAGAGAAAAATGCTGATGATGTAGTTGATGCTGATTTTGAAGAGGTTAAAGACGATAAATAAAAAATTTAACACCTAAAAATCTTCACTAATAAACAACACTTGAAGAAGGTTATTTTAATAATAAGGCAAATATGTCACAAAGAGATTTTTACGAAATACTAGGTATTGCAAAAAATACAGACGTTAAGCAAATTAAAAAAGCTTATAAACGCTTAGCAATGAAACACCATCCTGATCGAGTTAAAGATAACAAAGAGTTAGCTGAAAAAAAATTTAAAGAAATTCAAAAAGCATACGCTATTTTATCTGATACCCAAAAACGTCAAGCATATGATCAATTTGGACATGCTGGTATTAATGGTAATGCAAACGCCACTAGTGGCGCATCATTCAGTAGCAGCGGATTTGGAGATATTTTTGGAGATATTTTTGGTGGTGGTTCTCAACAGTCAAATAATCGTGGATCAGATTTACGTTATGATTTAGAAATCGATTTAAAAGAGGCAGCACAAGGTACTACTGTTAAAATTCGTATTCCAAAAAATGAAACTTGCGATACTTGCTCAGGTACTGGTGCAAAACCTGGCACTAATGTTAAAACATGCTTAACTTGTGGTGGTGCAGGACAAATACAAATACAACAAGGATTTTTTGCCGTTCAACGTCCTTGTAGTACTTGTTCTGGTACAGGTCAAAGAATCGAATCAACTTGTAGTAATTGCCATGGAAAAGGTGTAGTACATAAACAAAAAACACTATCTGTCAAAATACCTGCAGGGGTAGATACAGGTAATCGAATTCGTTTAAGCGGCGAAGGTGAGGCGGGTGTTAGAAGTGGTCTTAGTGGTGATTTATACGTACAAATTCATGTTAAAAAACACGCTATTTTTGAACGCCAAGATAGTGATTTATATTGCGAAGTACCTATTGACTTTGCAACTGCGGTATTAGGAGGACAAGTTGAGGTCCCTACACTTGACAATAAATTAAACATAAAAGTCCCAGCAGGTACACAAACTGGAAAACTATTTCGATTACGTAATAAAGGAATCACCCATCTTCAACATGGTGGTTCTGGCGATGTTATCTGTAAAGTTAAGCTTGAAACACCTATCAATCTTAGCAAAAAACAACAAGACTTACTACAAAAATTTTCAAACTCATGTGGTAAAAAACATCACCCTGAATCAAACTCTTTCTTTGGTAAAATGAAATCATTTTTTGAATAAATTAGATAGTTCAACCTCTTTATTTTTTAAAAAATGCTTTGTTATAGACTCATTTTCATACAAAAAATTTTATTTATATCATAACCAACTTTGTTGTAACTTACAATGTAACTTACAACAGTGTAAAATTTATAAAAATTTTTCTGGGAAAAATTTTTATAAATCACTCTAATAATTACATCACCATTATTAATGCTATCGTGTTAAACATTACAAGTAAAGCCAGTAACTGAATTCTTTAATTTTTTACCATATTAAGTTCTTATTACCTTAATACTGTATAATCACTCATAAATGTATAATACATTTATGACCTTCATATCTGTAAGTTTTTACTGTAGCTAATTAAAAAGGCATCCAAAGTATTCTTAAATTTATTTACTAAAAAACCTTAATCTATTGCTAACGAGTTTAAATAAATATTTAACTGCACTTATCAATATAAGTTTTTATTTTGGTAAAATTCACTAATAAGTTGTCTAGTTCCAAAATAAATAATAAAAGGAAAATTAACCTAATTATAAAAATACTAAAGTCAAATAACAGGAGAATACTTTAAAATTATATAATATAAACAATGCCTAAGTTACTAGCATTAAAAATCAATTATTTTGAATGAAATTAAACACACTTATAAACATATAACCATATAACCATATAATCATATAACCATATAACCAATTATTTTAATACACATAAACTATGGAAATTAAACAAATTAGAGCAAGAGAAGTTATCGATTCTAGAGGCAATCCAACCGTTGAAGCGGATGTTATTCTTAATGACGGTACAATCGGTAGTGCAATGGTTCCATCTGGAGCATCAACGGGTCAAAAAGAAGCACTAGAATTACGTGATGAAGATAAATCACGTTACCTAGGTAAAGGAGTTTTAAAAGCTGTTAAATTTGTCAATACAGAGATTTGTGATACCTTAATTGGTTTTGATATTGATAATTTAAGCAAGATTGACCAGGCAATGATTGATTTAGATGGCACTAAAACCAAATCAAGATTAGGTGCAAATACCATTTTATCGGTTTCATTAGCAGCAGCTCATGCTAACGCTAATAGACAACATAAACCATTATATGCATCACTAAACCAAGTAGTAAACTACAAACTTCCTGTGCCTATGATGAATATTATTAATGGTGGAGAACATGCTAATAATAATATTGATATCCAGGAATTTATGATTATTCCTGTAGGTGCACCAAGTTTTAAGGAAGCACTACGCTATGGTATTGAGGTGTTCCACCATTTAAAATCAATATTAGAAATTAAAGGCATGAGTACCACTGTAGGTGATGAAGGTGGTTTCGCCCCTAATTTAGCTTCAAATGAAGATGCTATTAAAATTATTTTAAAAGCAATTAATAATGCAGGATATAAATCAGGTAAAGATATTTTTATCGGTATTGATGCAGCAAGTTCAGAATTTTATGATAATAATAACAAAACTTACAATCTAATATCTGAAAATAAATCATTCAACTCTGAAGAATTTGTTAATTATTTAGCAAAATGGGTAGAAAACTATCCAATTATTTCAATTGAAGACGGTATGGATGAAAATGATTGGAATGGCTGGGACTTATTAACTAAGAAACTCGGTGATAAAGTTCAATTAGTTGGTGATGACTTATATGTAACCAATAGTAAGATCTTAAAACAAGGTATTGAGAGAAATATTGCCAATTCTATTTTAATTAAAGTAAATCAGATTGGCACACTAACTGAAACATTTGCAACCATAAAAGTAGCAATGAATGCTCGCTACACCTCAGTTATGTCACACAGATCTGGTGAAACTGAGGATACCACCATTGCTGACTTAGCAGTAGCTTATACTTGTAGTCAAATCAAAACTGGCTCTCTTTCTCGCTCAGATCGGTTAGCAAAATACAACCGACTTCTTCGTATTGAAGAAGAATTAGGAACACAAGCAGTTTATCCAGGACTAAATGCTTTTAATCATTTAAATTAAACTTGTTATTTTAATATAGCAAATTAGTACAATTGGATTGGAATCACTCTCAACTTTTTGGCTTAGTATTATACTTTTTGGATTGATACTAAGTTCTGCATTTTTCTCTAGTACTGAAACATCAATGATGGCAATTAATCGCTATCGACTTAAAGTCTTAAGTAGAAACAATAAAAACGCAAAACGTACCGAACATTTACTTAATAACTTAGACAGTCTAATTGGAACAATCCTATTAGGAAATAACTTAGTTAATATTTTTGCCTCTAGTATTACTACAATACTAGCCATTAAACTATGGGGCGAAGGCTCAATTGTATTAACCTCTTTAACATTAACTTTTATTATCTTAGTTTTTGCAGAAACAACACCAAAAACATTTGCCGCTAAAAACCCTGAAAAAATTGCTTTACCAGTTTCCATTATCATTGAGTCGTTAATCAAAATATTTAAACCTTTTGTTTGGATAATTGCTCAATTATCCAAAATAATATTGACAATATTTAGTATACAAAGTGAAACAAACAATAATCTTGTTAGCTCAGAAGAGTTAAAAATGGTGGTTAGCGATGCTAAACCTGTTATTGCTTCTAATTATCAAAAAATGTTACTAAATATTATTGACCTAGAAAAAGTTAAAGTCGAAGATATTATGATTCCTAGACACGAGTTAATTAGTATTGATATTAACAAACCTGATAAAATTTTAAAACAATTACAACGTATACAACATACTAGGCTTATCACTTACGACACATCAAGTGACAATATTACTGGTGTATTGCATATGCGCGATATTGTAAATCTATATGCTAAGGGCAAATTCAGTATTGACAATGCGTTAGCATTGATTCACAAGCCTTATTTTGTACCAGAAGGGACTAGCCTTGCTCAACAATTGGCACATTTTCAACAACAAAAAAGACGACTAGGTTTAATTGTAGATGAATATGGAGAGGTACGTGGCATGATCGTATTGGAAGATATTTTAGAAGAAATTGTAGGACAGTTCACTTCAAACCAAAATGAGAGTATTGATGAAATTACCAAACAGAAAGATGGTAGTTACTTAGTTGATCCTAGAATTAATATACGAGAGTTAAATAATTTATTACGATTAAACTTATCCGTTACTAACGCAAAAACCTTAAATGGCTTAATTTTAGAAACATTACAAAGCATTCCAAAACGTGATGTTAGTTTAAAAATTAACAACATACTAATTGAAATTATACAAATTTCTAACCAAACTATTAAATTAGTTAAAATAACTAAATTAGAGCCTGTCCCATTTTAACTATTTCAGTTTCTTTTAAAATAAATTTATTAATTTGGTTTGACATCAACATAATTACAGTTGAACCCATATTAAACCGACCCATTTCTTCGCCTTTTTTAAGTTCAATAGCTTGATTTAAATAAGAAAAATGCTGTATCCGTTTTTGGAAAGGTGGATTAATTTGACCATGCCAAACAGTTTCCATTGAACCTACAAAAATAGCACCTACTAAAATAAATGCACACAAACCAAATTTAGTCTCAAAATAACATACAACACGTTCATTCCTAGCGAATAATCCATCTATATTTTCAGTAGTAACTTGATTCACTGAAAACAAATCACCTAAAATATAGCTCATTGAAATTAATTTGCCATCATAAGGCATATGAATACGATGATAGTCTTTAGGAGATAAATAAATAGTAGCAAAAAATCCTACTTTAAACTCAACACTTCTAATATCATTACACAATAATTGTTCAACATTATATCTATGATTTTTAGCCTGGATAATCTGAGTGTTATTAATATTTCCAACCTTCGATACTCTACCATCAACAGGGCAAATAATCAAACTTTCAGCAATCTTTCTAGCATCTGGTTTTAATTCTCTGGTAAAAAAATCATTAAAACTCTGATAATCTTTAATATTTTCACGTACTGCTTCGGATAGATTGACCTGATAATACTTAACAAACCAAGTAATAAAGCTATTTTTGAACCAACTATTTTTAATGCGTGCAAAATAAAACATTAACTTTGATAGCCAATGCTGAGGAATAACATATTGCCACCAAATCATAATTTTTACATCATCTTAGATTGAATAAATGACAAAGCATCATCAAATTTTACTTCTATTTTATTTATCTTATTTCTAGCTTTATATTCCACATTTCCATTGTCAGCATGAGTATCACTAATCACCATTCTGTGTGGGATACCAAGTAATTCAGAATCAGCAAACATAATACCAACATGCTCTTTTCTATCATCCAACAAAACATCAATACTTGCCTTAATAAACTGCTGATAAAGCTTATCAGCCAAGGCTTTTACACGAGTAGATTTATTATAATTAATCGGTACAATAACAATTTGAAAAGGTGCAATCGCTTGAGAGAAAACAATCCCTTTATCGTCATGATTTTGTTCAATAAAAGCTGCAATAATACGAGTTACACCAATACCATAACATCCCATTGTGGTTGTGACTGCTTTACCAGATTTACCAATAACATTAGCTTTCATAACACTAGAATACTTAGTACCTAGCTGGAAAATATGTCCTACCTCAATACCACGCTTAATCATCAACTTTCCTTTTCCATCTGGAGAATAATCCCCATCTACAGCATTACGTAAATCAGCATTAATAAATTTAATACCTTGCCAATTAGCACCTATTAGATGATAATCACACTCGTTTGCACCACAAACAAAATCACACAACACACTAGCTGAATAATCAACAATCAAATCAATATCTAAATTATTAATACCTATAAAGCCTTTCTTTAAGCCTAAATTCTTAATTTCATTATTTGTTGAAAATTCAAAATCACCAAATAAATTATGTATCTTAATTTCATTTAACTCATGATCACCACGTAACGCTAAGGCCTTAAAGCCATCTTTAGTTTTAATAATCAAAATTTTAACGCAATTTACCTCTTTAACATTCAAAAACTTAGAAACATCTTCAATACTAGTTTTTTCCTTAGTTAGAACTTTTGATTCAATCATTGTAGACTGACAAGTTTTTTCTTGTTTAGAAAAAGTTACTTTTTCAATATTAGCTGCATAATCTGACTCATCTGAAAAACAAATAGTATCCTCTCCGCTGTCTGCCAATACATGAAATTCATGTGAAATATTCCCCCCAATTGAGCCAGAATCTGCCAAAACTGTACGATAATCAAGGCCTAACCGATCAAAAATATTACAATAAGCTTTATACATAACCTCATAAGTTTCTTGTAAAGAGGCCTCGTCAAGATGAAATGAATACGCATCTTTCATGATAAATTCACGCATACGAATTACTCCAAAACGAGGACGAATTTCATCTCTAAATTTAGTTTGAATTTGATAAAAATTCATTGGAAATTGCTTATAACTACGCAAATATTGCATTGCCAAATGCGTAATCACTTCTTCGTGTGTTGGTCCCAAACAAAATTCACGTTGGTGACGATCGGTAAAACGAAATAATTCAGCACCATATTTATCCCACCTACCAGATTCTTGCCAAAGCTCTGCTGGTTGCACAATTGGCATTAATATCTCTTGAGCACCTGATTTATTCATTTCTTGTCGAATAACATTCTCAACTTTTTGTAATACTCTTATCCCTATTGGTAAATATGAATACAAGCCCAATGCTAATTTAGAAATAAGTCCTGCACGAATCATTAATTGATGCGATATAATTTTTGCATCATTAGGCACTTCTTTTTGAGTCGGGATTAAAAGCTTCGTTGTTTTCATCTATAATGACGAGAAAAACATTCAATTTTACATATGATCGATATTCAAACACTTTTAATTTGGGCAATTCCAATACTATTTGCAATTACTGTACATGAAACGGCGCATGGTTGGATTGCCTCAAGACTAGGGGATCATAGCGCTAAAATAATGGGCAGACTAACGCTTAATCCTATCAAACATGTATCCCTAATTGGTACTATTTTAATACCTGCTTTTTTATATGTTACTTCAGGATTTATTTTTGGTTGGGCTAAACCTGTACCTATTAATTTTAATGCACTTAGATCACCCAAAAAAGACATGCTTTGGGTAGCAATTGCTGGACCTGTGTCAAATTTAATCATGGCAATTATATGGCTAATGATAATTTTACTAGCAATCACAATTAACTCTCAAATTCTAATTGAAATGGGGCAAGTGGGCATTCAAATTAACTTGATATTAGCAGTGTTTAATCTATTGCCATTACCGCCACTCGACGGAGCTCGTGTAATAAGCTCATTACTACCAAGAAAATTATCTTATCAATACAATCAGTTAGAACCTTATGGTTTATATATTTTATTAGGATTATTATTCTTAGGTATATTTCAATGGATTGTCTTTCCTGTTGTGAAAATTATTCAACAATTTATGTTTAATATAACTGGTCTCATTTAATAAAAAACAAACTTACTTCAACACATTTATAACCAATATGGTACTCCATAAGTATAAGACTCCATACCTTATCGAATTTCAAAAAGATTACTTAACAAATCAAATAAAATTTATATATCAGCATCTTCTGACTTACGAATTAATAATTACATAAGAAATTGTGTAATTATTACATTATCTTGCTTATCTTTTCACACAAACTAAATTTCTCTTAATCAATTCAAAATATAACTCAACTAACAAACTATAAGTTGTAAACTTCTAAAAAAATTAACCAGGATAATGAGAAATAATCATTGCCATTTCTTGTGCCAATTCATTAAAAATCAACATATTAATGTCTTCATTTTAGATGAACTAATAATACTCAAATCATAAAATTAGCCAATTACATTTACCTTATTTGAAGAATTTAACCACACACAACAAATAATCTAAAATAACCAAAATAAATATGACTTTTTTTAAAGTAACTTCTTTCTAAGTAATTCATTAACTTGTTTAGGATTAACCTTACCATTAGTAAGGTTAATAATTTTACCTACAAAGAATCCTAAAATCTTGTTATTACCCAATTTAAATTGGGATACTTGTAATGCGCTATTAGCAATAACTTGTTCTATAATTACCTCAATTTCGCCTATATTAGTCATCTGTTTTAGACCTTTGACTCGAATAATCTCATCTGCACTATTTTTACTATCCCACATATATTTAAACACATCTTTAGCAGTCTTTACAGAAATGGTGTCATCACTAATACGGCTTATTAATAATGATAGAGATTGTGCGGTAATAGGTGAGTTTTGAATGTCAATTTGATGCTTATTTAAAGCAGCTGATAATTCACCCATAATCCAATTAGCACAAAGCTTAGCATTAACAATATTATTTTCAAGCATTACTTCAAAATAATCAGCCAAAGATTTTTGGGAAGTAAGTACATCTGCATCGTATTCACTTAAACCTAATTCTGCAACAAACCTTATTTTTTTCTGATCAGGCAATTCTGGTAAGGTTTGTTTAACTTTTTCTAATAATTCATTAGAAATCTCAACAGGTAGTAAATCTGGATCTGGAAAATAACGATAATCATTTGTTTCTTCTTTTAAGCGCATAGAACGAGTTTCATTTTTTACCGAATCATACAAACGAGTTTCTTGCACAACTTTATCACCCTCTTCAAGAATATCCTTCTGGCGCTTAACTTCAAAATTAATTGCACGTTCTAAAAATTTAAATGAATTAATATTTTTTAATTCTGCACGTGTGCCAAGTTCTTTTTGTCCCTTAGGACGAATAGAAATATTTGCATCACAACGAAATGAACCTTCTTGCATATTGCCATCACAAATATCAATATACTGAACTAGAGTATGAATTTTTTTAGTATAGGATACTGCCTCCTTAGCACTACGCATATCAGGTTCAGAAACAATTTCAAGTAGTGGTATTCCTGCACGGTTTAAATCAATCGCAGTATTATCATTAAACATATTATGTATGGATTTTCCTGCATCTTCCTCTAAATGTGCTCGTGTGATACCGATTACTTTGATTTGATTACCAAGAATTATTTCAATCTTACCCTTACCTACAATAGGCCAGTCCATTTGTGAAATTTGATATCCTTTAGGTAAATCTGGATAGAAATAATTTTTTCTATCAAATATATTACACTTATTAATATGTGCATTAATCGCCACACCAAATCTAATCGCCTTATTAACAGCTTCAACATTAAGAACAGGCAAAACACCTGGCAACCCCAAATCAACAGCACAAGCCTGTGAATTAGGCTTTTCACCATACTTAGTTAAAGCAGATGAAAAAATCTTAGATTTAGTATTTAATTGCACATGAATTTCTAAACCAATAACTGTTTCCCACTCCATATTAACACTCCTGTGGTATTCTTAAATGCCAGTCAGTTTGTAATTGAAATTGATGCGCTATATTCAGTAGTTTAGATTCTGACCAATAATTACCAATTAATTGTAACCCTACTGGTAAATCTTGTGCAAAGCCTACTGGAATACTCATACCTGGTAATCCTGCTAAATTGACACTAAGTGTATAAATATCTGCTAGATACATAGAAAATGGGTCTTTCACTGAGCCTAAATCAAATGCAGTTGTAGGAGATACTGGCCCCATAATTACATCAACTTTTTCAAATACTTTTTTAAAATCATTACTAATTAAATGACGTACTTTCTGTGCTTTCAGATAATAAGCATCATAATAACTTGTTGACAAAGCATAAGTACCAATCATAATACGACGTTTAACCTCTTCACCAAACCCTTCTGAGCGAGAATTAAAATATAAATCTTCTAAGTTTTTCGACTCCTTAGAGCGATGTCCGTACCTAACACCGTCTAAACGTGATAAATTTGATGAACATTCACAAGACGCAATAATATAATAAGTAGGAATAGCATAGACTGAATTTGGTAACGATACTTCTTTAACAGTTGCACCCATAGACTCAAACTCTTTAACAGCAGCCATAATATTATTAGCCACTTCATTATCCAAGCCAGATAAAAAGAATTCTTTTGGTAATCCGATAGTTAACCCTTGAAGCGAAGTATTAAGATTAGTCGTATAATCTGGAACTTTTTGTTCAGCACTGGTTGAATCTTTTTCGTCAAACCCAGCCATAACATTTAATACAATAGCTGCATCTTGTGATGTTTTAGTCATTACCCCCGCTTGATCAAAACTTGATGCATAAGCAATTATGCCATATCTTGATATCCGACCATAAGTAGGTTTTAATCCTGTGATACCACATAAGCTTGCAGGTTGTCGAATAGAACCACCTGTATCTGTTCCTGTAGCAAAACAACTTAATCCGCCCGCAACACTAGCTGCTGAACCACCTGATGAACCACCTGGTATTTTTGAATAATTCCACGGGTTTTTAACCGCATTATAAAACGAATTCTCATTACTAGAACCCATTGCAAACTCATCCATATTAGTCTTACCTAACATTACTAAATTTACTTGATTAAGCTTCTGACTCACAGTTGCATCATAAGGTGCTATAAAGGTATCTAACATTTTAGAACCCGCTGAGGTTTTAACCCCCTTAGTGCAAAAAATATCCTTATGGGCATATGGAATACCTGTTAATATACTTGCATTACCTAATGCAATTTTATCATCTGCTACTTGAGCTTGTTCTAATGCCAATTCATCAGTTACTGTAATAAAAGCATTCAGCCTTGATTGGTTAATACGATTTAAATAATATTGTGTTAATTCAACACAAGAAAAATCTTTATTTTTAAGGCCTTTACAGAGTTCAACAATAGTTTTTGTATGCATATTATTTAATAACAGTAGGCACTAAATAATAGCCATTTCTAATTTCTGGTGCAATTGATTGAAACAATGCTAACTGCTCTTCCTCAGAAACAACATCTTCTCTAAGACGTTGGAACGTATGTAATGGATGCGACATTGGTTCAACACCATTAGTCTCAACATTAGCCAATTGCTCAACTAAACTAGAAATAGCATTTAAGTTTTGTGTGTTATCCTTAAGTTGTGCCTTATTTAATGATAAACATGCTAGATTAGCAATTTGACTTACCTGATTTTCAGATAATAACACAACTACAACATCGGAATACTATTAAAAATTCTAAGCGGTTTAGAAAATGAGGAGCGTAAAATATTTAAATCACGCCGCATCCATTGCATAGAATTTTGCATGATTGCCATATTTTTGTTCATCTTCTCCATATTGATAAGCATTGGCTCTAAAACATCCATCTTCAAACTTACTTGCGTTAAATCTGCTGCAATAGAATCTAAATTATCAAGCTTGCTAGCAATAATATTCATATTTTTATTGACTTGTTGAAAATCTTTTTGCATATAAGCTACAGAAGTAGTCATTTTCCCAACAGTATATGACAGGCTATCAATACTTTTGACCATAGATGACATATTATCACCCATATCTGGATCCATTGAGTTGGCTAAACGTGTCATATCCGAAGTAATTGAATAAATCACAACAAAGAACCCCATAATAATAGCGCTAAATACTGCAAGTGCTGGCAAAAAAAACTTTTCAAACTTAGTGTCAGTGCGTTGATCTGCATGTTTTTCAACACTTTCAAGCATCTTTTCTAAATCTGAAATACTAGAAGTAATCATTACCTCATCATCTCCAACCTTTAGTTTATTTTTATCCATCATATTATCCTACTGGCAAAATTCATCAACCACTTGATCTAAGAGATGATTATTATAATTATCACAGATAAATGCTTGACCTAATCTTTTCAATAAAATCAGACGAATATTGCCATTAATTACCTTCTTATCAACTAGCATTGCTTTCATAAAAGCAGAAGCGTCTATTTTACCAACAATAGAGATAG
Organism: Candidatus Vesicomyosocius sp. SY067_SCS001; assembly: GCF_014706615.1. Taxonomy (NCBI): domain Bacteria; kingdom Pseudomonadati; phylum Pseudomonadota; class Gammaproteobacteria; family Pseudothioglobaceae (SeqCode); genus Candidatus Vesicomyidisocius; species Candidatus Vesicomyidisocius sp. SY067_SCS001. Next base: position 325,337 of record NZ_CP054877.1, on the reverse strand, counting down.
GCAAATTGGCTTTTTCTAATAAATCTTGAATCTTAGCGACTTGTTTACTAGACAAATATCCTTCAAACTGAGACAGCTTTGTTGCCATTAATATACCCACTGAAATTGCCTCACCATGCAAAAAAGTACCATAACCAAGCGTATTTTCAATTGCATGACCAAAAGTATGTCCAAGATTTAATAAAGTACGTTTACCCGTTTCTAACTCATCTTGAGCAACAATATTGATTTTATGTTGACACGACTGATAAATCATTTCAATTATTAAAGACTTTTTTCTATCCATTAAATCTTTAATATTTTCTTGCAAGAAGTTGAAAAAATTTAAATATTCTATTAATAAACCATACTTGATTACTTCAGCCATACCTGATGAGTATTGTTGATTATCCAAGGTGTCAAGCGTATCTATATCAATCAGTACACATTTTGGCTGATGAAAAGCTCCAATCATATTCTTGCCAAGCCTATGATTAACACCTGTTTTTCCACCTACACTAGAATCTACTTGGGATAATAACGTCGTTGGAATTTGAATAAAATTAACACCACGTTGATAGCTGGCAGCTACAAATCCAGTCATATCACCTACTACACCACCACCAAGAGCAATTAATGTACAACTACGATCAAATCTATTTTCAAGTAGTGCACTGAAAATACAATTAATCGTACCAAGTGTCTTATATTTTTCACCATCTGGCAAAATTACTTGTGCAAGTTCAAACGATGAAACTAAATTTTGTACCTTTTTAAGATACAAAGGCGCTACTGTCGTATTAGTAACAATCATAACTTGCTTACCACTAATATATTTTGTCAGTAACTCACCTTTTAACAATAAGTTCTGACCAATATATATTGGATAGGATTTATTTCCCAAGTCAAGATTAAGTATTTTCATTTAAGCAAATTTCCTTACTTCACCATCTCCATCTACATTCTCAACACAACGACAACAAAGTTCTGAATGCTTAATATTACTTCCTACATCTTTTCTATGATGCCAACAACGCACACACTTCAAATGCTCACTTTTTACAACAACAATAGCCGCTTGTTGTAATACATCGCTATTTACTTCAATTGCATTATTAGGCTTTTCTTCAAAAGAATGTAAACGAACATCAGAAGTAATAAACATAAATCTAAGTTCTTCACCAAACTTCGATAATTTTTCTTTAACCTTAAGATTACAATATATATCTACTTCCGCTTCTAATGAAGAACCCAAAACTTTATCTTTTCTAAGTTTTTCAATTGCTTGACGAATAGTAGGAGAAATTACCCTTGCTATATTAATACTTGTAAAAATATCATTAGATTTCTCAAATCCTTCATCTTGTTCTTGAGAAATATCTGAAATCATCATAGTTCCATAAATAATATTATCAATAGTATCTCCTTGTAGATACCACTCTTGCAAAAAAATACTCTTATTATTTGGTGCTAATTCTTGCCAAATTTCCTCAGAAGTAAAACTTAAAATAGGACTCAACCAGCGTACCATCATTTGAGTAATATGATACAGAGCAGTTTGAGCACTATGCCTTGCTGGTGAATTTTTTTGCGTGGTATACTGACGATCTTTAATAATATCCAAGTAAAAACCGCCCAAATCATTAGAACAAAAATTATTAATAGACTTAACAATATAATGAAATTGGTAAGTGTCGTAATTTTTAATAATTTCTTCTTGTATTTTTTGCGTTTTAGCAACAATCCAACGATCCAAATCTAACATTGCTTTCATATCTACTAAATTCTTTTGAGTAAAACCATTCATATTTGCTAGCATAAAACGCATAGTATTACGAATACGGCGATATGAATCAGCAGAACGTGATAGAATTTCATCGGATACAGTCATTTCCCCCGTATAATCGGTGCTAGCAATCCATAAGCGTAAAATATCCGCCCCTACGTTATTAACTATTTTTTGAGGGCTTATAATATTACCAAGAGACTTAGACATCTTCTTACCGTCTTTATCAACAACAAAACCGTGGGTTAATACGTTTTTATAAGGTGCTTTTTTATTAATAGCAACTGAAGATATTAGTGATGATTGAAACCAACCTCGATGCTGATCTGAACCTTCTAAATATAAATCAGCCACATTAGATAATTCCTTTCTTACTTTTAATACTGCAAAATGACTCATGCCTGAATCAAACCAAACATCAAGTATATCTGTAATTTTGTCATAATCATTAACATCATCACCAATAAAATCTTTAGTGTCAGATTTAAACCAAGCTTCAACACCTTCTTGTTCGATTCTATTTGCAATATAAACAAACAACATTTGAGTATTTGGATGTAACTCTCCTGTTTTTTTATGTACAAATAAAGTAATTGGAACACCCCAAAATCTTTGACGAGAAATACACCAATCGGGACGATTACCCACCATCAGTTCAATACGTTTCTTACTCCAATGGGGTATCCACTGTACTTTTTGGATTTCACTATTAACGACATCTTTAAGACCATTTTGTTGCATAGAAATAAACCACTGAGACGTTACTCTAAAAATAATAGGAATTTTGTGTCGCCAACAATGTGGATAAGAATGCGTTAATGACTCATGCTTAACTAATGTGTTAGTCTGTTTAAGAATTCTAATCACACTGGCATTGGCTTTAAAAATAAACTGACCACCTAAAAGTAAAACTTCTTTAAAAAATACCCCTTTAGCATCTACTAGACAATCAACAGGTAAATTATATTTTAACCCAACAATAAAATCTTCTTGACCATGTGCAGGTGCAATATGCACCGCACCTGTACCAGAATCATCGGTTACATGATCACTCAAAATAATAGGTATTTGCTTATCGTAGAACGGATGTTGTACTTTTAATCCTTCTAATTCACTACTAGAAAACATCCGTTCACCGATGGTAACTTCAATATCATAACGACTAATTGAATCCACTACTAAGGATTGAGAAAGTAATAAATATTCACTGCCGACATCAACCAACACATAATTCAACTCTGAATGAAGTGCTACGGCTTCATTAGCAGATAACGTCCAAGGCGTTGTTGTCCAAATTACAACTGAAACTGGTTTTTTTACATTAAAGACCCAATCCTCAATAATTCTAAATTTAACATCAATTGCTTCTGATTGTTTATTTTTGTATTCAACCTCTGCCTCTGCTAAAGCAGAACCACATTCGGTGCACCAATGTAAAGGCTTATGACCTTTATAAACATGTCTATTTTTAACAACTTGACCTAAAGCACGTACAATATCAGCCTCATATTTAAAATCTTTAGTTAAATATGGATTATCCCAATCACTTAGAATACCTAAACGTTGAAAATCTTGACTCTGCCTTGTTACTTGTTTATCAGCATATTCTCTACATTTGTATCTAAAAGTATTGACATCAATATTAATACCTACTTTACCATATTCTTTTTCAACATTAAGCTCAATCGGCAATCCATGACAGTCCCAACCTGGAACATATGGCGCATCAAATCCTGATAAAGATTTTGATTTAACAACCATATCTTTTAAAACTTTATTAACCGCATGACCAATATGAATATCGCCATTTGCATAAATAGGACCATCATGTAAAACAAATTTTGGTTTACCGTCATTTTGTTTGCGAATTTGATCATAAAGCCTATCATTTTGCCATTTTTTTAAAAACTTACCTTCTCGATTAGCAAGATTTGCCTTCATAGAAAACTGGGTATATGGAAGATTTAAACTAGATTTATAATCAGACATTAACTCTTAAAAATAAAGATTAGAAGCACAATTATACGTGATAGTACTAAATTTTAAAAACAGATAATCCACTACTAAAATAAAATAGATTTTTTACAAACCTATAAAAATTAAAATAATATTAAGAATTAAAATAATATTAAGAATTAAAATATCACTCCACAGCATTAAACAATAACTTTATTTGTACAGGTTTTAAGTAATCATATTGATTAGCCTTAAGATTATCAGGCAACCAAATTTCTCCAAAACGAATACGGATAAGACGTGATACCTTAAATCCTAAAACCTCCCACAAACGCCTTACTTCACGTTTCTTACCTTCTCTAAGTACAACTTTATACCATCGATTAGCACCTCCACCCCCACCAAGTGTTATTTGGTTAAATTTAGCAAATCCACCATCAAATTCAATACCTTGAGTGAGTTTTTTTAAATCCTTATTCTTAACTTGACCTAAAACCCTAACAGCATACTCTCTGTCAATTTCTGAGCTAGGATGCATAAGTTTATTAGCTAAATCACCATTATTAGTAAAAAATAACAAACCAGATGTATTTAAATCAAGACGTCCCACCATAATCCAGCGTGACTCTTTAGGTAAAAAACTATAAACACTCTTACGTCCTTTATCGTCTCTGTTTGAACAAATAACCCCTGCTTGCTTATTCAAAATAATAACTTTTGTTTCTTGTTCAACGTAGCGACTTAAATCAATCTTCCGTCCATCAATTTTAACACGACTGGTTATTTCAGCCTTATCACCAATAATGGCAATTTTATTATTAACCTCAATACGTCCTTGCTCAATTAAACATTCCACCCAACGACGAGAACCATAACCAGCATTTGCAATAAGTTTTTGTAGCCTGTTAACCATGATTAGTAATTAATACCCATTGCTTCCCGCACTTCTATCATAGTTTCCTTAGCAATACTTCTAGCTTTCTCAGAACCTTCAAAAATAATTTGTTTAATAAGTTCTGGATCTGACTGATACTTAGCAATACGTTCTTGCATAGGGGTTAACTCTTCTTCAATAGCATTAATAATAGGCTGCTTACATTCTATACAACCAAATTTGGCTTTAGTACAACCTTCAACTACCCAATCACAGATTGATTTATTTGAATACACTTCATGTAGTTTCCACACTGGACACTTTTGTGGGTTGCCTGTATTAATTATTTTAATTCTAGCAGGATCAGTTGGCATACGTTTAATTTTAACTTGTATTTGTTTAGGGGTATCTCGCAAGGAAATTGTATTGCAATAAGATTTACTCATTTTTTGACCATCTAATCCAGGCATTTTTGAGGCTTTAGTTAATAATAATTCAGGCTCAGGTAATATAATTCTACCTACACCTTCAATATAACCTGAAAGTCTTTCTCTATCGCCAAGAGTAATATTTTGTTGTTGTAACAAAGCATGAGCTTTTATCAAAGCCTCATCATCACCTGTTTCTTGATATGTTTTACGTAGTAACCGGTATGTTTTAGCCTGTTTTTTACCCATTTTATTAATACTAATTTCAGCTTTTTTTTCAAAATCAACTTCACGACCATAAAGATGATTAAAGCGTCTAGCTACCTCACGTGTGAATTCAATATGAGCCACTTGGTCTTCGCCAACTGGTACAAGTCCAGCTTTATAAATTAAAATATCTGCGCTTTGCAATAATGGATAACCCAAAAATCCATAAGTTGCTAAATCTTTAATATGTAATTTAAGTTGTTGGTCCTTATATGAAGGCACTCGTTCCAACCAACTCAAAGGTGTTGACATAGAAAGCAATAAATGTAGTTCTGAATGTTCAGGTACCTTGGATTGTACAAAAATTGTTGAAGTGTTTGGGTTAATACCAGTAGCAAGCCAATCAACTACCATTTCTATAACATTGACATTTAAATTCATATTGTCTGCATAATGCGTAGTAAATGCATGCCAATCAGCCACAAAAAAATAAGAATCGTATTCATTTTGAAGCACTAGCCAATTTTTCAAAACGCCATGATAATGACCTAAATGAAGCTGTCCTGTAGGTCGCATGCCTGATAAAACCCGTCTGTCTTGCATTATTTATCTTTACTTAAATTAAATAAGTAAATTATACCAAGACTGAGTGCAACGTTTTATATGCTTGCACATAGCTAGATAAACCTTCTAACACTAAGTTTTGATGAAGTTTAACTTGACAATGAAGCTTTAATGCAATTATCTTAGCATCACCACCTGTCAACACAACAACTAAATTACTATAATTATTCAAATGTTGTTCAATTTGTGTGTTAATAACACTCATCAACATCTGGCTAGTACCAATTAACCAACCTTCTTGAGTGTTGTTTGCAGTAAGGCCTAAAGATAACTGTTGGATATTATTAGAAAACTGAGTAAAGCTACGTCTTAATACACTCAAACCAGGCATAATAAGCCCTCCTTGGTGTTTACCATTAGCTAATAATAAGTCAAAAGTGAGTGCGCTACCCGCATCAATAATAAGCAAATTTTGTTTAGGATAATGTTCTATACTAGCTAACATTGCTAACCAACGATCAGAGCCTAATGTAGATGGAATTTGATAACCACATTCTACAGAATTGAATACACGTTCAGTTTTAACAAAATGAGTATTATTTAGATCGTCTAATATATAACAATCACCCACGCAACTAGCAAAAATTTTATCTACTTTTGGTAATTGAGTTATGTTAAATTTTGTAATAAAAGCTGAATTAATTTTACCATTTAAACACCACTTAATACTAGTATTACCAATATCAACCAATAAATAAGACTCAAACTGGTACATCAAATAAAGCGGCATTCATTAATATATGTGCACCAATACTTAAACCATAGCCTAGTACAATCACACCTGTCCACCTAAGATGTGATACAAATGTATAAAGCCCATTTGATTGACCCATTAATGCCACACCTGCAGCAGAGCCAATTGAAAATAAGCTACCACCCACCCCTGTTGTGAGAGTTACTAATAACCACTGTCCTAATGACATATCAGGATTCATGGTTAATACTGCAAACATAACTGGAATATTATCTACAATAGCAGACAAAACACCTATTAAAATGTTAGCATAAGTTGCTCCTAAAGATAAATACATCGCTTCAGAAGCTAATGTTAAATAACCTATAAACCCTAATCCACCAACACTTACAATTACTCCAAAGAAAAACAACAGGGTATCCCATTCTGCATTTGCAACTTTTCTAAATACATCAAATCCTTCTTGTTGTGACTTGCACTCAGATTGACGAATAAAATAAGCAGCAATCATAAGATAACTCAAACCTGTCATCATTCCCATTGCTGGTGGTAAATGTAAAAAATTATGAAAACTAACTGCTGTAATAATAGTAACAATAAAAAGAAGAAGAATAATAATACCACCTAATTTAATATTGACTTTACTTTGATTACTTGTAGTCATTTCATTTTTAATAGAAAAATGCATAATAGATGCAGGTACAACGAAATTAATCAGAGACGGTACAAACAAACTAAAAAATTGAGTAAACCCAACAATGCCATTTTGCCATACCATTAGCGTAGTAATATCGCCAAACGGACTAAATACACCGCCTGCATTAGCAGCTACAACAATATTAATAAAAGAAATAGTAACAAAACGAGGATTACCTGCACCTACTGCTAATACCACAGCGCCCATAATAAGTGCTGTAGTTAAATTATCAGCAATTGGAGAAATAAAAAAAGCTAAAAATCCTGTTAACCAGAAAAGTTGTCTAAAAGTTAAGCCTTTATTAATTAACCAAACTTTAAGCGCTTCAAATACATGCCTTTCTCGCATGGCCTCAATGTAAGTCATTGCCACTAATAAGAATAAGAATAGTTCTGTATATTCTAATATATTATGCCTAAGTGCTACTTCAGCAAAGTATGGTAATCCTTGGCTAGTATACATCCAACCAATTAACCCCCAAATAACGCCCGCCACTAGAATCACAGGTTTAGATTTTCTAAAATGAGTAAATTCCTCTACCATTACTAAAATATAAGCCAATACAAATAAAATAAGTGACGTATAGCCCACCCAATGAATGGTTAGATCTAGCGGCGGCTCGCTAGTTGCAAAAACATTCATAGATAAAAGCATGGACAAAAATGTACATAATTTAATCATTTTTAATCCTTGTGAATTTGGCGTCATTAGAATTATTCAATATAATATCGCTATCTTGATATTTAACCTCAATCGTTGCCAAATACAATAATTTACCAAATGATTTTATACAACGAACTACTATGCCTGATGCCTTTACTGATTTTGAATCAAGTGCAATTAATTTATCGCCTACTTTCAGTATTTGTTCACATCTAAATAGTCGCATACGACGCTTAGATTTACCTAAATAATGTAAACGCGCAACTACTTCTTGTCCAGGATAACAGCCTTTAGAAAAATTAACCCCAACCTCATTAATATCTAAATTTAACTCTTGTGGTACAAATTTTTCACTAGTTATTAAATACACTTCAGGATGTTTCATTACATTAATAGGTGGATAAGTATTAAAAGAGGTTTGTACTATTTCAACATCCGACATTAATACAAACATATGCAGATGTTTGAAGACTTTATCTTGTAAACTTTTAGGAAAATTCAAGTAAAAATCATTTTTATATTTAGTAACCCAAAACAGAGCAATCACTTTTCCCTGATGCTGACAATACGCATTTAATTGCCACTCATTTTCTCTAATGGCAGCAATATCATTGCTCAATTGTCCCTGCAAAAAACTTTGTGCATCTACACCACTTACTTTTAAAGTTATTCTAACCTTCATATTTTTATATGTTTTAAATTGAAAACCTTTCTGTTGAATTTTATCAGACAGAAAGGTTTTCAATTTAAAACAAATACAATAAATAAAAACCCCTAGCCTTAAAATAAGACTAGGGGTTTTAGAACTAACTAGATTAGACTTTTAAAATTAAATCTAGTTTTTATACTACTGTATAATCTAGAACTTAACATCAAGTCTAAGACCTGTATTAGTAGCATTGCCATTCACAATAGTATTCACATCAGAAAGTTTAGCAATATTAGCTGTTAAAGTAGTACCACCTAAAGGACGACTAACTATTAACTCTGTACCTGTTACTTTATCATCACCAAACATAGTATTTTTAGTATAAATAGCTTTAACTGTATTACCTGCTAATTTAGTACTAACTGCAACACCTAATATTTCACTAAAATGACTAACATCAGCAACAGCAGTTGCTGTACCACCTCGAGCAGATCTACCTATCAACATAGAGCCTAATGGCGCAAACTTACCATTAGTAACAATATTGGCATCAGTCATATCAGAAGCTCGATCATTTTTTATCTGCGCTAAATCCCACGTAAAGTGATTAACTTTACCGCCAATGTGAATAAGAGTTGTATCGTTATGAATAATATTTCTTCTTTTATCATTCCATTTGTCAATAGCAAACAAAATACCATTAAATGTAGTTTTAGCAGTAAAATTTGTAAACCCACCAGGGTTATGCACTAATCCAACAGAAACTGGACCTAATAGACCAGAAGCACTTACATTAGTTGTATCAGAACCATCATTACTAGAACCGTCAGCAGTAAATAAACCTAACTTCCAATCGCCTACTTTAGTTGATGCAGATAATGCGTTTGACCTAGCAGCATCTAGAGAACGAGCACCTAAACCGATTGTACCCCAATAATCCCCCACTTTGACATCAACAGGCCCTACTTTGGTAGTTAAATATAAACTATCCATATGGAGACTTTTTTTACTAATATCAATATCATTATCATTTACACGAGTTGCACCATCGTTACGTACAACGGCAGTCACCTTAGTATCACCTGCAGAACCAACTACTTTTAGACGAATACGCTGACTATCGTGATTGGTATTCGCAGTATCAGCTGCTCCAATTTTTTGTTTAGCAACATTTATATAAGCATCACCCGTGATCGAAATATCCGCTGTAGCAGCTACTGACATTGTTGCTGCAACAGCAGTAATTAATAACTGTTTTCTCATATTTTATCTCCAAAAATTTAAAAAATACGCCAAAAGAAATCTTGTAATCTGTGGCATTAACTTACTTTGCAAGTAACACAAAGATGTTGTAAATTATACACATGTGTTTTAAGTAATAAATATTTTTCTACAAAAAAGATACAAAATATACAAATTTACTACAAAAATATACAAATCATCTTCAATGGTAAAATTAGAACATATTATGTGAATATAAAACAAATATATGCATTATTAAAATAATAATAGAGCACTAATGTAAGCCAAATACTTTTAAAATACACAACTCCTTACTTTAGTGCCATGCAAGCATAGTTAATAACATTGGAATAGATAAAATCACATTAACACTTGATGCTAATGCTGCATTTTTTTTTGCTATTACAATGTCTGTATCACTTGCAGATTTCATACCTAAAATCTTTTGTTGATTTGGCCAAATAATAAACCAAACATTAAATACCATGATAGTTCCCATCCATGCACCAATACCAATAATTTGAAAAGTAGGTTCTAACATAAATGCACTAAGGATAGCATCTTTTGTTGCTAACAATACTAAACCTAAAATCCAAGTAGTTATTGCCGCCATACGAAACCATAATAAAGCACGAGGAGCAATATACTTACCAATAGCTGCTGGACCAGGACCGTCAGTATCTGATAATGCTTGACCCATGGCTGGAACTTGCACAAAATTAAAGTAATAAAGCAACCCAATCCAAACAATACCTGCTAGAACGTGTAACCATACTATTAAGCCATAATGTGTTAGGTTCTGAGCCTCAGCTATATTATAATTAAAACTAAAAAATACAATAACTGATAGAATAAATCCTAAAAGGATTTTACACTGAACTAAATTGATACGATCAAACATATTTTTCTCCATAGTTGTTAAAGTTGATAATTATAATAGGTTATTCTATTTAATTTAAAATCATTTTATGCCAGAACTTCCTGAAATTGAAACCATTAAGCGTGGGCTTACATCTTTGATTATCAATCAAAAAGTAAACAAAGTGATACTACATCGAAAGAATTTACGTTGGGTTATTCCTAAACACTTATCAACAACACTCACTAATCAATCGATCAATACAATTGATCGTCGTGGTAAATACTTATTAATTAAGTTTAAAATAGGTACCTTAATAATCCATTTAGGTATGAGCGGTTCAATTAAAGTGGTTGATATAAACACACCACTATTAAAACATGAACATTTTGAATTACAATTGCAAAATGGAACAAGTATGCGCTTAAAAGACCCAAGACGTTTTGGTGCAGTATTATTTTCAAAAGATGGCTCACATAAACTACTAGACTCATTAGGGGTTGAGCCGTTAAAAACATCATTCTATAATGGGTATTTATATCAAAAATCAAGAAACAAACAACAAAACATAAAAGCTTTTATTATGGATAACAAAATAGTGGTTGGTGTGGGTAATATATATGCTTGCGAAAGTTTATTTATGGCAGGTATTAACCCAAAACTAAAAGCTGGCATTATATCTAAAACTAGATATAATATTTTAACACAAAGTATTAAAAATATCTTAACTCAGGCTATTGAAGCAGGCGGTACAACTTTACAAGATTTTGTTCAAGTTAATGGTAATCCTGGATATTTCACACAAAATTTATCCGTATATGGATTTAAAAACAAAAAATGTTATCGTTGCAAAGGTATAATAACTAGGTTTGTGCAAAACCAACGATCAACATTTTATTGTAAAAAATGTCAGACTTAGACACACCACAAGAGATATTTAAAACAAATTGTTCAACCAATTCTGAGCCATTTGCATTGCAAAATTTAGGTAAATACATGACGCCAGAGTTTAGTGAGAACTGTATTGTTATTATTGACCCTAGTATGAAAATTCATAATCATGCTTACGCTGTTGTACGGTATGATATGGAGATATATTTTCGCCAATATATTGAACGTGGTTCAAGAAAATTTTTGATCTGCTTAAATACACAATATGATGACATTGAGCTTAAAGGTGAATTTACAATTGTAGGATGTGTAGTACAACAAAAACAACGCAAACAAAAGCCACTACATTATTATCATCTTAATACATCCACTAAAGAAATGAGCTTTAGCGCTAGTGGCACGTTTAAAAATAATAAAGAAAAACAACTGTAACAAAAGATAATATGCTCAATATTTTGTTTAGTTAATATCTGATTTACAATTCTTCTAATCAGCACGCATCAAATTTAGCCAATACTTGTAATAAATCTTGCATATCTTGTGGTAATGGTACTTTCCACGACATTAATTTACCAGATATTGGATGAATAAGTGTGAGCTTTCTAGCATGAAGAGTTTGACGATTAAAATTTTTAAGTGCCTTTGTTAGTTGTTTATCTGCTTTTTTTGGAAAATGAACTTTACCACCATATATTGGATCAGCAATAAGTGGATGTCCAATAAATGATAAGTGTACTCGAATTTGATGAGTACGCCCTGTTTCTAAAATTGCTTTAACATGGGTATGATGTGTGAAACGTTCAATAATACGATAATGAGTAAGAGCATCTTTACCATATTTAACCACTGCTTGTTTAATTCTATCTTTAGGATCACGCCCTATTGGTGCATCAACACTACCTCCAGAAATCATATAACCATATACAATGGCTGAATATTCTCGTGAAATACTATGAGTTTGTAACTGCTCAGTTAAATATTTTTGTGCATATTCACTACGTGCAATCACCATTAATCCTGAGGTATTTTTATCCAAACGATGAACAATACCAGCTCGATCAAGATTGGCTAAAGATGAATCATAATATAACAATGCATTAGCAAGTGTTCCTATCCAATTGTTTGCGCCAGGATGTGTTACTAAACCTACTGGTTTGTTAACAACAATAATCTCTGAATCTTCATATACCACATCAATGATGACATCTTCTGCTAACCACACATTCGTTTTTTTAGTTTTAATTGATAAATTAACTATCTCACCGCCTGTAACTTTTTCTTTAGGTTTAAAAGTTTTGCGATGAATTAAAGCATTACCAGACTTTATCCAGTAGATAATTTTAGTACGTGAATAATTAGGCAACATTTGTGCCATTGCAACATCAACTCGCTGACTAATAAATCGATTTGGAATAATAATGCTTAATAAGCTCATGTTGGTACACCACTCACGTAGATATAAAATGGCGTCACGTAAGAGATTTGAACTCCTGTTACTAGGATGAAATCCTAGGGTCCTGGGCCAGACTAGACGAACGCGACAGAGGTATTTTAATAGATAAATCTAGAGAAATAGACTAAATATTTTACAAATCAGACAAAAGAATAGCATGGTTTTTATAAAAACCATGCTATTCTTTCAATATAAGATAAAAATCTAGGATGCTAACCAATAAACAAAGGTAATATACACTTTCTTTACTTTTGATAAAGTAAAATAGATTACAAATACCGTACTTTAATCAACCATTCTTTCTACTAAAGAACCATACTATACGACAAAATTATAACTCCTACTATTACGAGTATAAATCTAGTAATTATTCTCTATTATACAATCTATATTTACTAGTTATGCTAATAACGATTAATCTTGTTATAATTCATATACACTATAAGAAAAATAAATAAAGTTCTGTAATACTCTTAAAATTTTTTATATTATTATTCTTAAATTAAATCTAGATATAGTGATAATTATTGCTGTGATTTGAGTTATATTAAATAAGTTATACTACCTAATACTTTATTAAAACCTTGTAAAGTATTATTCAATTTAGTCTACAATTAAGCTTTATTAGTTTGGAACAACTATTTAATATGAAATAATAGGAATATAATATATGGATGATGTTCAAGAAATACAAAAAGTTTTTTTTAAGAAGTTAATTGATGGTGATTTTGGTCTAGCTAAAACATATTGGTTCTATGGTGTATTAGTAGGACTTATTGGACAAATAGTAATGCTAGTAGTTGAGATGTCTGAATCTATAGCACTGGTTATTATTACGATATTAGTGGCTTTAACATATAACGTATGTCAAATGATAGGTACATGGAACGCTGCTAATCGTTACACCGGTTCAAAAATTTGGACTGTATTAGCTAAAATAACAGTTGCTTTAGGTATTATGGCTATCACATTTACAATAATAATTTTAACAAACCTATAAATTTTATTTCATCATACTAGATTAATATCATCCATTACCTTGTCTATTAACTTTTATCTATGGCCTCTAAAATATCACAGTCTACTATTTTGATAACTATATCTCCCAATAATTAATATCAAAATACTAGATGTTATTTTCTTGTTTGATGTCGATTATTAGCAACGATCCTATTTACTATAGACACATAACAAATAATAGGTATACAAAAGAATGATTCTATCATACACAGTTAATTACTTTCTAAATAATTATCTCTCTTAATTTAATTTATCACATAAATACTGAAAAGATAATATCTGAACATTAATCTATACATAATGTCTTGACCGATTTAGTGCTTATTTAATAGAAGTCTTTTATAATTTAAGATTATATATACCTATTATAAAATAACTTTAAATAGCTCATTCTATTCAATCACAAATAAGTTTTGAGCTTTATTTGAGAAAGTCTCTAACTTCTAAAATCTATTTGATTATTTATCACAAGTAATACTTCAGTAACTACATATTTAAAGTAGTATAACTAAACTTTCAATGTCTACTAAATAGTATGGATATTATAATTGTTCTATACCAGTCAAGAATTTATAAGTACTACTTTAGTAGTAACCCACAATCTATCAAAACTTACTTAAAATATGGCATCGCCTAGGAGAATCGAACTCCTCTTACAAGGATGAAAACCTTGTGTCCTAACCGATAGACGAAGGCGACATAATATTTTTGCTTATGGTGGAGCTAAGCGGAATCGAACCGCTGACCCCGACACTGCCAGTATCGTGCTCTCCCAACTGAGCTATAGCCCCACAAAACATTATTAAATTACTAACCTATCAGCAAAAAATTTAAATTATAATCTCTAAGTTAGAATAGTCAAGACATTTTTTGTTAAAATAATAATATGAATATACAAACTTTTAAAGAAAAAACTTATACACTAGAAATTCTCTATCATATTGGTATTTTAAAAGATTCTATTCACTTTATCTTTGATCATAGTACAAAAACCTGTGCCATTGTTGATCCAGCATGGAATGCACCATTGTTTATTCAAAGAATACACGATAAAGGCTATACACTCACTGATATTTGGCTAACTCATTGGCATTTTGACCATACCAATGCCGTTGATGAAATTGTAGAAGCAACGGGCGCTAGAATAACAGTAGGTATTAATGAAATTCCTTATTTACAGATTAATAATTTACCTGAGACAGTTGAAAACAACGACACTATTCTTATTGGCAATACAACAGCTAAAATTATTAATACACCAGGACATAGTGCTGGTGGTATTTGTTATTTATTAGATAGACATATTATTGCTGGCGATACTTTGTTTGTTTACGGAGCAGGACATTGTTCATTACCTGGTGGTAATATTAAAGAATTATTCTACTCCATGAAAAAACTCAAATATATTGATAATGATGTTATGCTACATTGTGGACATGACTACGGCTCAAAAATTAACACAACAATGGGTGAGCAAAAACAAGGAAATGCTTTCCTATTACTTGACAACGAAGATGACTTTATTAATTACGTAAATAGCATGCAACAAGGAAAAATTCCTTATCCTACAGGTCCACTAACCCAAGCAGAAATTAAGGATATATTATGAGTATTGCAAAAAAGTTTGCATTCTAAGTTGTTTAAAATAATTGGTTTTTTTGGTGGATCATTTGATCCAATCCATTACGGACATCTAAAAAATGCTACTCAACTTAAAATTAAACTTAGATTATCTAAATTATTTTTAATGCCTTGTGCTAAACCCGTACATAAAAAGAAACTTAATTTTAGTATTAATCAACGTATGGATATGTTGCATTTAGCTATTAAAGAATTTAATACACTCTTAATAGATAATAGAGAAGTTAAGCAAAATAGAAACTCTTACACTATTAACTCACTCAAATGCATACAATCAAAATATCAAAATAATTCTATTTGTTTAATCATGGGGATGGATAGTTTTAACACACTTAGCAGTTGGGAAGAATTTCAAAATTTTTATCAATATTGTCACCTAGTAATAATGTCCAGGCCTGGTGTCTTAACGCATCAAAAAAAATATGGCTTTAGATTAACTGATACAATCAATGATTTAACAAAACAAAAAACAGGATTTATCTTTTTTGCAAATAATCAAATGCTTAATATTTCTTCAAGTGCTATTCACGGTAAAATAAATAGTCAAAAGAATTTATCTGGACTTCTGCCAGAATCTATCATTAATTATATTAGTGTCTTATGAATTTAAAGCAACAATTAGAAGTTATTAATAACATCATTAAAGAACTAAATGGTAAAAATACCATTAATTTAAATATTTTAGAACAAAATACCGATAATGAAACCATTATTATTACCACAGGAAAATCTATTCAACACATACGTAATATTGCTAATAATATTAAAATTGAAGCCAAGCGTCTTAATATAAAAATATTAGGTATTGAAGGCAATGAAACTGGACATTGGGTATTAATAGACTTATTAGAGATTGTAGTGCATATTATGACAGAAAAAACTAGAGAATTTTACAAATTAGAAAAACTTTGGTCAGAGTTGAAAAACACTTAATATGAAGACAAAACTTTATCATTATCAAGAAAAATTACCTGCTTCACTTAAATTCAACTTGATTGCTTTTAAAACACAAAAACGCAAAGAAAAAAACAATAAACAAATTAAAGAATTAAAAAGCAAGTTATTTATTAAAGCTACAATAGACTCTAATTTAATATCTTCTACTAGTCCTGAAAAAAATTATTGCGCCTATTCATTGCCAATTAATCACCCTTATCATAGATAATAACACAATAACCATTCAAATAATTATGAAACTAGAACTGATTAGCTTTAAACTTTGTCCATTTGCACAGTGTGCTATTATTCTGTTAAATAAGCAAAAACTTACTTTTGAATTAAATTATATCAACTCGATAAACCTACCTAACTGGTTTAAACAAATTTCCCCAACTGGAAAAGTGCCATTATTAAAAGCAAATGATAAAATCATCTTTGAATCCTCTGTAATTAATGAATTTATTAATGATATTAGCAAAACCAATCTACATCCTATTGACCCTATTCAAAAGGCTAAAAATCGTTCATGGATTCAGTTTTCATCAACTCTATTTGATGATCTATTTGATGTGATCACAGGTGATAAGGAAAAATTCTACACATCAAAAAAATCTTTATTTAATAAACTTAGCAAAATTGAAACTGTTAAAAATAATAGCCAATTTTTTAATGGCGGTGATTTTTCAATCATTGATGCTACCTTTGCGCCAATATTTATGCGTCTAAGATGGATTAATAAATTTACCAACAACACTTTATCGTTTGACAGGCTTACAAACCTAAGGGCATGGAGTAAAAACTTATTACAAGTAGATATAGTTAAAAATTCAGTGATTAAAAACTTAGATGATGTTTACTATTCTAATATTGAAGCACGTAAAGGTCATATATCAACCTTATTTATTGACTAAGGACTTCTATAAATAAGTCTTATTCGGCTTCAAAGAATGGATAAAATATTTTCAGGTGGGCGGCCAATCACAACCCCTTTGCTTGTTCTTACAATAGGTCTTTCAATTAATTTTGGTGTTTTAACCATGGCACTAATTAATTGATCTTCAGTTAAATCCTTATCGTCTAGACTTTTTTCTTTATATTCAAGTTCATCTTTGCGTATTAATAATCTAGCTTCAAGATTTAAATCGATTAATAATTGCTTGAGTTCATTTCTAGTTGGTGGATTTTCTAAATATTTAATTATTTTAAAATCAACATTTTTTTGTTCTAAAATAGCTAATGTTGTTCTTGATTTAGAACAATTTGGATTATGATAAATGATTATACTCATAACTAAACAAAATATGACAAAAAATTCCATTATACCTACAAATTACCTATTTCAATTTAGCAATAAAATTATTAAATTTAGCTTTATATACTTACTATTTGTAACTTTAAATATTGCTCAAGCAATCAATATTAATAATATTGTAAGGTCTACTAATGATATATGGCAAGAAGAAAAAAAGATCAAAGTTCCTAATTTTTCTCTAACCGATCTTGATGACAATATATACACTAATAAATCCACCAAAGGAAAATACTTAGTAATTAACTTTTGGGCAACTTGGTGCCCACCCTGTTTAAAAGAAATTCCAACTTTTGTTAAATTTTATGAAAAGAACAAAGATAGAATCCTTATTCTAGGGCTTAACTATGAGCAAGCCGATGAAATAGCTATTATGGAGTTTACTGATACATTCATGGTAAATTACCCTATTATCCTTTTTGATGATAAAAATAGAACTCAGTTTAAAGAATTTGGCGAAATAATTGGTATGCCAACAACCTATATTTACGGGCCAAATGGTAATTTAGTTGATTACCAAATAGGTGAGATGAACATGAAAGATTTAGAAAAAGCCATTTCAAAGTAGCCAATCTTTAGAATAACTGCCACTATCACGCACTAACTTAGGGACTAAATACCCACTTAAGTTGCTCTTTAATTGTTGATGTAATTGAATAGCATAGTCATCTTTAACTAAGAAATCCTGTGCACCTTTAACTTTATCTAACATATGTAAATAATAGGGTAATATCCCTAAATCAAATAAACTCAAGCAAAGTTCAGTCAATACTTCTATTGAATCATTCACACCTCTTAATAAGACTGACTGACTGAGCAAAGTAACACGAGTTAATTCTATGATTTTTTGTGCAAATTGCACAGATAATTCTTGTGCGTGATTTATATGTAATACTATCACAATATTTAATCTTGATTGATTAAATATTTCTACTAATTTTCTAGTTATTCTACTAGGTTCTACAACAGCACTACGCGTATGAACACGTAGTGTTTTGATATGTGCAATATGTGCAATATTATCAACTAATGTCGCAAGTTTATCATCACTCAAACTTAACGGATCACCACCACTTAATATTACTTCATTAATTTTTACATCGTTAATAATATAATTTTGAATCTCAACCCAATTGCTAATAGCATCATGCTCAACATAATTGAAGTTTTGCCTAAAACAATATTGACAATGAATCGCACACACTTGCGATGCAATTAATAACACTCTATTTGGATATTTGTGTATCAGTCCAGCCACAGGAGAGTATTTTTCATCTTCTAGTGGTGATAAACTAAAACTTGTACTTTTTGATAAAGTTTTTGGAGTGATGACTTGTTTTAGTAAAGGATCATCCTTATTTCTTTTATCAATTAATCGTGCAAATTCTAAGGGAATTTTAATAGGAAAATTACGGTCTTTAAACATCTTTGTCTTAAAAAAAACGTTACTTTTATTAGCGCCTTTAAGAGCATATCTAGCATAATATTGCCAGTTATTCTCCATACATTTAGCAAAAATTTATAAAATTAACGTCTGTGTGTTCTTTACCATCTTCATAACCTGATTTCCACTCATTAGTGATTCTTTGCTCTTCAATTTCTGGATTATTTAAAAAACCAGCTACCCAACCTTGTATATAATTATCATTTACACCCATTTCTTCCATTTTTTTAACGCCTGCATAGTAAGTCATTATTGACACTCCTTAAATAATGTTTATAATTTTATTTACTTATGCCAACTCATTTCTCAATGACATAAGAGAAGGATAATATTATAACCATTTAACCCCATAAAACAAGAAAAAAAATAATGAATTTATCTGAAATAACAAATGGTCTAAATGACAAACAATGCCAATCAGTTACACTAAATAATGAAAAAAACGCTTTAATACTAGCAGGTGCTGGAAGTGGTAAAACCAAAGTTCTCATACATAGAATTGCTTACTTAATCACACAAAAAGATGTTCACATTAATGCTATTCTAGCCGTTACTTTTACCAATAAAGCCGCTACTGAAATGTGTGAAAGATTAAGTATGCTATTAAGGTGCCCTATTACAAGTATGTGGACTGGAACATTTCATAGCTTGGCACACCGATTATTACGTATTCATTATGAACAAGCCCAATTAACTTCTAGCTTTCAAATCCTAGACGCACAAGACCAAATACGCATTATCAAAAACCTCATGAAAGAAAATAATATTGACGAATCTAAATTTTCTATTAAAAAGATTCAGCAGTTTATTAATAATCAAAAAAACAAAGGTATTCGCCTACAGGATATTGACTCTAGTTACAACTATTTTATTAAAAAAAGTCTTAAAGTATTTGAACTTTATGAAGTACACTGTAAATCAAATAACTTGATTGATTTTGCAGAACTACTGATACGTAGTTATGAGTTATTAAAAAATAACGTAACCTTACTTAATCATTATAAAGATCGCTTTAAGCACATTTTAATTGATGAATTTCAAGACACTAACACGATCCAATACAAATGGATTAAATTATTATTTAGTGGTAACAATAAAGTATTCTGTGTGGGTGATGATGACCAATCTATTTATGGATGGCGCGGTGCAAATATTGAAAATATTACTAAATTATGTACAGATTTCGCTCCTATTAAAACTATCCGTTTAGAACAGAATTATCGTTCAACAAATAATATTCTAACGGCTTCTAACGCCTTGATTTCTCATAATACCAGCCGTATGGGTAAATCTCTTTGGACTAATGCTAATGATGGTGAATTAATTGATGTATATGAAGCGCAAACTGAAATAGATGAAGCAAACTATGTCGTCAGTAGCATTCAGAAATTAATCACTAATGGATCATTACCCAATGATTGTGCTATTCTGTATCGCCTTAATACCCAATCTCGTGTCTTTGAAGAAGCGCTCATAAAATACAATATTCCTTATATTATTTATGGTGGTTTAAAATTTTTTGAACGTGCTGAAATTAAATACGCTTTAGGTTATTTGCGTTTAATAGAAAACTCAGATGATAATCTTGCCTTTGAACGTGTGGTTAATTTCCCAACTCGTGGTATTGGGAAAAAAACAGTTAACAAAATACGTACATTTGCACAAAATAACCATGTCAGTCTTTTTCAAGCAACCATACAAGTATCATCTACACTATCAACTCGTACTGCGAATGCATTAAATGGATTTACCAACCTAATTGAAAAAATGAAAGATGATACTAAGAACTTAGATTTATCTGAGAAAATAATAAACTTACTTAATATATCAGGATTAATGGCGCATTATTCTAATAATAAAACTAGCAACAAAAAAGAAAATCTAGAAGAGTTAATAACTGCAGCTAAACAATATAAACAGAATAATGATATGAATGAAGTAATAGGGTTTATTTCTTTAGCATCAATAGATTCTAGCAGTAATACTAATGCATTTATTAATCAAAGTGTACAACTTATGACTATGCATTCAGCTAAAGGCTTAGAATTTCCTTATGTATTCTTAAGTGGCATGGAAGAAGGTTTATTCCCCTGGAAAAGCAAAGATAAACTACATTTAATAGATGAAGAAAGACGATTATGCTACGTTGGCATGACCCGTGCCATGAAAAAATTATCACTATCTTACACCATAAAACGATTTTTACACGGACATTTTTTGCACACTGATCCTTCACGTTTCCTAAACGAGATCCCAGGTGAATATTTAAATAGGATTAAAGTTAAATTTAGTATAACAATAAAAAATTACAATAATGATAATATTTTTAGTCAAAGTATTATAACTAAATCTGATAATCAATTACATATTGGTGCTTTAGTTAACCATACCAAATTCGGATTAGGAACAGTATTAAATTTCGAAGGACAAGGGGATAGTTCCAGAATACAGATAAAATTTAAACAAACAGGCGATATAAAATGGTTGATTAGTTCATATGCAAATTTAGAATTTATATAATTGAACAACTCACCTTGTTACACTATAACTTTTTTGATACTCATCTAGAAACAAAGCCAACCAACTGACTAAAAAATTAAATTATTATTATAAAATTAGATACCTCTTTAAGGTAGTTAGAATGTGGATAAATTAACACCATATTTATCTAGCCTATACCGTTCTATCATATAAGAAATCAAAAAATAATGATAAATCAATTTTAATAAAGTAGAAACTTATTAGTTAGTTATAACATAATTCCTTTCTATTGATTTGAATATAATTCATGTGATTTAATAAAATCAAAACCTATATAAATTTACCAAAATAAACTGTTTAATTTAAGGTTTTCTTTAAATCATCAATTGAAAAACTTTGCACCGCTTGCTTATCGGTATAAATCGGTTTCATATTAGTATGCATACCTGAGGATTTTTCAATAGCAATTTGTCTACTAGTTACAATATCTAAACAATCAGTTATCATTTCTTGTGTTACTTTACTAAGCGGATGTTTTAATCCTGGCCGAGTGATAGTATCTTTAGCAACAGCAATGAGGGTTTTTCTAACTACAGCTAAAAGCCTAATTTCGAATTTTTGTATATTATCATTGTTCACAATAAATCTCTAATTTTTACTAAATGTTTCTGATATTTTATTTTATCAGTTTTAAATTTATAAAAACCTTATATTGATTGTAATTTTTATCAATAAGTTGCATAACTAATTCTAGATGATTACATATAAGCACTAAAATCACAACCACTATCCAATAATGTTTTTATTCTATAAAACATATACCTTGCATAGACAAATCATCACTAAAAATAATACCTACACACTTAAACTGATTATACATAATCTCCTTAATTCATTTAACTGAAACCCTACAGAGTTATTATTTACTTGAATATAAACAACATGAATAAGCATAAGTTAATCAAGCCCATAATTAACTTACTCTTTAAAAGAGTTACATCTCATAATGAATCATTCATAGACCACTATTATCTACTGGCAAAAGTTAAGTGTAAATCTACTATAACAAATTCATACCATAGAAAATACTCACTAACATACTTCATGCTACGCTTTATGCATTCCATTAATTAAACCTACCTGCTAATTTTATAATACATCATAATTAAAATGAAAAGCTCTATAAACAATTACTTAGCAGGTATCCTAATTAACATCTAACACAGATACAAAAGAAAAATCTATGCCAATATCTAGTAATTCATATGCCAATACAAAACCACAGGGAAATACTTTATTTATAGCTATATTTAGATTTTTATTATACAATAATCCCAATCTTTCAATAGCTAGTAAATAGATAAATCCTTACCTCAAACACTATACTCATCCACCTTCGTAATCAACAGCAATCAACGAATTTTTATTAACTTCACGAATATCTTTATATTAACAAAGTTATTACTAAATCCTATAATCACACATGTATACCTACTAGCAATAATACCATTTAAAAAAATAAACAACATTTTTTTATCTAAATAAGTATTTAATATTTTACTCACCTAACATTACAATCAAAATATACTATTATAATTACAGTTACAGTTACAGTTACAGTTACAGTTACAGTTATTCACATTATCACGTTTAAGATTATTTCTAATATCGCTGATAATAGGCATATGTCATATTGATAAACCATACTCAATTAAATATTTTCCTAAATTATTTTAACAAAAATTATTGTTGTAACAAATTAAAATAATTTCACACTCTAAATTGTAGTCTTTCTCACTAATAAAATATTTTATAAAAGCAATAAAATTCATTCTTATTAGAATTCACAATCAGGATTATCAAGCCATTAAATTCAAATTAATATCCAGTCTCTACTAGCTTGTTTATTAAATGATTATTTTAAATAAATTTTACCTATTCGTATTCTAGCAATAAGTATAATACCTAATTTTTAATTATTACCAATGTTTTCACTAATTTTAAACATCTAATTGACAACTACTAACTATATCATACCGTCGATTAAAATTAAAATTTAGTAATATTTATACAAGACATTATTTTAGTAAAAATCCAAAATTTGAATGTTGATATTAATGTTTATCGTTTAACAAATAAAGCAATAGATTCCACATGAGAAGTTTGAGGAAACATGTCTATCACCCCTGCTGTTTCAAGAGTAAACCCAAGTTCAATTAACTTAATCGTATCACGAGCCAACGTTGCAGGATTACATGATACATATACCAATCTTGTTACGCCTAATTTAGGTAGCAATTCTACAATTTCAATTGCACCAGATCTAGATGGATCAATCAATGCTTTATTATAATTCTTTCCTTTAAACCATTCAAAACCTACCACTTCTTTACATAAATCTGACTTATAAAAATCAACATTATTAATGCTATTTTTTTCAGCATTATACTTTGCCCTTTCAACCAATCCTAAATCACCTTCAATACCCACTACATATTTAGCATATCTTGCAATTGGCAAGGTGAAATTACCCAAACCGCAGAATAAATCAATCACCTTATCAAATTCATTAAGTTCAAGTAATTCTACTGCTAGACTAACCATTTGTTGATTAAGTTTAAAGTTTACTTGAACAAAATCAGTAGGTAAAAATTCCATAATAATATTATGATTAGAATGTGAATACGTTAGTACAACAGGTTCATCTAATGGCTTTATACTATCTAAACCACCACTTTGGGTATAAAAAGTAATATTCAATTCTTGAGCACAGTCTGCTAATATTTTTTCATCTTTTATGCTCAAAGATTCAAGATGTCTTAAAATAAGTGCTATACCACTCTCAGAAATTACCACTTCAAATTGCGGAATACTAGATTTAATACTAAGTCTTTCAACACAATTAGCAAGTACTTCAAGATGTTCCCCTATTGATGGATGCAACACCTCACAACGACTCATATTAGTGATGAATGAAGATTTTCTTTCTCTAAACCCAATCAATACCTTGTCTTTTTTAGACACATATCGAATACCTAGTCTAGCTTTACGACGATAACCCCAACTTTGGAATTGAAGAGATTTTAACCAATTTTTCGGTTCAACTTTAGACTGCTTGGCAAATACCTTTTTTAGCCATCTACTTTTAATTTGTATCTGGTCTTTGCTAGATAAGTTCTGAAATGAACAACCACCACAAATACCAAATACATCACACTTTGGTTTTATTCTATTGTCTGCTGGTTTTAATATTTCTTTAGCATCAGCCTCTTCAAATTTTGCACATGAAAATGTACGATTAGCAATCACTAATTCACCCGGTAACGCATCATTTACAAAAATTACTTTGTTTTCAAAATGTGCAATACCTCTCCCCTCATGAGAAAATGACTCTATATTTAACTCATAAGTTTTAGGCTCTAATTTTCTTCTTCTTCTCATAGGTATTTATATCAATCTATTAAACCTAATTGTCTAATAATTCTACCCAATGTTTAACAGGGATTTTTACTTCTTTTTGCAGATGAATTAAACAACCAATATTTGCAGTAACTATCATTTGGGGTTTGGCTATTTGTAAATGTTTTAACTTGTTAGTTCTTAATTGTTGTGATAATTTTGGATGAAAAATTGAATACGTACCTGCAGAACCGCAACATAAATGCGAATCAACAACAGGAGTTTGTTGATAACCAAGTGAATTTAAAATAGAACTAACCAACCCTCCTAATTGTTGACCGTGTTGTAATGTACAAGGTTCATGATAAATAATATTAACCTTTTCTAAATTAAGCTGATTTAAATTTTTATCTGATAAAAATTCAGCAATATCTTTTGTTTTATTAACAATATATTGTGCTTTTTGATAATAAGGGTCTAGTCTTTCAAACATGGATACGTAATCTTTAACCATTAATCCACAACCACTAGCACTAGCAATAATTATCTCAGCCTTAACTTTAAGCCAAGCATCAATATTTTGCTTAATTTGAATCAGAGCATCATGATTAACGCTTAAATGTTGGTCAATAGCCCCGCAACATTGTTTTTGTGGGGTTTCTATAGTTTCATAGCCTAATTTTGCTAGAATATTTTTAATACTATGGTTAATATTAGGCGCAAGAATAGGTTGCACACAACCTCCTAATAATAAAACCGTACCAATTTTTATAAAAGGTTTAATAGGTTTTCCTTTGATTTGAGAATGCCTAAAAATAAATCCAATTGGATTAAATAAAATAGGAGTAGTTAAAAATTGGCGGATAAAATATCTATATACTTTCTGCCAAAGTGGACGTTTTTGTTCTACAAGCTTACGTCCAATATTTACTAATTTAACGTATTCCACTCCTGATGGACAAGTAGTTTCACATGACCTACACGTTAAACAACGATCTAAATGAACAATGCTTTGCTTAGAAAAATAATGATTTTCTAAAGCCGATTTAATCAAATAAATACGTCCACGAGGCGAGTCTAATTCATTACCTAACAATTGATAAGTCGGGCAAGTAGCCAAGCAAAATCCACAATGTACACATTTTCTAATAATGTTATTAGCTTCTATATTACTGATTTTTATCGTTTGCATTAGTTAAAAATCCCTCTAGGATCAAAAACTTGTTTTAATTTTTTCTCAATCTGTTGATGTAATACTGAATTATTTTTACACTTAACAGGTGGGGTTAATTGATTAACATAAGTAGCTGGCATTATCTTAAAGCTAATTTGCATAATTAAAGCCAACTTTCCTTTTGAACCAACTAATAAACGTGCCACATCATAACCTGCAACGTTTTTTATCACCTGACCACCAAAATTTAAATACGCCCCAGTACCGTCAATAATCTTCACACCTAACACACAATCTGACAAATCTTGAGCTCCTTGAGCATAAGCAGCTCCAATGCTTATATTATCATTATCAGTATAAAAAGATAAGACTTGATTATTTTTTTTAAGTTGTTTTTTAATCTGTGCAATTGATGTTCCTGCTTTAACACTAATTACCAAATCTTCAGCATAATATTCCACAATACCAGAATAATCTAGCAATGTACTTTTAATATGTAAACTACTAGATTCCTTAACTAAAGTTTGTAACTGTTGAAGTCTAGAATCCATTAAAAACGCTCTAGTTCTGGGTGTGCCAATTCACCATGATGTACATGCATCGCTCCCAACTCAGCACAGCGATGTAATTCTGGTACTGCCTTACCAGGATTAAGTAATAAATTCTCATCAAAAACTTGTTTAATTTTGTGAAAAATTTCTAATTCTTGCATGTTAAATTGATAACACATGGCATTTAATTTTTCTACACCGACGCCATGCTCACCCGTAATTGTACCTCCCATATCCACACTAAGTTTTAAGATTTCAGTGCCGAATTCTTCAGTCCTTTCTAACTCTCCTATCACATTAGCATCATATAAAATAAGTGGATGTAAATTACCATCACCAGCGTGAAAAACATTAGCAACTCTAAGCTGATATTTATTGCTCAACTTGTGAATTTTTTCCAACATATCTGCCAAATGACGACGCGGAATAGTACCGTCCATACAATAATAATCAGGAGATAGTGTACCTAATGCAGAAAAAGCAGACTTACGTCCTTTCCAAAAATTAAGTCGTTCTTCTTCACTTTCAGATACTTTTAAAGTTGATGCGCCTGATAAAATTTTTAACACATTATCAAGTTCTAATTGAACTTGCGTCTGTATACCATCAAGTTCACAAAGCAATAATGCCTTAGCATCTAGCGGATAACCCACTTGAACAAATCCTTCAGCTGCCTTAATGGCAAAACTGTCCATCATTTCTAACCCAGCAGGAATAATACCTGCCTTAATAATATTAGTAATTGCATCAGCACAATCTCGAACAGAGTCAAACCCTGCCATTACCATCTTGACAAATGCAGGATTTGGCGTGAGCTTAACTGTAACTTCAGTAATAACACCTAACAAACCTTCAGAGCCATTCATTAGTGCCAAAAGTCCCAATCCATCATCTTGACAAGATAATATTAATTCATCACCATCGATAGTTAACATTCTAATTGCTTCAACATTATGTACTGTTAACCCATATTTTAAACAATGCACTCCGCCAGAATTTTCTGACACATTCCCACCAATTGTACAAGCAATTTGGCTAGATGGATCTGGAGCATAATACAACCCATGCTGTGTCACTGCTTCACTAATAGCAATATTCCTTACACCTGGCTCAACCACAGCTAATTGATTTTCAACATCAATTAATTTCACCTTATTTAATTTAGACAGCCCTAACACAATAGATTTTTCAAGTGGCATCGCCCCGCCCGATAAACCTGTCCCTGCGCCCCGTGTTACAACTGGTATGTTATTAATCTTGCAAATTTTTAATACTTGCTTAATTTGCATAACATCATCTGGCAATACTACCGCCAAAGGCTTTTGCCTATATATACTTAGACCATCGCATTCAAATGGGCGTGTATTTTCGTTAGACGTAAGTACAATACCTTTAGGAAGGGCACGAGATAATTGATTAACAATTGTCATATATAAGCAATTATAATAGTTTCTTTAAATTTATTAAAGAAAAAAAGAATTATGCAATCATTTAATCCACCAGTAAGAACTCTCATGGGATCAGGTCCTTCTGATGTACATCCAAGAATCTTATCCGCTATGGCAAGGCCTACTATTGGACATCTTGATCCTGTTTTTATAACTATGATGGATGAAATCAAAGAAGGCTTAAAAACTATCTTTAAAACCGATAATAAATTAACCATGCCTATATCAGCACCTGGTTCAGCTGGAATGGAAGCTTGCTTCACTAATTTAGTCGAGCCTAACGATAAAGTGATTGTTTGTATTAATGGCCTGTTTGGTATGCGTATGAAAGAGAATGTGACTCGCTTAGGAGGTGAGGCAATTATTGTTAAAGATAATTGGGGTGAAGCAGTCAGTACTGACAAGCTAGAACACGCTTTAAAAAATAACCCAAATGCCAATATTGTTGCTTTTGTACACGCTGAAACTTCAACAGGTGCTCAATCTGATGCTAAAACCTTATGTAAACTTGCACACCAGTATGGCTGTATCACTATTGTGGATGCAGTTACTTCTTTAGGGGGTACTGATTTGTATGTTGACGAATGGGAGATTGATGCAATTTATTCAGGCACGCAAAAATGTTTATCTGCCATGCCAGGTATTTCACTTATTAGCTTTAATGAGCGTGCTATTCAAAAACTCCACACACGAAAAACAACTGTTAATAGCTGGTTTCTAGACCTTAATTTAATCATGAACTATTGGAACGGAGGCAGTAAACGCACTTATCATCATACTGCACCTGTTAACATGTTATACGGATTACACGAATCATTGGTAATGATATTAGAAGAAGGCATTGAGAATTCTTGGGTACGCCATAAAAAAAATCATGAACTATTAAAAAATGGTTTAGAGGCAATGGATATTAACTTCTTAGTAAACAAAAAAGACCGATTACCACAATTAAATTCTGTACTTATACCTAAAGGTTATGATGACAAAAAAATTCGCGCCATCCTACTTAATGATTATAATCTTGAAATTAGTGCAGGCCTTGGTTCTTATACTGGTAAAATTTGGCGTATTGGTTTAATGGGCTTTTCCTCAAGAAAAGAAAATATTGTTTTATGTTTATCAGCACTTAAAGAAATTTTATAGAAAATAGGAAAGTAAATTATATTTACATTTATTCAATGTGGGAAAAGTAAAACTAGTTAATAAATAATTCTAATTAAACAACAATACGTTAGTTAAATTCAAAAACTTCATTTTTTAAAAATAAAAATAAATCTGATATTAAAGAACAAAAGGTTATATTGTACAGGTTTAACAGAAAAAGTTGGTCCTAACATAGGAGGCCTAACTAAAAAAATAAAAAATATAAGTTTAGATTTGATTAACTTATGTATTAAATTTTTATAATAAATCAATTAAGAATAGATAATTTTCACTATTTTATCTTTGTCAATAATTCCTCTTCAGTTTCAACGCGATTAGGATCAGATAAACAACAATCAACTGGACAAACTTCAACACATTGAGGCTCATCAAAATGACCCTTGCATTCTGTACATTTATTACCATCAATTTCATAAATTTCATCACCCATATAAATAGCATCATTAGGGCATTCTGGTTCACAAACATCACAATTAATACATTCATCTGTAATCAGTAAAGACATAGCCTTCTCCTAGTCTGTTGCAATAATATATTTAAGCTATATTTTACTGTATTATTGGTATCTTTTTTAATTAGATTAGGTAACGTAATTGGTTTTCATCAGCCATATTGGTTTATGTAATGCATCTATTAATATTAATATTAATTATTTCATTACCATCGCAAGCTAAATTAGAAAAGAGTCTATATCCAAATTTACACAACAATTAAGAAGATATTATTGTCAAACTTGAGTTATAAAAATCACCACTAGCAATGATTAATTTTGTGGGTTTAGTACAAGGACGAAAAATACTCAAATATCCAAACTGAAATATCTTTTTATAATGGCTTAAAATTTTATCGGGTGATTTATAATTTTATGATTCATCAAGGTAATACAAAAATGATAAAATTGGATATAGTTTATAATCAAAATTATCTAAATACAAATCTAGTAAAAGCAGGATATTTGATTAAAATAAAGCAAATAAGTAAAGAAAATAAACAAAAAAAGTAGATTTAATCAAAATTACTTTATCTATTGATTTGAATAATAGAATAAATATTAAACCCAATACATCACTGCTGTTTACTACAAATTATAGCACCATTATCCAGCTTATTGATAATGAAGTACTGTAAATTAATCAAGGACAAAAAGCAAATTATTATTATCTTCTTTAGCCAAAATCTATAGCAATAGCAGAGATGATACTCTTCTACAAAATGCTATTTTAATTTTTAAGTTAAAATTGTTATCAATTAACGATATTCGCTAAATTTTATGTTTTT
Organism: Candidatus Vesicomyosocius sp. SY067_SCS001; assembly: GCF_014706615.1. Classification (NCBI taxonomy): domain Bacteria; kingdom Pseudomonadati; phylum Pseudomonadota; class Gammaproteobacteria; family Pseudothioglobaceae (SeqCode); genus Candidatus Vesicomyidisocius; species Candidatus Vesicomyidisocius sp. SY067_SCS001. Next base: position 294,487 of record NZ_CP054877.1, on the reverse strand, counting down.
AAAATTAATCAACTTTATTACTCAGTTTGATACAAAATTTAACGTCTTAACCTACTTAACTATTAGGGCTTTACTAGCCATGCTAAGTGCCTTGTTTATTAGTCTTATATTGGGTCATATTTTTATTAAAAGATTACAACAACACCACATTAGTCAAGTCATTAGGACTGATGGCCCTAAATCACATTTAATCAAAGCAGGTACACCAACCATGGGTGGTGTATTAATTTTATTTGCATTTATAGTTAGTATTTTGATTTGGGGTGATTGGTCTAATATCTATCTATGGGTTATTATTGTCACTTCTATCATATTTGGTGCAATTGGCTTTACGGATGATTATCTTAAAATGAAGTATAAATCATCAAATGGGTTAAGTTCTTCAATAAAGTTTTTAACTCAATCATTAAGTGCTATTATGATTAGCACTTGGATAATATTAATTTCTCAAAAAACTACTCACCCCCAATTGCTTATCCCATTTTTTAATGATATAATATTACCATTAAGTATTTTTGATTTTTTAATATTATCATATTTTGTCATTGTTGGAAGTTCTAATGCAGTTAATTTAACTGATGGTTTGGACGGGCTTGCCATTATGTCAGTTGTGCTCATATTAGGTGCATTGGCTATTTTTGCTTATTTTAGTGGTCATTATAACTTTTCAAATTACCTTAATATGCCGTATATACCAGGTATCAACGAATTATTTATTATTTGTGCAGCACTCATTGGTTCAAGCTTGGGATTTTTATGGTTTAATACCTATCCTGCTGAAATATTTATGGGTGACATAGGATCATTATCTTTAGGTGCAATTTTAGCAGTAATTGCCATTCTGATTCGCCAAGAAATTTTACTATTTATTATGGGAGGGGTGTTTGTGGCCGAAACCTTATCCGTGATTATTCAAGTAGGCTACTACAAACGATATAAAAAGCGCATTTTCCTAATGACACCACTTCACCACCACTTTGAAAAACAAAATATCTCTGAACCAAAAATTATTGTGCGTTTTTGGATAGTTACTTTAATCCTAGTACTAATTGGTTTAGCATCAATTAAAATACATTAAATATGGACATATTGGACAAATGGGACGAACGTTACTTATCACTAGCAAAAAAAGTTTCTACCTGGTCAAAAGATCCTTCTACACAAGTAGGTGCAATTACCGTTGGCCGTAAAAAAGAGGTACTTTCTCAGGGATTTAATGGATTTCCACGAGGAATTCATGATACTGATGAACGCTATAATGATAGAGAAATTAAGTACAAATTAGTAGTTCATGCAGAAATGAATGCCATTTATAATGCCACATACTCCGGTACCTCACTTGATAGAGCAACTTTATATGTTTACGGATTACCTATCTGTTCAGAATGTGCCAAAGGCATTATTCAAGTTGGTATTAAAAGAGTAGTGATTAAGAATTCAAAAGAATTAAATCATTGGAATCAAAGTGTTAGACTTTCGCAAGAAATGTTTAATGAAACTGGCATTAAAATGATCATTAAAATATGATAAGCGAAATATCCAAACGTCGAACTTTTGCCATTATTTCTCACCCTGATGCTGGTAAAACTACCATCACAGAAAAACTGTTGTTATACGCAGGTGTAATTAAAACAGCCGGCAGTATCAAATCAAGAAAAGCCAAAACTCATGCAACATCTGATTGGATGGAAATAGAAAAAGAAAGAGGCATTTCCATTACCTCATCTATAATGCAATTTGAGTATGGCAATCATATAATCAATTTATTAGACACGCCAGGACATGAAGACTTTTCTGAAGACACCTATCGCACTCTTACAGCAGTAGATTCAGCACTAATGGTTATTGATATAGCCAAAGGTGTGGAAATGCGAACTATCAAGCTTATGAGAGTGTGTCGTTTACGCAACACTCCAATTTTAACGTTTATCAATAAACTAGATAGAGAAGGTAAGGAACCAATTGATTTGCTAGATGAAATAGAAACCATGCTTAATATCGAATGTGCTCCCATCACTTGGCCAATTGGTATGGGTAAGCGTTTAAAAGGAGTTATCCATCTACTTGAGGATAAAGTTTATCTATATAGAACAGGAAAGAATTCTGAAATTAGTGAAAATATTACTATCAACGGTATTAACAATTCTCAACTTGATGAAATTTTAGGAAAAAATATAACGAATAAAATTCGTGAAGAAATTGAACTTATTCATGAAACTACAACTCCATTTGATTTAGATAAATTTCTAGCTGGTAGACAAACACCAATATTTTTTGGCTCAGCTATTTCAAACTTTGGTATTCAAAATTTACTTGATAGTTTTATCAAATATGCACCTAAGCCACAAAACAGAGAGTCAAATATTCGTAAAGTCACACCAAATGAAACTCATCTAACCGGCTTTATCTTTAAAATTCAAGCTAATATGAACCCAAAACATCATGACCGTCTTGCTTTTATGCGTATAGTTAGTGGACAATATAAAAAAGGTATAAAAGTCCTACAAGTAGCAACCAATAAACAAATAAAAATTAATAATGCAGTTACATTTATGTCGCACAAACGAACTCTGACAGAAGTAGCTTACGCTGGAGATGTGATTGGCATTCATAACCATGGTAGCATTAGCATTGGTGATACATTTACTCAAGGGGAAAAACTCACTTTTCAGGGTATTCCCAACTTTGCACCAGAGATTTTTAAAATAGCCCAACTTAAAGATCCACTCAAAGCTAAAGCCTTTAAAAAGGGTTTAAATCAGCTTTCAGAAGAAGGCGCAACCCAAGTATTTCGCCCAATTGTAAACTCATCACAAATTCTTGGTGCAATTGGTGTTTTACAATTTGATGTGGTAGTACACCGTTTAAAATATGAATATGATGTTCATTGTCAATTTAAAACTGTTAACATTGTAACAGCACGTTGGATAACAGGTGATAACAAGGATATAGAGGAACTTAAGATCAAAGCTGGTAATAATATTGCTGTTGACGCAAAAGGCATGCTTACTTATCTTGCACCATCTAACGTCAACTTACAATTAACCATAGAACGCCATTCTAACTTAGTTTTTTCAGCAACCAGAGAACATTAAATGTTGTTATTTAACAACGGAATTGGCAAACTAATCAAAAAATGTAGAAAGTAACAATAATCATTAGTCCAACTAGAATTAGCACATGAGTTTATTTGCATGAAACTAACAAAGTAAAAAATTATGTGTAGTTACTTTTAGTCAAAAACAGAACATTTTGACAACAGTTAAAATTATTATTTTACGTAATTTTTACTTTTAGATTCAGATTTATCATCTTCTGTTTCAATAACCTTTGCAATAGAAACTAATTTTTCACCTTTAGAAATATTAATCAATATCACACCTTGAGTGTTACGACCAATAATAGAAACATCAGATGCTCTAGTACGAACTAAAATACCTTTGTTAGAAATTAACATCATTTCATCTTCATTGGTCACTTGAATAGCTCCAATAATCTTACCATTTCTATCTGAAGTTTTAATAGAAATAACACCTAAACCACCTCTTGATTGAACACGATATTCATTAAGATGCGTACGTTTACCAAAACCTTTTTCAGTTGCTGTCAGAACTGGACTGTCTTGATTAGTAACAATAAGAGACACTACTTTATCGCTATCTATTAATTTAATACCTCGTACACCGATAGCAGTTCGCCCTACAATACGTACATCTGATTCTTTAAATCGAATAGATTTTCCATTAGCTGAGAATAGCATGATATCGTGCTCACCTGAGGTGATTTCTACACCAATAAGTTGGTCATTATTTCTTAATTCAATAGCAATAATACCACTTTTACGTGGTTTTGAAAAATTAGTAAGTGCTGTTTTCTTACAGGTGCCACTACTGGTTGCCATAAAGACAAAATGATTTTCATCAAACTTTAAGACTGGCAAAATAGCATTAATTATTTCTTCTTTTTCTAGTGGTAATAAATTAATAATCGGCTTACCACGCGACATACGCGATGCCATTGGCAATTCATAAACCTTAAGCCAGTATACCTTACCCAAAGATGAAAAGCACAAAACTATATCATGAGAATTAGCAATAAATAGTTGATCAACAAAATCTTCATCTTTTACTTTAGTAGCTGATTTACCCTTACCACCACGACATTGTGCCTGATAATCACTTAAAGATTGCGCTTTTACATAACCACCATGGGACAAAGTAACCACACGTTCTTCTTGGACAATTAAATCTTCAAGTGTTAAATCAATATTATGTTCTAAAATTTGTGTCATACGAGCATTACCATAGTTGCTTTGAATATCTATTAACTCTTCACAAATAACTTGCATAAGTCTTTCAGGGGTTTGTAAAATATCTAGTAAATATTTAATATGCTCTAGCAATTCATTAAATTCATCAAAAATTTTATCTTTTTCGAATCCTGTTAAACGATGAAGTTTTAAATCTAAAATAGCTTGCGCTTGTTTTTGTGATAATTGATAATCACCGCTCATTTGTAAACCCAGCTCTTTTGGTAAGTTTTCTGGCTTAAACATTGCCATATCGCGATTACCAACTAATTCTATAATCACTGAACTTCGCCAAGTCTTGGCTATTAATGTTGCTCTTGCATCTATTGAACTTGGTGCAGATTTTATCAATTCAATAATGTTATTAATATTGTATAATGCAACCGATAGCCCTTCTAATAAATGTACACGATCTCTGGCTTTATTCAAATCAAAAATAGAACGACGAGTCACAACATCGCGCCTATGTGCAATAAATGCCTCTAAAATATCCTTTAAAGTCATCAACTTGGGTATTCCCTTGTCAATTGCCACCATATTAATGCCAAATACGGTTTGCATTTCAGTTAATTTATACAAATTATTAAGTATTACTTCTGGTACTTCACCACGACGTAATTCAATAACCATACTCATTCCATCTTTATCAGACTCATCACGAAGTCCAGTAATACCATCAATACGCTTATCTTTAACAAGTTCTGCAATTTTCCCAATTAACTTGGCTTTGTTAACCTGGTAAGGCAACTCAGTCACAACAATACTTAGTTTCTCTTCTCCTTCAATATGAGACACACAACGTAAATGAATTTTTCCTTTACCAGTTTCATAAGCCTCACGAATACCGCTTATACCATTAATAATACCTGCCGTTGGAAAATCTGGACCTGGCATTATTTCTAATAACTCATCAATAGTAATATCTTTATTGTCAATAGTTTTTAAACAAGCTTCAATCACTTCATTTAGATTATGGGGCGGTATATTAGTTGCCATCCCTACTGCAATACCTGATGAGCCATTAGCCAAAAGGTTAGGTACACGTGCTGGTAGTACTGAAGGCTCTGACTCTGACCCATCATAATTATCAATAAAATCAACCGTATCTTTTTCTAAATCTTGCAATAACTCATGAGAAAGTTTAGCCATACGAATTTCTGTATAACGCATAGCAGCAGCTGAATCACCATCAACTGATCCAAAGTTACCCTGACCATCAATTAAAATATTACGCATTGAGAATGATTGCGCCATACGTACAATAGTATCATATACAGCAGTATCACCATGTGGATGATACTTACCAATTACATCACCAACAATACGAGCTGATTTCTTATAAGATTTATTATAGTCATTACCCAATACATCCATAGCATAAAGTACACGACGATGAACCGGTTTAAGTCCATCTCGAACGTCAGGTAATGCACGCCCAATAATAACACTCATTGCGTATTCCAGATAAGAGTTACGCATCTCGCTCTCAATAGTAACTATTGGGAAATTTGACTCAAAATTAGTGGCATTCTCAGTATACTTAGACATAACAAAAAGACCTTCTTTTATTTCCTATATTTTAACAAATTTGAATACAAATATTGATTTTATTACACAAAACTTTCTATCAAAAAAAATAAGATATCATAACTTAAAACTACGTATTTCTTGCTTGAACTGATGACGATAATATTTTAAGAAGTTTTTCAGTATCTTGCCATCCAAGACAACTATCAGTAATACTAATACCATATTCTAACGAATTCAACTCACCTACTGCTTGAGCACCTTCATTAATATTAGACTCAATCATCACACCAAAAATCTTATTTGAACCTGAACTCAATTGCTTAGCAATTTCATCACCCACTAGCATCTGATTTTTAAAATTTTTCTTACTATTAGCATGAGAAAAATCAATCATAACTCTGCCTAATAATCCATCATTTATTAATTGTTTAGTGGCGTTATCAATACTCTGCTTACTATAGTTAGGTCCATCAGCAGCACCACGAAGGATAATATGACAATTTAAATTACCCATAGTAGTGTAGCGATTTGCCACTCCTTTCTTATTAATTGACCAAAACATATGTGTACTTGAAGCCGATATAATTGCATCAATGGCAATTTGTATGTTACCGTTTGTACCATTTTTAAATCCTACTGGACAAGATAAACCAGACGCTAATTCTCGGTGGGTTTGACTTTCGGTTGTTCGTGCACCAATTGCACCCCATGAAATTAAATCAGATATATATTGTGGGGTAATTAAATCAAGATATTCTGTTGCGCTTGGCATGCCTATTTTTGACAAATCTAATAACAGGCTTCGAGCTAAATCAAAACCCTTTTCCATATCAAAACTATTGTTTAAATCAGGGTCATATATGAGTCCTTTCCAACCAATCGTAGTACGTGGTTTTTCAAAATAAACACGCATGATAATAAATAAATCCCGATCTAATTCTTTTTTTATTTCTAATAATCGATATGCATAATCTCGAGCAGCTTTTGAGTCATGAATGGAACAAGGTCCAACCACAACCAATAAACGCTTATCCTTACCAGAGATAATATTGGCGATAGTTTTTCTTGAGTCGATAATAAAATTAGATTGTGACTTCTTGACTGGATATTTTTTAATAAATCCTATCGGCGGTGTAATAGATTCCGCTTTAGTGATGCGAATATTACTAATTTTAGTTAAGATTCTTTTTAGCATTTTAGATTTTCAATAAGTGCATAAGCTGAATGGTTATGAATCGATTCAAAATTTTCCGACTCAAGGCAATAATAACTAATTTTGTCATCTGCATTTAAATCAACTGCAATATCACGTACTAAATCCTCAACAAATGCAGGGTTATCATATGCTCTTTCAGTTACCATTTTTTCATCATCTCTTTTAAGAAGTGCATAAAGTTCACACGAAGCTTTTCGCTCAGCCAAATCAATTAAATCTTCTATATGTAAAGTGCTTCCTTTAGAAACTTTAGCTTTAATAGTAATATGTGAACGTTGATTATGCGCTCCATATTTAGAAATACTCTTTGAACAAGGACATAAACTGGTGACAGGCACCACAACTTTTATCATTACTTGTACCTCACCTTTATTTAACGTACCATATAAAGTCACTTGATAATCCATCATTGACTTAACTCCTGAAGACGGAGCTTCTTTCTTCCTAAAAAAAGGAAAGTTGAGCGTAATGTGTGCAGTATCTGACTCAAGTTTTTCTCTTACTTTGTCAATAATTTGATCAAAATTATGTGCACTAAACTCACAAGAACTTTCATTTAAAATCTCAATAAAACGCGACATATGCGTACCTTTAACGTGTTCTGGTAAAGATACTGTCATAGTAAACATGCCTATTGTAGGCATTTTATTGCCATCACAATCAATATAAGTAATAGGATGAATAATATCTTTAATGCCAACTTTGTCAATAATAATATGACGAGTATCGGCATTACTTTGTGTATCAGGTAAATGAGTTGCGCTCATAAATCTCCTTGGGAATAAGTGGCAGATACTCTAGATGTTTCCCAAATAGTCACTGCCTTGACCTTGACATCATTCATATTAATTAGTAGCCCTACTTCATCAAAGAAATATTTTGCTAAGTTTTCTGAAGTAGGATTGAGTTTATCAAAAGGAACTATCTTATTCAAATATTGATGATCTAGACGTTTCACAACAATCTTAGTTTGTTTTTTAATATCTCTAAAATCAATAACAATACCATTGTTATTCAATTCTTTAGAACCGACCATTACTTCAACTTGCCAATTATGACCATGCAGACGCGAACAATCACCCTGATAATTCCTAAGTGAATGAGCTGATGCAAAATCGGTAACAATTTTTAGGACGAACATTTTCGGAAAAATTGGTAAAAACAATGATTATACCTATTATCTGCTGATAATTACACACTCGATTGATAGGGAAATTATTAACTTATACAAAATATTTTGATTTAATCAATTACCTTAATGGAGGAAACATTCTGATAACCTTTTGGCAAAAGCTTTCCACGACGCGCTCTATTGCTTATATAATTATTTAAAATTTGAGACTTAATGGTTAAATAATGCTTGCCTGCATTAACTCTTAATTGTTGAGTTTCAAACAAAGTGCAAACACTTACCACAAATTCTTGTATAGTCTTAGCACTATTGACAGGAATTTGAATTAACTTGTTTCCTTTACCTTTGGATAGTATAGGCAATTCAGATATTGAGAATACTAATAAACGCCCTCGATTGGTTGCTAATGCAACCAACTGATTATCTACATCATCTACATTAATAACCCGCATCAATTGCGCGCCTTTAGACAAAGAAAGAAAAACTTTTCCGGTTTGTCTTGAAGACAGTAAATCATCAATAGTAGCAATAAAACCATACCCTATATCAGAAGACAACAAAATATTTTGACTCGTTTTACCCATAATAATATCAACAAATTGAGCCCCTGAAGGGGGGCTCAATTTTCCTGTTAATGGCTCTCCTTGTCCTCGTGTACTAGATAATGAATGAGCAAGTAATGAATATGATCTACCTGTTGAATCAATAAAAATTACCATCTTGTTACTTTTACCTTTCACACTAGTCAAATAACTATCGCCTGCCTTATAATTAAGTGTGGTTGGATCGATATCATGACCTTTCATACGACGTACCCAACCTTTATTACTAAGAACAACAGTGACATTCTCAGCAAGCACTAAATTATCCTCACTAAAAGCTTGAGCAACGTTTACATTACTTTTAATGTTAGATCTACGCTCATCGCCAAAATCTTTAATAATGATCTTTAGTTCTTTTTTAATCAAACTCTTAAGACGTGAATTACTTGAAAGTAATAACTTTAATTGTTTTCTTTCTAATACTAACTCTTGTTGTTCAGTTCGAATCCTAACTTCTTCTAATTTTGCAAGATGGCGTAATTTTAGCTCTAAAATTGCCTCTGCTTGAATAGTATTCAATTTAAAATGATTGATTAACACTGGTTTAGGCTTATCATACTCACGAATAACAGTAATTACTTCGTTAATATTTAAAAAAGCAATTAACAAACCTTTTAAAATATGTAACCGCACAATAATTTTATCAAAACGACAGGTTAACCGATTAGTCACAACTTGTATTCTGTATCTTAACCATTCTTTAAGCATAGGAATTAGTGGTAGAACACGCGGCTTACCATCCAAACCAATCACATTCATATTAACACGATAATTTTTCTCAAGCTCAGTTGTAGCGAACAAGTGTAACATTAATACATCAACATCAACTCGACTAGAACGTAAAATAATGACAATACGCGTTGGATTTTTATGGTCTGATTCATCTCTAATATCATTCACTAAAGGCAGTTTTTTTGCACGCATTTGTACTACAATTTGTGCAATTACCTTAGCACCAGATATTTGAAAAGGCAATGCCTCAATAACAACACTACCTTTTTCTTTTTGATAAACAGCACGCATTTTAACCGATCCATATCCTGTATCATAAATCTGTCTAAGATCTGCAGATGAGGATATAATATCAGCATTAGTAGGATAATCAGGCGCTTTAATAATCTGCATGATATCATCTAAATCAATAAATGGCTTATCTAATAGGACAATACAGGCACTTACTACTTCGATTAAATTATGTGGTGGTATATCAGTTGCCATACCTACAGCAATACCAGAAGCACCATTTAGTAACAAGTTAGGTACTTGTGCAGGCAAATTTTTAGGTTCTTGAAGCGAACCATCAAAATTATCCATCCAATTAACCGTACCTTGATTAATTTCTAATAATAATAGATCCGCATAACGAGACAATTTTGATTCAGTATAGCGCATTGCCGCAAATGATTTAGGGTCATCTGGTGCCCCCCAATTTCCCTGCCCGTCAATAAATGGATAACGATAAGAAAACTTTTGTGCCATCAACACCATTGACTCATAACAAGCACTATCGCCATGTGGATGAAATTTACCAAGAACATCACCGACTGTACGGGCTGATTTTTTAAAGTTTGCTGTAGATTTCAAACCAAGTTCACTCATCGCATAAATAATACGTCTTTGTACTGGTTTTAAACCATCTCCAATAAAAGGCAATGCACGGTCAAGAATAACATACATTGAATAATCAAGATAAGCACGCTCACTAAACTGGGCAATACTTTGTTGTTCAAAGTTAATTTGATTCATTTGATAACACTAAAGATAGATACAATATAATAATGTATTTTAATTCAACTCTTTATAGTCAAAAGATAAAATTAAAAGCGCTTATATCTCACCTAGTATAAATTTAGCAAAAACCTCAAAACATAAAAATCGTTTGATTTGTTTTTATTATAAACCATGAATAAGAACTCAATTATTTTACAGATTTAACAAAATATCATCCACAGAAAAAGACTTAAAAGTTTAAATTATTGGCTTAACAATATCAAAATATAAACAGATAGTATCTAAAAATAATATAATATACAATATTACCTAATATAATTAAGAATGTTGCTTTATAATAGAAAAGACCAGTATGTCTAATATATTAGACAAATAAATAAAAAAATATAAGTTGATGCTAAAAAAGGTAAAAATACCAATGCATCACCAAATACAAATTGACAAAATTGATTCAATCAAGATATTGGTTGTTATATCCATTAAAAGATTTGGCAGGTATAGGAATAAAAATACTTGGAATAAACAATTTGATTGTTTTAATACACTTAATGAAAAAATCCAATAAAATTACCCAATTATCACAATAATGCCTGAACATCACCAATCTGTGATGTTCAGTGAGTCAATGTGTGCGCTTAATATAAAAATAGATGGTATTTATATTGATGCAACTTTTGGGCGAGGGGGTCATGCTCAGGGTATATTGAACAGATTAAGTAAAAAAGGAAGATTAATTGCCTTTGACCAAGACATTAATGCCATTGAATATGCTAATAAAAATTTAACTGATAATCGTCTCACTCTTATCCATAGTGCATTTTCTAAAATGCTATCTATCATAACCAAGCAAGGATTAATAGGTAGGATTGACGGTATTTTAATTGATCTTGGGGTTTCATCCCCTCAGTTAGAAAATGCACAACGTGGTTTTAGTTTTAGAATTGATGGTCCACTAGATATGCGAATGAATCAAACTACGGGAATGAGTGCTACTCAATGGCTAAGATCAGCCAATGAAGAAGAAATTGCTAATGTTATTTATCAATTTAGCAATGAAAGAAAATCACGTCATATTGCTAGTAAAATAAAAAAATACCAGAAAAATCACGTATTAGAAACTACTTTAGAACTTGCAAATATTGTTAGTAAAGTGGTCAAAAAGCAAAAAAACAAGCATCCTGCTACACGTACTTTCCAAGCTATACGTATTTTCATCAACCAAGAGCTTGAACAACTTATAAGTGCATTGGAACAATCCAAAGACATTCTAAGCAAAAATGGAAGACTGTCTATTATTAGTTTTCACTCAATTGAAGATCGTATTGTTAAACGTTTTATTCAAAAAAATTCACGACAAAAAACTTTGCCAAAAGGTTTGCCTATTGTTGAACATGAAATTAAAAAAACTTATCTAAAAGATTTAGGCAAATACCTTACCAGCAAAGTAGAAATTAAAAATAATAAACGCGCTCGTAGTGCAGTTTTACGAGTAGCAAGTAAAAACTAACTTGATATTATACAAATGCTAAGAATAGTTATATTAATATTTTAACCATTTATTAGTACATATCATATACTTCTTATATAATCGGTTAAAGCGCATAAAAGCAAAAAAATCATCAATTAATTGCTTTACATAAACAAATAGTAGTAGTGAGATTAAATTCAAAACTCTATAAAATATTAATACTAGTATAGGTACAAAATTATTAGCAAAAACAAGGTTTTGTTAAGTATTTTTAGTATTTTTATAACTGTTAAAATCCAAAATATATTATCTCAATATGTTATACCTAATCTTCAATAATAGGAGTTAAAAGGATCAAATTTCAGCAGATATAGTATTTACAGATAAAATGGAATATATTTTAACCAATAACGAATCAATCAAATTAAACATGAAAAACTAACTTTTAAGTTTGCCTTTTCTTGCTTGTAAACTTTTTGTATATTCTGCTTCATTTGTAATTAATAAAGCAATTTTATCTTTTTGTCTTTCCTCAATCTTTAGCAAAGCATCCAAAAATTCATCCTTATAATCATAATTTTTCAAAACTCTTTTCTTATAATATAAATTAAGCAATTGTTGTTCTTTCTGTGGAAATTGTTCTACCATAGTCTCCAAAGTAATGTCTTCTTGTAATAAAACCAAGCTAGCTAACTTTTGCAATATATCTGCATTATTAATTTTTCTCACTCTTAACATTACCGTTTTATCAACAATGGTTGGATAATTTAATAATAAACCAATCATTTGATCTATTAATGAGTTATTACTTATCAAGGGAGCTGACATTAGTGCTGGGTACTTTTCATAACTATCATAAAAATCAGATATAGGTGGTGCTTCATAATTTTTCGATATGTCAAATATATTTGGTTTAATTGACATATCTTGTCGCTCTAATATAGATTTAATTTGTTCAACGCTTTGATTAACTTCACCTGCCAAACCTTCTAACAACTGATGCTGGTAAGTTTCATAATTTATTTTTCCAAGTAATATTGATACTCTTTCTAAAAATAAGGTTTTTCCTTCAATCGTATTAAAATCCACTTCTGTCTTGATATGGCTAAACAAAAATTTACTCAAAAATTGAGCATTCTCAATACGTTTTATAAACGCTTGGCTTGATTCTTTTTTAACCAAAGTATCTGGATCTTCTTTATCTGGTAAAAATAAAAATTTAACAGTTATACCTGCCTTAATTACTGGCAAAGTAATATTTAATGCTCGCCAAGCAGCTTTTTCCCCTGCCTTATCGCCATCAAAACAAAAAATAATAGTATTTGTTGTGCGAAATAGAATATTTAAATGTTCTACCGTAGTTACTGTACCTAAAGTAGCAACTACTTGTGATATACCCGCTTGATGAAGAGAGATCACATCCATATAACCCTCTACTACTAAAATATAATCAATTGAACGTGAATATTTACGCATATGATACAAACCATAAAGTTCTTTTGATTTTGAAAAAATAGGTGTTTCAGGTGAATTTAAATATTTTGCCTTAAAGTTGTTATTACACGAACGACCACCAAAAGCAATAATATTGCCTTTATTATTATGAATAGGAAACATAAGACGATCTGTAAAAAGATCATAGTATCTTCCTGAACGATATTGGTTATCACCTAACAATCCCATCACTTTTAAATCAGTAATATCTTGAGAACCTTTATCAAATCCAAATAGTAAATTACTATTGGGTGGTGCAAAACCCAACTCAAAACGCTTGGCAATTTTACCGCTAATACCTCTATATTTAACATAACTAACTGCCTTATTTTTTGCAAGAGATTGCTTTAATTGCTGAATATAAAACTGGCTAACTCGTTGCATTAAGTCGAAATAACGAATTAATCTTGTATCTATCGGTTTGACATTATTGTCATACACTACACTAATACCTGACTCGCTAGCAATGGTCTCTATCGCCTCAACTAGACCTAAATTATCAAACTTCATAACAAAGCCAATAACGCCATTGACATCTCCACAACCAAAACATTTGTATATTTGTTTCTCAGCTGAGACAATAAATGATGGAGTTTTTTCATTATGAAATGGGCAACATGCCTTGTAATCTTTACCAACCTTTTTAAGTGGAACACGTTGATTAATTATGTCAACAATATCTACACGACTAGGTAGATCATCTTTAAAATCTGCGTTAATAAATGGCATTTTTCATAATCAAAATTTAAAGTTATATTTTAATGACAAAGACAAAATTTTTTCATCCTAAATTTATACCAACTTGGACTTTAATTGGTTTGATGAAATTAAGCGCTAAATTACCACTTAAAATTCAGTTAGCAATAGGCAAAATAATAGGTAAAAATCTATATTCACTTCTAAGTAGATTTAGAAAAATTGCTTTTATTAATCTCACAAAATGTTTTCCTGAGAAAAACAAAGATCAAGTAAAAAAACTAGTCAAACAACACTTTGAAGCACTTGGTATTGGTTTATTTGAAACCGCAAATTGCTTTTATTTAAACGATAAAAAACTCAAGCAATGCTATCATATTAAAGGTGCTAAAATTTTGCAAAATGCCCTAGATCAACAACAAAATATTATTTTACTCGTAGGACATTTTACGACAATGATGCTTGCTGGTAGAATATTGCTGCAAAACTTTGATTTTGCAGATGTTTACCGTCCACAAAATAATGCTTTATTTGACAACCAAATGCAAAAAATATTCACCCGACATGGTAGCACTATGATTAAAGCAAAAGATACAAAAACTTTAATACGAGTCTTAAAATCAGGCTTGCCAATTTGGTACACACATGACCAAGATTTAGGCATTAAAATTAGCATATTTGCGCCTTTTTTTAATATACAAACCGCTACCATAAAAGCCACAGAAAAACTAGCCAGTATTGATAATACGGTTGTTATTCCTTTATCCTTTACTCGTCAATACACAACTTATACACTAGAGTTTTCTCCTGCCTTGACAAATTATCCTATCACTAATAGCCAACAAAATGCACAATTAACTAATCAAATATTACAACAACAAATTTTAAAAGCACCAGAGCAGTATTTATGGATTCACAGGCGCTTTAAAACCAAGCCAAATAATGAGTCATCTTTTTATTAACTTTTTTAAAAAAGTGTATAATTACTCTTTATTTCTTATTTTAAAAATTTTTATTATGTCGATTAATTTCCAAAAAATTATTAAAGAATATCAGAGTAAAATTGGTGATACTGGTTCAACCAATGTACAAGTCGCCTTATTAACAGCTCGCATTAAACATCTAACTAAGCATTTTAAAACTCATAAAAAAGATCACCATTCAAGAAGAGGACTTCTACATTTAGTCTCTCAACGCAAAAAATTACTAACCTACCTTAGAAGTAATAACAAAACTGCTTATTCAAAATTAATTTCCCATCTAGGACTTAGAAAATAATGTAATAATACTTACAGAATGTAAGTCCTCCAAATTTAAGGATTTTTTATATCTGCTAAATCAATACCTCCATGGAGTTATCACCAACCTATCAAAGAATTGAAGATTTGAAGAAATGTTCAAGTACTCTATCTATACATTTAAATCTAAAAAAGAAACAATATCGCCTAGAAGAGATTTTACTGGAAATGGAAGATCCAAATATCTGGAAAAATCCTAATCAGGCACAATCTTTAGGACAAGAAAAATCGAAATTAATATCAATTTGCCAAACCTTTGAACAGATGAATGATATTTTAGAAGATGCAAAAGAACTACTAAACTTAGCTCAAATAGAAAATGATACTGAAACGGCAAATGGCATCATTAATGATTTAGATACCGTCCAATCTTCAATTGAAAAACTTGAATTTAAACGTATGTTTAGTGGCGATTTAGATGTCAATTCTGCCTACTTAGACATTCAATCTGGATCAGGCGGGACAGAGGCCCAAGATTGGGCAGAAATGGTGTTACGTATGTACCTACGCTGGGGTGAGAAACACAACTTCAAGATTAAAATCATGGAAATATCAGCAGGAGAAGTTGCTGGGATTAAATCCGCAACTATTCACTTTAAAGGTGAATATGCATTTGGCTGGTTACGCACAGAAATTGGCATACACCGCTTAGTTAGAAAATCCCCTTTTAATGCTAACGGGAAACGGCATACTTCATTTTGCTCCGTATTTGTCTCCCCTGAAATAGATAATAATATTGACATCGATATCAACCCATCAGATTTACGTATTGACACTTATCGTGCAAGTGGTGCAGGGGGTCAACACGTTAATAAAACTGAATCAGCTGTACGTATTACACATTTACCCACCAATACCGTTGTACAATGTCAAAATGGACGCTCGCAACATGCTAATAAAAACCAAGCTATTAAACAATTACAATCTAAACTGTACAAATTAGAAATACAAAAACGTAATACTGAAAAACAAAGTTTAGAACAAAGCAAGTCTGACATAAGTTGGGGACATCAAATTCGCTCTTATATACTAGACCAATCAAGAGTTAAGGACTTACGTACTGGTATCGAATCTTCCAATACACAAAATATTTTAGAGGGTAATTTAGACAAATTTATGGAAGCTAGTTTAAAATCTAGATTATAACTTTATTTATTTTTCTAACAAGAAAATAATTTTTTCCATTAACCGTTAGCCCTTACAGTTTAATTATATATCTAGTTGACAATAACATATTTTATATATGTAACATGGGTTTTTATTAAAAACTAGATATCAAAAAGATGAATATAAAATTTAGCCATATTGCCCTAAGATGTAACAATATTAATACTGTTTCTATTTTCTTTACAGAAGTTATTGGTCTAGAAAAAGGATTTAGACCATATTTTATCTTTCCAGGTTATTGGTTATATTCACCAAAAAACAAGCAAGAAGCAATTATTCATATTCTTAGTAAAAAGGATAAATTATCACTAAGAACTAACAATTACAATAACTTACTTGATCATATTGCTTTAGTCAGAGATGATTATCCAATTTTCATCAAACATGTTAATAAGTTAGAAATTAGTTTTTATGAAAAATTTATACCTGATTTAAATACTAAACAAATATTTTTAAAAGGTCCAGAAAATATAACAGTTGAAGTTAATTTCATTATCTAATTCACAAGAGAAAAAATAAAATATTACTAATAACAACTATTAATACCAAAAGACAACTAAATGGCTTATTAAATTATTTAACTAACAAATAACTAAAAATCTATCAATAGGCTACATAATCTATTCATTAATAATAGCAGAAAAACTAAAATAACTTTAGAATTACTGCCAAGAAACTAAGGCTATGCGCAAAGTAATTATATATTTTGTGGAATAATTAAGGTCAATAGATTAGGTATAATCAACATCAAGATAATGAATTATCAGCCATTTCGGTACTCAACAATGAGCAATAAAGAACATGCTATAATAGCATTAGAATGAATTAAGCGAATAATTATGGATTTTGATAAAGAATTAATAATGATATTTGTTTATTCAAAACCTATTACACTCTAAAAATTTAATAAAAAATGCAGTCTCTACTTAAAGGATAATAATGAATAAAGATTATGATATGATTGTCATTGGTGCTGGTAGTGGTGGACTATCTGTTATAGAACGTGCAGCAGAATATGGAAAAAAATGCCTAGTTATTGAAGTAAAAACGATTGGTGGTACCTGTGTTAACACAGGTTGCGTACCTAAAAAAATCATGTGGTTTGCTGCAAATACTGGAACAATCATTAAAAATTCCGAAGGTTTTGGATTTGATGTTGAACAGAAAGGATTTTCTTGGAAAAAACTCAAGACAAAACGAGATAATTACATCGAAAGTATCACTAATTGGTATAAAGAGCATTTAGAAAAGCTAGGAATTGATTATATTCATGGCTTTGGAAAATTAGTTAACAAAAATACAATATCTGTTAATGACAAACAATACACAGCTCATCATATCGTACTTTCCCCTGGCGGAGAACCATCTGTACCCAATATTGAAGGTGCTAAATATGGAATTACTTCTAATGGTTTTTTTACACTAGAAGAATTACCAAAAAAAGTAGCTGTAATCGGTAGTGGTTATATTGGAATTGAACTAGCTGGCATGCTAAATTCACTAGGCAGTAAAGTAGCTATTTTCAATAGAGCAGATAAATTATTACGGGGTTTTGACCACATGATTCAAAATGCACTTAATAAAGATTATTTAAACCATGGGATCACTATTCATCATAACACTCAAATTAAAAAAATTTTAAAAGATAAAACTATTATTACCAATAAAGGTGGATTTTCTGGATTTGACACTATTATTTGGGCGGTTGGTAGAAATCCAATAACAAAATATTTAGGTCTAGACAATGTAGGCGTGAAATACGACCAAAAAGGATTCATTCCAACAAATAAATTCCAAGCTACAAATATTGATACTATCTTTGCACTTGGTGATGCCACACCTCAAACACCACTTACGCCCGTAGCAATCGCAGCTGGTAGAAGACTATCTGATAGACTTTACAACAATATGATCAATAGACATCTAGACTATAATAATATTGCTACAGTAGTATTTTCACATCCACCAATTGGTACAATTGGCTTAACTGAAACACAAGCTAATAAAAAATTTAACAAAGTAAAAATTTATAAGTCAGAGTTTATTCCAATGTCTGATGCCCTACTTAATCATCAAACCACAACAGTTTTAAAATTAGTCTGTGTGGATAATGATGAGAAAATTGTTGGTTGTCATCTAATGGGTCACGGTATTGATGAAATGCTACAAGGATTCGCAGTAGCTATCAAGATGGGTGCAACTAAAACTCAATTTGATGATACAATCGCTATCCATCCTACTAGCGCAGAAGAATTAGTCACTATGAGATTATAAAAAATTATCTAAATTTGCAAATTTCTCAATACTTAATAAAAACATAAAATAAATTATCTTATACAAAGACTATCATCTAGCAGTAAAATTAAGTGGAATAATATTTGAGATTCTCAAAGAATGAGCGAATTAAAGCAAATAAAATTTAACGAAAAAGGTTTAATACCTGCCATTTCTCAAGATTTTAAAACAGGAGAAGTTTTAATGCTTGCTTGGATGAATCAAGAGTCTTTAAGGCTAACTATTAAGAAACAACAGGCGGTTTATTATTCTAGATCACGTCAAAAAATTTGGTTCAAAGGCGAAGAGTCTGGGCATGTACAACATATTAAAGAAATTTTTACAGATTGTGATAATGATGTTATTCTACTCAAAATTGAACAAGTTGGAGGTATTTCTTGCCATACAGGTAGAATGTCATGTTTCTTTCAACAACTGGATAAAAAAAATTGGAAAATAATAACTAATATGATAAAAAATCCAAGAGATATTTATGAATGAAATACTAATAAAATTAGAGCAAATTTTAGAGCAAAGAAAGTCTGCTAAATCAGACGAATCTTATGTTGCATCTTTATATAATAAAGGCATATATGAAATTTTAAAAAAAATTTCTGAAGAATCTGATGAGGTAATTATGGCAACTAAAGATGGTTCAAATGATAAAATCATTTACGAAATAGCTGATCTTTGGTTTCATACTTTAGTATTATTGCGTTTTAAACAAATAAAAGTAGAGAAAATAACAAATGAATTATCCAGACGATTTGGCTTGTCTGGTTTGAAAGAAAAAGCCAACAGAAACAACTGAATAATGGGAGAAAACTATGATGCCAGGGCCATTTGAATTGATTATCATTTTAGTAATCGTACTACTTCTTTTTGGTGGGAAACGATTAAAAGATATTGGTGGTGATTTAGGTAATGCAATTAAAGGATTTAAAAAAGCCATGAAGGAATCAACAGATAGTATTAACGAAAAAGACGATATTGTTGAAGCTAAAATCATTAAAAAAGAAATAAAACAAGAAAAATAAAATATGTTTGATGTTGGCTTTTGGGAGTTTTCCTTAATTGGTATTATTACATTAATTATAGTTGGTCCAAAACGCATGCCTGAAATTGCTAAAGAAGTAGGCACTTATATTGGCAAAGTAAAGCGTTTTATTATCAATATTCAAGATGATATTAGTGATGAACTTGAAATAGAAAAACTAAAAAAACACTTGGACTCTATGGATAAAAAATCTAATATTTTAGAAGTTCTTGATGACACAAAAAATACTTTAAATGACATTAAAAACAACATTGATCAAAAATAATGATCAATAAAGAAATGACTTTTGTTCAACATTTAGTTGAACTTCGAAATATTCTATTGCACTCAGTTATTGTTATTTTAGTTATTTTTATGAGTATTTTCCCATTTGCTAATGAGGTTTATAGCTTTATTGCAGCGCCTATTATTCGAGTTTTACCTCAAGATACTAATATTATTGCTATCGGTATTATATCACCATTTTTAACACCATTAAAAATGTCTCTTATTATATCTGTCTATGTAGCTATGCCCTATCTTTTATACAAAATGTGGTCATTTATTGCACCTGCACTTTACAAACACGAAAGACAAATGATTTTGCCATTAGTTGTCTCCACAACTATTTTGTTTTATGCAGGATTGTTATTTTCTTTTTATATTGTTTTTCCTGTTATATTTGGTTTCCTATCTAGCATAGGACCCAATATTGTCGACTTTACCCCAGATATTCAATACTATCTAGACTTTGTTCTCAAAGTTTCTTTTGCTTTTGGTGTAGCCTTTGAAGTACCAATTGCTACAATTCTTCTTATCATATTTGAAATAACAACAGTTGAAAAATTAAAAAACAACCGTCCTTATATCATTATTGGTGCTTTTATTCTAGGCATGTTGTTAACACCTCCTGATATCATCTCTCAAACTTTAATCGCCATTCCAATTTGGTTATTATTTGAAGCAGGTCTTATTTTTTCCCCTTTATTTAAACAAAAACAAACAAGAAGTATCTATTAACTATCCTAAAAATTCTAA
The DNA here is from genome assembly GCF_014706615.1 of Candidatus Vesicomyosocius sp. SY067_SCS001. Lineage (NCBI taxonomy): Bacteria > Pseudomonadati > Pseudomonadota > Gammaproteobacteria > Pseudothioglobaceae (SeqCode) > Candidatus Vesicomyidisocius > Candidatus Vesicomyidisocius sp. SY067_SCS001. Next base: position 273,496 of record NZ_CP054877.1, on the reverse strand, counting down.
CAAAATCAATTCAAAATAAGAAAAAGTATCAGATAATAACGATTGAAATAAAAACTAAATAAAAGTTAATATAACTTTACTCTAACAATTCAAAAGCATTAATCACGCTTTCAGCCACATCAACAATACGCTTATTTTTATTCATAGCCATTTTACGTAACGATTGATAAGCTTCACCTTCATTAATATCCTTATTATGTTGCATTAACAAGCCTTTAGCTTTCTCAACTTTCTTTCTCTCTGAAAGTTGATTACGAGTAGCATCTAACTCATCTTTAAGTGCTTGGAACTCTCTAAATCTAGCAATTGCTACATCAATAATAGGCTGCACCCTATTCTCTTCAAGTCCATCAACAATATAAGCATTTACACCAGATTTGATAGCAGAATTAGCCATCTCAGAGTTTGATTCCTTGGTAAACATCACGATAGGCTTAGGTTTTGTTTTATTAATATCTATCAAATTTGCAAATACTTGTTCATCAGGAATATCTGCATTAACAATTAACACATCTGCATGCGTCATTTCATTGCTATCTTGTAAATTCGAACTATCACTCATACGACAAATCACTTCGTGACCTTTATCTTGTAAGGCTCTACGCAACATAGCTGAACGCCCTGTATTTTTATCAACTAAGATAATTTTTAAAGCAATATTCACTTAATACGTGATTTAAAAATAGCCCTATGCACATCACCAATACTAACAATACCAACTAATTTATTATTATGAGTTATAGGGATTCTTCTAAAATTTTTAAGCCACATAGTTGATGCAGCCTTAAGACAAGGCATATTTAAATCAATACTAGCAACCTCTTTAGTCATTAATTCACCTACCCTAACATTCATTGTGTCTTTGTAATTATGCTCCATATTTTCGAAATCAAAGTGCGTATCACTCATCACCTCATCTAATTTTGGAAACATATGTTGTAAAATATCTTTTTCAGAAATAATACCAACTAAAGTATTATTAACATCTACCACTGGTGCGCCACTAATGTGATCCATTACCATGATAATAGCAATATCTTTGACTAGCTGATCAGGAGTAACTGTTTTTACATTTGTTGACATAATATCTTGAACTTGCATAACAATTATCCTTAATCAAAAAGATTGTATTCTACCGTTAAAAACAACCAATCATAACTAAAATTGGTATTTTTAGAGTAAAAGTGGAATTTAAAGTAACTTACTGATACTAAATGCTGTACTTTTCTCATTAAAGATATTATGAGAAAAATATTCTTAGCAACTCTTAATTGTAAATTCTAATTCTTTATAAGATCTTCCAAGACTAATTCCATATACCCTATAATCATTACTATCGTCTGTCACTACTTCAAGATACTTGCCAACAGTCAATGAATAATCTATATTATTAATACTGTTATTATTATAACTAGCTTCAACGTAATTACCTACTTTAAGTATTTTTACCATTACATACATAATAAGTGAAGCCTAAATCACTATAGAACAATCCAATATAAATTTCATCGAAGTTCAAACAGTTAAAATAGTATCTTCTGAATAACTATAATCAATATCTACTACCTCACCTAAATAAGAAATATAGTAATTAACCTCAGCACCGTTTATAACATTAGAACTCAAAATACCTAATACCTCACTGTTGACAACATCATAATTAAAACCAATCTGAACAAATTTATTATCATTGGTTTGAATTTTACCACGCCAAACATAATCATTAGCAATAGTAATATTAGCACTGACTACTGATTGAATTTTAGCTTCAGATAAAGACACTGAATTAAATATTGAAATTAATAATAATAATATTATTATTATTATATTTTCATATCTTTCCTCGTTTTAATTTAATAAAATAAAAACTAAAATCGATTATTTTATTTGCGTTATTTGTTACTTTTATTTTGTAAAAAAATAGAATGTAACTATAAAACAAATTCTGAAACATTAACCATATAACAAATTTTACTCTTTAAAAACTTTCGAGTATCCATCACTCATTTAAACATTAATTTCATTCTAAACACTCAAATACACGTTATTATTGGTTAGTAATATTACTAAAAACCATAAAACCTGAAAGTAAAAATTCTAATACCTTCTAGTAAGGTATTAGATATAATCATACAAATCAATTGTAAATAGAAAAATATTTTTACTACAAATTAATCATATTTATAATATCAAAAAATCATCAGCTATCTATACAACTAAATTACATTATTAATGTAATTTCAATCCTTCCTTCTTATAATGCTATTGAACCAGTTTCACCCGTACGAATACGAAGTACTTGCTCTAATGATGAAACAAATATTTTTCCATCACCAATCTTGCCTTCATCTCCTGATTTAGCAGCGGTACTAATAACCTTAACTACACTATCCACTTGATCTGCTACAATAGCAATTTCTAGTTTAACTTTGGGTAAAAAATCTACAGTATATTCTGCACCACGGTAAAGTTCAGTATGTCCTTTCTGGCGACCAAATCCTTTTACTTCTGTAGCTGTGATGCCTGAAATACCAATTTCAGAAAGTGCTTCTCTAACATTTTCAAGCTTAAATGGTTTAATAATTGCTGTTACCATTTTCATTTAATTTCTCCTTTTTTTAAAAACGAAAAAATCTAGTCATTATGCTTATAAACAATACAAACTGAATGATTAACATAAATGTCTTTCAACTACATAATTAAACTGACAAAAAGACGTCTATCTAAAATTCATTTTACAAGAAATCTAAATAGATGCCTGTTTCCTTTATTAAACACCGTCTTTAGACATTAACTACAACAATTACAACCATAAAAAGAAAAATTCTTTATTAAAAATAACAAAATCATATCATAAAAACTGCTCATACTTATTGTTGCATGGTTATTTTAGATAAATAATCAGCTTCAGTTATAACTACTATACCTAAATTTTCAGCATCTTGTATTTTCTTTTGCCCAACTCTCTTTCCAATAACCAAATAATCTATTTTGGTATTAATAGTAGTTGAAACTTTAATACCAACTGATTTAGCATACTTTTTCATTTCATATCTTGATATGCTCATCTTACCAGTGAATACAATTCTTTTATCAAATAATTCATGTATTAATGTTTGTAAATCTTTAGTAAATTTAGTTGTATCTAAATTAAAGTGATACTGATATATTTGATTATATTCATCAACAATAGAAGCTAATTCTTGTATAATAACTTTTGCTGTTAATTCAGCAAAACCATCTATATTGGTTATTTGCTCTAAAGTTAAATCAAAAATATCATTCAACCGATAGGACTTTAAAAGATTTTCACAATTACCCAAGCCCATTCTATGCATGCCAAATGCTGCTAAAAAACGCCAGTCTTCAATTTTCTCGCTAATAGAACGACTTAGCTGACTAATAAGATTTATACTGATTTTTTCACCAAATCCTATTGCCATTAAACGTTCTACATTTAGAGTATAAATTTGTGAAACTAACCTAATATTATGTGCATATAGTTTTTCAATAGTAGCAATGCCAAAACCATCATTATTAGCTAATACTTTAAAAAAATAGGTAATTCTTCCAATAATTTGAGCGGGACAATTTTTATGATTAACACATACTAAAAAATCTGACTCCCAAACAAGTGGGCTACCACAACTTAGACAATTATCAGGAATATCAACAGGCATTGGCTTTAACACGGATATAATTTTAGGAATAACCAACCCAGAACGTGTTAACTCAACTACACTACCTATACCCAAACCTTGTTCTTTAACCAACCCATAATGATGACCTGTTACACGTACAATGGTTGCACCACTTAATAAAGTAGGTTCTACCTCTGCAACTGGAGTGATTTTTCCACTACGTCCCACTTGAGGTATCACACTAAGAACCTTAACTTGTACAATATCTTTATTTTCCTTAAAAGCAATTTGCCAGCGATGAAATTTTCGATTAGCGCCCATTTGTATTTTTAAATCAATATTAATCACTTCAAAAACTACACCATCTACATCAAAATCTACCATTATCAATACTTGGGTAACAATTTCTTCAAATTTAGCAAGCAATTCAGTTACAGAACCTGACCAAATAGGCAACTTAATAAACGGAACAAATAAAGCCCCTTTGTCGATAATAGCCTTTTGAGCTTGTTCATCTAAAGCTTTTTCTTTAATAAGACTAGATTGAAAGTTACGTGGATATTCAAAACTATGCGCTAAATATTTTTCAAAATAACTTTTCTTAACCACAATTTCACCCGCACCAAGTCCACGCCCAGAATCATTAAAAACACACAAGCCTCGCTTGAATACTCTGGAAATATCACTACCTTTTTTACCATCGCCACGTGTGTAAAGTCGATTGCCATCATCAAATCCAGCAAAACCGTCCAATTTAGGAGTGGCTTTAATTTGAATAGTATTCAAATTCAATCCAATCAGCATAGCTGATTTTTCTAATCGTTCTATCCATTTACTCATTTCATTCCATGAATATGCTTTATCAATAGAAAGCATTAACTCTGGTAATAAAACTTTTTCCTCAGCAAAAGCCCGTCCTTCTGGTTCTATAGATTTAAGTAACGGATTATTAGGTTCTTTATTTTTAAGAGTAGCAAGATAAATAAAATCATAATCTTCGTTGCTAATAATAGGCTTTCCAGATCGATAAGCTAGATTAGCTATTTGACAAAATAGAGCTAATTCTTCATCTAACAACTCATCTACCAATATATCTTGTCGAATAAGCTTATCAATAATATTTTGTGACAGCATCATCGTTTAACTAAAACTGTTTGGCAATATCGCCTAAAAATTGATAACTAAAGTCAATTATTGTTTGTTTGTTTTCTTCAGATAAATCATTAAAATAAACTTCTGTTATATTACTATCAACTTGTCTAACAATAATTTGAAAAGATTCTATAATTACACTTTTACTAAATAATCGTGACAATATACTTTTATCTTCTTCTTTAGCAAAATTAATATAGAAACTACCCTCTTTAATATCTTTATCTTCAATATCAGCCCCAATTTGATCTAAAGCCCAACTTACACTACTCCAAGTTTCATATTGGGTTAATGGAAAAACCAACTTAGCATAACCACCAACGCCTTTAGCAACTGCAACAGTTAATCTTTGTTGCTCTCTAGCAGCAATAATTTTTTTTTTAGCAAGAACATGGTCACTACCTAAAAAAATCATTAATCTATAAAGCATTTCTGTTTCTAATATTGGATCTTTAGATTGAGCCTGCCAAATGGTATTTTCATCATCACCTCCTTTATTAGTCAGCACTTCTTTCATTGAACTTAATGATAGATAAACTTCAGATTTATTATCATCAATCGGCTCAATACGAAGTCGATATTTATCAGCAACTGGCAATGTATATTTAATTTTTGTTACTTTTCTAAACATAGAACGAATAAATCCCAAAGATTTATTAGAAATTTCTGGATGGCTTTCTAAAAAATTAGTCTCCATAATTCCAGTCTTTTTACTAGCCTTCTTAATAACAAAACCATGAAATTGAAAAAAACTTTTAGCTAATTCCCACACTACATCTGGTTCTTTATCAACCACCAACCAACGAAGACTATTAGACTTAATCACCTTAATATTAGTAGGTATTTTTAAAATATTTGAAACCTTTTTAATTGAACTATCTTTTTTAGGAAAATTAACCAAATCTTCTTGAAAATTAGAAACATACTGGCTTAACTTTAGAGAATTTTTAGTACTAGGTTTGGTTAAATCTGGCGGAACCTCTAAAGAAGTTAATATTTTCTTTGAATAATATTCAACATCTCTCTCACCTATTACATTCTGTTTTTGCCCTTCTTTATTACCGACAGAAAAACAACCACCTAAAGAAAATACCAAAAATAATACTATTAATTCTCTATTTACCATTATTATAAAATCCCTAAATTAGATAAATCTTTTTCTAATATTATTTTGGCTTGTTTTGATAACATCATTAAAGGTAAACGAATACCATTATTACACTTTCCCATTTTATGCATTGCCCACTTAACAGGTATTGGGTTAGATTCAATAAATAAATGTTGATGTAAATCAATTAGTGACTCATTAGTTAATTCTGCTAATTCTCTTTTATTCTCAAGTGCAAATTGATAAGCAGAAGCCACCTGCTTTGGTGCAACATTAGCAGTTACAGAAATACCACCATGCCCACCCATCAAAATAAATTCAACTGCTGTTGCATCATCACCACTATAAAGCAAAAAGTCATCCGAGCATTGCTCAATTAATGATTGTGCGATGCTCAAATTACCCGTAGCATCTTTAATACCAATGATATTATCAATATTGGATAAGCGAATTACCGTTTCTACAGAAAGATCAACTGCTGTTCTACTAGGTACATTATATAAAATTTGATAAATATCTACCGTTTCAGCAATCAACTTATAATGTTGATACAATCCCTCTTGAGTCGGCTTATTGTAATACGGCGTAACTAAAAGACAAGCATCAGCACCAATTTCTTTAGCCACTCTAGTAAGCTTAATAGCTTCAGAAGTAGAATTTGCACCAGTACCAGCAATTATTGGAATACATGAGTTTGCAAATTCAACTGTTGCTCGTATCACCTCAATATGCTCATCCTGATTAAGTGTTGCGCTTTCTCCTGTAGTTCCCATTGAAATAATCGCCTTAGTACCAGCATTAATATGAAATGCTACCAATGATTTTAGCGCGCTAAAATCTATCGATCCATCATTAAACATCGGGGTAATTAAGGCAACCATTGAGCCGGTTAGTGGATGATTTATATGCACTTTAACTATTTAATAAAACTAATTAATGTGAATTATATACGAATCCGTTTTTATCAACATAAAAACCTGCTAATGATTTAATAATTAGCAGGTTTAATTAAACCAAACTTAACTTATAAGTCGTACCCTTTTTCTTCATGAGAAATAATATCTAAGCCTTGTTGTTCTTCCTCCTCACTTACTCTCAAGCCTGTTATAACATTCACCATTTTAAGAATAATATAAGTAGCAATAGCCGTATAAATAACCGTTGCTACCACGCCTATAAATTGGATTTGTAATTGCTCATAAATTAAAACTGCTTCATGATCCCAACCACCTTGTCCAGAAAAAATACCCAACTCTTTAGAAGCAAAAAAGCCTACCATTAAAGTGCCCATAATGCCACCAACACCATGTACTGGAAATACATCTAATGAATCGTCAATTTTAAATTTTTGTTTGATGATAATCACCGCATTAAAACACACAATACCAGCAATAAAACCAATGACTAAAGCACCTACTGGGCCTACAAACCCAGAGGCTGGTGTAATTGTTCCCAAACCTGCAACCATACCTGTTACCGTACCTAATACAGTTGGTCTACCAAACTTAATCCATTCGTAAAACATCCACGTAATCGCCCCTGTTGCTGCCGAGATATGTGTTACTAAAATAGCCATAGCTGCATCCCCTCCTACTGCTAAAGCAGAACCACCATTAAATCCAAACCAACCAACCCAAAGCATTGCTGCGCCTGTAATAGTCATAGTCATATTATGGGGTGGTATAGGTCTTTTTAAAAAACCTTTTCTAGGTCCTAAAACAATAGCTGCTACTAGTGCAGCAATACCCGCAGTAATATGAACAACTGTACCCCCGGCATAATCAAGCATATTACCTAACCAACCACCGCCCCACACCCAATGTGTAATAGGTGCATAAACCACTAAAAGCCAAATAGAACTAAACAACAATACAGCTGAAAATTTCATTCTTTCTGCATAACCGCCAATAATCAAAGCAGGTGTAATAATAGCAAATGTCATTTGAAACATCACAAACAAAGATTCTGGAATTGAGTTATTAACCATGTTTATGCTAACTTTCATTAAAAATATATTAGAAAAATCACCAAAGTAAGGACTATCACCTGAAAAAGCAATCGAATAACCTACCACAAACCACAAAATACTCACAATACCTGCAATAGTAAAACATTGCATAAGCACTGATAAAATGTTTTTAGTGCGAACTAAACCACCATAAAATAACGCCAAACCTGGCAATGTCATCAATAACACCAAGGCTGTTGATGTCATTATCCAGGCTGTATCAGCACCATTAATATCCTGTGAAAACACACTCATTGGTAAGTATGCCAATATTACTAATAATTTCTTCACTACTAACCTCTTAAAGTGCGTTTTTATCTGTCTCGCCCGTACGAATACGAACCACTTTATCTAAATTAGAAACAAAAATTTTTCCATCGCCTACCTTACCAGAATTAGTCACACTACTAATCATTTCAATCACTTCATCAAGTTTTTTCGCCTCAATTGCAATTTCTAATTTAATTTTAGGCAAAAAATCAATTTGATACTCTGTTCCTCGATATAATTCAGTATGTCCTTTTTGACGACCAAAACCTTTCACTTCAGTCACTGTTACTCCAGATACACCAACTTCAGATAACGCCTCTCTAACGCTGTCTAACTTATGCGGTCTTAGAATTGCTGTCACAAACTTCATATTTCTCTCCTTTTTATCGTAATTAAATTGCATTATATCGTCTGATTATAAAAATTATTTACCAAATAAACAACAATCTATAGTATCTAATAACTTAATTCTATAACCATACTATTGTTTCTAACAAAATAAAACTAATTTTTTAAAAGGTCCTTACGTTTTCTTTTGGTTGTTTTAATGGATTGCTCTATTCTCCAAGTATTAATATTAGCTTGATGTCCACTTAATAATACTTCAGGAACTTTTTGGTTGTCAATAATTTTAGGGCGCGTATAATTTGGGTAATCTAACAAGTTATTTGTAAAGGAATCATTTAATGAGTCAATATTACCAAGTACATTTGGAATTTGCCGACTAACCGTATCAATAAGAACCATAGCTGCTAATTCGCCACCGCTAATAATATAATCACCAATAGATATTTCCATATCAATATCGTGATTAATAATGCGTTCATCCACACCTTCATAACGTCCACATAACAAAGTAATTGCATCAAACATGGACAATTCTTTAGTTAATTTATGCTTAAGTGGCTGACCCTGTGGTGATAGATAAATGATCTTAGTTTTTGGACTTGATTGTTTGATTTTGTGAATACAGTCACGAATAGGTTTGACTTTCATTACCATACCTCCACCACCACCATAAGGTTTATCGTCAATATTTTTATATTTGTTATTGCTAAAATCTCTAAGTTGCCAAATATGAACTGAGAGTTGTGATTTTTTGATAGCTCTAGCGATAACGCCTTCATTCTTAATGATATTAAACATATTAGGAAATAAAGTAATAACATCAAAACGCATGAACTAGGTAAGTATATTTTTTAGAATATGATAATAAATATCACTTAAATCTTCTAAATCTTGGATGGATACGCACTCATTAACTTGATGAATAGTTGCATTTAAAGGACCTAATTCTATAACTCTAGTCTTTAAAATTGGGGCAATAAAACGTCCATCTGAAGTACCGCCAGAAGTAGACAATTTAGTATTTATATTTTTTACCGTTTTAATGGCATTAACACAAGCATTAACCAATTTACCCTTGGGAGTTAAAAATGGATAACCAGAATGTTCCCAAGTGATTTGATATTCAAAATTACGTTTATCTAGAATTTCACAAACTCGACTTTGTAATTGCTCTTGAGTACATTGTGTGGAATAACGAAAATTAAAAACAATATTGCTTTCACTTGAAATAACATTGGTTACTCCTGTTCCTGAGTGGATATTAGAAATTTGAAAACTAGTAGCTGGAAAATACTCATTACCTTCATCCCAAACTTCATTGCACAAATCATTTAACGCTGGTATGACTAAATGAATAGGATTATTTGCCAAATGCGGATAGGCAATATGCCCTTGTTTCCCAATAATTTTAAAAGAACCATTTAAAGAACCACGACGGCCATTTTTAATAAAATCTCCTAACTCATGAGTGGATGATGGCTCACCCACTAAACAATAATCAACTGTTTGATTTATTTTTTTTAAATATTGAGCAACTTTAACAGTGCCATTAATAGCAGGACCTTCTTCATCAGAAGTGATTAAATAACCAATTGAACCTTTATGATTAGAATGATCTTTAACAAATCTATCAGTTGCACTGAGCATGGCTGCCAAAGAGCCTTTCATATCGGCTGTTCCACGACCATACAACATACCATTTTTAACTTTAGCAGAAAAAGGTGGAATGTGCCATTCTGATTCATTACCTACAGGCACAACATCAGTATGCCCTGCAAATACAAACACAGGAGATTGTTGACCACGAATTGCCCAAAAATTATCAACCTCTCCAAATTTTAAATCGGTAATCTCAAAATTAAGATCATTTAAATGACTGATCATAATGGACTGACAACCTTTATCTTGCGGAGTAATAGAATCTATACTAACTAGCTTTTTTGCTAATGTTAAGGTTTTACTCATCAGATTATTTCATATTCAAATGAACAAATGGATCATCAGCCACATTAATAACTTTACTTAGCACTTGTATATCATCTATACTGCGTATAGCAGAACCAGTTGTACTAATACGTACTACCACAATTACTTGATTATGAGTTGATAGTTGATTACCTTGTATGACGGAATCTTGGTCAGTTAAAACTACTTCTCCTGTAAAAACTTTTAACTTTATTTTTTTAATCGCAATTGGTATAGATCTACCCTTAGCTGCTTTAACATAAATCATTATAAAATCTTCACTAGATCTAAACTTTAGTATTTCATCAGACACATCAACACGTACACTAATAAAATGTTTAGACATATCCTTACTTGATTCAAGTACTTTTAACTCAGCTAAAATATTATCTAAAGCTACTCTATTAATACTATCTTTTGGTAAAACATTAAGTGCACGTTGCCATAGTCCTTTAGCTAAATCTAAATCTTCTTGCCTTGCGGCAAACATACCAGCTAAATATAGTGAATCTGATGAATTTGGGTCAATCTCCAAAGCTTGTTTGATTAACTTAATAGACTTATCTGAAAATTGATTATCATTAGCACTAATCATTATAGATGCATATTCAACTAATAATCTTGGATCTTTAGGATTAATTTGAAAAGATTTCTCATAAGCATTGATTGATAAGTCTAAATCTCCTAATTCAAAATAGGTCAATCCAAGCATTCTCCAAGCCTCAGCATTATCTCTATTAGTTTGCAAATACTGTACAATTTTGTTAACACTTTGTTCTAAATTTAATGATTTTTCTGTATTTTGAAATAATTGGTTTATGTTATTTTTTGAAGTCAGATATTGATAAAAACCAATGGACATAACAGGTAACAATATTAATATTAATATTAATATTAATATTAATATGTTATTACTAATATTATTTTGAATACTATTCGCTTGTTTTAGTTCAATAGCTAATGTTATTGAAATCTCTTCTTTAGCCTGATTGAATTGCTTTTTATCAATCAAATTTTGATGTAAATCTTGCTCAAGTTCTAATAATTTTTGTTTGCCTAAAGAAATATTAGAACTTTCTAGATTAAATTTATTAGATTTAATCGGTCGATACAAAAACCATATTATCCAAATAAAAGAAGCAATCAACATTAAAGCAAACCATAAATATAAACTCATTCTTTTATTCTCAATCGATATCTTCTATCAAATGCACTTAGTAATGCACCTAATGAAATCAATAATCCTCCCAACCAAATCCAGCGTACAAAAGGCTTATAATAAATTCTTAAACTCCATGAGTCATCTTCTAAGGATTCACCCAATGCAACATAAATATCACGATATAATGATGAATCAATACTCGCTTCAGTCATTGGCATACCTGTAGTATATTGGCGTTTTTCAGGTCTTAAATCTGCTATTTTTTCATCCTCAAAATAAACTTCTACATGACCTTTATTTCCTTGATAATTTTGGCCAAATAAACGTGTCACACCCTTAAAAATGAAATCATAACCTTTCATAGTTATTGGTTTGTCAATTTCCATTTGTATATCTTTTTCAACGCCATATTGGGTTGTAACCGTAGCACCAAGTAAGAATACGGCAATACCAATATGAGCAAAGATCATGCCAATAAAAGCAAGATTTATACTACCTTTTTGGCCTAATCTTTGAAACAAAAGTACTAATGAATGTGAGACTATCCAAATAAACAAGAAAACGGCTAGTAGAACTAAAATATTATCGATTAAAAATACACTAATCACAAACAAAAAACCTACACCTATCCAAACCCACTTTAGTAAGCCAATCACCCTTTGTGTAATATCTGCCTTCCAACGTAAAAAGGGGATAATAGCCATAAGCAATACTGCCAAAATCATAATAGGCACAAACACTGAGTCAAAATAAGGTGCGCCTACTGAAATTTTACCTAAACCTAATGCGTCTAATAGTAGTGGATAGAATGTGCCTAAAAAAACACTTAGCATTGACGCTACTAATAATATATTGTTAACTAGTAAACCGCTTTCTCTTGATAAAAGAGAAAAAGTATTACTACTTTGCATTAGTAAAGTAGCACGCCAAGCATATAATGCCAACGAACCACCAATCACAATCACTAAAAATATCAAAACAAACAAACCCCTATCAGGGTCAGTAGCAAATGAATGCACTGAAGTAAGGATACCAGATCTGACTAAAAAAGTACCTAATAAACTTAACGAAAAACTAGAAATAGCCAATAGAACAGTCCAGTGTTTGAATGCACTACGCTTTTCACTCACACTTAAAGAATGCACCAATGCTGTTGCCACTAACCATGGCATAAATGAAGCATTTTCTACTGGATCCCAGAACCACCAACCACCCCAACCAAGTTCATAATACGCCCACCAAGAGCCAAGCGTGATGCCAAGCGTTAAGAATGCCCATGCTATTAACGTCCAAGGACGTGACCACCTAAGCCAAGTAGAATCTAACTGTCCACGAATCAGTGATGATACAACAAAAGCAAAGGGTATAGCCATTCCCACATAACCCATATACAACATAGGTGGATGAATAATTAAACCAAAATCTTGTAGCAAAGGGTTAAGTTCTCGCCCTTGTAATGGTACAATATCTAAACGCTCAAAAGGATTAGAAGTTAATAACAAAAACAACAAAAACCCAATACTAATTAAACCAAGAATAATTAAAATATGGTTTAATACTTCAACAGGTAAACGTCTAGAAAATACAGATACTGCTACACTCCAAGCAGCTAAAATTAAAGCCCATAATAACAAAGATCCCTCATGCGCACCCCAAATAGCTGACATTTTAAAAATATTAGGCAATTGAGTATTTGAATTACTTGCCACGTATCTAACAGAGAAATCATCTACAACAAAAGCGTTAACGAGAATAACAAAAGCAATCAGGATCCAAAAGAATTGCATCCATAACAAAGGTCTAGATAAGCCAGAAAGTATAACATCGCACTTAATCATACCTATAGTTGGTAAAACCACTTGTAGCATTGCAAACACCAATGCAAGTACCAATGCAAAATGTCCAATTTCAATTAACATAAGAGATTATTGATTGAATAAATCTATTATTTTATCTAAACCGCCAAAGTTAATGATAATATCAACATGTTTTATGATACTAGGCTTGGCATGATAAGCAACACTTAAACCAGCAATATTCATCATGTCTAAATCGTTAACACCATCACCCACCACAATAACCTGACTATATGACCAACCTTGTTTATCGCACAATGCTTTAACAAAATTTGACTTAGCTTGTGCATTAATTATCAAACCCTCTGTAACACCAGTTAATTGATTATTTTTAATTGATAACACATTAGCACATGCATAATCTAAAGCTAAATCTTTAACCAAACGATTAGTAAAATAAGTAAAACCACCTGATACAATAGCGGTTTTAATAAATTTAGTTTTAAAAAACGAGATAAGCGATCTACCCCCAAAACTGACTGATAAACGCTGAGTATACACCTTGTCTAACACATCAACACTAACTCCTTTTAACAAGGAAACACGCTTAAATAAAGAACTACTAAAATCCAATTTACCTTGCATAGTAAGTTCAGTAATAACGCTTACCTCTTGCTTAATATTAGCAAAATCAGCAATTTCATCAATACATTCAATATTAATCAGGGTGGAATCCATGTCGCTAACAAACAATTTAATACTAGAAAGGTCAAGCTTAGGCAAATAGTTAAAATCAATTTGATATTGTTGTCTTAAATCATCAAGATTAGCTGATACTATTTTATGACGGATATGAGTATTAAAAACTTGAAATTTGCTTGAAATTTTCTTAGCAATATTTTCATCTAAACTATGTTGAATAATAATTGTCATGCTCAAATTAATAACCCAATATTGGTACGGAAGGAGAGACTCGAACTCTCATGTCTTTCAACACTGGAACCTAAATCCAGCGTGTCTACCAATTCCACCACTCCCGCATTTAAATCTAACACTAAGAGTGTTTAAAGGTTCGAAATTATACCTATAATTAATGTTATAATAATAGAATATAAACCATTATGGAGAAAGATGTATGACAATCAATAATATTGTATCAGCAATAGCTGGTGTCGTTATTATTATCTCATTACTACTAGGTGCGCAAGAAATTAGCCCATTTGCTTATAATTCCAACTGGTTATGGTTAACTGTATTTGTTGGTTTTAATCTGTTACAATCAGCATTCACAGGGTTTTGTCCAGCGGCAATCATTGCAAAAAAACTTGGTGCTAAATAACCTTTTCGTCTAGACGAAAAGGTTTACAATTTTTGTTATTTTTTATTTACAATTTTTGTTATTTTTTAGATGATATAGGTTTAGCGTCAAACCAGTTTAATTTTTCTCTTAATTTCACTACCTCTCCAATAATAATTAAGGTAGGAGCATGTATGGTTTTATTTTCTACTAAATTTGGCAATTCTTTCAAAGTTGTTGTGTAAACCTTTTGCTCAGGTGTAGTCCCTTTTTCAATCAATGCTACTGGCATATCTGGACGCATATTATGTATGATCAACTGCTCTGATAAATACTCTACGCTATTAAGCGCCATATAAAATACAATGGTTTGTTGTTCAATCGCTAACTCATGCCAAGGCAAATTCATACTACCATCTTTTAAATGTCCTGTCACAAAACGGCAAGATTGTGAATAATCTCTATGTGTTAATGGAATACCTGAATAAGTGGAACAACCAGAAGCTGCTGTAATACCAGGTACTACTTGAAATGGTATACCATTTTCAGCCAACGTTTCAATCTCTTCACCGCCCCGACCAAAGATAAAAGGATCTCCTCCTTTAAGACGACAGACTCTCCTACCTTCTTTAGCTAAATCTACTAACAATTGATTAATATCGCCTTGTGGAACGGCATGATTATCGCATTCTTTACCAACATAAATCAGCTGTGCATCACGTCTAACTAGCTCCATTACTCTATCTGAAACTAATCGGTCATATAAAACTACATCTGCCTGTTGCATAAGGCGTAAAGCCCTAAAAGTTAATAAATCAGGATCACCAGGACCACCGCCTACTAAATAAACTGCACCTACTTGAGATTCAACAGTATTATTAAGTTGTGCTTGCAAATCTGCTTTGGCTTCCTGAATTTTTCCTGAAAACACCTTCTCAGCAATAATACCAGAAAAGACTTTTTCCCAAAAGTATCTTTTATCTTCAATTTTGCTAAACTTTTCCTTCACTTGGTCTCTAAAATTACCCGCTAATTCTGCTAATTTACCATATGCATGTGGCAGTGTACTTTCTAACTTTGCGCGAATTATACGTGCTAATACTGGCGCTTTTCCTGCTGATGAAATGGCAATCAAAATAGGAGATCTATCCACAATTGAAGGCATAATAAACCTGCATAAATCCGGGGAATCAATTACATTTACAGGAATATTATTTTGACTAGCCAGCTCAGATACTTTCTTATTAAGAGTAGTGTTATTTGTAGCTGAGATAATCAAAACTTGTCCATTAACGTCAGACGGCTCAAAACTTCTTTCAATGTAAATGATTTTTTCGTCATTAACTAATTTAGCTACATTTTTACAACTACTTTTTGCAATACAAGTTACCTGACCATAAGCTTTTAACAAAAGATTAATTTTACGATAAGCAATAGACCCCCCACCAACAACTAAACAAGGCTTTTGTTTAATATCAATAAAAATAGGTAGATAATTCATGTAATGTTTAGCGCTACTAATGAATTAGCACAAAATAAAATAAAAGCTTATATTATAATGTTTTAATATATCCATATAAACACAAAACGTTTATTATTATGTCAAACAAACATTATACTTGTCCTTTCGACAAACTAATACTTAGCGGTAAATGTGGTTGTAAGTTTAGTGCAAAAGATTGTATAGCAGAAAAAGAGTTTGGTGCTTGTTTGGATAACTCATCTTCCAACCAATGTCAATTATTATATACTAATTTGCGTGATAATAGCAATTTTGTCTTAAATATACACCATCAAAATAATTTATTAACCGGACAACAATTAAAAATTAAAATGGGTGGTTTGCTGGCTTTGCAAGAAATACTTAATATTGACAATAGCAATCAAATCAAAGATATTTCTAATCTAGTAAAAGATATCAAAAAAAATATATAGATTTTAAAAAAATTAATTTTTCAAAACTCATGCCTAAAATTGCACAATTTAGATTTAGAGAAAAATCTTAAATACCTAATGTTTGTTTGATAAAAGGAATAGAAATATTACTCTTTTGTTGCAATGAAGCTTCTTCTAAAACACTAATTACATTTAGAATATCATTCAAATCACATAAAAAAACTTTAAACAAATAATGATATTATTTGCTATTTATATTGATATTCCTATCCCTAATTTTACGCTCAATAATAAGAATTTTTTGTTCATCATTAAGCACTTACAATATAAAAGTAACTACTAAAGACAAACGTGTTTTCACATCCTTTAACAAGTTCAATTCATTAGGTGAACTGCTTACGGCAATAATTAACTTAGCACTAGTTAGCTTATTTCTATTATATAAATCAAATAACGATTGTTGTTGAGTAATACTTGAACAATCAACATTATCAATACAAATCCAATCAACAGAATCTAAGTCACTTATTATTCCTTTTGGTAACTCTTGCTTTATGTCAATATAAACAACATATAATTTCTTATCTATAGCGCTAAAAGTAGAACCTTGTAACACGTGTGTTTTACCACTAGATTTAATGCCTGAAATAAAAACAACAGCTGATCTTTTTTGAGTAAACAGCCTGTTAACAAAGTCTAAAACTTGCTGATTTTTATTACCGATAAATTAGATAATAATATCTTTGATATTCAATAAAAATGGTAATCCAAGTTGATTCATTGAGGATTTTTCTTCTCTTGCAAAATAATTTGTTCAATCCAAATCCATGCATAATCTGCACCGCTAAGCATAGTTGAAGTGGCTATAATAATAAAGACAATAGTACTATATTGTACCGGGACTGGATAAATCTGTACTATTACCAAAAATAAAACCAAAATAATTTGTAATACAGTATTAATTTTTGAAAGTTTTGAAGGTGATAATAAATCATTTTTAGAGGCGCCTGAGCCAATAAAACACCCAACTGTACCTGAGATAATCATAAAATCACGTAAAAAAACCAATATCAATAACCATAATGGTATTAATTTAATCACATATAAAGCCATAAAACTACTAACCAGTAATAACTTATCTGCTATCGGATCTAAAATAGAGCCTAATCTAGTTTGAAAGGAATAACGTTTAGCAATCCATCCATCTAGCGCATCAGTAATACCTGCAATAAAAAACAGTACCATTGCTAAAAAATATTGACGATCTAACAAAGTCATAACAACTGGCACTGTTAAAATAATGCGTAAAATCGAAAGCAAATTAGGTAATGAAGAAAAACTCATTTTTTATTTACTATAAAAAAATTAAGAAAACTAATTATACGGAAGAACTATCATGTTATCACTCTCATACCTTGACTCAGGCGTTAACATTACCAAAGGTAATGCGCTTATTGAACAAATCAAACCAATTGCTAAATCAACCACTAGACCTGAGGTGTTAGCTGGTCTTGGTGGCTTTGGCGCAATGTTTGAATTATCTTTTAATAAATACAAACATCCAGTCCTAATTTCAAGCACAGATGGCGTTGGTACCAAACTTAAAATAGCACAAATATTAAATAAACACGATACAATTGGTATCGATTTAGTTGCTATGTGCGTAAATGACTTAATTGTTCAAGGGGCCGAACCATTATTTTTCCTAGATTATTATGCAACAAGTAAATTAAATACTAAACTAGCTACATCAGTTATTTACGGTATTGGTGAAGGTTGTAAACAATCAGGTTGTGCTCTAATTGGAGGTGAAACAGCTGAAATGCCAGGCATGTATCAAGGTGAAGAATACGACCTTGTTGGTTTTTGTGTAGGTATTGCTGATAAAAATAAGATAATTAATGGTACAAAAGTCACTATAGGTAACCACATCATTGCTCTAGCATCTTCAGGACCACATTCTAATGGTTACTCACTAATACATAAAGTACTAGCCCAATCAAACCCAACTGATGAACAATTAAATGCACTAATTAAACCTACTAAAATCTATGTGAAATCAATCCTATCATTGATTAAAAAATTCTCAGTACATGCTATTTCACATATTACAGGTGGTGGTTTATTGGAAAATATCCCTAGAGTATTTCCTAAAAACTTGAGTGCAAAACTTGACGTTAATTCTTGGCAACTACCTAGTATTTTTCAATTTTTACAAGATAGTGGTAATATTGACATGATGGAAATGTATCGAGTATTTAACTGTGGCATAGGTATGATTATTATTGTACCAGAAGAACAAAGCGCTGATGCCATTGAATATTTAAACGAAATGGGTGAACAAGCTTGGTTAGTAGGTGAAATTAAGAATAATCAAGGTAATCAAGTTATTATTTAACTCGCATATTAAACATGAACGGTGTTGTTTTAATTTCTGGCAATGGTTCGAATTTACAATCAATTATTAATCATTCTATTGCTATTAATTTAAAAATTAGAGCAGTTATTAGCAATCACACCAATGCTTATGGTCTTAAACTCTCTGAACATGAAAATATTCCTACTCATGCCATAAGTCATAAAAATTTTTCATCTAGAGAAAAATTTGACCAAGCGTTAAGCAATATTATTAATCAATACAATCCTGAAATTATTATTCTTGCTGGCTTTATGCATATACTAAGTGATGAATTTACACATCAATATTCAGGAAAAATACTTAATACTCATCCCTCATTATTACCAAAATTCAAAGGACTAAATACCCACCAAAGAGCGATAGATGCTAAGGAGAAACAGCATGGGGTGAGCATTCACTTTGTGACTGGACAGCTTGATGGAGGTCCTATTATTGCCCAAACTAGTATTAATATTATTGATACAGATACAAAGGAAACTTTAGCAAAACGCGTTCTACTTGAGGAACATAAATTATTCCCAAAAGTCATTCATTGGTTTACACAAGGCAGGCTAAAACTTAAAGGAAATCAAGCTACATTAGATGGAACAATTTTATCAAATTAGTTTATGTAATATTCTAACTTTCTTATCTATTTTAGAATCATTCATATCTTATAGAGTACTCTATAAGATATGACACTATTTAACTCTAAAATATATATTATCACGTCAATAAAGCTATGACTTATATACTTTTAGCCTTTATAAAAACAGAAGGGTCTACTTTTTAGTCAAATCATCAAGTTGATGACCATGATGTTGCATCTATTCTCACCATACCATGACTTAGACAAAAATTAGAAAAATCATTTGAAGTATAATACAAACTAATTTATTTTTATTAAACTATCAAAGTTAACAGAGTAATCCCAATAAAATCTTTTTTTTACACACAATCTGTACTAACAAGTATAAACCACATACATACTAACCTAGTTCCAGATTAAAAATCTGAAGTCAAAGATAAATTACACGTAAGTTTTCAAATATTCTCCTGTATAGGATTCCTTAACTTGTGCCACTTCTTCTGGTGTACCAAATGCAATAATCTGCCCACCATTATTGCCCCCTTCAGGCCCTAAATCAATAATCCAATCTGCAGTTTTAATAACATCAAGGTTATGTTCAATAATAACAATGGTATTATTACGCTCGCATAATCTATTAATAACTGATAACAAAAGTTTAATATCATGAAAATGCAAACCCGTTGTCGGCTCATCAAAAATATAAAGTGTTTGTCCAGTATCCATTCTTGACAATTCTTTTGCTAATTTAATACGTTGTGCTTCACCACCAGATAAAGTAGTTGCATTTTGCCCAAGAGTAATATAAGAGAGTCCAACCTCCATTAGAGTTTGTAGTTTTTGTTTAATTTTAGGCATAGATTGGAAAAACTTAACTGCCTGTTCTACAGTCATACCAAGTACCTGTGAAATACTCTTTCCTTTATAAAACACTTCTAAAGTTTGTTGATTATAACGCTGACCTTGACATACATCACATGATACATAAATATCTGGCAGAAAATGCATTTCTACCTTAATCAATCCATCACCCTTGCATGCTTCACACCTACCTCCTTTAACATTAAAACTAAAACGACCTGCTTTATAACCACGTAACCTTGCCTCTAAAGTTTGTGAAAATAAATCACGCACTAACGAAAATACACCTGTATAAGTAGCTGGATTAGAGCGTGGCGTACGTCCAATTGGACTTTGATCAATATTAACAATTTTATCAAGATAATTTAATCCTTCAACTGATTCATATTCAGCAGGTGTTATTTGTGCACAATGAAGCTCCCTTGCTGCCAAAGCATACAAGGTATCATTAATTAAGGTTGATTTTCCAGAGCCAGATACGCCTGTCACACAAGTTAATACACCTATAGGAATAGACAAATCAACATTATTAAGGCTATTACCATTAGCTCCTTTAATACGAATCCATTGATTGGCGCTTTTTCGTTTAGTAGGAATTTTAATACTTTGACGACCACTTAGATAATCACCTGTTAAAGAGTTAGGATTGTTTTCAACATCTTCAGGTATGCCAATGGCAACTATTTCACCTCCATGTACGCCAGCACCAGGACCAATATCAATTACATAATCGGCCTGTTTAATTGCTTCTTCATCATGTTCTATCATAATCACTGTATTGCCAATATCACGCAAATAGGCAAGTGTGTTTAATAGCTTTTGATTATCTCTTTGATGTAAGCCTATTGATGGCTCATCAAGCACATACAAGACACCCATCAATCCTGTGCCAATCTGACTAGCTAAGCGAATACGTTGTGCTTCACCACCTGATAAACTATTTGCTCTACGATCAAGACTTAAATACTCCAACCCCACATTAATTAAAAATTCTAAACGTTGAATAATTTCTTTTAAAATTTTTTCTGCAATTTGACCACGAACCCCTTCCAGCTTTAACTCTTTTAAAAAACTATAAATATCAACAATAGAAAGCTTAGCAATATTTGATAAATTTTTTTCATCAATAAACACACTCCTAGCTGATTCATTTAATCTATCGCCATGACATTCAGTGCAATCCTTACTAACAATATAACTAGAAAGTTCTTCTCTAACACTATGAATCTCACTTGTTTCATAACGACGCATCATTCTTGGAATAATACCCTCAAATGGCTTGGCTTTATTAGACCAACCCTTACGTCCTTTGATTCTTGAAAAGTCAATGTCATCTGTGCCACTCCCATAAAGGACAATTTTTTTGTGTTTATCACTTAATTGTTCATAAGGTGTTTCAATACTAAAGCCGTAATACTTACCTACCAAAATTAATATTTGATAAAAATAAGCATTTGAGCGTCCCCAACCATAAACTGCTCCATCTGCTAAACTCATACTAGGACTAGCTATAACTTTTTGTTCATCAAACGTATCTTTCACACCCAGTCCATCACAAGTTTGACAAGCACCAACTGGATTATTAAATGAGAAAAGTCTAGGTTCTAATTCACTTAATGAGTAACCACATTCAATACAAGAAAACTTAGCGGAAAATACCTTTTCTTGCAAGGATGATTCATCTTTCATAGGTGCAATGCGTACCAAACCTGCACTTAAATTAAGTGCAGTTTCCAATGATTCAGATAAACGTGAAATCATATCTTCTCGTATTTTTAAACGATCAACTACAATTTCAATACTATGGTTAACCTTACTATTCAGTACTTCCATTTCATCTATATACACAACTACACCATCAATTCTAGCTATTAAAAACCCTTGCTGATTTAACTCTTTTAATAATTGTACATGGCTACCTTTGCGGTTCTGAACAACAGGTGCTAACAACATAATTTTTCTACCCATTAGCAATTTAACAATACTATCAACCATTTGAGGAATAGTTTTAGATTCAAGATTAATTTTGTGTTTTGGACAAATTGGAATACCAATACGTGCAAATAATAATCTTAAATAGTCATAAATTTCAGTAATCGTACCAACTGTTGAACGTGGATTATGTGAAGTGGATTTTTGCTCAATAGAGATAGCTGGAGATAACCCTTCAATATAATCAACATCAGGTTTTTCCATGAGTGATAAAAATTGACGTGCATAAGCTGATAAAGACTCTACATAACGACGATGTCCTTCTGCATAAATAGTATCAAAAGCTAATGAAGATTTACCTGATCCAGATAGTCCAGTAATTACAATCAATTTGTTTCTAGGAATATCAATGTCAATATTTTTT
This sequence comes from Candidatus Vesicomyosocius sp. SY067_SCS001, assembly GCF_014706615.1. Lineage (NCBI taxonomy): Bacteria > Pseudomonadati > Pseudomonadota > Gammaproteobacteria > Pseudothioglobaceae (SeqCode) > Candidatus Vesicomyidisocius > Candidatus Vesicomyidisocius sp. SY067_SCS001. The sequence continues at coordinate 250,649 of NZ_CP054877.1, read as the reverse complement.
AAATTGTGGACTCTAGCACCACGAATACTAATATGATTCATATATAAAATATATCAGACAAATATTTATTATACCCATAAGGATAGGTAAAATTATCTCAATATTATGATTTTCAGCACACAGTAATGAGTAAATACAAACGTATCTTATTAAAACTTAGTGGTGAAGCCCTGGCTAGCACTACAAATATAATTGACCCAATAACACTAAATAAAATAGTTGATATAATAAAATCAGTACTTAATCAAAATGTTGAAATAGCAATTGTTATTGGTGGTGGTAATATTTTTAGAGGTGAGACACTTACAAAAACTGGCATAAATCTAATTACTAGTGATCATATTGGAATGTTATCAACTGTCATCAATGCACTTGCTATTGCAGATACTTGTCAAAAAAATAAGGTTGATACATTGGTTATGTCAGGCTTGTCAATAGGTGGTGGTGTATGTAATTCGATTAATCATACACATGCTAAACAAGCGTTAAAAAAAGGCAAAGTCATTATTTTTTGTGCAGGTACAGGCAATCCATGCTTTACTACTGACACTGGTGCAGCGTTACGCGCTATTGAAATTGGTGCAGATGCTGTATTTAAAGCCACTAAAGTAGATGGTATTTATACCGATGACCCTGTTAAAAATCCAAATGCAAGACGTTATAATTCATTAAGTTTTGATGAAGCAATTGAAAAAAATCTTCAAATTATGGACGTATCTGCATTTGCACTATGCCGCAAACATGATTTAGAAATTTGTGTATTTAGCATACTAGAAAACACCAACACATTGTCAGACTTATTAAAAGGAAAACTTTTAGGCACTATTGTAAGGAAATAAACTATGTTAAATGAAATACAACAAAATGCCCAAAATAAAATGAATAAAAGTATCAACTCACTTGGAAATGCTTTTAGTAAAATTAGAGCTAGTCGTGCACACCCGTCATTACTTGAACAAATTCATATAAATTATTATGGTTCTATGGTACCACTATCTCAAGTAGCTAATATCAGTACAGAGGATTCACGAACACTTAAGGCATCCCCATGGGAAAAGGATATGGTATCTGTAATTGAAAAAGCTATTATGACATCAGATTTAGGACTTAACCCACAAACCATAGGTCAAGTGATACGTATTCATTTACCACCACTTACTCAAGAGCGTCGAGGTGAACTAGTAAAAGTCGTCAAAGATGAAGCAGAAAAAGCCAAAATTGCTATTCGCAATATTCGTCGTGATGCCAATTCTAATTTTAAAGAATTATTAAAAGAAAAAGAAATATCAAAAGATAAGGCTAGAAAAGCAGAATACGATATTCAAAAAATTACTGACGAATATATTAAAAAAATAGAGATTAACCTTAATAAAAAAGAAGATTCTTTACTAGAAATTTAATCTATATATAGCATTAAAAATGATTAGTCAATAAAAAGCTCGTCTTATTGACTAATAAACATTAATTTTGGTAATTTTCTATACAAATAAAATAATCTTCCCATCTATTAGGAGAAAATAATGTACCAATTTCATCAATTGGACCTGTATTGTACAAAATACCACTAGCTAACGCTTGTTCAAATCTTTTTATGTTATCATTGGGCAAATTAAATCTATTCTTACAAGCTTCATGTACTACTAATACCCCTGAAGAATCAACTACAGTTTGTTGTCCAACTACTCTAGAAGTTTCAATTAGCGGCATTGTATCAAGATTGTACTCACTATTTACTACAATTTTATTAAAAATCGGTTCAATAAGCCCAATATTATGACCATCTCCACCAGCTATTACACCCCCTACTAATATAAATATTATAGCAAAACTAAGTATTTTACTTATCATTTTATACCTCCAAATTATTCAATAAATTAACTTATCCACATTTTTTGAACCTTTATTTTAAACTACTTATTATAGAATAACCATTCTTACATGAATTTATGATGAGTAATTTTTACAAATGTACTATATCAATACAATTAAATTTAATCTTCAACTTATTTACCCTGTACATTCATATGTAAACAACAATAGTAAAAACAAGATTATTATAATCTAAAATATAAACATTCTTGAAAATATAATACCTTATTTGAATATTAATTCTCATAAAATTAATTATTTCGCCTTATAAAAATCGCTAATATAACCCATTATTTAGCATAATACCCAATCATATTGATAGTTCACCGTGGCAGACACTTAAAAAATAAATCTGTGCTTAATGTAACCTATCATAATGAAATATCTATCTTTACTACTATACCGCATACTAAAATTACACAAGTAATGAATCGTTCTTATTATTTTAATTATTATTCTCAAGTTATTTACACATTAATTAACAATCCAACAAATGCATTCATTATTGCCATTATTTCTAGAATAAAAAATAAAAAATATTTTTTTAACACAGTATGTTTTACAGGTGTTTTATATCACCAAAAACCAAGATTGTATTTAAAAAATTAGTAAATATCAGTTAATCCAAATATAAAATACCTCTAGACACACTTATTACTGATTAGAAAAGAGTTAAAGAATAGCCCCAAGAATACTATGATAAAATTCGAAATATTTATTTCTTATCATTAAAAAAACGCTACATGTTTAGTTTGAAAATACAGAATGTTAAAAACATTAAGTTCCTAGATATAATTAAAAATATACCTAAGTAAAAACGATAAAACACAACCTCTTGAGAAATTTTTCAAGTTCCAGAATAATAACCAGATTTACAACAATTAAACATATAATTTTTGTTTGTTAAGAACAAATTGAGCAGTATAATTATTTCCTTTTTTTAAAAAATAATTATGATTCCTCGTTTTCTCTTAACAACGCTATTATTTTCTATAAATATCTTTGCAGAGCCAAATATTGTAGTTAGTATTAAACCTATTCACTCTATTGTTAGTAGCTTAACTCAAGGAATAACAACGCCAAAATTATTACTAACAACCAATCAATCAGCGCATCATACTCATCTAAAACCATCCCAGTTATCGTTATTAAATCATGCAGACTTAGCTATTTTTATTCATCCTAACCTTGAAAATGGGCTTAAAAAAATATTAAATAATCTTAGTGATAGTAAAAAACTAATTATTGGTAACATAAAAGATATTCATCTTATACATAATAAAGAATACAATGAGTACGGACTTGATGAACATCAAAAAACAACTAACTATCATCTTTGGCTAGACATAAATAATATGCAAATATTTGCAAAAGAATTAATTAAAAAATTGATTAAAATTGACCCCAATAACCAGTTAAACTACACAAATAATTTAAACAAACTTAAAAAAAATTTAAATAAACTTAAAAAAGATATTAATCAAAAATTATTTTTTTACAAGTCTAAAATTCTTGCAAGTTATTCTAATACCTTTGATTATTTTATTAATGCTAATCAGTTAAAAAAATCAATTAATATTACGAATTACCACGGAGAAAGATTAAGTATATCTAAAATACTTAAAGCTAAAAAAATAATGAAAAATACACAAACAAAATGTTTACTTTCTACCATAGAAGTATCAGAAAAACGAACCAATACACTGATTAAAGATTTAAATATAAATTCAGTAAATATTGATATTATAGGTTTTAATATTCAACAAAAATATAATAATTATTTTAAACTGATGCATAATATTACCAATAAAGTTATTCAATGTCTAAAATAAGACTCTCATTTAATAAAGCCTCAAATAATTACGATAATCACGCATTTTTACAAAAAGAAATTGCTATTAGGTTAGATAAAAAACTTAATACTATTTCATCCAAAGCTGATATCATTCTTGATCTTGGTGCTGGTACTGGTTTACTCAGCAAACAGTTAACTAAGTGCTTTTTAAAATCAAAAATTATTTGCATAGACTTTTCTCAGAAATCCTTAAAATACAACCCATCTAGTAACAAGATTTGTGCTAATGCTAATTATTTACCACTCCTAAACAATAGTATTGATATAATTACTTCTAATTTGATGATGCAATGGTGTCCAGATCTTAATATTTTATTCTCAGAATGTTTTCGTGTGCTTAAAAATGATGGATTATTTTTATTCTCTACCTTTGGACCAGATACACTAAAAGAATTAAAAAACAGTTGGTCAGTTGTGGATGATAAAATGCATGTCAATACTTTTATTGATATGCATGATATTGGTGATCAAATGTTATTAAATAGATTCAAAAATCCTGTAATGGAAATGGAAACTTGGACACTAACTTATCAAACAGTCATTGACTTATTACATGATCTTAAAGCCATTGGCGCTCAAACAGTTATCAAACGTTCAAAATCACTAACTGGTAAAAATAAGTTCCAACTAATGATTAAAATGTATGAATCTTACAAAAATAATGGAAAATTACCAGTCACTTATGAAGTAATTTATGGACATGCATGGAAATAAACAAGTAATATTACTCTTAAAAACCAATAAAAAATAATTAAGCTAATTAAGTAATAGTATATGTTTTTTCTAAAATATATTCACCTTTACTAACTAGTAATTTAGATAAAATTATCACTATATGCAATAAAACTTTATGGTAGTAGTTTAGAATAGTGACAATACTAATTGTATCAATAAATCTGGAAACAAACCAACTACAAGTATTAAAATGACATTCATTGATAAAACTAATTGTATATCCATTGATGCATTAATAGTTATATTGTTATCAATTTCATCAAAATACATAAATTTAATAATTTGTAAATAATAGTAGGTACTAATAACAGCAAAAATAACAGCAAAAATCGCAATAGTTATAAAGCCGGATGATACTATTTGTTGGAGAATAAAGAATTTTGAATAAAAACCAAGAAATGGAGGAATACCTGCCATAGATAGCATGACAATTAACATCATTAGTGCAAACCATGGTGAATGTTTACTAAGACCTTTAAAATCAGAAATTTGATCTACTTCAAAACCTTGTTTATTCAATAGAATAATCATACCAAAGGCTGCCAAACTCATTAATATATATACCAACGTATAAAATATTGCTGCACTATAACCAGTTAATGTTCCAGTTACAAAACCAAGCATGATAAAACCAACATGTGAAATTGTTGAATAAGCTAACATACGTTTGATATTTGTTTGCATAAGCGCAACTACAGAACCTAGTGTAATGGATAAAATAGACAATACCATAAATAAATCTGACCAATAGGAGTGCATACTACCTAGGCCATTAACTAAAATACGTATCAATATAGAAATCGCTGCAATTTTAGGTACGGTTGAGATAAAAAGTGTGACTGAAGTAGGTGCGCCTTGATATACATCTGGTACCCACATATGAAAAGGAACAGAACCTAATTTAAAAGCAATACCAATAACTAAGAACACTAAGCCAAAATTAATAATCAGAGTTTTTCTTGAAGTAAGATTTGTATTAGATACAAAATTAGCAATTTCGTTAATATTAAGACTGCCGCTAATACCATAAATCATACTCATACCATACAATAACAAAGCAGATGCAATTGCGCCTAATATAAAGTACTTAAGTGCAGCTTCAATAGCATATACCCTTTCATGTGCAATAGCAATTAATGCGTATAATGACAAAGATAGGATTTCTAACCCTAGATATAGTGTTAATAAACTATATCCAGACACCATTACCATCATACCTAGTATTGATAATAAAACCAGAATAAAATACTCACTCCTAAAAAGTAAGTGTGCCCTTAAATAATGACGTGAGTAAACCATAGCAATCATAGTAGCAATCATCATAAATACTTTAAATACTGATGCCATATTATCTAATATGAATGAGCCACTAAAAATAATTACCTGAGGATGATCAATTAAATTGAATGCTAGTAATCCACTAATTAATAAACTTAGTTGGGTTAGGTAATATGTAACTTGTTGAGAATATTTATTTAAAAATAAATCTAATAATAAAATTACTACAATTGCACTGAGTAAAAATATTTCTGGTAACACAACCCATAAAGATGATGTGTCAAATTCGATAAAATTATGCATAAGTTAATATTTAAAGTTTAGACGTTAAAGCTTGGTGTAATAAATGTTCAATTGAAATGTGCATTAACTCAATCACTGGTTGTGGATATAAGCCAATAACTAATACTACTATTGCCAAAATTGCAAAAATTGAAAACTCACGAGCATTAATATCTTTTAACATTGATACAGCAGGATTAGTAATAACTCCAAAAAATACTCTTTTTACCATCCATAATGTATATGCTGCGCCTATAATCAATGTGCTTGCCGATAACACACCATACCAGATATTTGCTTGAATAGCACCTAAAATAACCATAAATTCCCCTACAAATCCTGAAGTACCTGGCAATCCCACATTGGCCATTGCAAATAATATAACGAATCCTGTGAATTTAGGCATAGTGTTAATCACACCTCCATAGGTTGATATCTCTCTTGAATGCAACCTATCATACAATACACCAACTACCAAAAACATAGCAGCTGAGATAAAACCATGTGAAATCATTTGTACCATAGCACCTTCAAGACCTAATAATGATCCTTCTATTATGTCTTGCTTATAACTCAAGAATAAGGTAAATATTCCTAATGTTACAAAACCCATATGAGAGATTGAAGAATAAGCTATAAGCTTTTTTATATCACGTTGCACAAGTGCAATAAAACCAATATAAACAATGGCAATAAGTGACAATATAATTATGATTTCTGAAAATTCTAATGAAGCATCAGGTATAATAGGAAGGGAAAAACGAAAAAAACCATAACCACCCATTTTAAGCATAATTGCAGCTAAAATAACAGAACCACCTGTTGGTGCTTGTACGTGCGCATCTGGTAACCAAGTATGCATAGGAAACATAGGTACTTTGACAGCAAATGCCATAAAAAATGCCCAAAAAATATAGCTTTGTTCCGTAAAACTTAATTTTAAGTTATGCATATCAATGATTGCAAATGAGCCACCTTTGTTATACATATAAATTACAGATAATAACATAAATACTGAACCAAAGAATGTATATAGGAAAAACTTAATAGATGCGTACACACGATTAACACCACCCCAAACACCAATAATCAACAACATAGGAATTAATGATGCTTCCCAAAATACATAGAACAAAATAGCATCTAATGAAGAAAATACACCAATAATAAAACCCTCCATCATTAGAAATGCCGCCATATAGTGAGAGCATCTTTTAGTAACTACTTCCCAACCTGCAATAATAACTAAAATTGTTGAAAAGGTTGTAAGGATAATAAGTGGTACAGAGATACCATCTACGCCAATATGATAATTTATATTAAATTGTGATATCCAAGACGATTTTTCAACAAACTGCATTAAATGTGTTGAGGAATCAAAAGATGTATAAAGACTTAATGATATAACGAAAATAAGAATTGAAAGTATCAAACTTACCCAACGTGCTATATTAGCACGATCGTTACCAATAAATATAACTAATACGCCAGAAAAAATTGGCAACCAAATTAGTAAACTAAGTAACGAAATCCCCATAATTAAAGCTCAATTAATGGGCTTTCACCCGTAAACAGCAACCAAGTTAAAATAATTAATAAACTAAAAATCATCAAAAAAGCGTAGTGATAAACATAACCTGTTTGAATGAGACGTAAAATTTTACCAAATAAGACAATGAGTTTGGTACTACCATTAACTAGTAACTTATCAATTAAACTAGTATCTGACACCTTATATAAGAAGTTTCCTAGTTTCTTAGCCCCACTAACAAAAATAAGATCATTAAAACGATCAAAACCATACAAAGATTCAAGAACATAGTTAGTACGGTAATATTTCTTTTGTACCCAGCCAGCCCACTGTACTTTATAAATTGAAAACAACCAGGCAATGGCAATACCACTTATCATCATCCAAAATGGTAAAGTTTGTATCGCATGAGGAATCATTGAAGCTGCACTGTGAAATTCATGTTTCAATTTAGCCATAGAAATATGGCTTGAAGCAACAGTAATGGCATTATCTAACCAACCATTAAACAACATAAATTCAATCGTCAAATATCCAATCATTAAAGATGGAATAGCCAATATAATTAATGGAAAAATAATTGAAGATGCAGACTCATGCAGATGAGTAGAAGTATGTACATCTATCCTAGACTCTCCATGAAATACCAAGAAAAACATTCTTAATGAATAAAAAGAAGTAATAAATACACCTACTACTACTGCAACATAAACCCAACTTGAATACGATAATGATGAAAAATACACCGCTTCAATAATCATATCTTTTGAATAAAAGCCTGAAAAACCTGGAAAGCCAACCAGGGCCAATGTGCCAATAAGTGCAGTCCAATAAGTAATTGGCATTTTTTTACGCAATCCACCCATCTTACGAATATCCTGCTGATGATTCATAGCAACAATAACTGAACCCGCAACTAAAAATAATAATGCTTTAAAAAATGCGTGTGTCATTAGATGAAAAATAGCAACTGAATAAGCACTAACTCCTAAAGCAACTGTCATATAACCCAATTGTGACAAAGTTGAATAAGCTACCACTTTTTTAATATCATTTTGTACAATACCGAGTAATCCCATAAATAAAGCAGTAATTGCACCTACAATCATAACTACTGTTAAAGCAGTATCACTTAGTTCAAACATAGGTGACATACGTGATACCATGAAAATACCTGCAGTTACCATAGTAGCTGCATGAATTAGAGCTGAAATCGGTGTAGGACCTTCCATTGATCCTGGTAGCCAAACATGTAGTGGTACTTGTGCAGACTTTCCCATTGCACCGACAAATAGCAATAAACAAATAACAGTAATAAGATCTAACCCCCAAAGCTGTTGGCCTATCGTCTTTTCAAGACTCAAAAATACCTCCGTATAATCCAATGAGCCACTAAATACCAATACCAAACTAATTCCTAATAAAAAGCCAAAATCACCAACGCGATTAACTAAAAAAGCTTTCAAATTTGCTTGCACCGCTCTTTCTTTATGATGCCAAAAGCCAATTAATAAGTATGAAACTAATCCAACTGCTTCCCAACCAAAAAAAAGCTGCATAAAATTATTACTCATTATCAGCATGAACATTGAAAATGTAAACAATGAAATGTAACTAAAAAACTTAGTATAACCTGCATCATTATACATATAACCAATAGTATAAATATGTACCATAAATGAGATAAAAGATACAACTACTAGCATCACTGCTGTTAAATTATCAATTAAAAAACCAACACTAATATTTAAATTATTAATTTGTATCCAGGTATAAAGATTTTGATTAAACACTTCACCCCGCTCTAAAATATGATAATTAAACACATATAGGGATAATACAGTTGAAATTAATAAACCTAAAATAGTCAACCTATGTGTTGCTGTTTTACCAAGCATGGTACCAAAAAATCCTGCAATAACAGCTCCTACTAAAGGTGAAAGTGCAATTGTTAAGTAAATTTTTTCCATTACTAACCCTTTAAACTGTTAGTAACATCAACACTAATAGACCCACTACCTCTAAATAACAAGGTTAAAATAGCTAGACCAATAGCAACTTCAGATGCTGCTACTGTCAAAATAAAGAAAACAAAAATTTGTCCTGCTTCATCTCCTAAAAAATGCGAAAAAGCAACAAAATTAGTATTGACAGCAACCAGAATTAACTCTACACACATTAATAATGTAATAATATTAGTACGATTAATAAAAATACCCACTAATCCAATACAAAAAATAGTACTACTTAGTATTAAATATTCACTTAGACTAACCATTTATTTCTCCTTCTTATCAGGTAAAATAATTGAGACAAGTTTTACTCTATCTTTGGCTTGAACATTTACTTGTTCAGAAATAGATTGTTTTTTGCGGCTTGTATCATTTCTATGTACTAATGTAATAGCAGCAATGATTGCAATAAGTAACAAAACTGCCGCAAGTTCAAATGGATAAACATAAGTGGTATAAAATTGTATTGCCAATACAGTAATATTACTATAACCTTCACTGTGACGCTCTGGAACACTAAATACATCTAACCCAAATTGATTAGAACCTAGCACTAAACTCATCTCAGCAATAATAATAATAGCAACAATAAGCCGTAACGGTAAATATCCAGTGAATCTTGCATTGATTGTTGATTTATCAATATTAAGCATCTTGATTACGAATAAAAATAATACCATAACCGCACCAACATAAACCAAAATCAAAATAATAGCTAAAAATTCAGCCTCAAGCAAAATCCAAATGCTAGCAGCACTAAAAAATGCCAAAACTAAAAATAAAACCGACTTTGCTGCATTACGTGAAAAAATCATCGCCAAAGAGCTAACAACAAACCAAAATGAAAATATATAAAATATTATTTGTTCGAATCCCATTATCTACTTTTATTTATACTTAGCATCTTCAAGCTTAGTTTGATTAATGACTTGCTCATGTTGACTACCTACTTCCAAAAGACGCTCTTTAGTCATAATACTACCTTGCCTTGACTCAAACACATAATCAAAAATTTGTGTCTCAACAATCGCATCAACGGGACAGGCTTCTTCGCAAAATCCGCAAAAAATACACTTAAATAAATCGATATCGTATTGGGTGGTTCGACGTGTGCCATCATCACGCATCTCAGATTCAATGGTAATAGCATTAGCAGGACAAACAGCTTCACACAATTTACAAGCAATACAGCGCTCCTCACCATTTGGATAGCGACGTAACGCATGTAATCCTCTAAAACGTGACGATATTGGAGTTCTTTCTTCTGGAAATTGTACGGTAATTTTTTTGTTAACCAACTCTTTAGCAGTAATCTTTAGCCCAATTCGTAAATCATTTAGGGTAAAATCCTTAATTAACTTATTTAATTTTTTAATCATAAGATATGTTAACTTAAAACCACGGACTAAGTTGTAATTGGGTCATCAATGCCACAACAAATATCCAAATAATAGTAATTGGTAAAAATACCTTCCAAGATAAACGCATAATTTGATCATATCTAAAACGTGGAAAGGTAGCACGTACCCATAAGTATAAAAACATAAAAAAAGTCGTTTTTGCTAGTAACCAAATTATACCAGGTATCCAAGAAAATATATTTTCAAGATAAGGAATAGCCTCAAAAGGAGAATGCCAACCACCAAAGAACATTATCACAGAAAGAACTGCCATTAAAATCATATTAGAATATTCTGCTAAAAAGAATACTGCAAACGTCATACCTGAGTATTCAACATGCGTACCTCCAACAATCTCTGATTCACCCTCTACAACATCAAAAGGTGCACGATTTGTTTCTACAAGAGATGAAATAAAAAAGATAACCATTATGGGAAATAAAGGAATAAAATACCAATAGATAATCCCGCCTTGCTGTGCTTGAACAATAGTGTTTAAGTTTACACTACCAGCAATCATAACAACTGTTACTAGTGCAAAACCAATAACAATTTCGTACGAAACTAGCAATGCTGCACTTCTAAGTGCGCCTAATAATGGATATTTTGAATTAGACGCCCAACCTGCTAAAATAATACCGTAAACACCGATAGAACCAATCGCTAAAACATACAATAAGCTAATATCTAAATTAGTAATATAAATACTCTCGTCAAATGGAATCACTGCCCATACTGCAATAGCAGGTGCAATAGCTAATACAGGCGCTAATAAAAATAAATAAATATTTGCTTTAGTAGGAAAAATAATTTCCTTAGTCATTAATTTTAAAGCATCGGCGATAGGTTGTAACCAACCTTTTGGACCAACACGATTAGGGCCGATACGTAATTGTATATAACCAATCACTTTACGTTCAGCATAGGTAAAATAGGCTGCCACTAGCATTAGTGGTATTAGCAAAGCCATTGCTTTAATAAAAATTATTAAAATAATAGCTACTGTACCGTCAAACCATGGAACAAGTGCATGTACCATTTTCACAAAAGTTTGCCAAAGTTCCATTATGCTTGTCCCTGAATATTAGTTGTTTGATTAGTATTGATAAATACACAACCATCTGCTACTGTGTCAGTAATTATCACAAGTACACCTAAATATTTATCACCAACTGATACTTTTAATATTTTAGCGGTTGTTTGATTCATATAAGCATTATTCATCTGTCCTATTTTAGTTTTTTGTAATGTTCCACTGTGTCTTAATACAGCGTCAATACTATAAGGTGAGTTTTGCCAAATTACACTAATACCATTATGATGACTGGCGAGATTGCCATTTATATCATGAGTTTGAATTGCATGTGATTGATAAGATATTTCAGCCAAAACTTGAGTGGAATCTTCATAATTAAATCCTGGTAATTCTAATAAATCAGCTATGACTTTTAAAACTTTCCAAGCAGGTTTAACCTCATTTGGTGCTTTAACTGCAGCTGTATAGGATTGAATATCATTGTTAATATTTAAATGCGTTCCTGAGGTTTCATAAATACTGGCGATCGGCAAAATAACATCTGAATAACCAACAACAATATCGTCTTTAAAACTATTTAAAGAAATAACAAAAGTATTATCTTTTTCAAAAGCTTTAATAGCCGCTCCTAAATTATGAAAATTATACTGTGGATAAATGTCTAACAAAATAAAGCCTCGCATATCAGACGCAAGCATCGTATTAACATTCATACCAGAGTTTTGGGGTACACATCCAACTAAATCAGCTGCTATAGTATTTGCCGTTATACTCAAATTTAGTGTTCTACTATTGGTACTTTGAGAAATTTTAGTAACTAAATTAGCAATAGTAGAAGCATCTACATTATTAATAATATGTTCACCTAAAATAATAACTGAACTATCAGAATTTAACATTTTATAAGCTATATTATTAGCCACTTCATCAACATCAATAGCTATCAAGTAGTCAGGTAATTCTTGAATATTGTTAATCATGATTAACTTAAGAACACCTGCTAATGTAAATGCTATTTTATTTGGTGCAATAATATTTTCGGTATGAAGCGAATAATTAAAATCAAATACCATTACATTTAACACATCGATATCTGCACCTTTTTTTGTAGCTTTACGCAACCAATGATTAATCATTGGTTGTTCTAATCGAATGTTAGCCCCTATAATTAAGGCATAATCTATCTCTTCTAGTTCGTCTAGTTTGATATTAGAATCAAGTATAATGGTATTATCTAAGTTCTTAACATTTAAACGATAGTCAATATTGTCGCAACCAACTTCTGTTAGAATCTTTTTAAATAAATAAAACTCTTCCATAGTCGCTGTATTTGATACTAATCCGCCTAATTGATCGGCTCTTTGATGCTTTAAAATATGACTATTAAGTCCTTTTACAGCATAATCCAATGCCACTTCCCAGCTTACTTGATTCCACCCTCCTTGTACTTTAATTTGAGGTTGTAACAATCTATTTTCATGCGTTAGACTTTCATACGAGAAGCGATCACGATCAGAAATCCAAATTTCGTTAACCAAATCATTATCAGCAGATACAACCCGCTTTACCTTACCCTTGTAGGATTGTACCAATAAATTTGAACCCACTAAATCATGTCTTGCGATACTAGGAATTGAGTTCATTTGCCATGATCTTAATTCATATTTAAATGGCTTAGAAGTAAGTGCTCCTACTGGACATATATCAATCATATTACCTGATAATTCAGACTGAATACCTTGCTCTAAAAATGGTTCAATCTTTAAATTTTCGCCTCTCCCAGTTCCACCCATTTCCATTATACCAGCAATTTCAACACCAAAACGTACACAACGTGTACAATGAATACAACGTGTCATATCTGTTTGAATCAACACACCAATATCACTATCTGTCACAATACGTTTACCTTCTGAAAAAGAAGAAATATCTGAGCCATATTCAACGGCCACATCTTGTAATTCACACTCACCACCTTGATCACAAACTGGACAGTCAAGCGGATGATTAATGAGTAAAAATTCCATCACTGATTTTTGACTATTCTTAGTTTTTACATTCCGTGTCTGGACTTTCATACCTTGTACAACTGGGGTTGAGCAAGCTGGTTGCGACTTAAGAGCACCCTCAATATCCACCAAACATATCCGACAAGAAGAAACTACTGAGAGTTTTTTATGATAACAAAATCTTGGCACGCTAATATTTTCTCTATCAGTGACAACGATTAGCATTTCACCTGCTTTAGCACTCACAATATTACCATTAATGTCAATTTCAATATCAGTCATCGACTACCCCTTACCATTGACTTTCCATGTTTAATATAATACTCAAATTCCTCACGAAAATTACGTAAAAAACTCTCAACAGGCATTGCTGCAGCGTCACCTAATGCACAAATAGTATTTCCCATAATTTTATTTTGTATGCTCAATAATAAGTCAATATCTCCCTTCCTACCATTACCATCAAGAATACGCTTTAATACTCTATACAACCAACCCGTTCCTTCACGACAAGGAGTGCATTGCCCGCAAGATTCATCATAATAGAAATGCGCCAACCTTGTTAATACTTTTACCATACAAGTTGATTCATTCATAATAATCACTGAACCTGCACCAAGCATTGAACCTGCTTTTTCAATACCATCATAATCCATAGTCATATTCATTACAATTTCTGCAGTTAATACCGGGGTTGATGAACCTCCTGGAATCACGGCTTTTAACTTAGTGTCGTCACGCATACCACCTGCCATCTCAAGTAAATCTTTAAAAGATATACCCATAGGCACTTCAAAATTTGCTGGATTTACAACATGTCCTGAGACTGAAAATAATTTACAACCTCCAGAGTTTTTAACACCAATATCTGCAAACCATTGACCGCCACATCTTAAAATCTCAGGTACGCTTGCAAAACTTTCAGTATTATTAATCGTAGTGGGTTTACCAAATAATCCTACATTAGCAGGAAATGGTGGCTTAAATCTAGGCTGACCTTTTTTGCCTTCAATGGATTCTAATAAAGCAGTTTCTTCACCGCAAATATAAGCACCTGCACCTAGGTGTGTATATAAATCAAAATTAATAGAACTGTTATTAATATTTTGACCTAACAATCCTGCCTTATAAGCCTCTTTTAACGCACCTTCAAAACGTTTGAAAGGCTCCATAAATTCCCCACGAATATAGTTATAACCAACACTGGCGTTCATAACAAAACCACCAATTGCCATACCTTCAATCACTGCATGAGGATTAAATCTTAAAATATCTCTATCTTTACAAGTACCTGGTTCTCCTTCATCTGAATTACAAACTACGTATTTTTGTCCATCAGAATGACGTGGCATAAAACTCCATTTAAGTCCAGTAGGAAATCCAGCACCACCCCGACCACGTAAACCTGACAACTTTAATTCGTCAACGATTTGATCAGGTGTCAATTCACCTTTGAGGATTTTACGCCATACTAAATAACCACCACTGGCTTCATAAACTTTAAATGACCAACATTGATCTTTTGTCAGATTTTTAAAGCAAACTTCGTTCATTTGAGATTATCCACAATCTTATCAATCTTATCAATAGTAAGATTTTCAAAATACTTTTCATTAATCTGAAACATTGGAGCACCCACACAAGACCCTAAACACTCAACTTTTTTAACACTTATTAAACCATCTAAGGTTACTTCACCTGTTTTAACACCTAGTTTATTTTCTAGATGCTTAATTAAATCATCAGCGCCATTTAACATACATGAAATATTATGACAAAAACGAATTACATGCTTGCCAACTTTTTTATAATTGTAATTTTCATAAAAAGTAGCTACTTCTTGAACAGCCATACCTGGCATATCTAAATAATCAGCCACTTCTTGGATAATACTAGCACTTAATATATTTTCATTTTCTGCTTGAACAATTTTTAAAGCTTGCATAACGGCAGAACTTTGTCTATCTTTTGGATATTTTGCAATCCAGACATCAATTTGATTTTTTGCTCTAATTGAAATCATCTATCTATTTCACCAAATACAACATCTTGTGTACCAATAATAGTCACAACATCTGACAACATATGTCCTCTTGTCATTTCATTCATAGAAGCCAAATGAGAAAAACCAGGCGCTCTAATTTTAACTCTATAAGGCTTATTAGCTCCATCAGAAATGAGATACACCCCAAATTCACCCTTTGGGTGCTCAACAGCACGATAAACCTCACCCTCTGGCAAACAATAGCCTTCAGTAAATAATTTAAAGTGATGAATTAAAGATTCCATGTCATTTTTCATATTAGTACGTTTGGGTTGTGATACCTTGTGATCATCACTCATAACTGCACCTGGATTTTCTCGTAACCACTTAACACATTGTTTAATAATGTGGTTTGATTGACGCATTTCTTCCATACGTACTAAGTAACGATCATAACTATCACCTGTCATACCTATTGGTATATCAAACTTTAATTGATCATAAATTGCATAAGGTTGATTTTTTCTCAAATCCCACTCCACACCAGAGCCTCTAAGCATAGGTCCTGTAAATCCTAACTGTTTAGCGCGATTTGCAGAAACAACGCCAATATTCACCAAACGCTGTTTCCAAATACGATTATCCGTTAATAAATCATCATATTGCTTGATACTTTTAGGAAACTCTTTAACAAAATCAGCAATAAAATCTAATAATGAGCCTTGACGATTTTCGTTCATAGTTTCTAACTCTTTACTTGTTCGGAAATCTGAAGCTAAATACTGAGGCATTTTATCTGGCAAATCTCGATAAACACCACCTGGACGATAATAAGTTGCATGCATGCGTGAACCTGATACCGCCTCATAACAATCAATCAATTTTTCACGTTCACGAAATGCGTATAAAAAAATACTCATAGCTCCAACATCAAGCCCATGCGTACCTAACCACATTAAATGATTAAGAATTCTAGTAATTTCGTCAAACATTACTCGAATGTACTGAGCACGTTCAGGTACCTTTAAATTCAACATAGCTTCAATTGCCATTACATAAGCATGTTCATTACACATCATCGAAACATAATCAAGCCTATCCATATAACCAATTGATTGATTATATGGCTTGGATTCTACCAATTTTTCTGTACCACGGTGTAACAAGCCAATATGCGGATCAGCCCGTTCAATAACCTCACCATCAATTTCTAAAATAAGGCGGAGTACACCATGAGCTGCAGGATGTTGAGGACCAAAATTAAGAGTATAGTTACGAATTTCAGCCATTTTATTTCCTAATTACTCTTGGTACATTAATATTTGGTTCAATGCTTACTTTTTCATAAATCACCCGACCCAAATCCTCATCATAACGCATTTCAACTTCACCAATCATGGGAAAATCTTTACGTAATGGATGACCTGTAAAGCCATAATCAGTCAAAATTCGACGTAAATCTGTATGATTTTCAAACAAGATACCCATTAAATCAAAGGCTTCTCGTTCATACCAATCAGCAGATGCCCAGATATCAGTGACTGACTTGATAATAGGCTCTACTTCATCGACAAATGATTTTACTCTAATACGTTTGTTTTTACTGACAGATAACAGATGATATACCACAGCAAAACGTTTTTCATGTATATCTTTTACACCTTGATGATTACGTCCTCTAGAAAAACCAGAAGCACTGGCATTGCCATTCCAATCTGATTGTCCATAAGTTAAATAATCAACACCACATAAATCTATTAACGTATCAAAAGAAAAAAAATCTCTTAATTTCAAACAGGTTTTAATAATATTCTGAGAACTAACTGTTAAAGTTAACTCATCAAAAGCTTCAACTAAATGGGTCTTTCCAAAAACCTCAATTAATGATGTCTTTAAATTTTGCATTATGTTATTGCAATAGTGTTAGTGCGTCGAATTTTATCTTGTAATTGCATAATACCGTATAACAATGCTTCTGCCGTTGGAGGACAACCTGGAACATAAATATCAACTGGAACAATACGATCGCAACCTCTAATAACTGCATAAGAGTAATGATAATAACCACCACCATTTGCACATGAACCCATAGAAATAACCCACTTTGGCTCAGGCATTTGGTCATAAACTTTACGTAAAGCTGGAGCCATTTTATTAGTAAGTGTACCCGCTACAATCATTAAATCTGATTGACGTGGCGTAGGCCTAAAAACAATACCAAAACGATCTAAATCATAACGAGAAGACCCTGCTTCCATCATCTCTACCGCACAACAAGCTAAGCCAAAAGTCATTGGCCAAAGCGAACCTGTTCGTGCCCAGTTAATGACTTTGTCAAGCGACATGGTTATAAAACCTTGTTTTATTAAACCCTCAATTGCCATTAGTTATTCCCATTCAAGTGCGCCGTTTTTCCATTCAAAAACAAAACCCACTATCAATAAAAATAAGAAAATACTCATTACAACAAAACCAAACCAACCAAGTTGGGACTGAACTACCGCCCATGGAAAAACAAAGGCAACTTCTAAATCAAACAAAATAAATAGAATAGCTACTAAATAATAACGTACATTAAAATACGTACGCGAATCATTAAAGGCAGGAAAACCACATTCAAATTGAGTATTTTTTTCTTCATTTGGTTTACTCGGACCTAGTAAATAGCCAATTAACATTGGCCCAATACCAAAAAAAAGTCCTAAAAATATAAATACAACAATAGGTAAATAGTTTTCTAACACCTAATTTCTCCCAACTAAAAAATAGACTTCTAAGTATTATATCTAATTAAATTGACAAATCTACCTATAACCAACAAATACATTTTTAGAGGTTGAATTATACATTAACTTCAGTGCCACCTACGGTCAACTGGTCTATTTTTAGACTAGGTTGACCCACTCCAACAGGAACATTTTGGCCATCTTTGCCACATATACCAACACCATTATCAAGTTTTAAATCATTCGCCACCATAGATATTTTTTTTAATACCTTATCGCCAGAACCTGTCAATGTTACGCCTTTAACAGGGTGCATAATTTTTCCATTTTTAATCAAATAAGCCTCATTAGCACTAAAAACAAATTTACCTGAAGTAATATCAACTTGACCACCATCAAAATTAATAGCATAAATACCATAATCAACAGAAGCAATCATATCATCTAAAGAATCTTGTCCATTTAACATATAAGTATTAGTCATTCTTGGCATAGGAATATGAGCATAAGACTCACGTCTACCATTACCAGTTGATACAGTATCCATTAATTTAGCATTAATTTTGTCAAATAGATAACCTTTTAAAATACCATTTTCAATTAATAAAGTATTTTGTGTTGGTGTACCTTCATCATCAATTGTCAAGCTACCACGTCTATTTACCAAAGTACCATTATCAACAATAGTACATTTGTCACTAGCTACTTGCTCACCAATTCTATTAGTAAATACTGATGATTTTTTACGATTAAAATCACCTTCCAAGCCATGGCCAATAGCCTCATGCAACAATACCCCTGGCCAGCCAGAACCTAGTATCACGGGCATGTTTCCAGCAGGTGCGTTCTTTGACTCCAACGCTAATAATGCCTGTCTAATAGCTTCATTAACATAAATTTCATCCAAAGCATGATTAACAAAGTATTGATAATCATACCGACCACCACCACCGCTTGAGGCAGATTCAATTCTGCCATTACACTCAACAATAACATTTACACTAACACGTACCATTGGGCGATAATCTTTAGCAAATACACCATCAGTTGAAGTAATTAATATCTCACTAAACCCGCCAGAAATAGAAGCACTAACTTGTATAACCTTAGACTCCTTTCTAGCAATCTTATCAATTCTATTTAGAAAATCAACCTTTTCTTGTGAGCTAAAACTATTAAGCGGGTTTAAACCACTATATTTAGCAACTTGTGGAATAGATTGAAAATCCTGAATTTTTCCTACAGTAGTCTGATACATTGATACACCCTTGGCAAAATTAATGGCTTTTTCAATCGATCTTAGGTTTAAATCATTTGAATAAGCAAAACCAGTTTGATCAAAACTTACAGCTCTAGCACCTACGCCATGGCTAATATGATAGGTGCCAGACTTAACAATACTTTCTTCCAAAAACCAAGATTCAACCGCTGAATGTTGAAAATATAAATCTGCATAATCAATACCTTTAGCTGCTAAAGAGGATAGTAAAGTGGTTATTATTTCTTGATTTAAATGATGATCATCTAATAGTTGTTCAATCATAATACAGTTGATATCTTCTCAATAACAGGCTTATTCCATGGACCCGTTATTTTATATTTAAATTCAACAACTTTATCAACAATATTATTAATCAGTTCTCCTTTAAATAACATCCTATCTGTTAACCAAACTCCCAAACCTGCTAAACCACCGCCAGCTAAATAAGTAGCAATCGGCACAGCATCACCAATAGCAGGCAATACCTTTGCTTCTAAATGATAGGTTTGTTCAACAAATTTACTTGAACCTGTTAAAGTAATTATACTTGAGCTTGAGTTGAGTTCAAAATGAACAATAGTCGCCATAGAATTGTTAATATAAATTTGTGCATCAATTGTATCATAGGCAAACCCTTTACTAATCAAATCAGTGATATTTAGTTCCAAACGCTTAGCAATAGATTTAATATTGAGCAATGATAAAACTAATCCAATATTAAGGTCTTCATTAGTAAATACACCCTCTTTAACTTTAACTTTAATCAAACCACTGATATCTTCAGAACTCATGTTCCACGGAGCACAATTACAGAATAGACGTACATCAAACTCAAATTGACCACCACGAACCTTCCCTTTAATATTTAGTTTATCAAGAAATTCGCTCAATTTATTACCTTTTACTTTAGCAAAAAGCTTAGTTCTACCATTAATCCAAACACCATTAAAACTCAGATTTTGAGTACCAAAACCAACACCTGAAAACTCTAAATTAATAATTTTTAGCATTTTATCTTGTGATTTAAACGTAGCATGAAAATTAGGTATCTTTCTTTCACCTACTTGAATGTCTTGTATACTTAAATGCATACTAGGGATATCTTTTACCCTAATATCCCAATTACCTTTTATTTTATCTAGTCCTGTTATTTGAAGATTTGTTAATTTTACCTCAGGTAAAACACCATTATTTAGTATAATATTTGCATCAATTTTTAAAGCATCAGACTTAATATTTACCTGCCATGATTGATTTAAATATTTAGCTAAGTAAAACTCAAAATTATCACTACTATTGGTAAGTACTATGGCAAATAATGCATCTAAACCGCTATCTTGATTATTAGAATTCATATGAATATTAAACGACTTACCTCGAATATTACCCATACCATATGAAATAATTTGATTATTATGTAATACCAAATGTGCATTATAGTTCTTAACAACAATTGAACCTCCCAATATAGTCAAACGATTGTCTTTGATATTCAAATCAATATCTAATGCCGGATCTGTTTTATTTAGTGGTATTGTTAACTCCACATCAGCAAATACCTTACCAGATAAACTAAAATGTTTTAGTACATTATTCACATTACTATCTAGTGGTGCCTCTTTTAAAAAGCGAATCAACACTTCGCTATAGGTGTTAATTTTACCAACTACACTAACTTCTAATTCATCTTTACTCATATACAGCATTTGAATTTTAATACCTTGCAAAAACATTTCATTTAACGTAGCGTGATTAACTGTAACTGTAATTTGCTTATCATCAATATAAATATCTGCATCTAACTGTTTAAGATTATGCCAATCGGCATTAAACAATAACTCGGTATTAGTTAGGTGTGCATCAAGTTTTATCTTTGCTGGCAATTCCTTTGAAAGATTCTTCTTAATATTAATATTAATATTATCTATCGTACCTGATCGAAAAGCTTGTTCGATCCATTGATAAGTTGCACTACCTATTAATACTAAGGGTAAATAATCACTAATTTTAACTACATTCATACGTTTGATAAGGCCAGTAATCTGGATAAAATCATCATTTTTATGGTTATATAACTTAAGTCTTAATACAAGTTTAAAGTCATCATTACTCACAGTAATTAGCCATGTTAAACAACCATCACAACTTACTTGAACATTAGATAAGAAAATTGTAACATTAAAATATTGAGTTACAAGACCCTGTTTAGGAATTGTTAATAAGAGCTGTACTCCATCTCTTTCAAGAGTCAAAGGTGCCATTTTAATTGCATGCTTAATAATTATTTTATTGATATGTAAAGATTCAAAGAAATATAGCTTTTCTAACATGTCAAGTGAAGCTATATTGTTAATATTATTTATATTAGCACCATTAGGATTAGAATAAAGCATTAAAGTATCAATATAAATTTTGCTAGGATGATAAATATTATCAAACAAATTTAATAAATTCACATGCCAAGATAATTTCTTAATAATAGCTATTTTCTGCTGATTTTTATTTGATAAGATAGCAATATCATGTACTTTTAAAGCGATTCCTATATTTTCAAAATAAAATGTAATTTTAGATAGTCGAACATCAAGACCAGTTAAACTTGATAATTGGTTTTCAATCGGCGCTTTTAATAATATTGGAAATGTCACAAAAAATAACACTACTAGTACAATAATGAGCGAAAAAATAACACTAACCCAAGTGCTTATTTTTAATACTTTAATACCGCCATAAAGTGTTCTTTTAATCATTATTAAACTTATCAATGTATTCTCAATATAACACCGACCTTGGGAAATTATAACTTATTTTTACAAATAAGTTATTTATTGATATTGATACAAAACCATATTAAAAATATAAGAAAAACCATATACTTAAAAGTTTAACGTCAATTATAATAATGTATATGTCTTATTATTTACGTTAATACGTTTTCTAATTATTCAATTAAACAATTAAACATATATATAAAATATATTTAAAAAATGATTTGACGTTACCAAAAAGTACTTGTATAGATTTATTCACATAATTGGCTAAAAGTAGTCATCTGAATATACGATAAAATAAATACCATTAATTACATTCGAAATGCTATAGCAATGTAAAAATACCTATCTCTTTATTTTTTTTTACCTTGTCAAAATCAAACACTTGCCCATTCATAGTAATATAAACACCATATTCTTTGATTTGTACTGCACTTAAAGCTACACCTAAATTAAACAGTGCATCAGAATAATTAATAGAATAAGGGATCATGGATCCAAATAAAACAATAGTTTTATTATTAACCTCTTTGGCTAATAATTTTGCAGTTCTAACCATAGAATCAGTACCATGAGTAATTAAAATATGTCTTGTGTCACTTTCCTGACACTTTTTCACAATTAACGCTCGATCAATATCGCTCATATCTAAACTATCTTTTAAAAACAACACCTCAGATAAAGTATCGACCATCGACCTAGACCGATTAAGCATATCAATAAGATAAGTTTGTTGAAACACTAACTTACCAATCAATTCATCATAAACTTTATCAATTGTACCGCCAGTAATTAATAATTTGATTCTCATGATAAAATCATACTTTGTTTAAACTTAAATATAATAAGGTAAATTTATATTCTTCAAAAGAAAAAAGACAATCTATCTAATATGTTTATTTATAGAAATAAAAAATTATTCTTAAAAACTCTACATTTACAATATAATTTAGGTGTTTCTATAAAAACTAAAACATTAAATTTTAACCATATTCCTTTTCTAAAATCAGTTATAAAGTACTTCATTTAACAATAAAAATGATTATATTCAAGTTCTTTTTCCAAAAATATCTGCACCAATACGTACAGAAGTAGCACCATTCTCAATAGCTAATTCTAAATCATGACTCATACCCATCGATAAAACATCTAAATTAGAATATTTCTTAATAATATTTTCCATTCTAGAAAAACTTTGTGCTGAGCTAAAAGGACTTGGAACACACATAAAACCTCTTAAAGTGAGATTTTTTAGACTTTCAAAATGAGTAATTAGTTCATCAATTTGTCTAACTAATACACCTGATTTAGTAGGTTCATTATCAATGTTAATTTGTAAAAGTACCTTTAATTTAGGTAAGTTTTTTGGGCGTTGATCGTTAAGTCTTTGTGCAATTTTTAATCGGCCTATACTATCTACCCAGTCAAAATTTTTGGCAATTTTTAAGGTTTTATTTGACTGAATAGGCCCAATAAAATGCCAAATTAAGTTTTGGCCTTTTAGATGATTAATTTTTATAAGTGCTTCTTGAAGATAGTTTTCAGCGAAATGCTGTTGTCCTACATCAATTGCTTGTTGTAACTCATATACTGATCTAGTTTTACTCACCGCAACTAA
This sequence comes from Candidatus Vesicomyosocius sp. SY067_SCS001, assembly GCF_014706615.1. Classification (NCBI taxonomy): domain Bacteria; kingdom Pseudomonadati; phylum Pseudomonadota; class Gammaproteobacteria; family Pseudothioglobaceae (SeqCode); genus Candidatus Vesicomyidisocius; species Candidatus Vesicomyidisocius sp. SY067_SCS001. The sequence goes on along the minus strand of NZ_CP054877.1, from coordinate 226,282 downwards.
AGTAACAGACTGAGTATGATTAACCTGATTAATTCTTAACTGGACTTTTATTAAATTATCTTTAATCAAAATACTTGATAGGCATCAAAAACTGGACCATCAACACAAATACGCTGCATAGAAATACCTTGTTCAGTTTTAACTTCAACTACACATCCTGCACAACCACCAACAGCACAGGCCATATTTTCCTCTAATGAAACCTGACAAGGCAAGTCATGCTCTTTAATCAAATTAGCCACTGTCACTAGCATAGAATGTGGACCACAAGCATACACCTCAACTTGCATTCTTTCATCAACTGTTAGACTGTCTAAATATACTTTTGCTAAATCAGTTACAAAACCCTTAAATACGCCATCAAAACCTTGAAAACTGGTTAATCGACACTCAATACCCCAATCCTCTAACTCTGTCATAGTGTGCGTTGCACCCTGATAATCTTTCCCATTATCAGCTAACTTAGCAGAAAATGGGAATGGCACTTCAGAGCCTAAAATTGCAAAAGGTTTATAATCACTATTTTTTATTTGTTGTGCAAAAGCGATCATAGGCGGCATACCCACACCCCCCCCAATTAGTAGTGGTAATTTTTTATTGGTTAACTCAAAACTATTACCAATAGGACCAACAATTGATAGCATATCACCTACTTTTTGCTTAGCTAATTGACGAGTGCCTTTACCAACTACCTTGTAAAGCAAGTCAAAGGTACCCTTTTCAGAATCAACCGACATGATTGAAATAGGCCGTCTCATTGCTAAATAATCAGAAACTCTAAGATGTACAAATTGCCCTGGTTTGCTCTGTTGAGCGATAATACTTGATGCTAAAGTTAAAATATATTGTTCATTTTCAAACCTAGAATGTAACAAAATTTGACAATCACAAACCTTAATTTTATGAATGTTAGCCTTACTCATTACAGGTAATCAAGGTACCAGATTCATTACAGGTAATCAAGGTACCAACACCATTATCTGTAAAGATTTCTAGCAATACAGCATGTGCAACTCGTCCATCAATAATATGCGTAGATTTTACCCCATTTCTAACAGATGATAAAGCACAATCAATTTTTGGCAACATACCACCATAAATTGTTCCATCTTCAATAAGACTATCAATAATATTGATGTCAAGACCAGTTAATAATTCACCATTTGCACCTAATAAACCAGATGTGTTGGTTAATAATATTAACTTTTCAGCATTTAGCGCTTGAGCAATTGAACCTGCAACTAAATCTGCGTTAATATTATAAGAAAAACCATCATTGCCCACACCAATAGGTGCAATAACTGGAATAAAATCTCCTTTTAATAGTAAATTAATAACTGAAATATCAATTTTATCTACCTCTCCAACATGACCAAGATCAATAATTTCAGACGTTAGTTCAGGTTTAACATCACTTTTTAATTTCTTAGCAGAAATTAAGCTACCATCTTTACCAGTTAAGCCAATGGAATGACCACCATGCTGATGAATAAGATTGACAATTTCTTTATTAACCAAACCGCCTAACACCATTTCAACTACATCCATAGTTTCTGAATCAGTAACACGCATGCCATCAACAAATTGACTTTGTTTACCAATCTTCTCTAATGTCTTACCAATTTGTGGGCCGCCACCATGCACCACGATTGGATTCATTCCAACAGATTTCATCAGCACAATATCACGAGCAAAACTAGATTTTAATGCTTCATCAACCATAGCATTACCACCATATTTAATGACAATAGTTTTACCTTGGAATTTTTGAAAATAAGATAAGCTTTCCGTTAAAACGCTTGCAATATTGTGTATATTATTAGACATATTATGCAACATAAAAATTTATTAAAATAATATTTTACTTAATGTTTATAGCAAAAATCTGATTTTTTTGACAAACAAAACCCCAAATATTTACAAAAATGAACACTAATTTTGATATACCTTAATCTATTAGCATTATTAAATCACAGTGAATAATAACATTGAGATTACTGCACCTAAAATCATTGAATTAAATAGTATGCCAAATAAAAGATGTAAAACACCGGAAGACACTAGATTTTATATTCAAAATATAATCAATATTCGATAACTATTACAGAATTCATATTAATTATATATTTATTCTTTCACTCTTTGCCATATTAATTGAATCAAAATTCTTATAAAGTTTAAATTTGATAGGTAAACTTTGAGATTTAAGCACTATATTCAACCATATAAGAAAATACTATATTTTTATTAATACAAATAAAAATAAACAAAAAACTAGTTTTACTAAATAGTTCTAATTATAATCTCATCACCAATACTTTTTTAACTAATATTCTTTCTACAAAATACATATTTATAATCAAACTTATTTTCTCAATGAGAAGTGTTATTTCTTTATTTAAAACCTTCTAAAATTCAAAATTTATCTAATAATAAACCAAACAGTAGCAGACACCATAAAATTTATTACTTTAGACTTGATTATCTAAAGAAAAATCAAACGATTAGAGAAAAATATCATAATAGGTTCATTAACAAAAATTATATATATAAAACATAAATATGAGAGTTAGACATTATAAACTGGATGTTTATCCTAAATTATCATAAAAATCATAAAGTAATATCCAACATGTATATTAATTTAATGACAATACTATTGTATTAACCTGTATCATAGAATATATATCCAATATATATTTTGGATAAACTTAAGCATTTACTAGATAAAATCAAATGAATAATAATTAAAATCAAATGAATAATAATGCCAAAAAACACATCATAAAAAAATAGCTTGTAAATCATTCAAGAAATCAAAACCTTTTTTACTAGGTTTCGCCAGCTTGCCATCTAATTCAAACAAGCCAAGTGCTTTGGCCTTATTTAATTGATACTCAATTACTTGTATTGGTTGCCTTGTTCTTAGCTCAAACAATTTCAAATCAAATCCATGTTTTAACCTCAGTGCATTAAGCATAAAATCAAAACTTAAATTTTTAATCTGATTAACTTGTTTTTGTCTGTTTTCTAGATAGTCATTTGGCAAACGTGCCTTTATCGTTCTAAACGGTAAAAACTCCTTTAGTAAAGTAATTTTACCATGAGCACCAGCACCTATACCAATATAATCACCAAATTGCCAATAATTTAAATTATGCTTTGAAGGTGTTTTTCCAAAAGCAGACACCTCGTAGCGAGTATAACCATTTCTTTCTAATAAACTTACACCTATATTACCCATCTGCCAAATAACCTCATCACTTGGCAAAATCGGTGTATATTTAGCAAAATAAGTATTAGGCTCAATAGTTAATTGATAAAAAGAAATATGGTCAGGTTTTAAATTAATAGCTTGATGAACATCAGACAAACATTCATCTAATGTTTGTCTCTCTAATCCATACATAATATCAATATTAAAACATTTAAAATCAACCTGATTAGCTTGTTCACAGGCATAAATCGCTTCATCAGCATTATGAATACGACCCAATGATTTCAGATGTTTATCATTAAAAGACTGCACACCAATTGAAAGCCTATTAATACCAATATGCTTAAATAATTTAAACTTTTCAGTCTCAAAAATACCAGGATTAGTTTCTAACGTAATTTCAATATTATTTGCAAATTTCAACCTCTTTTTTAAACCAGTAAATAACTTAAAAAGTTCTTGCTCACTCATTAAACTAGGTGTACCGCCACCTAAAAAAATAGATTGAATAGTACGACCTTGAATATAATCTAAGTCCTCATTAAGATCTTCTAATAATGACTCAATATAGCCACTTCGTTGATCACAATCATGAGAATTAAAATCACAATAAGGACATTTTTTAACACACCATGGATAATGAATATATAACGATAATGGCGGTAATTCTAATATACAACCCACTATTTTTTTTTGAGTACTTTAAGCAACGTCGATAAAGCCTTTCCTCGGTGAGAAATTTTATTTTTTGTTACAGATGAAAGCTCGGCAGAAGTGCAATTATGGATTGGTATATAAAAAATTGGGTCATAACCAAAACCATTATTACCTCTTTTTTCACGTAATATCTCGCCTTCCCATTTTTGTTGAATTATAATAGGCGTTGGATCACTAGCATGTTCAACAAAAACAATCGCACACCAAAATCGTCCAGTTCTCTCACCATCTGCTATGTCCTTCATATCAATTAATACTTTTTGAATATTTGCCTCATCATCCCTATGACAATTCGCATAACGTGCAGAATAAATACCAGGATTACCACCTAATGCATCAATTACAATACCTGAATCATCAGCCAATGCTGGTAACCCAGACTGTTCACTAGAATTTCGTGCTTTAATCAGTGCATTTTCAACAAAGGTTAGTCCTATTTCTGGAACCTCTTTAATCTGCCTATCCTTCATTGATATAACATTATAAATACCTCTTAACATAGTGTTAAACTCTTTGATTTTGCCTTGGTTATTGCTAGCAAGAATAATCTCTTTCATAGTGTATAATTTAGCCTAATATTTAGATTCCATGGAACTCATTATGACTCAAGACGAAATGAAATTCACTGTGGCACAAACAGCGCTCAAGTACGTAATAAAAAATACCATTATAGGCGTAGGAACCGGCTCTACTACTAATTTTTTTATTGATGCCCTATCCACTATAAAAAACAACATTAAGGGAACTGTTGCAAGTTCTAAAGCAACTGCACAACGTTTAGAAAATCATGGTATTAAAGTATTTGACCTTAATAAGGTAGAAACTATTTCAACTTACATTGATGGTGCTGATGAATCAGACAACGATTTAAACCTTATCAAAGGTGGTGGTGGTGCACTAACACGAGAAAAAATTATTGCAGCAGTAGCTCATCAATTTATTTGCATTGCCGATGAATCAAAATTAGTTTCGATTATGGGTAGTTTTCCACTACCTGTTGAGGTTATTCCAATGGCAACTAATTATGTTAAAAATCAGATAAGCCAAGAAATTGGTGGTATGCCTGAAGTTAGAAAAAACTTTATAACTGATAATGGTAATTTTATTCTTGATATTAAGAACTTAAAAATCACTAATCCAAAAGCAATGGAAACAAAATTAAACAGCATTATTGGTGTAGTAACCAATGGGCTCTTTGCTAATCGTGGTGCAAATATTTTATTACTAGGAACGCCAAATGGCGTAAAAGTAATAACCACTTAAATAACTCTATCAATTTTTCTAAACAATCTATGATACCTTTATTAGGTATCATATTAATCTTTCGATCTAGAATAATAATCTTTACTTACTGATAACAAATAACACTCACTTACCTTGTCGTTATAAGATCTATTACATAATTCATGAGGATAGTAAATACCTATGTTAAATTGTTACGTATTAATAACAAAAGTTAATCAAATATGTTTTATCATTTTGATACTTTTTATTTCCCCAAAACATCATAGTTAAGTACTTTATTTCCAATATAAAATCTTATATTAATAACAATACAAGCAAAAATTCTATTAATGCTAATATATAATAAGTACGGAAAAAATTTACATATAAATTATCTTTAAATTTTTCAAAAAATATGATATATTTTTAGGACTAAAACCAGATCTTGATACTATCTTAGTATCTATTAGATCTTCCTCCATTTATAATCAAAAACAAGATTAACACTATCAACATGTAGAACATCAAAACTCTTAGATGAATTCTCACTATAAACAAAAAGTTCATATCCTAATTTTTTTAAATAAACTTGAGTTTCAATAACAGATACTACAAAATTGCTGTCTCAAATAATATATAAAAACTTATTACTCTTATAACAACTTAAAAAGGACGACTAAGACATATCTAATCTAAACGTGGATAAAATTATCAATACATACATTACTAAATATTTAATCATATACTTATTATATTTGACTCTTTACTGATGGACGACTAAAATAGTCTAATCTTATTAGTTATTTCTAATATGTATATTATTTTAAACTTTAAAAAATATAAGGAGTCCACAAATGGCTGACGAAACTTTAGATGCATCAGGCTTAAACTGCCCATTACCAATCTTAAAAACTAAAAAAGTATTATCTAAAATGGATATAGGCAAGATTTTAGACGTAATTTCAACTGATGCTGGTTCAGTAAAAGATATTGAAGCTTTTTGCAATCAAACAGGTAATAAACTTATGTCCTCTGTTGAAGAAAGCGGTAAATATATCTTCACCATTGAAAAGACTTAAACACTAAACATTTTACAGGAGAATTATTATGTCAGATAATAAAAAAATGACTATTATCGCCACTAAAGGAACTTTTGATTGGGCCTTTCCACCTTTCATTATTGCTTCTACTGGAGTTGCAATGGATAAAGAAGTTACCATATTCTTTACCTTTTACGGGCTTAATCTTTTATTAAAAGACACTTCTAAATTACGTATATCTCCTATAGGTAATCCAGCCATGCCAATGAAACTACCTATAGGACCGGAATGGTTACAAAAAATTGATTTTAGCCCTAAAATCCCAAATATATTTTGGTTATTGCCATTTACAGAATATTTAGCCACTTATTTAATGAAGAAAACTATGAAGAAAAACGGGGTTGCAACGCTTGATGAACTACGTTCCATATGTCAGGAATTTGATGTTAAATTTATCGCTTGTGAAATGACGGTTGATTTATTTGGTTACAACAAAAATGACTTTATTGATGGAGTGGAGTTTGCAGGTGCAGCCACTTACTTTGATGAATGTAATGACTCAAACCATAACCTTTATATGTAATAACTCATGTTTACCCATCAACAAAAGCCTCCGAAAGGAGGCTTTTGTGCTTTCTAAAATAAATACAAAGTTCGTAATTTTTATAAAAACAAAAACATTATGTCCAATCTAAACATCTCCAACCTCTCTCAATTGCAATGACATTAAGTTTATCATCACCATGAACAACAATAGGGTAATCTACTAATTCCAACATTGGTAAATCATTATAAGAGTCTGAATAAAAACTTGCACCTTTAATACTTACACCGGTTTTTTCTAACCACTTATTAAGATGATTAATTTTTCCAAATTGGAAACAAGGTTCACCCTTAACTTTACCTGTATATTGACCTTCTTTTATTTCAGGATTAGTAGCTAGTAGCTGCTTAATTCCATATCTAGCCACAATCGGTTCAGTAACAAAGCGATTGGTAGACGTAATCACCATCAATATGTCACCTTTTTCTTTATGTCCATCGACCACTAATTGAGCTTTAGGTAATAAAATTTGATCAATTTTTTGATTCATAAACTGCTGATGCCATTGATTTAATATTTCCATAGAGTATTGAGATAAAGGTTCTAAACAAAATTCTAAATACTCATGAATATCTAATTTTCTAAGCATATATTGATCAAAAAAATACTGATTTTTACTTTGATAAATATTTACATCAACAGCACCAATTTCACTTAAAAATTCCCCCCAAAGAAAGTCACTGTCACCCTTAATTAGAGTTCTGTCTAAATCAAAAATTGCAAGCGCCATTACATTCTCCATAACACTACTTAGTATTTTTACTATCTCACATACATAAGACAAAATAGGATTAAATCTTGTTGATCAGTACAACCAACTATATAAGTGTTTTAAACCAGCAATGACTGCTAATCAAAATAATATACCTAGCAATAAAATTTTAATACATTTATCTTTTTTTATTCACACTAATATTAATACTCCTATTAACTCGTCAAATATACTAAAACCACAACAAGGAAAAATATACAAGTATCTTCATATCTAATCAAGACTACTTTTAGTATCAAAAAGATACTCAAATAGTGTAGCCACTCATTTAAATATAGGTTTAAATATTATTCATTAGGTAATTTACTTATTAATTTATCCTTAAAATAACCTAATTTACAACTTGTATAATATCAATATCATAACTTAATATTCTATCATTAGATAATAATTCACTAAATGAATAAACTTTTTATTAAGTCATGTTATTTCTTACGAAGCTAAAAATAGTAATATTGTTACTAAAATTAACCAATAACTTAGTAGTATTAATCAATTAAAACTCAACTACATCAATCTTCATAAGAATTTATACCAATTTTGCAAATACACATCCAGCTGCATCAATAGTATTTTGAATGTCCATGTCGCTATGAGCACTAGAAACAAAATCTGCTTCATAAGCAGAAGGTGTCATATACACTCCCTCTTTCAACATTAGGTGATAGAATCTTTTAAACAATTTAACATTACACTGAGAGACTTCTTTAAAATTAGTCACTGATTTAGCATCCGTAAAAAATAAACCAAACATACCGCCCACAACATTAGCAGTCATACCAATATTATTTTCCTTAGCCTTAGCTAAAAAACCTTTTGTTAATTTTTTAACCTTAATATTTAAAGTAGTATAAAAATTTTTGTCTTTTGATAATACGTTTAACATTGCCAATCCTGCTGACATTGATATTGGGTTACCTGAAAGCGTTCCTGCTTGATAAATAGGTCCTAGTGGTGCAATAAATTTCATAATTTCACACTTACCACCGAATATACCCACTGGTAAACCACCGCCAATAATCTTACCTAGTGTTGTTAAATCAGGTTTTACGTTATACAATTCTTGTGCCCCTCCAAGGGCAACACGAAAACCTGTCATAACTTCATCAAAAATTAAAATAATCCCATACTCGTCACACAACTTGCGTAAACCCTGCAAAAAACCATCAATAGGTGGAATACAATTCATATTACCTGCCACAGGTTCAACAATAATACAAGCCACTTCAGTACCTACTTCATTGAGTATTTCATATACTTGATCAATATTATTGTATTCCAAAGTCAGTGTGTGCTTTGCAAAATCTTTAGGTACACCAAGTGAAGTAGGTACACCCAACGTTAAAGTAGCAGAGCCTGCTTTGACTAATAATGAATCAGAATGTCCATGATAACAACCTTCAAATTTAATAATTTTATCTCTACCAGTATAACCACGCGCCAAACGAATAGCGCTCATAGTTGCTTCCGTACCTGAACTTACCATACGAACCAATTCAATTGAAGGCATTAGTTCACATATCTTTTCTGCCAATATTGTTTCAATGTGAGTAGGGGCGCCAAAACCAAGACCATTTTCCAAGTTAGTTCTAATAGCATTCATAACCTCTTGATTAGCGTGACCTAAAATCATTGAACCCCAAGAAGCAACATAATCAATATACTTATTATCATCCACATCAAAAAGATAAGCACCTTCACCACGAGTAAAGAAAATAGGATTACCGCCTACGCCATTAAATGCCCTAACTGGTGAATTCACTCCACCAGAAATAACAGTTTTTGCTTGTGCGAATAAAACTTCTGATTGATTCATATCTCCTCCTATTTTATTAAAAAATAATCTTTACATGTTTATAATTTGTGGATATTTTTTTAAATGAACAATATGTGACCAAACGGTTAAAATATTATCCATTAATAAGCTAATATTAACAGTGGTTTTTAATAGTTTAATAGCATGATAAATATCATCAAGAAATTTGAATAAAAATTCAAATTTAACTGTTATAATAACTTGATAAAGTTCAGTAATAGCACTTTCTTGATGTACAGTTTTTAATCTAATTACTTCAATAATAATATTTTGCAAACAATTTAAAATAACCAATTCATTACCCTTAAAATCTTTAAATTGTACTATCATTAATGGATTAGCAACAATATTAAGCAACTGGTTTTGATAATTCTGATAATGAATAAAACTACCATCAGACAAATCAGACAATACTTTAAACGGAACACCATGCGTACTCTCTAATAGCTGTTTAATATTATAATCTTTTTTTTGAGTTTTGCCAATATGTTCAATTAGCCACTGACAAGTTTGTTGACTATACGTCGGAGCAATATGTATATTCTGACACCTTGATACAATAGTAATTGGCATGTTTTCAACATGATGCGCTAAAATAATAATTAACGTATTTTTTCTAGGTTCCTCAAGAGTTTTTAACAAACCATTGGCAGCACCTATATTCATTTGATCTCCGTAAAAAATAACTCCAATTTGTAATTCATCGGCAGTTTTATTCAAAGCATCACAAAATACACGTACTTGATCAATACGAATATCCATAGATCTGTTTTTATTTTTTTCAACTATTTCTTCTGCACGACAATAAACCATATTAGGATAATTTGAGCGCCTAATTAACACGGGATAATCTAAATTAGATCTAATATTATCTTTTCTAATGATAATATCATCCTTTAACAAAACGCTAACTAATTGTTGCATAAGTTCAAATTTACCAATCCTTTCAACACCTGTTATTAACAATGCATGTGGTAGGCAATCTTGATCAATCATATTTTGTAATTTAGACCATGCATTTTTGTGCCAAGGAAGGTTCATCATAACGCTTGTAAAATAACTTTAATTTGCTGAGTTGTTTCCTTAAGTGTTTGTGAGGCATCAATAAGCTTAATACGTTCAGGAAATTGCTTAGATCTTTTAATATAGCCGGCTCTCACACGATTAAAAAAATCATTAGTCTCAAGTTCAATTCTATCCTTACGGCTTCTAGATTTAATCCGTAACATACCCAATACAACTGGCACATCTAATAATAAAGTTACATCAGGAGAAAAATCTTGCAATACCCATCGCTCCAAAAGTGCAATACGTTCAATACTCAAACCTCTACCATCACCTTGATAAGCATACGAAGCATCCGTAAAACGATCGCTTAATACCCAATCTCCCTTATTAAGCGCCGGAATAATTTTAGTCTTAATATGCTCATTTCTAGCAGCAAACATTAATAACAACTCAGTATTATTGTCCATTAACTGGGTATCAATACTTAATAATAATGCTCTTATTTTCTCGCCCAGTTTAGTACCGCCTGGTTCACGCGTTAAAACAACATTAATATTTTTTTTAGCTAAATAACTACAAATAAAATCAATTTGTGTACTCTTCCCAGCACCTTCAACACCATCAATAGTGATAAATTTTCCTCTTTGCATACCGAATATTTTATATAGATTATGTATATATTTTAGTACTTTTATATTAATCTAATTATTAATAAAAACAATAATAGTATTTTTATCAATTAGAAAAATACTTCTAATTTTTACTTTCATAGCAATAAAATAATTTATAACAATCAACAACATTTATATTCACATTATTATCATAATAATATAATTTAATTTTTAAATCTTATTTTGAATGATTTAGCAAGCAATCACATATATAATACTAGAATTGATATAAACTAAACACTCTAAATTATTTACAATCAAATAAAAACTAACGTCTTGAGATATTTTGATACCATTTTCCAAATACATCCAGAATAGTAAAAAAAATATCAATCAATATAAAGATAAACTTAAAATAAGATGGTTTTGATTTAAGTAGAACTGACAATGAATGATTATTCTTGGAGCATACAAAAGCACTAATTAATTGATCCGTAATTTGATGATTATTAAATAATTTATGATTAATTTTAGACACAGGTTTAATACCAATTACACTATTGGTAATAAATACTTCATCTGTTTCAAGCAACTCAAGTAATGATAAAGAACAAATCTTAAATTGCAATTCTAATTCTTTTGCTAAATCAAAAACTACAGACCTTCTAGTACCCTCAATACCACAATTAATCAAACTAGGAGTAAGAATTACTTGATTACGAATAGCAAAAATATTACCCTGAGTAACTGAAATAACTAAAGCATTTTCATCTAACATAATACACTCTTGCTTTTGTAATTCTGACCTTGCAAAAATTTGTTCTAAACGATTACAATGTTTAATTTCAGATAACAATTGATTACCAAAATAACCGCTAGAACACACACCTAACTCATATTTCCAAGGTAAGTCAAGCATAGGATAAATAATTATAATACGGGTTGACTTAATGTTTTTCTCATAACCATAACCTCTTATACTTTCACCGCGAGAAAGAATAATTTTAACCACTGCTTGGTTTAATCTAGAAAGAGCAAATGCTTTAGCAACTTCTTTAAGCCAAATATCCTCATTTACTTTATGAATTCTTAACTTATCACAACCTTTTTCTAGTCTTAAAAAGTGCTTAGACCAAAATAACAATCTAGAATCTTCAATTAAACAAGTTTCAAACAAACCATCGCCAAATTGCACTAAACGATTAAATATACTAAGTTTAGTTTGTTTTTTCCCGTTAATTAATAAAATAGTAACCATGAAATGGTATTATAATTCTAAATAATATTGTTACCTGAAGATAAATTTTTATTATTAGATCAATATTTTAATCAAAAAAAATAACACAAATCTTAAAGTCTTTATGAAAAAAACTATTAAACAGTTTATTAACAATCTAATTGATAGTTCTAAAGATTTAGCTCCTATAATAGGCGTAGTTAGTTTTTTCCAAATTATTGTACTTCAACAAAGCATACCAAACTTGATGGATATTATCATGGGGACAGGATTTGTTTTATTAGGTTTGACTTTATTTGTATACGGGCTCAAACTAGGATTATTTCCTATTGGTGAAGCATTAGCCTATGGTTTTGTTAAAAAAGGTTCAATTTTTTGGCTACTCTTATTTTCATTTGCCTTAGGATTTGGTACTACAGTAGCCGAACCCGCTCTCATAGCAATTACTAATGAAGCAGCTAAAATTGCAAAACTGGGTGGTATTGTCAATACACAAACAGAAATTAATAATTATGCAAAAACCTTACGTTTTACTGTAGCTATTTCTGTAGGTTTAGCTGTAGTAATTGGTGTACTAAGAATTTTAAAAGGTTGGCCAATACAATATTTAATTATTAGCGGCTATCTTCTAGTAATTGCTACTACTTTCTTTGCGCCAGATTTTATCATAGGCTTAGCTTATGATTCAGGCGGTGTAACTACAAGTACCATTACTGTACCATTACTCACTGCACTTGGTGTAGGCCTTGCTAGTTCAATTAGTGGCAGAAATCCTTTAACAGATGGTTTTGGAATGATTGCCATTGCCTCACTTCTACCTATTATTGCAGTAATGTTATTTGGTATATTACAATGAATTTAATAGATAATTTTATAAATATGTTCTGGGATATTATGCCTATTGCAGTGGTATTACTTGGTTTTCAGATAATTATCCTTAAACAAAAGATACCATATTTAAAGAAAATTATTGCAGGATTTATTTTAGTTTGGATAGGGCTCACTTTATTTATTGTTGGATTAGAAAAAGCACTATTTCCTTTAGGAAAGCTAATGGCACAGCAACTAACATCAAGTGATTTTATCGGTAATGACACACTTAGCTGGAAAGATTATTACTGGATTTATATTTTTGCAGCCAGCATTGGCTTTGCCACAACCATTGCTGAACCAGCTTTACTAGCAATTGCCATTAAAGCCAATCAAGTATCTGGCGGTTTTATCAAGGTATGGCCTCTAAGAATTGTAGTTGCTATTGGTGTGGCTGTCGGTATTACTATCGGAAGCTTTCGTATTATAACTGGATTACCATTATATTACTTTATTATTTCTGGCTATGTTATCGTACTTATACAAACCTACTTTGCACCTAAAAATATTATTGCACTTGCCTATGATTCTGGCGGTGTAACAACATCTACCGTAACCGTACCATTAGTTGCAGCTCTTGGACTTGGACTTGCGGGTACAATCGATGGACGTTCTACACTTGTTGATGGTTTTGGTTTAATAGCTTTTGCCTCATTATTTCCTATTATGAGTGTGATGACTTATGTACAAATTATGAAATTTTTAGAACAAAATAAAAAATAGGAGACACTATGCACTTTAAATTAATTATTGCTTTTGTTGATTCTGATAGAACTGATAATATACTTGAGGCCGCTAGAACAAAAGGTGCTACAGGATCGACTATTATTTCTCAAGCTCGAGGAGAAGGTCTCAAACACAACAAAACATTTTTAGGACTCAATATTGAAACTCCTAGAGATGTTTTGTTGTTACTAGTAGAACAACATCTTTCTAGGGATATATTAGAAACAATTGCTGATACAGGTAATTTTGAATCCAACCCAAAAGAAGGAATTGCTTTCCAAGTTGATGTAGAGGATGCTGTTGGCGTTATGCATCAAATTAATGCACTAGAACACACTATAAAGGAAAAAATATAATGACTAATAATACAACAACAACCCTAGTAAAAGATGTCATGTGGAAACAGGTTGATATTGTTAATTCAAAATGCACAGTGCAAAATGCACTTAATGATATGCAACATAAGAAAACAAAAATGCTTTTAGTTGACAAATCTCATGTATATGATGAATACGGGGTAGTGCTAATTTCTGACATTGCCTCCAAAGTCATTGCCAAAGACCGAGCACTTGATCGAGTTAATGTATATGAAATTATGAACAAACCAGCTATTTCAGTCCATCCTAATATGAATATTTGTTATTGTGCAAAACTATTAACAAAATTTAATCTGTCTCGTTGCCCAGTTTTAGATAATGGTAAGATTGTTGGCATGGTTAGCTTAACTAGCATTGTCTTTAATAGTTTAAGGATTGTATAACAAAAAATATTAGAAAATTAGGATATAGTGATAGATTAACTATTTTTTTTTAACCTGCTAGAATGCAGAAATATTTTATATATTGCATAACAGGAAAAATAAATGAGTGGAATTATCAATCTAATCAAATGGTTATTAATTATTATTGGCGCTATTACAATTTATTATACTGTATCACTACAAATCAAATACGATGGTATAATTGGAAAAGTAATTGGTGAAATAATTTCACCAAAACTACACCCAAAGTCTATGTCTAAGGTGTACATGCCAATGATCAACACTCTGCTTGATACAGGTGATATTGCTATGGCTTCTGTTGTGCGCGTAAAAGTAGCTGACGATGTTTCAAATGAAGATGTTGAAGAGGCAATGGAAAGTATTGCAACTGCTAAAGGTATTCGTTCTGTAGGTATGTTACCCTTATCAGAAATGGTTGAATTACAAACTAGCGACAAGCAAAGATTCTTAAAAATTTATCAATATTGTTCACCACGAACAGCAATGACAATGGTTGATTATTCAGATGCATTTTCAGCATACTTACCTTGTAGACTAGCACTTATTGAAGATAAATCTGGACAAAGATGGCTATACATGTTAAACATGAATGCTATGATTTATGGTGGTTCACCATTGCCTAATTACTTACTTGAAAAGGCTTTAGTTATTCAAAGAGCAATGACTGTAATTCAGAATAATGGCGCAAAAGGTGACTTTTAAAAAAATATTCAAAAACCTTATTTATACGGGTTTTTGAATATAATCTATTTGATATAAACTATACTCTAGTATCACTTGTATTAATAAACAACATATACGCAAAAATTTTACAGCTAATTATTTCATTGAAAGATTTTATTAATACAGCAGGATTTTATCTCCCAGATCCAAACTTTACTAATCACGCAAAAGCGAACTTATTAAGCATTCACTAAATAATCTATATATACAGATTATTTAGTCGACTCATCAAAACTAAGTACAAGAAGTTATTCAAGTTTATGGTGAATTATTCTTTAAACAATGTTTTGATCTAGGTTTTCACTACTCATAATTACCTAACCTCATCATACTCTTAATATCTTTTTACTGGTATTAATAAACCCATGTAATCTAACTCCTTCCATCAAGATAGATCATTAGTCACTTAAACAACAGTTATATTTTTATATATCTAACATCACAATCTCTTTTGAACTTGATCCATAATAAATTGTGTTAATAAAGATACTGGACGACCTGTAGCGCCTTTTTTATCACCACTTACCCAGGCTGTACCTGCAATATCTAAGTGTGCCCAACGATAATTTTGAGTAAATCTAGACAAAAAACACCCAGCAGTAATAGAACCAGCTTCATTCCCTCCAATATTTGCCATATCGGCAAAGTTTGATTGCAGCAATTCATCATACTCATCTTCAATAGGTAATTGCCATACACCATCAAGTGAAGCCTTAGAAGCACTAATGATATCATTAGCCAAATCTTTATCATTACTCATAAGTCCTGAATTATGCTTACCTAGTGCAATAACTACTGCACCTGTAAGTGTAGCAACATCAATAACCACTTCTGGATTAAACCTATTAACATAAGTAAGTGCATCACACAAAATCAAACGCCCTTCTGCATCTGTATTTAAAATTTCAATCGTTTTACCCGACATAGATTTAACAACATCACCAGGTTTATAGGCATTATGTGCTGGCATATTCTCAACTGTTGGCAACACAACAACTAAATTAATATTTGGCTTAATTTGTGCAATA
This sequence comes from Candidatus Vesicomyosocius sp. SY067_SCS001, assembly GCF_014706615.1. NCBI lineage: Bacteria > Pseudomonadati > Pseudomonadota > Gammaproteobacteria > Pseudothioglobaceae (SeqCode) > Candidatus Vesicomyidisocius > Candidatus Vesicomyidisocius sp. SY067_SCS001. The sequence continues at coordinate 209,908 of NZ_CP054877.1, read as the reverse complement.
ACACGCATTACACCTAATACAGAAGCTGCGCCACACATATCATATTTCATCTCATCCATACCCGTACCAGGCTTCAATGAAATACCACCACTATCAAATGTAACACCTTTACCTACAAGTACAATCGGTTTTTCCTTTCCATTGCCTTGATAACTCAAACTAATAAGTTTGGGTGGCTCGCTCGAGCCTTTAGAAACTGCCAATAACGAACCCATACCAAGTTTCTCCATGTCCACTTTTTCCAGGACTTCACACTCAAGATTAAATTCTTGAGCTAAAGACATAGCGGTATCTGCCAAATAGCTAGGTGTACATATATTAGATGGTAAATCCCCCAAATGCCGCGTTAAAGACATACCATCAGCAATTGCTTGGCCTTTAATTAAGCCATATGCACTATCCATAGTTGATTGAATAGTAATACACTCAATACCACTATTTTGCTTTTTATGACTACCTACTTTTTGTACTTTATAAGTTGCATTATACATTACCTTAGCAGTTGTTTCATGCACCCAAAGTTCATTAAAACCTTTAATTCCAATATGTTGAACCATTAAGTTTTTAGCTTTAATTTCAACAAGTATAACAATCACAGCATTCAACGCTTTAACATAGTTTTTAGCGCTTATAGGTGCATCACCAATTCCGGAAACAATAATTTGTTTGGATTTAAAACCAGAAACCAAATTTAATAATAACACTTTCCCGGGTTTAGAATCAAAATGATTAAGTTTAATTAATTGTTGAATATTATCATCATTAAAAACCCTATTAGATTTAGAAAATACGACCACAGCATCGCCCTTAAAATGTTGAATTTTTTCATTAATCAATGTAAACTTCATCTCAATACCTTATTAAAAACTATAATATTAGGTATTTTACCTAAAAGGTAAGATTAATAAAATTACATTATCTAATTAATCATTATATTTAACCTAGACCAGCGCTATTGATAATAATAACTAGAAAACTCACGCCAACAAATAGCAAAGTCTAATTAATTCAACAAGATTATTCTAACAACTTTAAAGCAAATTTAAAAAAAAATAACACACAAACACCCATGACTATCCACAATACATTATTCTCTTAATTTGAACAGTTATCAATGACAATAAAAAAGTATTTTATCTAAAAACCCACTATAGCACTATAAACTTTAATGATAAATAAAATATTTAACCTAGAAAAATCTACTTAAATAAACTTATTACATCCACACATATCTCAACTTAGTTCAAAGAACTATAACTTAATTTCATACTTTACAGTACGACAATCAATATGATACTAAATCATTGTATTTAGAACAACTCACAAGAATCAAAATACATAAATACATAGCATCTTAAATAAATACTTCTGTATTACCATGTTAACAATAGCTTTAAGTAGCTAATATTAAATAAATCACAAATAGAACTAGATTAAAATATTGATAGTCAGTAAATAATTTTACTGACTATTATTACTCTAAAATCATAAAAATAGCGTAAGATAATTGATGTTTTTATACAAAAAGAAATGCTTTTTAATTATAACGAAAAAAAGATGAAAAAAATATTATTTAGTATTACAACACTTATACTATTAACACTAAACGCTCAAGCAATAAATCAAAAATATGTGATTCAAATCAGCACAGATGATATTAGAACACAAAAAATTGTTCTAAATAATGCTATCAACTTACAAAAATACTATGGTATTGATAATGTTGATGTTGAAATTGTAGCTTACGGTCCCGGTTTAAGCATATTAACTCAAAGCAATAAAAATTCTGATCGTGTTGAATCCATGATAATGAATAACATTACCTTTAGTGCTTGTCGCAACACTATGAAAGCTATTAAACGCAAAAAAGGTAAATTTCCAACACTAGTAGAAGGGGTTAATATTGTAACTTCTGGTGTAGTTCGTATTGGAGACTTACAACAACAAGACTATTCTTACATTAGGCCCTAAGTAATTTTATTTTTCTAAAGCAATATCTAGCACTTCATCAATCCATTTCACTTGAATAACCTTAAGTTTTCCTTTAATTTTATCAGGCACTTCAGACAACTCTCGTTCATTATCATCAGGAATAATAACCGTTTTAATACCACCACGTAATGCAGCTAACATTTTTTCCTTTAACCCTCCAATTGGGGTAACTTCACCTCTAAGAGTAATCTCTCCTGTCATGGCAACATCGGCTTTAACCTTTCTACTTGTGAGTACTGATACTAATGCTGTAGTCATAGCCGCGCCTGCACTAGGGCCATCTTTTGGTGTTGCACCATCAGGAACATGAATGTGAATATCCAATTTTTCATCAAAATTCTCATCAATGCCAAATTTTTTAACCATGCTCCTAACCACAGATTTTGCTGCCTGAATTGACTCTTGCATTACATCACCCAATTGACCTGTATAATTAAGTTTACCTTTGCCTTTATAGGCAGTAGCTTCAATAGTTAACAGATCTCCACCCACTGAAGTCCAAGCGAGTCCTGTTACTTCTCCTATTTGATTATTTTGCTCAGCTAGCCCAAAACGAAACTTTCTCACACCTAGATACTTTTCTAAACTCTTAGCATTAATATAAGCCTTAGTTTCACACTTCTTTAAAATTACTTCTTTAACCACTTTTCGACAAATAGTACTAATTGTTCTACTGAGACCACGTACACCTGCTTCACGTGTGTAATAACGAATTATATCTAGAATAGCATCATCTTGAAATTTAATTTCACTATCCTTAACACCATTACCATTCATTGCTTTTTTAATTAAGTGGCGTTTAGCAATTTCAACTTTTTCATCTTCAGTATAGCCAGATAATTCAATAATTTCCATTCTATCTAACAGGGGTTGTGGTAAATCAAGTGAGTTAGCAGTGGCAACAAACATTACTTGAGATAAATCATAATCAACTTCTAAATAATGATCATTAAAGGTATGATTTTGTTCTGGATCTAATACTTCTAACATAGCCGAAGAAGGGTCTCCACGATAATCACTTGCCATTTTTTCAATCTCATCTAATAAGAAAAGTGGATTTTTAACTTTCACTTTCTGCATTTTTTGTACAATTGAACCTGGCATGGCGCCAATATAGGTACGCCTATGACCCCGAATTTCTGCTTCATCTCTAACACCGCCAAGTGCCATGCGAACGTATTTACGATTCACCGCTCTAGCGATTGATTCACCTAAAGATGTTTTTCCCACTCCTGGAGGACCAACCAAACATAAAATATTTGCCTTGTTATGAGTAACACGTGTTTGCACTGCAAGGTGTTCTAATATACGCTCTTTAACTTTATTCAAACCATAATGATCATCATCAAGAATTTTTTGCGCTTTATTAAGATCTTTATTAATAACGGTTTTCTTCCTCCATGGAACATCACACAAATTCTCAATATAAGTACGAATAATAGATGCATCAGACGAATGTGATGACATACGTGAAAGTTTCTTTAACTCATTTTGTGCTTTTTCCTTAGCTTCCTTTGACATCTTGGCCTTATTAATACCAACTTGTAACTCTTCAATTTCATTTTCATCTTCAGCCTGACCTAGCTCTTTTTGAATGGATTTCATTTGTTCATTTAAATAATAATCACGTTGGTTAGACTCCATCTGCTTGCGTACGCGTGATTGAATTTTCTTTTCGGTTCCCAGCATGTCAATTTCACCTTGAATCACCGATAAAATCTTATCAAGCCTATCTTGAGCCTTATCATCACTTAATAAAGCTTGTTTTTCAGATACTTTAAGATTTAAATTAGCAATAATCACATCACTAAAACGTTCAACATTACTAACTTCTTGTAACATTTTAAGCACCTCTTCTGGCACTCTTTTATTTAACTTGATATAGCTCTCAAAACTATCTAATGCTAAACGCATCATGGCTTTTATTTCAGTATCATCATTAGACTGTAAACTAAATTCACTTAAACTCACTTCAAGAAAACCATCAGTTTGTACAATCTGTTCAATTTTAGCGCGCCTAACTCCTTCAACCAAGACCTTAATAGTACCATCTGGCAATTTTAACATTTGCAAGATAGTTGCTAATGTTCCAACTTGATGCAAGTCATCACCAGTAGGGTTTTCCACTTGATCATCTTTCTGAGTAACTAAAAAAATATATTTATTCGTAGCCATTGCCCGAGTAATTGCATTAACAGAGGTTTCTCTACCAACAAATAACGGCATAACAGTATGTGGAAAAACCACCACATCTCTCAATGGTAATAATGGAATATTACCCTTACTTAAATCAATTTGTTCGTTGGTGAGTTCTGTTTCCATAACAATCTAACGCCTTTGAAGTTTAGTAATTTAGATAGATAGTGCTTAGTAACAAAGATTTCAAGTACCCAAATCATAGAATCATTTACTTTTTCATAATCAATATATCTATTTGCACAAGTCATCATACCATTAAGATGGTTAGCCAAAGCTTGATGAATAAAATTAACATTTTTTCTATTTGTAATAAAAGACAAGCTCAATAAATAATGATATTACTTGTACCAATCTCTATGTAATAAAATATAGCAAACCAAGTTTCTTCTAAATCTATACATGATCAAGTAATATCAAACTTCCTACTAATAATAATCATTTATTAGTTTCCAACTAAGTTTCACTAGGACTAGTTGGAAACTTAACATATACTAAGATATTCTTTCTTATTTGCCAAAAACATTTTATAACCCTCAATCTAACCAACCTTTTTAGAGTTATTTACACGTTTTTGAGATTGATAGATAATCAGTGGTTTTTTCTTCCTTTCTACCACTGTCTTGTCAATCACCACTTCAGTCACATCAAGAAGTGATGGTAATTCAAACATTGTATCTAATAACAAATCTTCTAAAATAGAACGTAATCCTCTAGCGCCTGTTTTACGTTTAATTGCCAATTTTGCAATAGCAAGTAAAGATGGTTTTTTAAAAATCAATTTAACACCCTCCATGGAAAATATTTCTTGAAACTGTTTAATCACTGAATTTTTTGGCTCTATTAAAATTTTCACTAAAGCAGTTTCATCTAACTCACTTAGTACTGTTTGTACTGGTAAACGTCCAACAAGCTCTGGAATTAAACCAAACTTAATTAAATCTTCTGGTTGAATTAATGCAAATAAATCGCTCAATGCTTTCTCTTCATTTTGCTCTTTCACATCTACAAAAAAACCTATACCTGTAACTTTTTTAACACGTCTGTTAATAATTTTATCAAGACCATCAAAAGCACCACCACAAATAAATAAAATATTTGAGGTGTCTACATCAATAGTTTCTTGATTAGGATGCTTGCGTCCCCCTTGAGGAGGTACGTTTGCAATAGTACCTTCAATCAATTTAAGCATAGCTTGTTGTACCCCTTCACCTGAAACATCACGAGTAATAGAAGGTGAGTCGGAACGACGAGAAATCTTATCAATTTCATCAATAAAAATAATACCACGTTGAGCGCGATCTGGATCAAAATCACATTTTGATAATAGATTCTTAACTACATTTTCAACGTCATCACCTACATAACCTGCTTCGGTTAATGTGGTAGCATCAGCTACTGTGAAAGGAATATCTAAAATACGTGCCAATGTTTGTGCCAGTAATGTTTTTCCCGAACCTGTAGGGCCAATCATTAAAATATTAGATTTATCCAATTCTACTTCATTAGATATATGATTATTTTGGAGACGTTTGTAATGATTATAAACTGCAACAGATAGCACTTTCTTAGCATGTTCTTGGCCAATTACATAATCATTTAGGAAACTGGTTAACTGTTTAGGTGTGTAATCCCAGTTCTTAAATTCATCAATTACTTCTTGTAATGCTTGTTTTTCAATTAAATTATGGCACGATTCAATACATTCATTACAAATATAAACACCAGGACCAGCAATTAAACGTTCAACCTTAGATTTACTTTTACCGCAAAATGAACAAACTAATTCTTGATTATCATCTTTCATAAATTTAGCGCTTTACCAATACTTTATCAATTAACCCATATTTAGTAGCTTCATCAGCTGACATAAAATTATCCCTATCAGTATCCTTTTGAATAGTCTTAATCACTTGGCCTGTATGAAATTTGAAAATTTGATTGAGATTTGACCTCACTTTTAGAATCTCTTGTGCATGAATGTCAACATCACTAGCTTGACCAGAAAACCCTCCTAAAGGTTGGTGAATCATACACCTAACATTAGGCAATGCGAAACGTTTCCCTTTAGTGCCTGCTGTTAGTAACAAAGCACCCATACTTGCTGCCTGACCAATACATAAGGTAGATATATCAGATTTGACAAATTGCATGGTATCATAAATTGCCAAACCTGCAGAAACTGATCCTCCAGGAGAGTTAATATATAAATGAATATCTTTATCAGGATTTTCAGACTCTAAAAAAAGTAATTGTGCAACAACCACATTCGCCATGTAATCTTCAACTGGACCCACTAAAAAAATAATACGTTCTTTTAAAAGACGCGAATAAATATCATAAGCTCTTTCACCTCTAGCAGACTGTTCTACCACTATTGGGATCTGATTTAAATTTTCAATATTCATTTAACTACTGTGTAATTTCTTGGAATTTTTTCTGCTTGAAAGTTACTTGAGCCTTATCTAAAATTAAATTTTGTACCATTTTTTCAACTACTAATAACTCAATACTTGATTTTCTTGTTGGATCTTGGTTATAAAAATCAATCATTTGTTGAGCATTTTCACCATACGTCTGAGATATCTCTTTTAATTTTTCATCAATTTGTTTCATACTGGCACTTAATTTGTAGTCTCTAGAAATTTGATTAACTAATAGACCTAACTTAACACGACGTTGCGCTTCATCATTAAAGGCAGTAACAGGCATTTCACCTTGTGTTGGTAAACCTTGATGTTGCATACGATCTTGCATTGCTTTAAACAAGTTTTGTGCTTCATTATCAATACTATGTTGTGGTACATCAAACGTATTTGCTGTGGTAAGTTTATCAAAAATAGCGTTTTTATTTAGATGATCAATACGTACATCAATTTCAACCCTCATTTGCTCTTTCATACTAATAAGCAAAGTATTCATATTTTTTTCACCAAACTTCTTAGCAAATGTTTCATCTAATTTTAGTTCTTTAGGTGAAGCTACTTCATTAATATTTATTTCAAAAGTAACATTCTTACTTGCTAGTTTATCCATATAATATTCTTTTGGAAATGTTAAATCCAACACAACTCTACTACTATAAGTTACATCTATTAAACCATCTTCAAAACCTTTAATCATTGAACCTTTACCTAACACTATTTTAAAATCTTTAGCCTCACCACCATCAAATGTTTCACCATTAATTAAGCCTTTAAAATCAATCGATAATCTATCACCTATTTTAGATTTACATTTAACAGCTTCATATTCAGTCAATCGATCTTTTAATCCATCTAATGTTTTTTGCTCATCAGCTTTGGTAATATTGACCTTAGTTTGCTCAATTAAAAGATTTGAAAAATTAGCTACTTTAATCTTAGGAAATACTTCAAACTCTACTGTATAAGAAAAATTCTTATTACCTTTCGAGTCAACTTTAGTGATAACTGGTTGTGCAACAGGTGTTAACTTGACCTGTGCTAATGCATCAGTCAAAGTCTCATTCACAATCTCATTAATTGCATCTGAATTGGCATTATTACCAAAACGCTTACGTACGATAGAAATAGGAACCTTACCTTTTCTAAAACCATCAATATTCACTCTCAATGCCATTTTTTGTAGAATTTTATCCATTTTTTGATTAAAAATATCAATAGGAAGATCTATTGTTAATGATCTAAATAGACCTTTTAATGTTTCTAATGAAGTTTTCATTACGTTTAAATCCGTTTCTTATACTTGAAAAAACCAATTATACCTAAAACACAGACAATGAAAAAGGGCAGTATAACTACCCTTTATTTATTAATCAAGACTGTTTTGTTTGTTCTCAGTCTTAGCTCATCTTTAATTCAGCCTACTAATATACTGAGAAACTGCCTCAATTTCTGCATTACTTAAATGTTTAGTGATGTTTCTCATCATACCTTCATAATCATTACTACGTTCAGGTGCACTAGTATCCATTTGAGTATTATATGCATATTGACGAAAATTAATAAGTTGTTTAGCTATATAAGTTGCATTCTGATAGGTCAAGGCTGGAAATTTAGCAGAAGGAATGCCAGAACCTGTAGGTCCATGACAAGCAATACAAGCTGTTATACTTTTGCTCTTATTTCCACCTCTATAAAGTTTCTTACCTAAATCAATATTAACACTTTTAACAGTAATGCCTTGCGTGATAGTTTGCTTAGAAAAATAAGCAGCTAAATTCTCCATATCATTATCAGTTAATGATGCAACAATGCCTTTCATAATTGCATCTTGACGAGTATTTGATTTAAAATCCTGCAACTGTTTTAATAAATAGCCTTCGCCTTGTCCAGCTAATTTAGGAAATGCAGCTACTACTGAATTACCATGAACACCATGACAAGAAATACAAGTTATCGCAAGAGCCTCTCCTTTATCAACATCAGCAGATGCAAAAACATTGATTGATGTAAAAGCAATTACAATAATAAAAATTGAGGCTAATTTATTCATAAGAAAATGTATTTTTGAAACAAATAAGCCAGAATTATACATTAACCTTGTTTTATTAAAATTTTATAATTTAGGTAAACTAATCATCAATTAACTATTCATAAAGGGTTATTTTTGTGTTGCCAAAAAATCAGCAATTGATTGTTCTTTACCAACAATTATTGATGCCATTGCGTTCATAGTTATATCCTTGCGTATACCTGATTGAAAAGCTTTTAATTGCTTAACAGTATAAGCCGCATTTTGTCCAGCAAGATTAGGATATATTGGAACGACTGATATACCTGTAGAACCATGACAACTACCACAACCACTGTTAGCATAATCTGCTGCGCCGTCTGCCTGAACAAACCCTATTGTAAATGTAACTATAACTGCCACTAATAAAATTCTTTTCATTACTTTCTCCATATTTATAGTAAAATTAATAATAAATAATTCAGCAGAATTTTATTATACATTACATTTTAACAATGTGCAAACACTATCACCAAGCTAAATTTCTGCTCTCCTGTCCTTCTTTAAAAGATTGTCCACCAGACCAAGGATATGAAGTTATTTTTGCTGGTAGATCGAATGCAGGCAAATCAAGTGCCATTAATACACTAACACTACAAAATAAACTTGCTAAGGTATCACGTACGCCTGGCAGAACTCAACACTTGGTTTTTTTTGAAATTGACAAAGATCGTCGCTTAGCTGATTTACCTGGTTATGGCTACGCTAAAGCACCAAAACATATTAAAATGCAATGGTATAAAAACATGAATGAGTACTTTAATCAGCGCGATTGTCTTCGCGGTGCAGTACTAGTTATGGATGTTCGCCATCCACTTAAACCATTTGACCAAATGATGCTTGAGTGGTGTCATAATATTCATTTACCCACACAAATCATACTAACCAAGTCTGACAAACTCAAAAAAAGCGCTGCCAGCAATACGTATTTTAAAGTCCTTGATCAAATCAAAAAATACTCTTATGTTGATGTACAGTTATTCTCTAGCCTAAAAAAACAAGGCTTAAAAAGATTGTGGACTCGATTAGATACTTTTTTTGGTTATGTTGATTAATGTCGATTTAACCAAACTTAATGCTAAAAATATTATTATTTTAGCCAATAACCAACAAGTAGTGGCTTTTAAAAAAACATTCAACATTCAACATGGCAACGCCCAATTACCAATAATCTTATCTTGGAAACAGTACTTACTCCACACTTGGCACAAAATTAATCCTAACTCAAGCTTACGCTTTATTGAACAGATTGAATCAAGATATCTTATCAAACAATCTATACAAAAATTAGGGAAAAAAACTAACCAGCACCTATTAGATGAAGTGATTAAAAATTATAATTATTACACCAATTATTTAATTGATTTATCTGAGTTATATCGTTCAAAAATACACTCATCCAAATTATTTAGCATTTGGATTAACACCTATCAGGATACTAAATCAAACTTAGATTTAATCGATTTACAAGACCTGCCAAAGTTAATTATTAAAGCTAAAATATCAATCACAAAACCTCATATATATGGATTTAAAACTTTAACTCCTCAACAACAACTCTTATTTGATATAATTGGATACCAACAAATTAACGCTATCAACACTCACAATGTATCAGCTTTCACTTTTGATACCGTTACAAGCGAAATCTTCGAAGCCGCTAAGTGGGCAAAAACACACTTTGACATCAACCCTAACAAGTCAATTGCTATTGTAAATCCAAGATCTAATGATATACAGTATCAGTTAAGTTCTATTTTTAATCAAGTTTTTGGTGATTTACTCACTGAAATTAAAGAAAAATCCTATACCATACCTTTAAGATTACGTTTAAATCAATACCCAATAATTCAAGATTTATTATCAATATTAACACTATCCGCTCAAATACAACACAATAAAATTAGAAGCACGTTATTTAACCAAGTTATTACTTGCGTTTATGTATTTGGCTACCAAAAAGAAAGATCAGATAGAAATTTGTTAAAAAACCAAGTTTTGTCTTTATTGACTGATAAATTTAATTTAGATAAAATTGATGAAGCTCTATCTAAATGCCCAATATTAAAAACTATTATTAATAACATCAAATGTATACAACCAACAAATGACACATTAGAATCACACCTTTTAGCCTTTAACAACACACTTAAAACTTGGGGATTTGCTACTGATAGAAATCTCAGCAACACCGAATATCAAATATTTAAAAAATACTTAGAAACTAGTTTAGAGCTAAATCGGCTTTCATCTTATTACGACAAAATTAGCACTCAATCTGCTATTAAACAATTAAATAATTTAACCACACAAATACTTTTTCAAGCACAAACAAGTAAAACCAACATTCAAATTCTAAGTGTTTCAGAAGCTTATGGCTTATATTTTGACGAAGCTTGGGTGCTAGGTATGACTAATCAGTTTCTACCTACACGACTCAAATTACCACGCTTTATTACGTATGATATTAGCATAAAACACCATATCCCACACACAGATTACAAACTAATTGCAACTGATGCTAAAAAAACACTGGCAAGCTTAAATTCAATTGCCGGTAAGGTCATTTTTTCCTATGCAGTAACACACCTTGGCAGTGAACAATTACCTTCGCCACTGGTAAAATTTGACCCATTAATTAATACAAACCATATTCGAAAAATATTTCCCATTGCGCTAGAATCTATTAATGATACCAACACTACTCATTTAGAAAAAACCCAAGTAAAATCAGGTGTTCGTATTTTAAAAGACCAAATGGCTTGTGCTTTCAAAGGCTTCGTACATCGATTGAATATCCCAAATTTTAATGCACCACATATCGGTATAAATCGATTAGAGCAAGGATATATTATTCACAACACCTTACAATATATTTATCAAAAAATTACTTCAAAGAAACAGCTTTTAGCACTTAGCACTAAAGAGCTTGACAAACTTATTCTTAACACAATAAAAGCCGCACTAAGACACTATCCAAGCTCTAGTTTTAAAAAAATAGAAAAACTCAGACTTTCTCGTCTTATTCATAATTTCATTGCAGTTGATAAACTCAGAGAAGATTTTTATATACTAAAAACTGAACAAAGTATTACTATTAATATTGCCAATTTAGAATTCAAAATCCGCCTAGATAGGCTTGATCAAATGAATAATGGCGATAAAATAATCTTCGATTACAAAACAAGTTCCACTTCAATTTACAATTGGTGTGATAATGCTATTAGTAAGCCGCAACTCCCTATTTACGCTGTTACTAACAATGTTCAAGGTGCGGCTTTTATTGAACTAACCTCACACAAAATAAATTTCAAAGGATTGTCAGAAGACTCAAACTCCCTACCTAAACAATCCAAATATAAAGGAAAATGCCAAAGCTGGGACAAACAACTTAAAATCTGGAAACATATACTAAACACTGCTAGTTTTGATTTTCAAAATGGTAATGCCGCCGTCTTACCTAACAAAAATGCCTGTAATTATTGTAAGTTTTACTTGTTTTGTCGTGTCAAAAAATAATCATTTAATCCCTAATTACAACTTTAATCATAAGCTAATTCCATAATTGAATAATTGAATTTATTTTTATATTTACTAAATTATACAAATAACAATTATTTTACAAAAGTAATCTACTATTAAATACAAATTTAATCTTTGTCAAAAGATATCATATTTATATAAATAAATTTTTAATAAAGAAAGATCTGAGTAATCCAATTATTACAAATAACAAAATAATCAAGATAAGGAGTTCTAAAACATAAATATATCAAATTGATATAATTCTAAAATTAAATAATCACTAAGGCCATTATATAGAATATAAAATTATTATTACTGATCTAGTAATCAATCTAGTAACTAGAAAACCATACTAGTGTAGAATAATATCACACTTTTATTTTAGGGGTACATAAAGTTACATTATTAATAACTACAAACTTCAATACTAACAGAATCACTACTCCAAATAATACTATAGTTGTATATCGTATAAGGTTGTTATTCCAACTAATTAACAGTTCTATTTTAAAAATATGCTATTCCAAGCACTATAAAAACACATAAAAAAATTAAATTATATTTAATAGTTTTATAAAGAAATCGTTTAATTAGTGTAAAAGATAGAAAATTATAGAGGTAATTAAGATTAAAATTTAGAAAAAAATTTTTACTAAATTACAATAATACATTATTGTAATATTATTTCTTTGTTCTTCTAATAAATAAATCAATAATTAATCTTTTCTCTATTTGAATAGATTTACCAAAATCTAATTTATCTAGTCTAGATATATCAATATTTTTAAGTAAATTTTTTAAATGTTTAATAGGCACAATATCAATCTCCAATAATTTAAATACAGTAAGTAAATCTTCAAATCTATCTTGGCGTCTAAGAGCATCAGTTTGAGTGAAAAAATCAAATATTTCTCTACTGGATTTATTAATAAAATCCTTTGAAAATTGATAAAACTGGCTAGTAAGTTCGGATAATTGTTGATACTGTTTAGGACATTTAATGTTGTACTTATTCTCATCTTTAAGCCAAATAGAAAATTTAATATGCGCCTTATTAGTATTAAGATTATCTAGAAATTCAAAAGAGTTACTATAATTTTGATATATGTGATTATTAAGACTAGGAAAAACTTTTTGATAAGCGCCACAAGCAGTTAATACTTTAAAAAAAGCTGATGGAGTTCTATATGATAAAGCTTTATTAAGCTCTTTAAATACACGCTCAGGAGTTAGAGAATCAACTTCACCTGAAGCAACCATTTGTCTCATTAATTGGTAAGTTTCCTGTTCTACTTCAAAGCCAAAATTTTTAAAATATGCTGCAAATCTAGCCACACGTAACACACGCACTGGATCGTCACTAAAATCATTAGATACATGGCGTAAAATACCATTATTTAGATCTTCTTGACCATTAAATGGGTCAAATAACTCATCGTCTTTTTGTGCAATTGCATTAATTGTCAAATCACGACGTGACAAATCTTGCTCTAACGTGACTGAGCTTGAAACATCAAATTCAAACTTTTTATATCCAATACCTACTTTTCGTTCTACCCTTGCTAAGGCATATTCTTCTTGTGTACCTGGATGTAAAAATACAGGAAAATCTTTACCAACTTGGCGATAGCCTAAACCCAACATTTCAGTACTAGATGAACCAACTACAACCCAATCTTTTTCAGTATTTTCATCTGCAATTCCCAACAAGCGATCACGTACTGCACCACCAACTAAATAAATTTTCATTCTTAATAGTAAAAATTTATTAATTCGCATATAATACACGAATAGAATTAGATAAATTATCCTTAAAAACAATTTATAATTACGAAAAATTAGACACTACTAGAAAACAATTTTTACAAAAAGTATTATTTTCGCCTCACATCTTTAACTTATGGGTAGATTAGGGACAGATTGATTTAATTTTTTAAGCTCTAAGAATTTTAAATTAATCGCTATTGTATTAACCTAGGTATTGCTGACATCACTTCCTTGATCGATAAGAAATAGAGAGACATATATCAAGCTAATATACTAACCTATGAATACATATTTTAACAAACAAAATCAAAATATTAATTATATGTAAAACTACAAAATTAAAAATTTGCATTTAAAGTTTACTGATACGCATTATTTCTATTTTAGATATAAGGTCTAACCCTATACAATCATAGCATATATCAATAAATTTTAGTAGACACATTTAAAACTCTAATCAGTCTTAATATTAACACCTTACAAAATAATCAACCAGCTTATTTATTTTAAGCTCTATTGACAATCATATTAACCATACCTTATATCATATCCATTCTATTATTATATCTAATAATTGTATTGATAATTTTTATTAAAAATAATACCTAAAAAGTACTTCATAAGTACCAATCACCTTAATTAAAAACCTGATTATTAATATTTAGTACTATAAGTACTATCATCGCCATCATGAGTAACTCATTTTAATTTAGCCCAAAATTAAAAATTTTTGGATTATTATCGTACTGTAACTAATATAAAAACAAGTAATATTATTACTTGTTTTTAGCCTAATGATTCGTATTATATTAAGAGATCGGATTTATCTTTCGTCTTTATTACTGATTTTATATTTATCAAATCATATATATAGTTGTAGTATTTAAAATATACTTCTAATACATACGCTTACGATGAACCCGATTTTTAGCCATCTCTTTGTGTGTTCTTTTAACAGCAGCTGCTTTCATACGTTTACTAATCCAAGTTGGCTTTTCAAAGAATTCCTTCTTTCTTACATCAGTAATAACACCAGCCCTGTCACAGATACGACGAAAACGTCTAAGTGCAATATCAAAAGGTTCATTTTCTCTTACTTTAATTGAGGGCATATATTTTTCCTTTATGAAATAGTAGTTCCAGCAATTGTATCTGTCATAGTTTCAAGGTCAATCAATTGAATAATTGCCATTGCTGCTTTATCGCCAGTGCGAAAACCAGCTTTTAAAATACGAGTATAACCACCAGGACGATCTTTATAGAATGGTGCTAATTCAGTAAACAACTTAGCAACTATTAAACTATCACGTAATTTTGAGGACACATTACGACGATTAGCAACACTGTCAATTTTAGCTTTAGTAATTAATGGTTCAACAATGCGTCTAAGCTCTTTTGCTTTAGGTAAAGTCGTTCTAATAGTCTTATATAACAACAATGAATTTGCCATATTTTTAAACATTGCCTTACGGTGAGATGCATTACGATTTAATTGTCTACCTGATTTTCTATGTCTCATACTTTATTCCTTATTCACTCATTAAATCAACTGGTGGCCAATTTTCAATATTTGTACCTAAAGAAAGCCCTTTTTCAGTTAATACTTCTTTAATTTCATTAAGTGATTTACGGCCTAAATTAGGAGTTCTTAGTAAATCTTGCTCAGATTTTTGGATTAAATCACCAATATAATATATCTGTTCTGCCTTTAAGCAATTCGCACTACGTACGGTTAATTCTAACTCATCTACTGCTGCTAATAACTGTGGATCAAAATCTTCTGATGTTGGTAATGATTCTTCTTCCTCGACCAGCTCTAACTCAACAAATGAAGACAATTGTTCTTGTAAAATTGTTGCTACACGTTTAATAGCAACTTCCGCATTAACTGAGCCATTAGTCTCAATCATAATATTTAATTTATCAAGATTAACTTTCTGCTTAACACGTGCCGCATCTACCGTAAAACTAACGCGTTTAATAGGAGAAAAACTTGCATCCAACTGCATACCACCAATACTTGATGCTTCATCAGTACGTGACGCAGCAGCATCATAACCAATACCAGTAGTAATTTTAAGTGTCATACGCATATGACCTTCATCATTAATTGTTGCAATAACCTTATCAGGATTAAATGTCGTAATATCAATACCATTAGTCTCAATATCAGCTACCGTAATTTCACATGGACCTTTCTTATCAATAATAACTTGTGCGGTTTCAGTTGTATTTAATACAACTGAAACCTCTTTAAGATTAAGTAAAATATCTAATACATCTTCTTGAACTCCATCAATTGTAGAAAATTCATGCATAACACCATCAATTACAACTTCAGTCACAGCAAAGCCAGTCATAGAAGACAACAACGTTCTTCTTATAGCATTGCCTAAAGTATGACCAAAACCCCGTTCAAGAGGCTCAAGAATGACTTTGAATTCATTAACACCAGTTTGAGAAGACTCAACTAGCTTTGGCTTTAAAAAATCTCTTGCACTACCTTGCATAATTCATTCCTTATTTAGAATACAGTTCAACAATTAAATGTTCTTGAATGTCTGATGGTAATTCATCACGAGAAGGAACATTTTTAAACACACCTTTAAGGGTCTTGTTATCAACATCAAGCCATTGTGGTTGAGTTGATTGTATAGCCAACTCAAGTGCCAATTGAATACGACTTTGCTTTTTAGCTTTATCTCTAATTGAAATTTTATCATTAACACTTACTTGATAAGAAGGAATATTAACAACCAACCCATTAACCATAATAGACTTATGCGAAACTAATTGTCGTGCCTCGGCACGTGTGGAGGAAAACCCCATACGATAAACAACATTATCCAACCGACACTCAAGCAGTGATAATAAATTTTCACCTGTAGAACCTTTCTTCTGTGAAGCTTTTTTATAATATAGACGAAATTGCTTTTCTAAAATGCCATAAATACGTCTTATTTTTTGTTTTTCACGTAATTGTAAACCATACTCTGTGCCTTTTTGACGACGGGCGTTAGCACCGTGCATACCAGGAAGTTGAGTAACCTTACACTTAGAATCCAACGATCTAATACCACTTTTAAGAAATAAGTCAGCGCCTTCTCGACGTGCTAATTTACAAGTAGGTCCAATATATCTAGCCATAATTTATCCTTATACTCTACGTTTCTTAGAAGGACGACAACCATTATGAGGGATTGGTGTCACATCTGTGATTGATTGAATTTTTAAACCCTGCGCATTAAGACCGCGAATTGCTGAATCTCTACCAGGACCCGGGCCTTTAACATGAACTTCTAAATTTTTCATGCCAAAAGCCAATGCTTTCTCACCACAACTACCTGCAGCCACTTGTGCAGCAAATGGGGTGGACTTTCTTGAGCCTCTAAAACCAGAACCGCCTGAGGTTGCCCAACAAACCGTATTACCATGACGATCTGTAATCATCACAATGGTATTATTAAAAGTCGCGTGAATATGAGCAATACCATCAGTTATTACTTTTTTAGATTTCTTTTTTGAAGATGATTTAGATATCATAATAATATTTACCTATAATTATTTAATTAGACGACGAGGACCCTTACGAGTTCTTGCGTTTGTTTTTGTCCTTTGACCACGTAATGGTAATGATTTTCTATGACGAACACCACGATAACAGCCTAAATCTTTAAGACGTTTGATATCCATAGCAAGTTGACGACGAAGATCACCTTCAACTTTATACTTAGCAATTTCTGTACGAATTAATTCCAATTGATCTTCAGTAATGTTGGCAACTTTAGTAACTGGGTCTAATTTTAGAGTAATACAAATTTCTCTTGCTCTTGTATCACCTATACCAAAAATTGACTGTAAGCCAATCACAATATGTTTATGTGTTGGAATATTTATTCCTGCAATTCTAGCCATCTATATTGTACCTCTAACGCATATCTGTCTCATAAGCTTATTCCTTATATTTTTATATTTTTATATTTTTATATTTTTATCTATCATAATGTAACTTTTTATTATAGTAACGTACAATACTAAATTTAAAAAAACCATTATTCTACTCTTACAATTTTCAATATCAATTCTAATTAACCTTGTCTTTGCTTATGACGGGGTTCTTTACAAATAACACGAACAACTCCATGACGCTTAATAATTTTACAATTATTGCAAATTCTCTTAACTGATGCTCTTACCTTCATAATGATTACCTTTTTAATTTAAACCCGCCTTCTTCATTAATGATCCATACTGATTAGACATCAAATGAGATTGGGCTTGTGCAATAAAATCCATCACCACAACAACGATGATTAATAAACTAGTACCACCAAAATAAAACGGCACATTCCAGTATAAAATTAAAAACTCTGGCAACAAACAAACAGCTGTAATATAAACCGCACCAGATGCTGTTAGCCTAGACATAACCGAATCAATATAATCTGCTGAATGTTTACCTGGTCTAATACCTGGAATAAAACCACCTGACTTACGTAAATTATCAGCTGTATCTTTTGAATCAAATGTTAATGCCGTATAAAAAAAAGTAAAAAACACAATAGCCAATCCATAAAATAAAACATACAAAGGTTGTCCTGGAGAAATACTTGCAGTTATATCTGCCAACCAACCCATACCTTCACTTCTCGAAAACCAGCCTCCTAATGTTGCTGGAAATAAAATAATTGATGAAGCAAAAATTGGTGGAATAACACCTGCCATATTAATTTTTAATGGTAAATATGAACTTTGAGCGCCAATCATTTTACGACCTCGCTGACGTTTAGCATAATTAACTGTAATACGACGTTGACCTCGCTCCATAAAGACTACAAAAGCTATTACTAATGATGTCATGATTAATAAAATTACTACCAAAATAATACTTAACTCGCCTGTAGATACTAACGATAAAGTTGAACCAAATGCCGAAGGCAAGCCTGAAACAATACCAGCAAAAATAATCATTGAAATGCCATTACCAATACCTTTTTCTGTAATTTGTTCACCTAGCCACATTAAAAATAAAGTTCCTGTAGTTAATGTTACTACAGTAACCATACTAAAAGTAAAACCACCTTGAGTCACTAAAGCAACACCACTAGAACTTTGTTCTTGTAAGGCAATAGAAATACCATAAGATTGAAATACCGCTAATATCACTGTACCTATACGTGTATATTGTGTAATTCTACGTTTACCTGTTTCGCCTTCTTTCTTTAATTGCTCTAATTTTGGAACAACAGAGGTCATCAACTGAATAATAATAGATGCCGAGATATAAGGCATAATACCTAAAGTAAAAATAGACAATCTTTCTAGTGCACCACCTGAAAACATATTAAACATATCTAAAATAGTGCCTTGCTGATTTTGTACGAGAGAAGCTAATGCTACACTTGAAATAAATGGAATGGTAATATGTGTACCCAACCTAAAAATAATTAATGCGCTCAATAAAAAAAGTATACGCTTTGATAAATCTTGAGAAAAGCCTAAAGGTTGGTTCATCAATTACTCGCTCACTGAACCTTTAACAGCTTCAATAGCCAACTTTGCACCTTTAGTTACTTTAATTCCAGTCAATATAACTGGCCTAGTTATTTTACCAGAAAGTATAACTTTTACATGCTTAATATTTTTATTAATTAAATTATGCGCTTTGAAAACCTCAATAGTAATATCAATCTCAGTTAATCTATTAATTTCAGATAGTGTTACTTGAGAGGTGATAATAGATATTCTTGATGAAAATCCAACCTTAGGAAGGCGACGTTGCAAAGGCATTTGACCACCCTCAAAACCAATCTTATTAAAACCACCAGAGCGTGATTTTTGACCCTTATGACCACTACCACAAGTTTTACCAAAACCGCTACCAATACCGCGCCCCACGCGTTTTCTTGATTTCTTTTCACCTTGTGCAGGTGATAATGTATTTAATTGCATTAAATTCATTTTTCCTAATCCTCTACTTTTAGTAAGTAAGCCACTTTATTAATCATACCTCTAATTTCAGGAGTATCTTTAAACTCTTTTGTATGGTTAATGCGCTTTAAACCAAGCCCTACAATGGTTTTACGATGAGATGGTAAGCGACCATAAAAACTTTTAACCAAGGTAACACTAACTGTGTTATGCTTATTAGATACTTGCGGCTTTTGGATAGTTGTTACTTTTTTAACTGTTCTATTTTCTTCAGCCATCATTCCTCTCCAGTAATTTGATCAACAGTCATACCACGCTTATTAGCAACCAATTGTGGGGATAACATAGAAGTCAAACCTTCGACAGTAGCACGTACCACACTAATTGGATTACGAGTACCATTACATTTCGCCAAGATATTATGTACGCCAACCGCTTCCAATACACTACGCATTGGGCCGCCAGCAATTACACCTGTACCTTCTGAAGCTGGTTGCATATAAACTTTCGCCGCACCAACATTTGAGATAATTGAATAATAAAGTGTGCCATTTACCAGTGGAACACTCTTCATTGCCTTACGAGCTTTATCCATTGCTTTTTGAATAGCAACAGGAACTTCACGAGCTTTTCCTGTTCCATAGCCAACTTTACCATTACCATCACCGACAACAACTAACGCTGAAAAACCAAATATACGACCACCTTTAACTACTTTTACAACACGACGAATATTAACTAACTTTTCAATATAATTATTATCAATAATGTTATTTTCCTTATATCCAGCCATTATTTACGCCTTTTTATTTTTTTAATTAATTTTATTAATAACTTAGAAGTCCAAACCGCCTTCTCTTGCTGCATCGGCTAATGCTTTAACACGACCATGATATTTAAATCCGGACCGATCAAAAGCTACCTTTTTTACTTTTGCACTAGTAGCAGCTTTAGCAATTGCCTCACCAACTTTAGCTGCTGCATCTACATTTCCACCATTTTTAAGCTTAGATTTTAATGTTGAAGCAGAAGCCAAAATTTTAGTACCACAAGAACTAATAATCTGAGCATAGATATGCTGTGCAGTTTTATGAATACACAAGCGTTCAATATCTTTTTTAGCATGCTTGGCTCTAAATTTAGTTGCTCTTCTCAAACGGGCTTGTTTTTTAAAAAGTTTCATATTAATACCTCAGTCAATTATTTCTTCTTAGTTTCTTTGTGAATAACTTGTTCATCAATATAACGAATACCTTTACCTTTATAAGGTTCTGGTGGACGATAGGATCTAATTTCTGAAGCCACTTGGCCTACTTTTTGCTTGTCCATGCCTTTAATAATAATTTCTGTTTGAGAAGGGGTTTCAACTATAATATCTTCTGGAAATTTATAATTAATTGGATGTGAAAAACCCAATGTAAGATCCAATATTTTACCCATTACTTTAGCACGATAACCAACACCAATTAAGGTTAACTTTTTTTTCCAACCATCTGTTACACCTCGAATAAGATTCGCAGTATTAGCCCTTGCTGTGCCAGCCTGAGCCCAAGCTTTCTTTTGTTCTTTCTTTTCAATGGAAATAATATTAAAACTAAGTTTACTATTATTATTTACAATCGCCACGCAAGGATGAATACTCATGTTTAACTGTCCTAATCTACCTTTGACAGACATTAAATTACCAGTAATAATAACTTCAACACTAGTTGGTATAGTAATTGATGATTTTGCAACTCTAGACATTCTAATTCTCCAATATTAGTAAATGCTACACAACACTTCGCCACCAACATTTTGATCAAGCGCAACTTGTCCAGTCATCAAGCCTTTAGGTGTAGAAATAATAACAATACCTAACCCATTCATTACACTTGGTATCTTTGAATTACCGACATAAACTCTTAAGCTAGGCTTTGATACACGCTGCAATTTTTCAATGACTGGTTTATTATCATAATATTTTAACTTGATTTTTAATATTTTACTAGCAACAACGCCATTAACACTAAAAGATTCAATATAGCCCTCTTGTTTCATCACGCCTGCAATAGCAGATTTTAAATTCGATGCTGGAACATTAACTTCTTTTTTCTTAACTAATTGTGCGTTGCGAATACGTGTTAACATGTCAGCAATAGGATCAGACATACTCATATAATTTCTCCTTACCAGCTCGCTTTAGATAAACCTGGAACTTCACCATTCATAGTGCATTCTCTAAGTTTATTTCTAGCAAGACCAAACTTACGATAAAAACCATGCGGACGACCAGTCAAACTACAACGACTACGTTGGCGTGTGGGCGAAGCATTACGTGGAAGAGCTTGCAACTTAATAGTTGCTTGGAAACGCTCTTCATCAGATACGTTAATACTCTTAATAATTTTCTTAAGCTCAAGACGTTTTGCTTTATATTTTCTAACTATCTTTGTGCGCTTAATATCTCTATTCATCATAGACTTTTTAGCCATTTTCTTACCCTTTAAATGGAAATTTAAACATTGCTAATAGTTTTTTAGCATCTTCATCACTTTTTGCAGTGGTGGTAATAGCAATATCCATCCCACGTATTTTTGTTACTTTTTCAAAATCAATTTCAGGAAACGTAATTTGTTCAGTAATACCCATATTGTAATTACCACGACCATCAAATGCAGTAGTTTTTAAACCACGAAAATCTCGAATACGAGGAATGGTAATATTAACTAAACGATCAAGAAATTCATACATCTTTTTCTTACGTAAAGTAACTTTACAACCAATTGGATTTCCCTCTCTTAATTTAAAACTTGCTACCGATTTACGTGCATTACAAATTAATGGTTTCTGACCAGAAATAAGACTCATTTCTTCTAAACCATTTTGCAATATTTTTTTATCACCTAACGCATTACCTAGTCCCATATTAATCGTAATTTTTTCAATCTTAGGTGTTTGCATAGGATTAGACATACCTAATTTTTTTTGTAAAATTAGTGAGATTTTATTCTTGTATTGCTCTTGTAATCTAGACATATTTATATTTCCTTATACCTTATCAAGCTATTGACTTATCATTTGATTTAAAAAATCTTTCTTTAATGCCTTTTTTACTAGTACGAATTCCAACTCTATCAGCTTTCTTAGTTGTTGGATTATAAACAGCAACATTAGAAATCGACAAAGGCATTTCTATCTCTGTGATGCCACCTGTAACACCCTTATTTGGATTAGGCTTCACATGTTTCTTAGCAAGATTTAACCCTTCAACTAGAACCTTAGAATCTACCATCTTAGTAACTATACCTATAGAACCTTTATCCTTGCCAGCAATAATAATAATTTCATCATTTAATTTAATTTTTTGCATTATAAAACCTCTGGTGCAAGTGAAACAATTTTCATAAATTGTGCACTACGCAATTCACGGGTCACTGGGCCAAAAATACGAGTACCAATTGGTTCAAGTTTCGTATTTAAAAGTACAATCGCATTGTTATCAAAACGAATACGAGACCCATCACTACGGCGAACACCATGAGCGGTACGCACAACAACCGCATCATACACGTCACCTTTTTTAACTTTACCACGCGGTACAACCTCTTTAATACTAACTTTAATGACATCACCAATATTAGCATAACGACGCTTAGAGCCGCCTATTACCTTAATACACATTGCTTTAATGCCGCCACTATTATCTGCGACCTTAAGTCTTGTTTGCACTTGAATCATGACTTACTCTCTTTAAATAAATTTAACATTAATCAACAGAAACTAATCTCTCAACCACTTCCAATAATGCCCAATGCTTAGTTTTTGAAAATGGTTTTGCTTCAACTACTCGAACCAAATCACCACATATACATTCATTATTATCATCATGTACATGCACTTTAGTGCTACGTTTGATATATTTTTTGTAAATAGGATGTCTTACTTTACGTTCAATTAAAACAGTAATAGTTTTGTCACGACTGCTACTCACAACAGTTCCTGTTAATACGCATTCTACTTTTTTGTCACTCATTCTTGTTTTTGCCTAATAATAGTTTTAATTTGTGCAATTGATTTCTTTGTTCTTCCCAACTTCGAAAAATTATCTAATTGTGAACTTTTATGTTGCATACGAAACTCAAAATGTTCTTTTAGAAGTTTAATAAGCGTTTCATTAAGCGCTGAAACTGATTGATTTCTTAATTCTTTAACATCCATTACATTATCGTCCTTTTAATGATTGTTGTTTTAACTGGCAATTTCCCTGATGCTAATGCAAATGCCTCTATAGCAACTGTTTCTTCAACGCCTTGCATTTCAAATAACATTTGGCCAGGCTTAATCTTTGCAACCCAATATTCAACACTACCCTTACCTTTTCCCATCCTAACCTCTAATGGTTTCTTAGTAACAGGCTTGTCTGGAAAAACACGAATCCAAATTTTTCCTTGACGTTTAACATGACGTGTCATTGCACGACGTGCAGATTCAATCTGTCTAGCAGACATACGACATCTACCCATAGCTTGGAGTCCAATTTCACCAAAACTAACCTTATGGCCCGTTGCAAGACCCCGATTACGGCCTTTCATCATTTTTCTAAATTTTGTTCTCTTAGGTTGTAACATTTATTAATCCTTCACTTTATTTTTTAGCGATTTGATTTATTGCACCACGATGAGCAACCTCATCTAGTGTGCCTTTTTTATGATCTAAAATTTCACCCTTGAAAATCCAAACCTTAATACCAATAACACCATACTGTGTTTTTGCACCATAAGAAGCATAATCAACATCAGCTCTAAAAGTATGTAATGGCACTCGACCTTCACGATACCACTCAGAACGTGCAATTTCTGCACCATTTAAACGACCACTAACCATGACCTTAATACCTTGAGCACCTAAACGAATTGCATTACCCAGCACACGTTTAACAGCACGACGATACATCACACGTTTTTCTAACTGTTGGGCAATATTCTCAGCCACCAAACGTGCGTCAAGCTCGGGTTTTTTAATTTCTTCAATATTAATATGAACAGGAATACCCATCATTTTTGAAATAATTAACTTTAACTGCTCAATATCAGCACCTTTCTTGCCAATAACAATACCTGGGCGTGCAGTATAAATAGTAACTTTAGCATTATTTACCAAACGCCCAATCTGGACACGGCTAACAGAAGCGTTTATTAATTTCTTAAATAGATAGTTTCTAACTTTAATATCAGATAATAAGTACTTAGAATAATCTTTAGAACTAGCGTACCATTTAGAATCCCAATCCTTAACAATACCTAATCTAATACCTTTTGGATTTACTTTTTGACCCATACTAAACCTACTTGCCTATGCCAACTGTAATGTGGCTTGTTCTTTTTAAAATCCTATTTGCTCTTCCTTTTGCTCTTGGGCGAATTCTCTTCATGGTTGAACCTTCATCAATATAAATACTAGTAACAAATAATTCATCAATGTCTAATCCATCATTATGCTCGGCATTAGAAATAACTGAATTCAGTACTTTTTTAACTAAGACTGCTGCTTTTTTATTGCTAAATGATAAAATATTTAATGCTTCTTCTACCGATTTAAGACGAATTTGATCTGCCACTAATCTTGCCTTAAAAGCGGATGTCTTTGCATATTTATGTACTGCTTTAACTTCTTTCATCATTACCTACCTATATTTAAGCCTTTATTTAAGCCTTGCGATCACCAAAGTGACCTTTGAAAGTTCTAGTAATAGCAAATTCGCCTAACTTATGACCAACCATATTTTCATTGATAGACACAGGAACATGCACTCTACCATTATGAACTGCAATAGTAAGTCCAATCATTTCAGGCACAACAACACTACGACGGGACCATGTTTTGATTGGTTTTCTGTCATTATTATCTTGAGCCGCTAACACCTTTTTAATTAAGTGCTCATCTACAAATGGTCCTTTTCTTAATGATCTAGCCATATAATTAATCCTTATTTCTATGACGCAAGATAAACTTATCTGTACGTTTATTACTACGTGTTTTATAACCCTTAGTGGGGGTACCCCAAGGAGAGACTGGATGCCTACCACCACTGGTTTTACCTTCACCACCACCATGCGGATGATCAACTGAATTCATAACAACGCCACGAACAGTTGGACGAATACCATGCCAACGAGTAGCGCCCGCTTTACCTAATTTTCTTAAACTGTGTTCAGACCTAGAAACCTCACCAATAGTTGCACGACAATCTGTCAAAACCTTACGCACCTCACCAGAACGAAGTCTTAAAGTAACATAATTACCTCTTTTAGAAATTAACTGTGCAGAAGTACCGGCACTACGAGCAATTTGTGCACCTTTCATAGGTCTTAATTCAATACAATGAACTACACTGCCTAATGGTATATTACTTAATGGCATAACATTACCTACTTGAATGGCAACAGAATTACCTGACACAATCATATCACCAACACTTAAACCACGAGGTGCTATAATGTAATGGCGTTTGCCATCAGCATATAGAACCAAGGCAATATTAGCACTACGATTTGGGTCATACTCTAAACGTTCAACACGTGCAGTAATATCATCTTTATTACGCTTAAAATCAATAACACGATAACGACGCTTATGCCCCCCACCTTTATGTCGCATAGTAATACGACCTGCGTTATTACGACCGTTAATTCTATTTTTATTCTGCGTTAACGGTGCATAAGATTTACCTTTATATAACTCTTTATCTACAATGTTAACAACAAATCTTCTACCTGGTGAGGTTGGTTTTCTTTTAATTACTTGTGCCATAATAATCTCTTTAAGTACTGCTAACATCAATTATTTGGCCTGCAGACACTTTTACCATTGCCTTTTTCCAATTTGGACGCGACCCAATCCTGCCCTTAAATATTTTTTTCTTACCTTTAACAATTAAAGTTGTTACATTTTCAACATTAACACCCAACAATATTTCAACTGCAGCTTTAATTTCTCTTTTAGAGCTATCCATACGAACCTTAAATGCATATTGATTATGCGCTGATAACGTGGTTATTTTCTCAGAAACGATAGGCATTAATAAGGTTTTTAATAGCTTTTCTTGATTCATAGCATTACCTCAATTTTTTTCAATGCCTGCTCAGTTACCACAACATTGTCATAACCAATCAAACTAACTGGATCAATACTTTGTGTATCACAAACACCAACATGGTATAAATTACGAGAAGATAAATAGAGATTCTCATCTAACTCATCTGTTATCAGTAAAGCATCTTTAACGTTAAGCACTTTAAGTAATGCGATAATATTTTTAGTTTTAGCTTTTTTAATATCAAATTCTTTCACTACTTTTAAACGTTCAGAACGAACTAGTTCAGAAAAAATAATACTAATTGCACCCTTGTACATTTTCTTATTCACTTTTTGTGCATAATTTCTTGGTTGTGTAGCAAACGTAACACCACCTGAACGCCAAATAGGACCACGAGTAGTACCAGCACGGGCACGACCCGTACCTTTTTGCGCCCAAGGCCTCTTACCACCGCCACTAACAGCAGAACGATTTTTTTGTGCCTTAGAACCTTGACGAGATCTAGACATATAAGCTGTAGTCACTTGATGGACCAATGCTTGATTAAAATCTCTTGCAAAAATAGTAGCATCCACCTCAATGGTATCTAAACTATTTAAACTTATATTTAATACTTTTAATTCCATCTTAAACCCTTACTTACATTTGCCTAGTCTGGTCAACTTCATTAGTTACTTGATTTTGAATATTTTTGCTAACTTCTTTATTAATCTTATCTTTCTTAGGTGACAATGAAACCTTAACAAAACCCTTAATCGCTCCAGGAATTGAGCCTTTAACAAGAATAACCCTTTTCTCACTATCTACTTTGACAACCTTAAGACATTCTTGTGTTACTTGCTCATTACCCATATGAGCAGCCATTTTCTTACCTTTAAATACACGACCTGGATCCTGACATTGTCCTGTAGAACCAATAGCGCGGTGAGAAACTGAATTACCATGAGTAGCATCTTGCATTTGGAAATTATGGAGCTTTACACCACCTTGGAACCCTTTACCTTTAGATTTACCTATAACATCAACATAATGACCAGCGCCAAATAACGAAATATCAATACTTGTTTCATTAGTTGTTTCATTACCTTCCAGTTTAAACTCCCAAAGCCCTAAACCAATTTCTTGAGAAGCTTTAGCGTAATGACCTTTAATCGCAGCAGAAACACGACGCACTTTAGCTTCGCCTTTTTTATTTACTTTCTTTCCTGTTGTTACTTGAATAGCCCTATAACCATCTATATCAATCGTTCTTGTTTGAACGATACGATTAGGTTCAATTTTAATCACACTTACTGGCATGATAGAACCATCATCGCTTATCAAGCGTGTCATTCCTATTTTTTGTCCTACTAAATCGATTGCCATGATTTTTTCCTAAATTATGTAGTACTTGCTTTGTTGCTTAATTAAGCTTAATCGCAACATCAACACCTGCTGCTAAATCTAACTTCATTAACGCATCTACTGTCTTGTCTGTTGGGCTAATAACATCCATTAATCTAACGTAGGTTCTTAATTCGTATTGATCTCTTGCTTTCTTATTAACATGAGGAGAAGTCAAGACAGTGAAACGTTCCTTCTTAGTTGGTAAAGGAATTGGACCTCTAACACTAGCCCCTGTACGCTTAGCTGTTTCTACAA
This sequence comes from Candidatus Vesicomyosocius sp. SY067_SCS001, assembly GCF_014706615.1. Taxonomy (NCBI): domain Bacteria; kingdom Pseudomonadati; phylum Pseudomonadota; class Gammaproteobacteria; family Pseudothioglobaceae (SeqCode); genus Candidatus Vesicomyidisocius; species Candidatus Vesicomyidisocius sp. SY067_SCS001. The sequence continues at coordinate 181,284 of NZ_CP054877.1, read as the reverse complement.
TTTCAACCGCTGATTTATCGATTAAACGATGATCAAATGCTTTTAATTTAATTCTAATATTTTGATTACTCATGTATCTTTATATCCTGTCTAATTTGCGTTGCAAATTTATCAAATAAAAAACGTAAAATTATACAATAAATCTTACCGCTTTAATTAACTTAATCCATCACTTTAGAAACTATACCAGCGCCTACTGTACGACCACCTTCTCTAATAGCAAATCTTAAACCATCTTCCATGGCTATTAGTGATAATAACTCTACTTTCATTTTCACATTATCACCTGGCATAACCATCTCTATACCATCAGGCAACTGACAAGCACCTGTAACATCTGTAGTTCTAAAATAGAACTGTGGACGATAATTGTTAAAAAATGGTGTATGACGACCACCTTCATCTTTGCTTAAAATATAAATTTCTGCTTCAAACTTTGAATGTGGTTTGATTGACCCTGGCTTAGATAATACTTGACCACGTTCAACTTCTTCACGTTTTGTACCACGAAGCAAGACACCAACGTTATCACCAGCCTCACCTGAAGCAAGTAATTTTCTAAACATTTCAACACCAGTACAAGTAGTGGTTTTAGTATCTTTAATACCAACAATTTCTAGCTCATCGCCAATATTAACAACACCTGCCTCAATACGACCTGTTACCACAGTACCACGACCTGAAATTGAAAATACATCCTCAATTGGCATAATGAAGGATTTATCCGTATCACGCTTAGGAGTTGGGATATAAGAGTCTAATGCGTCAACTAGCTTTAAGATAGAAGGAACACCAATGTCGGAAGTATCACCTTCTAAGGCTTTAAGTGCTGAGCCAAAAATAACTGGCGTATCATCACCTGGAAAATCATATTCATCTAATAGCTCACGAATTTCCATTTCAACTAATTCAACCAACTCCTCATCGTCAACCATATCAGCTTTATTCATATAAACAACTATATAAGGCACACCTACTTGTTTAGATAACAAAATATGCTCACGGGTTTGAGCCATTGGACCATCTGTAGCAGCAATTACAATAATAGCTCCATCCATTTGGGCAGCGCCTGTAATCATGTTTTTAATGTAATCAGCATGTCCTGGACAGTCAACATGTGCGTAGTGACGCATCTCACTTTCATACTCTACATGAGCTGTTGAAATGGTAATACCGCGTTCTCTTTCTTCAGGAGCATTATCAATATCTGTATAATCTTTGAATTCTCCACCACGAACTTCTGCCATTACTTTAGTTATGGCAGAAGTAAGTGTAGTTTTACCATGATCAACATGACCAATCGTGCCAACATTAACGTGTGGCTTGGTTCGTTCAAATTTTTCTTTTGACATTGTATGTTCCTTACTTAATTAATTTCTCAATTATTTCATCAGCTACATTTTTTGGTGCTGCTGTATATTTTGCAAATTCCATAGAATAATTTGCTCGACCTTGCGTAATTGAGCGCAAATCATTAGAATAGCCAAACATTTCCGCTAGTGGAACTTCTGCCTTGACTTGCTTACCTGCAGGCATATCTTCCATCGCACTAACAATACCACGACGTCTATTAATATCTCCCATTACATCACCCATATAGTCTTCAGGTGTTAAAACCTCTACTGCCATCATAGGCTCAAGTAATTGTGGATTGGCCATCTTAACACCTTCACTTAAACACTTACTAGCTGCAATTTTAAATGCAATTTCATTTGAATCAACATCATGATAAGAACCATCATAAACGGTTACTTTAATATCAACTAAAGGAAAACCGGCCAATACGCCATTTTCCATTTGTTCTTGAACACCTTTATTTACTGCAGGCATATACTCTTTAGGAATAACACCACCTTTAATTTCATCCACAAATTCATAACCAGTGCCTGGTTCTTGCGGTTCAATCCGCAAATACACATGACCATATTGACCACGACCACCAGATTGTTTGACGAATTTATGTTGATGCTCAACCATAGTTGTAATAGCTTCACGATAAGAAACTTGTGGTGCACCCACATTACATTCAACATCAAATTCACGAACCATACGATCAACAATAATATCTAAATGAAGCTCACCCATACCTGCAATAATAGTTTGGCCTGATTCTTCATCAGTTGACACACGAAAAGAAGGATCTTCAGCAGCCAATTTACCAAGAGCAATGCCCATTTTTTCTTGATCTGCTTTAGTTTTAGGCTCTACTGCTAATGCAATAACCGGCTCAGGAAATTCCATTCTTTCAAGAATGATTTTTTCTTTCATATCACACAAGGTATCGCCTGTCGTTACATCTTTAAGACCAATTGCTGCTGCAATATCGCCTGCACGAACCTCTTTAATTTCATCACGCTCATTGGAATGCATTTGTACCATACGACCAATACGTTCTTTTTTTCCTTTAGATGAGTTGTATACAAAATCACCTGCTTCTAATACACCTGAATATACGCGAAAAAAAGTTAAGTTACCCACAAATGGATCAGTAGCAATCTTAAATGCTAATGCAGCAAAAGGTTCATTATCATCGGCTTTTCTGGGAACGACTGTCTCATCTTTGTCATCTGATATACCTGTTATAGCATCCACATCTAATGGTGATGGCATATACATAATCATAGCATCTAACACAGCTTGTACGCCTTTATTCTTAAAAGCAGAACCACAAAACATTGGAATAATTTCACTTTTAATAGCTCGTAAACGAATACCTTTTTTAATATCATGGTTACTAAGCTTACTATCTTCAAGATATTTTTCCATTAACTCATCATTAGCCTCAGCAGCAGATTCAACCATAAATTCATATTGTTCTTTTGCTAAATCTTGTAGTTCTATAGGAATATCTCTTGTTTCATAAGTTGCACCTTGGTCAACTTCATTCCAAAAAATAGCTTTCATACTGATTAAATCTATCACACCTTCAAAACTTTCTTCTGCGCCAATTGCAATTTGCATTGGCACTGGATTACCGCCTAAACGTGTTTTAATTTGTTCACAAACACGTAAAAAATCCGCACCAGAACGATCCATTTTATTAACAAAACCAATTCTTGGTACATTATATTTATTGGCTTGACGCCAAACTGTTTCTGACTGAGGTTCTACACCACCAACTGCACAAAATACAGCACAAGCACTATCTAACACTTTCAATGAACGCTCAACCTCAATAGTAAAATCAACGTGGCCTGGAGTATCAATAATATTCACACGATGATCCTCAAATTGACCATCCATACCTTTCCAAAAACAAGTAGTTGCCGCAGAAGTAATAGTAATACCACGCTCTTGCTCTTGCTCCATCCAATCCATAGTTGCACTACCATCATGCACTTCACCAATTCTATGAGTACGGCCAGTATACAATAAGATGCGTTCTGTAGTGGTTGTCTTACCAGCATCAATATGAGCCATAATGCCAACATTACGATAACGATCAAGTGGGGTTATTCTTGCCATTCTTATTGTATCCTATGTATATTACTACCAGCGAAAATGAGCAAATGCTTTGTTTGCTTCTGCCATTCTATGAGAGTCTTCTTTCTTTTTAAATGCATTACCACGATTTTGTATAGCATCTAAAATTTCACCTGCTAGTCTAAGCTTCATACTTTTTGCACCACGTTTACGTGATGCTTCAATAATCCAACGCATTGCTAAAGCACTCTTACGCTCAGTTCTCACTTCAATTGGCACTTGATAAGTAGAGCCACCAACACGACGAGATTTAATTTCAACTTGAGGACCAATATTATCTAATGCTTGCTTAAATACTTCAATTGGTTGTGCATTACCCTTAGCTTCAATGGTATCTAAAGCTTCATATACAATTTTTTCTGCAACTGATTTCTTACCATCAAACATTAAAATATTAATAAACTTAGCCAATACCAAATCGCCAAATTTAGGGTCTGGTAAAATTTCTCTTTTAGGTGCAGATCTTCTTCTCATTTTATTTCTCTTATTTTAATTATTGTAATTACTTATTTTTTGGCTTTTTAGTACCGTATTTAGAGCGACCTTGCATTCTGCTATCAACACCTGTTGTATCTAATGCGCCACGAACTGTGTGATAACGAACACCAGGTAAATCTTTCACACGTCCACCACGAATAAGAATCACCGAATGTTCTTGTAAATTATGACCCTCACCGCCAATATAAGTCGTTACCTCATTAGCGTTGGTTAATCTAACACGAGCGACTTTCCTAAGTGCTGAATTAGGCTTTTTAGGAGTCGTCGTATATACACGAGTACAGACCCCGCGTTTTTGAGGACAACTATCTAATGCCGGAACGCCACTTTTAATAACTTTCTTTTTACGTGGGTTACGTACCAATTGGTTAATTGTTGACATGTTGCGATTCCTCCAAATTTCTCTAAAGTTTATAATTATATTTAAGCTATTGATCGTCTTTATGATTTTTCTTAAAGACAACAAAGCCAGGCATTATACTTTGTTAGAAGTAACTATGTCAACAAGATTTACAGAGAATATGTAACAAGCTTTTTTAATAAAAAACCACTAATCATATACTTATTCCACTCGTTGAGTAGATTAATTAACATGATATTTTTCAACGACTAATTTTGAGAAAATCTGTTGTTCACTAATTATAATAAGAATAAATATCAAAAAAATCCACTTCAAACAAACATCTAACATAGAATTTCTGCACTTATAACCTAAAAGGACTTACATTAGCAAGCTAAAAATATTATACCAACAAATAAAATTTATTTTCTCTTTACTAACAAGTCATATGTATTGATAAAATCATTGATATATTATATCAAATGTATTCATTAATCATGTCTAACTCATTATTACAATCTGCAAAAAATATAATTCTAGCTGAAGCCAAAGCCGTAACAATGTTAGCTGATAGTCTTGATCAAAACTTTATTGATGCTTGCCAATTAATCCAAAATTGTATTGGAAAAGTAGTATTAATAGGCATGGGTAAATCTGGACACATTGCAAGAAAAATTGCAGCAACACTTGCCTCCACAGGCACGCCAGCTTTTGCTGTTCATCCTGGTGAAGCAGGACATGGAGATTTAGGAATGATTACACAAGAAGATATTGTAATTACCATTTCTTATTCTGGTGAATCTAACGAAATTATGACCTTAATACCCATTATTAAGCACCTTGGTGTATTTATCATCGGCATGACAGGAAATGTAAACTCCTCAATTAGTAAAATTAGCGACGTACATCTTGATGTAAATGTTGAAAAAGAAGCTTGCCCACATAACCTAGCCCCAACCTCTTCAACTACAGTAGCATTAGTAATGGGAGATGCATTAGCAATTAGTTTGTTAACTAATAAAGGTTTTAGTGTGGATGATTTTGCCCGATCACATCCATCAGGTGCGCTAGGTCGTCGCCTGTTAACTTTTGTTAGTACCATTATGAAAACAGGTAATGATATACCTATAGTTAGTGCTGATATTAAATTACTAAATGCTTTATTGGTAATGAGTCAAAAAACCTTAGGTATGGTATTAATTACCGACAATAACACACTAAAAGGTATTTTTACGGATGGCGATTTAAGGCGAGTTCTTAAAACACATCCCAATATTCAAAACTTAACCGTTGGTGAAGTTATGACACATAATTGCCGATCAATTTCAGCAAATAAACCAGCCATAGTAGCAGTACAAATGATGGATAAGTTTAATATAAACTCATTACCAGTAGTTGATGATAATAACCAAATCCTTGGCGCTATTAATACCCACACTCTAATGCAAGCAAAAATTATTTAACCCGTGAATCACTCTATACCCCACCAAACTTCAATGAAAGAAATGAGTATTAAAATTAAAATAATGACTATTTTTTATAATCCATATTTAATGATTTTATAAAAAGTAAAGTTAACACTACATAATTTATGTTAACTAAGTAACGCTAATAAATAAAATATGATCCTAATCTAATGGCACAATATTTTTTATTTATCAAGTTATAAGTTCAACATAATGCACTATTATATTACCAATATAAGGATTTTTAATCATTTACTAAACTTAATTGAATAAGTTAATAGAACTATCTTATAGCACGCTATATTAATTTTTCCTTAAATAGATTTTAAATGTTAATATTCCATTAAAAATCAATAGAATATAACTTAAAAAATCAGCTTAGTTACCCCTACAAATATAAATGTATTATATTATGCTGAACATTAATCAAGATTAAAAAATTGAATCAATTATAACTTTTAATTTTTATTAGAATAAATTGATTTTTCTATAAAAAGGCTTAACTACCTCTAACATAAAATATAGCATTTATTTTTCTTATATAAACGAACTATTATTTCTTAAAATTTTCACCCATATCAATGTTTTCACAAACTTCACAATAGCGATTAACAATGCCTAGTTTTACCAAAAATATATATATTTTACATCCTACGCAAAAACCTAAAATTGATTCTAGCCACATAAATAACAAACATATCCACACCAAATTCAATGCCAACCAAGAAGGTACATAATTTTTATCAATAGGAATACTAGTGCCTAATAAGCCATTAATCCAAAATGCGACTATATCTGGATTAAAAAAGACAATACATACAGAGATAAAGGTCGCTCCCAATATCCAAGCACAACGTTTTGGACCAATAGGATTCCATTCAGGCTTCCTACCTAAAACTAAAAAACTTGATAATAAAATTGTAGGAGAAAATCGTGCACCAATAATTGACATTCCTAGTAACATTTCAAACAGAATATAAACTAATAATTTTGTTTGAAAAGAATATTCAAACACTTTTTTTATTGCCTCTACTTGATAAATAATATGATCATTCCAATCAGTCTCAAAAGTATCCACTGAGGTAGTATTAAGTACTACACTCCACGTTGAACCATACACTACTTCAATTAAGGTGAAAATCATATAAATTGGAATAATAAGTAAAATACCAGCACGAACACGAACAACATTATTATTAATGTATATAACCTCTTCTCCTAGATTTCGAAACCAAAGATTTTTAATAGTATCTTTTAGATTATCTAACACGTTACAATCAAAATAATTTTTATTAAAAAATTTAAATTAGTTTACCGCCATAGTTTTCAATACCTGGATTATTATTCACACCCTTAATAATTGGATGATTTATTTTAGTCAAATTAAGATGCTTATGTTTGCGTAAATAATCTGCTGCTACATCCCACATTAAACGACCATTACCAACACTATCAACCTGCGCCCATCCTGACACTCTATAAGATTTATTTTGATCAATAGCTGTTCCTTCATTATCTTTCATATTACTAATACGCTTACCAAGACTTGCTACTGGATCAATTGTATAATCCATACCCCCCATACGCACCATATCACCACCTGACTGTAAATATGGGTCTTGTACAAATAAATTCTCTGCAATACCTTCCAAAATTTCTTTCAGTTGAGAGCCTTTCATCTCATTCACATAAGTCTCACCATAAGTCATTGAGGTGTTAGTCATCAAATCTTCCATAGTCACATCATGCCCTGCTGGAACACTTGTACCCCAACGCACACCTGCTGACATTGAAAAATCTGCATTATATTCTTCACGTAGCGAATTAACTAGAACTTGATCCCAAGTTCCCATAAAATTACCACGACGATAAAGTGTTTGCTCAGTAGTACATAATTTTTCTGTCAAAATTGCATCGTAAGTCTTACCGATACGATCAGGGTTGTTTGACATTTTATCACTACGAGCTTCAACTACGTTCTTATCATATTTAGTAGTACGCATTTGATTAATAAACGACATCATATTAATATCAGGCTTAATAAGGTTAGTCAAAATAGGTAGCATTTTATATTCATAACCCATAACTTTATGATCTTTAATATTTAAATCCATTACCCCAACATATTTACCTGAACAACCAGCATTAGTTACAACAGTAACACCACCTGCGTTATTTACTTCAATTGGCTTGGGTATACCATCATGCGTATGACCACCAAAAATTGCATCAATGCCGCTAATACGTGATGCCATTTTAATATCAACATCCATGCCATTATGAGAAATCACAATAATAGCATCTGGTTTTTCATTTTTACGAATATCAGTAACTAACTCACTCATCTCATCTTCACGCAAACCAAAAGACCAATCTGGAAAGAAATATTTTTTCGGATTAGCATTTGAAGTCCTTGGAAAGGCTTGACCAATCACAGCAATACGATTACCACCTACATTTTTAACCACATAAGATCTAAATGGCAAAGCATCCTCTTCATTAAATAAACCATTTCCATCATATCGTTCAGTCATAGTGACATAACTATCTCCCATTAATGCATCCTCTACAATACGAACATTTTGACCTAAAAAGTTACCTTTAAAAAAGTTAATATTCTTTAATGTTTCTTCTTCTTTATAAGTAAATTCCCAATGACCAACCATGACATCTACTCCTAAAATATTACAAGCTTCAACCATATCAGCACCACGCGTCCAAAGTGACGTACCTGAACCTTGCCAAGTATCACCGCCATCTAAAGTCAGTGTATTTTGTACACCACCTGCACTTTCTCGTAATGAATCTAATACAGTTTTAATTTGAGCAAAACCACCGGTTTTACCGTATTTTGCTGCTAAATCTTCAAAATTATTATAAGTAAAAGCATAAGCATTAGCTGAACCTGCTTTAACACCAATCTGCTTAAGTAGATTATTACCTACCACATGTGGTAATTTCCCAAAAGTAGGGCCAAAACCTAGATTAACATTAGGCTCACGAAAATAATTAGGAAGCAAATTACCATGAGTATCAGTAATATGCAAAATACGGGCATTACCTGTTTTTGCTACCTCGTATCGATTATCTTGAGAAGATAACTTCTCTTTATCTGTACCATTACCACAACCACTAATCAATCCTACCGCCGAACCAGCACCTAATACCTTAATAAAATCTCTACGTGTTAATGCCATACTCTCCCCAAAAAAACTATTTATTAGATAAGATAATTAAAATTTTAACAGATTTATTAACCCATAAAGATACACTAAATAATAACATTATTATTAAAAAATCAGAAAAAAATCTTATAATACTAAAATATGAATATTTCTCAACTTTTGATCAACATTATACAAACTAAAATAGATATAGAAATAAAAGGTCTATGTCTTAACACTCAAAGCGCACAACCCGGAGACTTATTTATCGCTCTTCAAGGAAAGTCAACAAACGGTACCGATTATATAAAACAAGCAATTGATAAAGGCTGTGTTGCTATATTAGTTGACTCAAAAGAGATAGAATGTGCTATTCCATCTATTCGTATTAATAACTTACATAAATATTTACAAATACTGGCAAACACTTTTTATAATAACGCTACAAAAATTAATGTGATTGGGGTTACAGGCACAAATGGTAAAACTTCTGTTACTTACCTTGTTTCACAGCTTTTGGAGAAACTAGGGATCAAAAATGGTTTAATTGGCACTTTAGGGATTACTCATAATGAGCAAATTCACTTTAATACAACTCCAGATATTTTAACACTATACCGAGTATTACATCATTACTATCAACAAAACATTCACTATGCTGTAATTGAAATATCTTCACATGCGCTTGCTCAAAATAGAATTGCTGGACTTAATATTAAACAAGCAGTATTTACTAATCTTACTCAGGATCATCTTGATTATCATCACACACTTGATGAGTATCAAGCAACTAAGCAAAGATTATTCACTCTTAGTTGTGTCAAATCTGTCATTCTTAATCGAGATGATCATCATTATAAACACTTCCTAAAAGTTAGTAAAGGGAAAAAGCAAACTAGCTATTCTCTAAGTGATTTTAATTCAATTAAAATCATTCAACAAGGCTTCTTAGTACAATTAGATCATTATGTTTTTGAAATTCCATTTTTAGGTGAGTTTAATTTACTAAACATTCTAGCAACATTAAATAGTGTTGAAGCACTTGGATTTAAACGCAATAATATAATACCATTACTTTATCAACTATCAACACCACCTGGCAGAATGCAAAAAATTGACCACTATCATGCTTGGATAGATTATGCTCATACACCTAATGCTATTGAGAACGTCATCATAACTTTACAAAAACACTATCCAAACTTTAAAATTCGTATTGTCTTTGGTTGCGGTGGTAATAGGGATAGAAACAAACGTTCAAAAATGGGTAGAATTGCTTCAAAATTAGCAGATAGTATTATCTTAACCAATGACAATCCAAGATCTGAGAATCCACAAACCATTATTAATGACATATTAAGTGGTATTGACGATAGTTTCAAATTGGATATCATTAAAGATAGACAACTTGCTATTGAGACTACAATGACAACTCTTAAAAAAAATGAATGTTTACTAATTACTGGTAAAGGGCATGAAACAACACAACAATTATTTGATAAAATAATCTATCTGAATGATTTTCAAATTGCACAAAACAGCATTAAAGATATTTAATTTTTAGTTAAAAATCAACAAATAAAATTTCTAGATAAAAATATTTTTATATTAACAACCTATTATATGTATTTACATAAACACCATAGTTATTGTAAATTATACAAACTACTTGAGTACTATTTACTATAAAGGTTCTTTATTGAATGAAAATCTTAACAAGAAATATTTAACCATTTAAAAAATGCTAATTCAATATTAAATACAAAAAAACATGTCATAATTAACATGAACACTAAGAATGGAAGATAAATTCTATCAAAATCATCTCTATGTCTAAAATTGTCGTAGAATATTGAATGTATTGGTAAAAATCGATAAAAATTTTCAAATAGATGTTAGTTGTTTCTTTTAAGATATTTTATAATAGGAAGAACTAATCATAAACCTTATGCTACAAACTACTACAAGTACTATTGCTAAAGTATTAAAAATAGACTACTCTGTCAATGTTAAATTTAAAGGCATTTATACTGATACTCGAAAACGCATGGATGGCGCATTATTTATAGCTTTGGTTGGCGACAACTTTGATGCACATGACTATATCTATCAAGCACAACAAATGGGTGCAGTAGCAATCATTGCTAATAAATCTGTAGATAGTCAGTTACCAATATTAGTTGTGAATGATACACAAACTGCACTTAGTACAATTGCTAGTTGGCACCTCCAAAATATCAAACCTATTGTTATTGCTATTACAGGTAGTAATGGTAAAACTACTACCAAAAATATGCTAGCTAATATTCTAAGTTTACAAGCACCAACATTAAAAACTCAAGGCAATCTAAATAACCACTTAGGTGTTCCAATGACTTTATTGAAATTAGAAGAACAACACCAATATGCAGTGATCGAAATGGGAGCTAACCATTTAGGTGAAATTTCACATCTTCGTAAAATAGTTAATCCTGATATTGCTATTGTGACTAATACATTTGATGCACACATTGGTACATTCGGTGGATTTGATAATTTAGTCAAAGCCAAGGGTGAAATTTATTCAAACGACTCTAAAAATATTGTTAATACTCAAAGCATTTTTACAGGTGATGTTAGTTTTACCCCTCAAGAGAATACTAAAGTAAGTGGTAATAATGGTGATATTTTTGCTAGTAATATTATTAATAATAAGTTTGATTTAAACATTCATCAGCAAAAAATAGCAATCACACTTAACTTGATTGGTACGCACAATATTGATAATGCCCTAGCAGCTAGTGCCTGTGTATATGCATTAGGAATTGATATAAACCTAATCAAACAAGGTTTAGAAGCAACAAAAGCAGAACCTGGTAGGTTAGAAATTATCCATACTAAACAATTTAGAATTATTAACGATACTTACAATGCTAATCCATACTCGACTACTGTCGCTCTTAAAACCTTACAGAATTTTTCTGGAGAAAAAATTATTGTACTCGGTGCTATGGAAGAATTAGGCGATGATTCAGAAATATTCCATTTTAAAATTGGACAATTAGCAAAAAAATCTGCCAATAATTTTTATAGCTATGGAAAAATAGCGTTAAACTACTGTAGTATCCACTTCAAAAAAAAACAACAATTAGCTAACCATCTACTAAATAACCATACTAACGCTACTATATTAATAAAAGGTTCTAGAATAGCAAAACTAAATAAGTTAGTTGACTTACTAAAAAATAAGTTTAATTCACCTTGACCTTTAATTCAAATATAGAGATAATGACGCCCTTGATGCGCTCGTAGCTCAACTGGATAGAGTAATCGGCTACGAACCGATCGGTTGCAGGTTCGACTCCTGCCGAGCGCGCCATATCTTTTTCCGATACTTATCATAACAATCAACCCATGGTCACAATTCCAAACATTCTAACTCTGTCAAGAATTTTTCTAATTCCAGTGTTTGTAAGTTTATATTATTTTCAGCCTACCTACTCCATAACACCTGTTTTTACTTGGATTAATTTCTTACTTACAAGTACTTATGCACTCATTAGTGCAACGGATTATTTTGATGGATACTTAGCAAGAAAGTTAGATATGACCTCACAACTTGGTGCTTTTTTAGACCCGGTTGCAGATAAACTTATGGTCTCCACTGCACTAATTCTACTAGTAGATTTCTACCCAACTGATACACATTGGTATATTAGTGTTTGTGCACTTATTATTATTTCACGTGAAATTTTAATCTCAGCACTTAGAGAATGGATGGGAACTATTGGCCAAAGATCGAATATTAATGTTTCTTGGATAGGTAAAATAAAAACTTTTATGCAAATATTTGCTATTTTGTTTTTATTGTATCAACAGTCTTTTTTTGGGTTACCAAGTTTTAAAATCGGTGTTACTTTATTGTTAATAGCAACTTTTTTAACTTTATGGTCTGGATTTATTTATCTAAAAAAAGGAGCGCAAAACTTTTAATAATTAATGCCATATCTAACTTGACTATTATTTAAAAAACACTATAATTCATCACCTATTGCGGGAATAGCTCAGTTGGTAGAGCATCACGTTGCCAACGTGAATGTCGCGAGTTCGAATCTCGTTTCCCGCTCCAAGTTAAAAAGACTATATTCTCCCAAAAAAGGAATAACACAGGTCTTTATTATTTATCCGCTTGACAGATTTTTTAATGTGGCTGGGTAGCAAAGCGGTTATGCAGAGGCCTGCAAAGCCTTATAGACCGGTTCGACTCCGGTCCCAGCCTCCACCAAAAAAACTGCCAGCCTATACTCTTTACTATAATTTAAATATTTAAAAAAATGAGTTATTTTATTGTATTAAGACACAAACGCAGCGCATTAAGTTTAATAAATCCAGCAGCATCTTTTTGATTATATATACCATCATCATTCTCAAAGGTAACAATTTTTTCACTAAACAAACTATTCTTAGATTGACGACCTACGACAGTAACGTTTCCTTTATAAAACTTAAGACGAACAACACCACTAACAGTTTCTTGGGTTTTATCAATAGCAGCTTGTAACATTTCGCGCTCAGGCGCGAACCAGAAACCATTATAAACCATTTCAGCATATTTAGGCATAAGCTCATCTTTTAGGTGAGCAGCTGCACGATCAAGCGTGAGTGATTCCATGGCACGACGCGCCTTTAGCATAACAGTACCTGAAGGTGTTTCATAGCAACCCCTAGATTTCATACCAACAAAACGATTTTCCACAATATCATCACGACCAATACCATGCGCACCTGCACGTTTATTTAAATCTTCCATCACAGATGCAGGGCTCATTACTTTACCATTAATAGCTATTATATCTCCTTTTTTAAAAGTCATTTCTACATATTCTACCTTATCGGGTGCATTTTCAGGCGAAAGTGTCCAACGCCACATATCCTCTTCAGGTTCTGTCCAAGGGTCTTCTAAAATATTACCTTCATAAGAAATATGTAATAAATTTGCATCCATTGAATAAGGAGATTTTTTAGATTGTTTTTTGTAATCAATTTCAATGCCATGTTTTTGTGCATAATCCATTAAACTTTCACGTGAAGACAAATCCCACTCACGCCATGGTGCTATCACTTGAATATCTGCATTTAACGCATAAGCATTCAACTCAAAGCGAACTTGGTCGTTACCTTTTCCTGTTGCACCGTGACTAATTGCATCTGCACCCACTTGTTGAGCAATCTCTACTAAGCGTTTGGAAATAAGAGGACGAGCAATAGAAGTTCCTAATAAATACTCACCTTCATAAATAGCATTAGCACGAAACATAGGAAATACAAAATTACGTGCAAATTCTTCACGTAAATCTTCAATATAAATTTCTTTGACACCAGCAGCTTCTGCCTTGACACGTGCAGGCTCTACCTCTTCACCTTGACCAATATCAGCCGTGAAAGTAACTACTTCACACTGATAAGTATCTTGTAGCCATTTAACAATAATACTTGTATCTAATCCACCTGAGTAGGCTAATACCACTTTATTTATACTTGTTTTGTCCATTTTTTCTTTTAAGGCAAATACAACTTTAACCCATCTTTCTTTTTATAAATGAATATTTTGGTTAATAAAATTTAATCTTGTTAGTTTAATACTTCAACTTTCCACTCTCCTGTCCATATGTACCAAATATTTGTACCGACCACGCCAATATTTTAAACCAATTTAAGCTTTATCCTTATAAATTCAATAAAGCATAACCTTTCACCTATGAAATTACAGATACTATCAAGTAGTAATTTTTCCTAAAAAATTATTAACCTTTAGAGTCTACTTCTAATGACATTCCATCCTTAACCAATTCAGCAAAATAGCTATTAATAATATATAAAAACAAACATTAACCAAAAATCCTAGTGGTAATAAGTGGTATTTATACATAAACTAAAAACAGTTAATTCGATATATAAATCAACCTAGTTTTTATTTACTTCATTACCTTAATGAATGTATTTACTTATAAAAATATCTGATAAATACATAGTTTCTACATCACTAATTAAATAATATCTTTTCCTCATACAAAAGTCGAACAAAATATGACCCTGTAACTAATTAAATTTATCGCCCTAATTCAAGTCAATAATGAAACAATCTAGCGCCAGCTGTTGGAACATTTCATAATATAAGTATTGTAAACTTTATTCATATATATAATGACGAACTATTTTAAAATATTACCCATATCTTCGATCTCAAGTTTATACAAATAACAATACCAGTAATTATCGCATAAAAACTCCCACTGCATACATGTCTGTTATATCTTTTAACACTATATCTTCCCAAAAATTATAAATTAGCGATTAGATACAATAAAATACGCTTACCTTCTTTACTACCTTTACTAGTTGTTACGCTCGCCCAATAATACGCCTTGTTATAATCTACATGAATACCCACACCATTTATATACATTTTAGCTAGGATATTTTGAGACTGAGTATCACCTTGATTAGCAGCTTTATGTATTAATATAAATGCTACTCTATTTTCCTTGCGTACGCCCCAGCCCATACTCTTCTGATAGAGCATATTTAAATTATATTGAGCGATAGGATTACTTTGCTTAGCATTGAGAAATAACCCTTCTAAATTAACATGTGATTTAATATTATAACTAAGTGAACTAGCAATCTCACTTTGATTAGGGATAAGATTAGCTGCAACACTGTTAAATCTAACAGGCAAAATATCCTGTTTAGGAACCCCTACCGTAGGTGATGCAAAAGCCGCTATTGATTTCTCGGTATTTGTAGCAAAATGTATTGTATCTTTTTTCTGTCTATTTTGTACCTCTTTCTGTAATTTAGATTGTAATGTTTCTAACAAATTAAACGCTAACACATTTTTTTGATTAGCCGCTAATTCTAAATAATGAACAGCCATCTCTTTATCCATGTCTTGATCAAGAAAGCTTTTTCCTAATTGATATTGAGCTTTAGCATATCCCCCTTTTACAGCTTTAAGTAAATAAGTTTTGGCTAATACATCATTCTTAACAACAATCTCACCTTTATTGTAAATCAAATACAATTGATACTGAGACAATTGATGGCCTTTAGACGACAAATCAAGTAAAATAGCTAAAGCCTTTTTAATATCTTTATCAATACCGTTACCTATCAATTGCAATAATGCCAAATGATAGTACGCCTCTAAATAACCTTGTTCAGCTGATTTTTGATACCAATAAACAGCTTGTTTGTTATTTTTTTCAACACCATCACCATTCAAGTATAAGGTTGCTAAGTTATATTGCGCTTGTAGATGACCATTCTTTACTGCTTTTTTATACCAATTAAATGCTTGCTCCAAGTCTTTACCAATCCCTAAGCCATAAAAATAACTATTAGCTACATTAAATTGCGCACTTGCATAGCCCTTTTCAGCTACTTGCAAGTACCAATAAAAAGCAAGTTTGTTATCTTTTGTTACATTAATACCATTATAATACATTTTAGCTAAACTAAATTGCGACCTAGCATCACCACGCTTAGCTAATTTTTTTAATTTAGGTAATAATTGTTCAGCAGACAATAACGTATCTAACTGAGGTACATCTAGTTGATGAATAACTTGATTATCGTTAATGGATTGTAGAATTTGTAATGCTTGTATTGGTAAAGAAAATAAAAGAATAAGATAGATAAATTTAATCATAATTTTTTTAACTAATTAAAATTATGATTAAATCTTAATTTCATTAATTTGTGTTAATAATCTATTAATACCTATCGCTACTCCAGTACATTGAGGCAAAGGTTTACTAAGCTTAGACAGAAATGACACATCAATTTGAGATATAAGCTTACTAAATTGTTTACGCTTGTTATTTTCACATATAAAAACCTGTTGATACTCATCCTTAGTTTGTAATTCATCATAGCCATTTGCTACTTCAACGCCATTCAAATATAACTCAAAACGTTTAGCTACTTTATTTCTAACTTTAGCGAGTGTAGATTGTGACTTAGGATAATCATAAATAAAACATAATGGCAAGTTTTTTAATTTTGGTTCAACTAAATGAACAAATAATAACATTTGTAAATCTTCAATCCAAATAAAATCAGTACTTAACCCTAATTTTGAGGCGATTATTTTAAGTGAAACAATATCAGTATTTAAAATATCAATATTAGCATATTGACTAAAAACTTGAGCATAAGATAATTGATACACTTTATCTTGAATGCCTAACATTCTCAATAAATTAACCATATCAGCCATCAACTGATGAATATCAAAACCCAAACGATAGTATTCAAGCAGAGTAAATTCATTAAAATTTTGTTCACCATATTCATTATTACGAAATACTTGGCAAATTTGATAAATATCACCACTACCTTGGGCTAAAAGTTTTTTCATTTCTAACTCTGGGGAAGTATGTAAATACTGGGTACTTTGTATGCCAATATCAGCATTAATAGTAAGTGAAATACTATCAATATAAACATCACTAGTTGATGTGTTCTGTAGTATAGGTGTTTGAACTTCCAAAACTTCTTGTTCCCTAAAGAACTGTCTAATTTTTTGAATAATTATCTGTTTCTTAAAAAGAATATTTCGAATCATGAATAAAGAAACGAACCTAACTCATTCCAAAAATTTTTAGGTGGTGCAAGATAATATTATGCACGCCCTACATATTCATTAATACGTGTATCTACTTTTACTTTATCACCAATACTAACAAAAAGAGGTACTTGTAACACGACTCCTGTGTTCATTGTAGCCGGTTTACCACTTGTACCTACAGTATCGCCTTTTAAGCCTGGATCAGTATCAAACACTTCAAGTATAACATGATTAGGTGGTGTGATTGAAATAGGATTATTATTCCAAAGCGTAACTATACATATATCCTGCTCAACCAAATAACCCTTAACACCACTCACAATAGCACCATCAATACTATATTGTTCAAATGAATGTAAATCCATAAAATTCCATGTATTACCATCATTATAAAGATATTGTAAATCCAATTCCATCACATCAGCACCTTCTAAAAACTCACCAGACTTAAAGGTTTTAATGAGTGTTTTCCCAGTAATTAAATCTTTGAACTTAACTCGGTTAAATACCTGTCCCTTACCAGGCTTAACAATTTCATTATTAAGAATCGAACAAGGATTACTATCTAACATGAGTTTTAAGCCGTTTTTGAATTGGTTAATAGAATACTTATCCATTTTTAAAAATTTAAGAAATAAAACAATTTATTTTACGCAAATTTTATTTGTAAAATAGCCTCTGTATAACAATTATATAAATAATAACCTAAAAATAAACTACTCAAAAAAAGTAACAGAAATCTATTAAAAATAAATTTATTAGCCATTTTGTTAAACAACAGAATTTAAAATTATCATATCAATATTGAAACCATAATCAAAACCATTTTTACTAAATTTAAGTAATATTTTTTTAAACATAAACATTAATAACTTACTAATCATAAAATATATAGAACACGCCAAATTATTGCAGATATATAGAATTTTTATTCTAGAATTTAAACAAAGCGTTAAATCTTAATTAAGCTTTATAAGCTAAAAAGAATACTTAATTACATTGTATTTAGCTACAAGGAATATTTTAGTTGTTAAAATGGATAAATATGATTGTATTTACAATGCAGAAAACCAATTATAAAAATAGGTCTTAATGTTATTAAAAATTAATTTACTAATTCTGCTTGTTAGTAACTTTCTATTACAATATATAGACAAATCCTTAACAAAAAAATGATAGAGATTGTTTGTTTTTAAAATTATTAAAACTTTAAAAGAAAAGAGACCAAGAATATTTTTTTTAGAAAATGTATAATGAGAGATAAACTTATGCATATACACGAATACCAAGCTAAAACATTATTTAACCACAAACACATTCAAACCCCTAAAAGTGTTCTTATTTATAGTGTTACCCAAGCTAGTAATGCTTGCAAAACTTTAGGGGGTAGTATTTGGATTGTTAAAGCTCAAATTCATGCAGGAGGGCGTAGTAAGGGTGGTGGTGTTATTTTATGTCGTAGCATTGAAGAGGTTAAGAATGCATGTAGTCAATTATTAAACTCACAACTTATCACTCCACAAACAGATACTAAAGGATTGCCAGTTAGTCAGTTATTAATTGAAATATGGGAGAATATTAGACATGAATTATATCTTGGTTTGTTGATAGATAGACAAACGAAAAAAATCACTGTTTTAGCCTCTACTAAGGGTGGTATAGATATTGAAAAAGTTGCCAGAAAAACTCCTAACAAAATTATTAAATTTGGCATTAACCCACTGGGGCATTTATCTATACAAGATTGTACTTTTATAGCTAAAAAACTAGACCTTCACTTTAAAATTACTAAGCAGTTTAACAATATTCTTTTAGGTTTATATGAAATATTTACTCAAAAAGATGTCAATTTGATTGAAATTAATCCGCTTGTTATTACTAAAGAAAACAAACTACTAGCACTTGATGGAAAGATTGATTTTGATGATAATGCGCTTTATCGACATAAAGATATTATTGAGTTACGTGATATCTCTCAAGAAAATGAAAAGGAAAGGTTTGCTAATACACACCAGCTTAATTATATTTCACTTAATGGAACAATTGGTTGCATGGTGAATGGAGCAGGACTAGCAATGGCTACGATGGATTTAATTGAGCATTTTGGTGGATCGCCTGCTAATTTTTTAGATGTAGGAGGAGACACAACTGCTGACAGGGTTGCTAAAGCCTTTGAACTCATTCAAACAGAGGAAAATATTAAAGGTATATTAGTGAATATTTTTGGGGGCATTGTGCATTGTGATTTAATTGCACAAGGCATATTACAAGCAATTGAAAAAGTAAGATTGAACTTTCCAATTGTGGTACGCCTAGAAGGCACTAATGCCACTAATGGACTTAAATTACTAGATAAAGCAAATATGGTAAATATTCATACTGAATCTGATTTAAACAAAGCTACTATAAAAATTGTAAAACTAGCAAAGTGAGTATTCTAATTGATAAAAATACACGTGTTATTACACAAGGATTTACAGGAAAACAAGGAACATTTCACTCTAAACAATCCATTATTTATGGCACACAAATTGTTGGTGGAGTAACGCCAAACAAAGGCGGACAAAGACATTTGAACTTACCTGTTTTTAACACAACTAAAGAGGCCATAAATGAAACACGAGCTAATGCTAGCATAATTTATGTACCGCCACGCTTTGCTTATGCCTCAATACTTGAAGCCATTGAGACTAATATTCCTGTGATTGTTTGTATCACAGAAGGTATTCCCGTACAGGATATGCTTAAAATTAAAGCTATTTTAAAAAAATCAGATTCAATTCTGATTGGTCCTAATTGTCCAGGTGTTATTACACCTGATGAATGCAAATTAGGGATTATGCCCGGTAATATTCATCAAGCTGGCAATGTTGGAGTGATATCACGCTCAGGTACATTAACCTATGAAGCCGTACATCAAACTACATTAGCAGGATTAGGGCAAAGCACCTGTATTGGAATTGGTGGTGATCCCATCCAAGGGATGGATTTTATTGACTGTCTAGCTCTATTTGAAGCAGACTCACAAACCAAATCTATAGTTATGGTAGGTGAAATTGGTGGATCAGCTGAAGAGGAGGCAGCAGAATATATTCAATCTAACGTCTCTAAACCTGTGGTTTCTTATATTGCAGGTTTAAATGTACCACAAGGCAAACGTATGGGACATTCTGGTGCAGTTATTAGTGCTGGCACTGGCAAGGCGATCGATAAAATCAAAGCCTTAAGAAAAGTCGGTGTAGCAATTGCGCCAACACCCACAAGTATTGGTAAAACATTACTTGAAATATTAGCATGAAAAAGCCAATTATTGTACTAGGAATTGGAGAATTGGGAAGTATTTTCTCTCGTGCTTTTTTAAAGAATAATTATCCTGTTTATCCTATCACCAGACAAACAAATATTGACGAATTAGCCAATACCATCAATCCAGAACTTGTCTTAATCTGCACAGCAGAAGTTGATTTACAAAATGCACTACTTTCCACTCCTAATAAATGGAAAGATAGAATTACCATGATACAAAACGAACTCTTACCTCGTGATTGGAAAACTCACAACTTTATAGACCCTACTGTAATTTCAGTCTGGTTTGAAAAAAAAAAAGGAACAGATCCTAAAATATTAATTTCATCTCCATCCTATGGTAAAAAAGCAAAAATTCTAGTTGATTCTTTGGCTTTGATTAACATCCCTTCTCATATTCTTAATTCCAAAGAAGAATTATTATTTGAGTTGGTATTAAAAAATCTTTATATCTTAACCACTAATATTGTAGGTTTAGTCATTAACTCAAATGCCAATATTAACGATTTACGTAATAAACACTCAAACTTAATGAGCAATGTATCAAATGATATCATAGCCCTACAAACCAAACTTACTGGACAAACCTTTGATGAAAAAAAATTAGACCAAGGTATGGTAAAGATATTTGAAAGTGACTTAGAACATAGATGCATGGGAAGATCTGCACTTACAAGACTAAAACGCACACTTGAATTAGCAAAAGAATTTAACTTATCTGTACCAACTTTAAAAAAGATTGCAAATAAATACGTTTAATCATCTATTTGATAAAGACTTACGCAATATTTTTCTCTAAAACTAGCAAACTAAAACTTCTTAGACTTCTTCAATAAATTTTTTACCTATAAAAATACCTAAACTACAAAATATTATGCATAAATTTTTTATAAAAAGCTCAAAATCTAGATTAATATTACTTATTTTTCAAACTATAATTTTCAAACTATAAAATATCTAATGATATTTAGTCTTTAAATATTAATTATAGGGCTTTTCTAACTAAATTAAATAACTATTTTTTAAAAATATACTATTAAACTAGTATCAATACATTACTAAAATAGATAATGATAATTCTATCAACATGAAAATAACTTAATATTAACTTCTTAAGAATATCAACAATTCTAAAACACATCAGCTTTTTCATTCACTAAATTATTTAGTATATACCTTAACCTAATAGGTTTCACTAAATTAAATTCCTAGAGTAATTCATATATTTTCATAAATCATTATTTTTTTCCAAAAGCATGGCATCGCCATAAGAGAGAAATTTATATTTTTGCTCAATAGCATGTTGATAAAGATCAAGCATTTTATCACGTCCGATAAAAGCACTTACTAACATTAATAATGAAGATTTTGGTAAATGAAAATTAGTAATCAAACTATCCACAATTCTAAACTGATAACTGGGGTAGATAAAAATATCAGTCTCACCACTCTGGGCAATAAGTTTACCATTTTTCATACTAGACTCTAAAACCCTTACAGTAGTTGTTCCAACTGCAATAATACGTCCACCATTTGCTTTAGTTAGATTAATTCTATCAACAGTTACTTGGCTAATTTCAAACATTTCACTATGCATTATATGGTTTTTAATATTATCAGTTCTAATAGGAGTAAATGTACCTGAACCAATATGTAATGTAACAAATAAATGATCTATGCCTTGTATTTTTAATTGTGCTAATAAACTATCATCAAAATGTAGACCTGCTGTTGGAGCTGCCACTGCACCGTCTTTTTGTGCATAAACAGTTTGATAACGACTTAAATCTTGTATATTATCTGTTCTTTTAATATAATGAGGTAGTGGAATATGGCCGATATTATTAAGCACATCAAACAAGGAGTCGGTTTCAAATGTCAGTATATAAAAACCATTATCTTTTTGAGATACTATTATATTAACATCGTTTTCTAAGAAAATACAATTACCAATCTTAGGTGCTCTACTAGCTTTAATCATTGCAAGTACTCGGTTTTCATCCAAGATACGTTCAATCATAATTTCAACTTTACCACCCGTTTCTTTTGTTCCAAATAAGCGTGCAGGAATAACTTTTGTATTATTCATTATCAATAAGTCACCTGATTGAAAAAAATCACCAATTTGGGTAAATTGTACATCTATAATGCTTGATCTTTTGATCAAAAGTCGTGAATCTGTTCTGTTTTTAGGTGGATACTGAGCAATAAGAGAAGCTGGTAAATCAAAATCAAAATCTTTTAATTGCATGATTTTTTGCTAAGTACACAAGGTTCATTTAGTAATTCTAAGACTTGATAAGTTGCAGTAACAATGGCACGTGGGGTGATAGTTGCACCAGTAAAGGTGTCAAATATACCACCATCTCGTTTTACTTTCCAATTTTTCTTAACTGGATTTAAAAGGGAAAGACCAAAAAATTGTTCAATCCAATTTGATTTCTTCAGCTCTATTTTATCACCTAAACCTGGGGTTTCTTTATGCATTATAACACGGACACCCAGGAGCTTTTTGTCAATACCAACACCTGTTAATAAACGAATATCCCCATTATAACCATTAGGATAAGTGTGTTCAATCAAATAGGAAAATATCTTATGGTTCTTTTTTACTGGATAAATATTAATTTTTTGTACTACACCATGTAATTTAAGTGTTTTAGAATATTTATCTGCTAGTATATCATTACTATAACCACTAACCAATTCACCTAAACGTTGGATTAGTAATTGCTTTTCATTATAAATAATAATATCCTTAGTCTTGATTTCTGTAAGCGAAACAAAAAATATACTCACTACTGTGAATACAAATAATAGAGATCCTGACTTTAAAATAGCACGAAACATTATTGCCCAAATACCTTAGGTTGTGTATAAACATCAATCAATGGTACAGTCATATTCATTAACAGTACAGCAAAAGCAATCCCATCAGGATAACCACCAAAAGTACGGATAATAACGATGAGTACTCCAATTAGAAAGCCATAAATTATTCTACCCTTTAACGTTGTACTAGCTGAAACTGGATCGGTTGCAATAAAAAATGCACCCAACATTGTACCACCTAATATAATATGATTTTGCATAGGTATATATAAATCTACATTACTTATCCACAACAACACTGAAGTTATCACAATACCTACTAAAAACGAAACAGGAATATGCCAAGAAATAATCTTTCTAAATAATAAATACAGTCCTCCAAAAAAGAACCCTACATTAATCCATGCCTGTGAAGGGAAATGTATTTCTAATTGTTGAATTGAGCTTGATAATGATAAACTATTCTTTATTTCATCTAGTTTAGTTGCACCACTAATTGCATCAATATTACTTAAATTAAACACTACCTCTAGGGCTTGATTAAAACTTAAAAAATTAATTGGCCAAGTGCTCATTTGTAATGGATAAGAAATCAGCAAAAATACATACCCTAACATGGCTGGATTAAATAGATTATTACCCAAACCACCGTATAATTGCTTGCCAAAAATAATCGCAAAACTTACTCCTACTATTATCACCCACCATGGTGCAATACTAGGAATAGAGATAGCTAATAAGATTGCTGTGAGTATTATCGAACCATCACTAATTGAGCTAATAATATCACGTCCTCTAAGTGCTAAAAATGCTGATTCAACTGCAACAGCTGTTATCACCCCTAGCATTATTTGTAATACAATACCCCAACCGAAGAAATAATAAGATACAACTATACCTAACGATAATGCATAAATCACTTGACGCATCATCCATGATGTTGAACTTAATATTAATGTCAAATTTTATCCTTTTCTTGTTTTACTCGCTGCATTGCCTCAGTGATTTTTTGTTTTTGGAACTGCTCTTTTACCATTTTTTCTTTTAAAACTTTTTTCTTATCCAGCATTACCTGTGCACGTTCAAGCTTGTTACGTTCAAGACGGTGTTCTCTATATTTAAATCTTTCTCTAGCAGTATTAACTTTATCATGTTCTATAGTTTGTTGCTTACTAAACATCTTAGCAAAAGAAAAATAACTCACTAATGGTATATGGCTTGGACAGACATAATCACAACAAGCGCATTCAATACAATCAGGTAAATGATAATTCAAAGCTTTTTCAAAATTCTTACTTTTAACATACCAATAAAGTTGTTGTGGAAGTAGTCCAATAGGACAAACTTCTGAACATTGACCACAACGAATACATTCCTGAACAATAGGTTCAGGTACTTTATTATTAACAAAAATAGCACTGGTAGTTTTGCCAATAGGCATATTAATATCAACAATATCAATACCCATCATCATACCACCAGTACGATACTTATGTTCTTTTGTATTAGGACTAGCCATTGAAATAAGATGCTCAAATGATGTGCCTAAACGAACTTCAAAATTATTTGGATAAACACTATTTCCCGTCACCGTAACAATACGTGATACTAATGGTTTATGATTAATAACTGCATCAAATACTGCTTTAATGGTGGATATATTTTGGCAAATAATGCCTTCATTAATAGCAAAACCCCCTGATAGAATTTCAATATCAAGTAGTGCCTTAATTAGTAACTTTTCAGCACCAGAGGTATATTTAGTTGGAATTTGATTAATATTAATCTTATCATTACGGTTAACAGTTAATAACGCTTGATAAGCTGCTTGTTTATCATCCTCAATAGCAATAATAGCACGATCTGCACCACAAATATATAGTAAAATTTCTATTCCTAGAATGATTTCTTCTGGATAAAATTGCATCAAAGCATCATCACACATTACACCTGGTTCACATTCAGTACCATTGATAATTAAAGTATGACAATTAAGAACATTACTTATCTTAATATGGGTTGGAAACCCAGCACCACCCATTCCTACAATGCCTGATTTTTGAACAATGCCAACTAAAGTTTCCTTTGAGTAATGCAAAAAATCAACATTACCAGCTTTATTATCTATCCACTTATCTTCACCATCAGATTTAATAGTAATACACTGAAATTTAAATCCTGACTTATGTGCTATATCTTGTGTATTAATACTCAAAACTACACCAGAAATTGAAGAATGACTTGATACATCGAAACCATTCTCAATACTAGCAACAATTTGCCCAACAAGTACATAATCACCAACACTTACACAAGGTTCTGCCTTCCCATCAAACTTCTGCAAAGGCAGAGTTATCTTTTTTGGTAGTGAAGCCTGAACAATCTCAACCTTATCCACTAAATAAGAATTTTTAATCACAATCCCGCCATTAAATGAGTAATTACCCATGTCTAATATTTGACACAAACCTAATTAATTTTGGAGTAATTTCTTTCACATAAATACAATCAACAGGACAAACAGGAATACACAAATCACATCCTGTACATTCATTAATAATTACTTGAGTCATCATCTTAGAAGCACCCACAAACGCATCCACAGGGCAAGCCTGAATACACAAAGTACAACCAATACAAGCTTGCTCATCAACAAATACCACGTGACTAGGCTTAGTTTCACCATGCTCAGAATTAAGTTCTAAAGTTTCAACCCCTAAAAGTTCTGCTAGAGCATCAGCTACTTCTTGCCCACCAGGTGGGCATTGATTAATTTTAGCTTCACCACTAGCAATTGCACACGCATAAGGACGACATCCAGGATAATCACATTGACCACATTGAATTTGTGGCAAAATCGTATCTATTTGATTAACCAAAGGGTTATCTTTTAGTTTAAATTTAACTCCGGCATACCCAAGAACTAAACCTAATATTAACGTAAAAACAGAGAAAATTAAGACTGAATCAAACAAAGTCCAATAAACTCAAACAAGTCCAATAAAACCCATAAATGCCATTGACATCAGCCCAGCAGTAATTAATGCAATAGGCACACCTTTAAAAGTCAATGGCACATCCGCTACATCAATTCGCTCACGGATAGTTGAGAATAATACCAATACAAATGAAAACCCAATAGCAACACCAAAACCATAAACACCTGATGCTAAAAACCCATTATCTTGATTAACATTTAATAATGCTACACCCAATACAGCACAATTAGTCGTAATCAGTGGTAAAAATACACCTAAAGACTGATATAAAATAGGTGAAGTTTTGTTAACTACTAATTCAGTAAACCCAACTACACCTGCAATAGTTACAATAAAAGCAATAGTTCTTAAATATTCCATCTCAAATGGAACTAAAATATATGTATTAATTAAATAGCTAGAAATACTTGCTAAAGTCAATACAAAAGTCGTAGCAAACCCCATACCAATTGCGGTATCAATTTTTCTTGACGCTCCCATAAACGGACATAATCCTAAAAACTTAACTAGTACAAAGTTATTAACTAAAATTGTACTCACTAATATTAAAACATATTCATTCATAACGAATATTTTAACCTAATTTTAATTAACCTTTAACGCACACATTATCCTACATTAATTCCGATAGTTTTTATACTAAAATTTAAATTGAATCTACCTACCTTCCATTTATTTCATCATTAATACAGGCTTATTTATCTAAAAAACCGCTTATCCATAACATAATAGATCTGTTTAACTATACATACATAACTAGATTTTATCCAATCTATATTTCTTCTTAAAGAAGAACACAATCAATAAAAATAGTAAAATTCAAATCATAATTAATACTTAAGTATGGTTATTCTACATAACAACCTGTAAAATACCAATTAAGCTAATCAGTAATAATATACCGCCCACCCAGCGCCTAAATAAATCGTCATTTTCTATAATTCTTTGATGTAATTTTAATCCAACAACATGTCCAAGCGCCGTAATAGGAATTAAACTCAAAGATAATTGCCAGTCAATCTTTATTCCAAACGCTATAAAAACACTCATTTTCATACTTACTAAAATAAACCACAATACAAACAAAGTATTACGCAAATATTTCTTTGCTACATAACGAATATATACAGCTACAATCAAAGGCGCACCAATCATCGAAGTACCTGTCACATAACCACCTAGCATTAATAATAATTTATCTACCCACGCCCGATACAAAGTAAGTTTTTGGTTAAAAACCCAAATAATTGAATAAAAAATCGTAATTGAATACACAACCACAATCATCGCCTTATCAGATAGTGACAACATCCAGAATAACCCAAACAGAGTTGGTGGAATAATCCATAAAAGTGAGTATCTCAGATAACACCAATCAACCTCATTAATAGACTTAAATAAAGTCAATGATGAAAAAAATAATAAATGAATTCCAATTATAGGCAGCCAATAAACAGGTGATGAACCTATCAATAACATTAGTGGTAAACCAAGCGATACACCCCCAAATCCGAACCCGGTACGTACAAATCCTACCCATAAGAAAATCAAACTAATTAAAAATAATTCCGTATTAGAAAAATACATACCCCTCACTATTTACCAGTAATAAAGACTACCATTTCTTAACTAGAGTAAACTACTATTGTATATTGTTATATCATTAGCAATACCCCACCCAGTGATAAAAATATCTATGCTAATTTATAATAAATACGTGGCAACCAAATATCTAAACATATATGCTAGTATTTTTAACGCCACTATTAACTGCAACTAGTTAATAGTGGTATTTATTAGAGTGCTAACTAAGGAAGGTATTGTAGACAAATTCTTTTGAATATATCGCCATAAACATCTATTTTCTTACTTCCTACTATCTAAAATTGATTTTAGATAGTATTCAAATTTAACACCTGATTTTTGAGTACTTGCTACTATGTTTTACTTTAGTTAATAAATCCATTAAAAACCCTAACAACTTTCAAATAGTTACTATTTATCTTTCATTTTTGAAAACTTAATAAATCGCTTAACCTAATTACAATACGTAATTTACATTTTACAAACATAATTTATTAATAGTATTATCTCTTACATGTACTGAACGTAAAACACTCACTTATTATAATCTCATTAATATGATTAAATTATGTAATTAATTTTTTTGACTTCAATATCTTATAATTATATAAAAAATATTAGAATAAAAAAATGACAAGAATATAACTATATTTTATATAGTATAATTTTCGCTAAAGTTTAACAATATATATACCTTTATAAATAAGTGATAAATCAGAGAAAAACTATAATTATTAAATCTACTAGATAATCTGATGAATGGTACAATAGAATTATTATTCTGTCAGTCTGTCAGAATGAAATATATCGAGTATATTCTCTTTATTAAATACTATAATTACACAAACTAAAATATCTATATTCGCTTAGATACTTATCTCTGCTAATAATTGTTCTCTAACAAATAAAAGAGAAATCTAACTTAGAAACTAATCAGTAATTTCATAAAGTAATCAAACAAATTTGGAATACTATTTATTCTTGGATATATGGTTTATCATCCTATAGTTTACCAAATTTAATTCATTAAAATTCTATAGATATATAACTTAATAATTATCTTATAAAGATTTAATCTCCATTGATTATTAAATGTTCTAAAAGATATTTAGCTTACGATAATAAAAATACCATATGGTATTACTATAATTAGCAAAACCTATTGACCATTAAAGAAATAATTTACAGTGTAATATAATATTATTATATTTTCTTGCTATTGTATTATTAGTAATAATAAAGAACTGATTGATAATTGCAATGGATAATCAGTTAAAAACTACTTGTTAAATTAAGAGTAAAAACAATTATTTAAAATAGGTCACTTACAAAGTACATCTATACTTAATTATTTCTTTTATTTTATACTTTATTTAAAAACATTTGATAATTTTTTAGCGCCTTTTTTAGCAAAAATCTTATTTTTAGCTTCAACCATTATTCTAATTAATGACTCTGTACCTGAAGCACGAATCACTACCCTTCCTTCACTACCAAGCATCTTTTCAACTTCAAGTTGGACTTGTTGTAATTTAATGTGATCCTCTAAATTAATTTGTGTCTGAATTTTGATATTTATTAAAATTTGTGTGTATTTATTCATTGACTGTTTTAACTGAGCAAGACTAGATTGGCTTTTAACTAGTACTTCCAAAACCTGTAAGGCAGAAATCATACCGTCGCCAGAAGTGGTCTTATTTAAGCATATAATATGTCCTGAACCTTCGCCTCCTAATATGGAGCCACTTTTTTGCATTTGTTCCATAACAAAACGATCTCCTACATTAACCTCAATAAATTGAATATTTAAATCTCTTAGGGCATATCGCATACCTAGATTACTCATTTTTGTTCCGACAACTGTATTATTAACCAACCTACCTTGAGATTGCCAAGCTTTAGCGATAATAAATATTAGTTCATCTCCGTCAACTAATTCTCCATTTTCATCTACCATTATTAATCGGTCCCCATCTCCATCAAAAGCTATCCCTAAATCTGCTTTTAATTCTAATACAACTTGTTGTAAATGCTTAGTATTAGTTGCACCACAATGCTCATTAATATTAAACCCGTCTGGTGTATTATTAATGATATGAATATTTGCACCCAGTTCTGAAAATACGCTTCTAGCGATGTGATAAGTTGCGCCATTTGCACAATCAATAATGATATTAAGTCCTAAAAGGCTTTGTGTTCGATCAAAAGTTGATTTACAAAATTCAATATAACGCCCAAGTGGTTGTTCATGTCTATAAGCCTTACCAATTTTATCAGCACTTACATTAATCATAGGTTTAGTTAATTTATTTTCAATTGCACTTTGGTCTTGATTACTAAATTTTAGACCTTTAGCAGAAAAGAACTTTACACCATTATCTTGAAAATGGTTATGTGAAGCGCTAATTACTACTCCAGCGCTAGCATTATAAGTTTGTGTTAAATATGCAACTGCTGGCGTTGGCATAGGCCCTAACAAACCTACATCAACACCAGCAGATAAAAATCCTGCCTCAAGTGCAGATTCAAATAAATAGCCAGATATACGGGTGTCCTTACCAATAATAACACTAGCTTTGCCTTGTTTGGCTAATACTGATCCGACTGACCAACCTAATTTTAAAAAAAAATCAGCGGTAATTGGCTCTATACCTACCTTGCCACGTATACCATCAGTACCAAAATAATTATACAACTTAATCTCCTACTACACTTTGTAAAATCTTAAATGCATCTTTAGTATCTAAAACATCATGTACACGAACAATATTTGCACCATTTTGAAATGCTATTATAGCAGTAGTTACACTACCAACCATTCTTCCATCTATATTTCTATTATTAAGAATATTACCAATCATTGATTTACGTGACATACCTACTAAAATTCTCAAGCCAAAACTTTTAAACTCGTTAAGACGACGTAAAATTTCAAAATTATGATTAAGTGTTTTACCAAAGCCAAAACCTGGATCTAGAATAATCTTGTTTTGGTCAATACCAGCACCAATACAATCTTCAATTCTTTGATCAAAAAAATATTTTATCTCATCAATAACATCAGTATAAATAGGATTATTTTGCATGGTTTTAGGGCTACCTTTCATATGCATAAGACACACATCCTTATCACTTGATGCTACTACTTCAAGGGAAGATTTAGCTTGTAAAGCACGTACATCATTAATCATACTTGCTCCTGCTTCAATAGCAAGCTGCATAATTTTTGCTTGTGAAGTATCAATAGAAATTGATACACTACTTAACTTAGATAATACTTTAATAACAGGAATAACGCGACTAATTTCATCATCAATTGATACTTGTAGTGCATTTGGTCTGGTTGATTCACCACCAATATCAATTATATCAGCACCTTGCTCAATCATCAATTTAGCGTAATTAATAGCACGATCAATAGCAAAATATTGATTACCATCTGAAAATGAATCCGGTGTTATATTAAGAACTCCCATAATCATTACATTAGATGAATTCACTATTATCTAATTAGATAATATTCAAAAACAAAAAATTAAGCAACCTGTTCAGTAGAACCCTTATTTAATGGTTTTTTATCAGAATTCTGGTTACTACCATCAAGCGTAGCTCCTGATCCTAATTCAGTAGAAACGACATTAGAATCAATAACAACAGCCGATTCACGTATTGGTTTTCTGTTCATTAAATCATCAATCTGTTCTTTATCAATAGTTTCAAATTCCATGAGAGCCCTAGTCATTTCAAGTAAGATATCTTTATTACCTTTTAAAATTTTTAAAGCTATTTGGTAATTACTATCAATAATCTTACGAATTTCACTATCAATAGTTCTAAATGTATCCTCTGAAATATGCTTGTGTTTGGTGACTTGTCGACCTAAAAATACTTCACCTTCATCTTCACCATACGATAAAGGTCCTAACACTTCAGACATACCCCATTGTTTTACCATTTTATGTGCAATTTCTGTTGCTCGCTCAATATCATTACTTGCACCAGTTGTTACTCTATCTACACCATAGATTAATTCTTCTGCAATACGTCCACCAAAAAGTGATGCTACTTGAGAATTTAATTTACGCTTGGAAATACTATAGCTATCTTTTTCTGGTAAGAACATAGTCACGCCTAATGCTCTTCCTCTTGGAATAATGCTTACTTTATAAACAGGATCGTGTTCAGGTACCAATCTACCTACAATAGCATGTCCTGCTTCATGATAAGCTGTCATTTCTTTTTCAGATTCATCCATTGCCATAGATTTTCGTTCAGAACCCATCATAATTTTATCTTTGGCTTTTTCAAACTCTTGCATACCAACTAATTTTTTATCTTTTCTTGCTGCAATTAACGCAGATTCATTAGTCAAATTAGCCAAGTCTGCACCAGAAAACCCTGGTGTTCCTTTAGCAATATTAATTGATTTAACATTTTTTGCAATAGGTAATTTACGCATGTGTATTTTTAAAATCGCATTACGGCCATTAATATCAGGTAAACCAACGATAACTTGACGATCAAAACGGCCTGGTCTTAATAAAGCAGGGTCTAAAACATCTGGTCTATTAGTGGCTGCAATAACAATAACACCTTCAGAACCCTCAAAACCATCCATTTCAACCAACATTTGATTGAGTGTTTGCTCACGTTCATCATGACCACCTCCCATACCGGCACCACGTTGACGTCCTACAGCGTCAATTTCATCAATAAAAATGATACAAGGTGCATTTTTCTTTGCTTGTTCGAACATATCACGAACACGTGATGCGCCAACACCTACAAACATTTCTACAAAATCAGAACCTGAAATAAAGAAAAATGGTACATCAGCTTCACCTGCAATCGCTTTGGCTAATAGTGTTTTTCCTGTCCCTGGAGGACCTACTAAAAGGACCCCTTTAGGAATTTTTCCACCTACTTTAGTGAACTTACCAGGATCTGATAAAAAATCTACAAGTTCACTTACGTCATCCTTAGCCTCATCAACACCTGCTACATCATCAAAAGTAATGTTAGACTCATCCTTAGTAATAAGACGTGCTTTAGATTTACCAAAACTCATTGGATTTTTTCCCCCCATCGCACCACCAGCACCTTTCATAGTATAAAGAACCACCCCAATTAATAATAAAATAGGGGCTAAAGAGATAATTAATTGTTTGAAAAATCCTTCTTTTTCAGGTGATTTAGCAACTACGTTAACGCCGTTATTCAATAAATCACCCATCAAACCTAAATCACCTGGGCTATATGTTGCAAATTGTTCACCACTAGTCCCCACCCCAGTAATATTGCTACCAGCAATAGTTACTTGAGATACAGCACCTTGCTTAACATTTTGAATAAATTGGGAATAAGTAATGTCATTTTTCTGATCACCCATCTGGGATTGACTAAAAATCGAAGTAAGGACACCACCCAAAATCAACCAAAGTAATAAATTCTTAAACATAATGTTATAAAATATAATAAAAAATAAGAGAATAACTATACTCTATTGCAATGACTAGTATATGGGTCCAATGACGTTTTTTCAAGGTTTATCTACAAATAAATTAAAATTCTGCCATAATTCTTAACTTACATTAAATAAATATTTTTAAATCATGTTAAAAATCAACTTATTAGCTACTATTGTTATGGTCACTATCCTTAGTTCTTGTGGATTTCATACACCATATACAAATTTAACAATAAATGCCTCTATTATTAGTAACCGTAATAATATTTTTGCTAATGAATTACAAAAACATTTTAATCAAAACATGCATAAAATTTTAGTTATTCAAGTGGGTGCTGAAAATCAAAATCAACGAACTGTTTCATATACTTCAAGTAATGAAGCTAGCAGCTATACATTAAAACTAAGCATACCTATTAAAGTCTTTAACCATAACAAAAAACTATTATTATCTAAAACTTTCAGTGCTAACACGTACTTAAGTAAAATAGATGCATACCAAGCAAATAGACTTCAAATTGAAGAAGGTTACCAACAATTACGTCGTTTGATTATTAAACAACTATTAAGAAGATTATACAATCTTAATGAAAATTAGACCTCAACAACTTAATACTCAACTAGCTAATAAACTTGATGCCATTTATTTTGTTTTTGGTGCTGAAATATTGCTCATTGAACAAAGCTTAGCACAAATAAAAAAAGCAGCACAACAAAAAAAATTTAATGAAAAAGTAAGTTTTGAAATTGACAATAACTTTGATTGGAATCAGATTTTTAAAGAAGTCTCAACTACCTCACTTTTTTCACCAAAACGTATTATTGAATGCCGATTAAAAACAGGTAAAATTGGTGTTAAAGGTGCTAATAACCTAATTGAAATTGTCAACACTTTACCCAATGATATTTTATTAATTATATCTACTGAAAAATTAGACATAGCACAACAAAAAAGCAAATGGTTCAAAACACTAGAACAAAGTGGTAGTCTTATCCAGCATTTTGAAGTAAAAAATAATCATTTAATTGGTTGGATTACACAACAAATGGCAGAATTAGGGCTTAAGGATAATATAGAAATTGCACAGAATATCGCTTTTTGTACAGAAGGTAATTTAACTGCCTCTATGCAAGAAATTCAAAAACTAAAAATAGCTTACCCAAATGGTAAAATTAATACTCAAGAATATCTTAAACAAACTAATCAACAATCTAAATACACCGTTTATGATTTAATTGATGCAGCTTTATTTGGTAATAGTAATCAAGTTAATAAAATTTATCAAACTTTAATCTCTAACACAATCATGCCAATTCAACTAAGCCATGCTTTATATCTAGAAATTAAATCAATAACTAAAATGTCAATTGAACTTAGACAAGTTAAGGACACTAATATAGTTTTGCAAAAACATCAAGTTTGGAACACAAGAAAACCTATTATTACCAATGCATTAAACCAACATTCTTATCAGCACTTTCAAAAAATATTATTATCACTAGGATGTATTGACCGTTCAATCAAAAACATGGATAATCTTAATGTAATTGACGAACTACATACATTATTATTAAGTTTAGCTGGAGAAATACAATGGACTCAATAAAAAATCTAATTACTCTATTAGGTGAAAATGCAAAAAACGCTGCAAAAACATTGCGTGGTGCTACAACAATAGCTAAGAACAATGCAATAATCAATATCGCCAATCAAATTGACCAAAATAGAACAAGTATTCTTAAAGCCAATGAAAAAGACCTTACTATTAGTAAGGATAATGGACTAAACATAGCACTACTTGATAGACTGATGCTTGATAATATACGTCTTAACAACATTATTAAAAGCTTAAACCAAATTGCCAATCTACCAGATCCTATTGGTGAAATTACAGATTTAAAATACCAAGCAAGTGGCATCCAAGTGGGTAAAATGCGCGTATCACTTGGTGTAATAGGTGTTATTTATGAATCTAGGCCTAATGTTACAATTGATGCAGTAGCACTTTGTTTAAAATCAGGAAATAGCATTATACTACGTGGTGGATCAGAGACTGTTAATTCTAATCATGCTCTGTATACCTGTGTCAAACAAAGTATAACACAAGCAGGGCTTAATGAAAATTGTGCTCAACTTATTAATACTCAAGATCGTAAAGCTGTTATTGAGCTAGTTAAAGCAAATAATTATGTTGATGCTATTATCCCTAGAGGTGGTAAAGGCCTACTTAAGGCCATTAGTAACAGCGCCAAGGTACCTATTATCAAACATTTAGACGGTATTTGTCATACCTATATTGATAAAGATGCTGATACACAAAAAGCTATTAGCATTGCCTTTAATGCCAAGACTAGACGTTATGGTGTATGTAATGCTACTGAGACATTATTGGTACACAGCTCAGTAGTAGATAAAATATTGCCAGAACTAATTGCACAATACTTAGCAAAAGGGGTGGAATTACGAGGCTGTTCAGAAACTATAAAACTATCAAATACAATCATTTCAGCCACTGCAGAAGATTGGAAGACAGAATATTTAGATGCAATTTTATCTATTCGCATTGTTAACTCGATGAGTGAGGCCATTAATCATATTGATAAATATAGCTCAAACCACACTGAATCAATTATAAGTGAAAACTATACTCGTTCACGCCGTTTTATTACAGAAGTAAATTCCTCATCGGTCATGATTAACGCCTCCACTAGCTTTGCTGATGGTTTTGAGTATGGCTTAGGTGGAGAAATCGGTATTAGTACTGATAAACTCCATGTACGCGGTCCTGTTGGATTAGAAGGATTAACTTCACAAAAGTTTATCGTCCTAGGTAACGGGCATATCAGACAATAAAAGTTTGAACATAGAACAAAAACTAGCCATTTTTACACGTGGCACTGATGAGATATTACCATTTCACGAGCTCAAGGAAAAGCTCAAAAAAGACAAACCACTGCGTATCAAAGCAGGTTTTGACCCCACCACACCTGACTTACATCTAGGACATACAGTTATAATCAACAAACTAAAACAATTACAAAATTTAGGTCATGAAATATTATTTTTAATTGGTGATTTCACTGCCATGATTGGCGATCCGACAGGTAAAAGTAAGACTCGCCCACCACTCTCAAAAAAACAGGTTCAAGAGAACTCCAAAAGTTACACCAAACAAATATTTAAAATTTTGGATAAAAATAAAACTAAGATTGTATTTAACTTTCAGTGGATGGATAAAATGAAACCGCTAGAGTTTATCCAACTCGCAAGTAAACAAACAATTGCCAGAATATTAGAACGTGATGACTTTTCCAAACGTTACAAATCAGGACAATCCATCTCTATCCACGAATTTTTATATCCTTTAATTCAAGGTAATGATTCTGTTGAATTACAAAGCGATATAGAAATAGGCGGTACTGACCAAAAATTTAATTTATTAGTAGGTAGAGAACTACAAAAACAAGCAGGGCAAGAACAACAGGTCATACTTACCATGCCAATTTTAGAAGGACTAGACGGCGTACAAAAAATGTCAAAATCATTAGATAACTACATTGGTATTAATGCTTTACCTGATGAAATGTTTGGCAAAATTATGTCAATTTCTGATGATTTAATGTGGCGTTATTTTGAATTATTAAGTTTTCAAAGTTTAGAAGAGATTACTGATTTAAAACAAACAATAGTACAGGGTAAAAATCCAAGAAATATTAAATTTGTCCTAGCTAATGAGATTGTTACTCGCTTCTATAATATCAATATAGCTAAACAAGCACAACAAAATTTTATTAATCGTTTTAGTAAAAATCAGATCCCTAATAAAATGAATGAATTTAGCTTTAAAGCTGGCATAAAAATTGCTAATTTACTCAAAGATACTGGGCTTTGCTTTAGCACATCAAACGCATACCAAATGATTGAACAAGGTGGTGTTAAAATTAATAACATTAAAATCACAAATAAAAATTTTGAACCAGCAACTAGCACAAGCGTTTATCAAGTAGGAAAACGAAAATTCGCAAGAGTGACAATTCAATAAAAAAGTGTTATAATACAGTTTTGGGGATGACATGGCTTCGACGAGGGGTTAGATCTCAAGAATGCATGCCGAGGATTAAGACAACTCGTTAAAATATACTTATAAAACATAGTTGAAAACGAAAACAACTACGCTCTAGCTGCATAGCTAGCCGTCACCTAAGAGTTGTCTGTATTTTTAGAATGACGGTCGCTCACAGACTCGCTAGGATTATTTTTTTCACATAATTCGGTTAAAACTTGTTGAAAATCGCTACTTACATCCCTGATGATCGGGTGGTAAGTAGTTAACAAAAATAGATCAAGCTAAGCATGTAGACTTCTTGTTTGAAAGTTTTCGGACGCGGGTTCAATTCCCGCCATCTCCACCACTTATATTTATTAGTTATTAACACTATTTTTTGTAAATTCTTATACAGAAATGGATAGAATTTTAAAT
The DNA here is from genome assembly GCF_014706615.1 of Candidatus Vesicomyosocius sp. SY067_SCS001. Taxonomy (NCBI): domain Bacteria; kingdom Pseudomonadati; phylum Pseudomonadota; class Gammaproteobacteria; family Pseudothioglobaceae (SeqCode); genus Candidatus Vesicomyidisocius; species Candidatus Vesicomyidisocius sp. SY067_SCS001. The sequence continues at coordinate 143,053 of NZ_CP054877.1, read as the reverse complement.
AAATTACAAATTATTGTTACTCACAATGTAAAAACATACGCCAAATCCAAGAAAAATAATGCCATCTAAGCGAGATGGAAACGAATTAAATAAAAGAATTTAATGGTCAAGAAAACACTGATACAATAAGATCATTGACCCATCTTATTTATTCTAAAACAAACAAAGACTAAAAAATTACTTAATTAAAGGAATTAATACTAATACACACCATAAACAACAAAAAATAAAATCTAATATCACTAATATAAAATATATTTATATCGATCTGAACTTATAAGTAAAACTAAATAAAAAGCACTTATCACCATATACTCATAATCAAAATATAATTACAATAATATATCAAGAATCATTGATATATTTATTAAAAGATTTCAGTATATATAGGAATAATATAATTAGGTGTATAGATTATGCACTCAATCACAAATTATCCAAAAAAGATAAATTTAATATAAAAAGGATATTATAAATTATGTCAATAAGTACGAAAAGACAGCTAATTTTAAAAACGGATTTTACAAATAAATATACTATGACTTAAATATAAAGTAAATATATTTATAAAAAATTAAAGATAAAATCCAGTTCTAATCATCTACAATAAATTAGCTTATTGATAAATAAATTGATTATTTATCAATCGTTAATTGAGTAACAAGCCACTCCACCTTTTTGTGAACCAGCTGCAAATAAACAACGTATATTAGGGTTATCATCAGGAATCCATTCATATATTCGAATATTCCAGCCTGACGTTTCAATTAAGTATTCTGAGGTTGGTGTGACTATTTTAGCGCCTATTGTAGTTATTTTCTCCCACAATCCAGCATGAACCGGGGTTAAAAGTAGCACAATGATAAACGTGATTAATTTAATTTTAATGTTACTTTCCTTATGAATTTTTCATTGTTAAGTTTATTTTCTTAAACCTAGCATTTTGCCATATCTAAGTTGATTGCGACTTTTGGAATTATTGGAATTTCTATTTTTTGGTGGCAATAATTTTTTACCTGACTCTGGCAAATTATGATCTGGAATAAAACCTGCTACCATTATACGATCTAATTTATTTTGAATTAAGCGTTCAACATCAAATAATTGCTTAGCTTCATCAGCACTAACTAATGAAATTGCCTCACCTTTTGAGCCAGCGCGACCTGTACGACCAATACGATGTACATAATCTTCTGGTACATATGGTAAATCAAAATTAATAACATGGGGTAATTGATAAATTTCAATACCTCTTGCAGCAATATCGGTTGCCACTAATACGTTCACTTCGTGATTTTTAAATCCCAACAAAGCTCTTGTACGTGCACCCTGACTTTTATTGCTATGAATCGCAGTTGCTCTAATCTTTTTCTTTTCTAATTTATTGACAATGCGATTTGCACCATACTTAGTGCGACTAAATACTAGAACCTGACGCCAATTATGTTCTTGAATAAGATAAGTTAATAATGCATGTTTTTTGGATTTATCAACAGGATGAATCCATTGCTTTATTGCTTTAACAGTAGAATTTCTCGGAGTAGTTGATATTTCTACAGGATTGTTAACCAAACTTTTTGCTAATGTTAGAATCTTATTAGAAAAAGTAGCTGAAAACATAAGTGTTTGCTTTTTTGACGGTAAAAGCTTTAAAATTCTCTTAATATCGTTAATAAAACCCATATCTAGCATTCTATCCGCCTCATCAAATACAACTATTTCTAGCATGTCAAATTTTACAGAGTTTTGAGAATACAAATCTAATAACCTACCTGGTGTAGCGACTAAAATATCAACACCTGAACACAATTTTTTCATTTGTGGATTAATCTTCACACCACCAAACACTACACTTGATTTAAGAGGTAAATACTTACCATAAGTAATTACACTATCATTAACCTGTGTAGCTAATTCACGTGTGGGCGTTAGAATCAATGTACGAACCCGATTGGATTTTGTAGGTTTTTTTTTAGACAATATTTCAAGAATAGGTAAGGCAAAACATGCTGTTTTTCCAGTTCCAGTTTGGGCAGCTGCCATGACATCCTTACCATTTAAAATAGCAGGTATTGATTGACTCTGTATTGATGATGGCTTACTATACCCTTTCTGCTCAATAGCTTTAAGAATTGAATCAGATAAACCTAATTTAGAAAAACTCATAAAAATATTTTATATCCAAAGATAGAAATTTTACATGAGCATGCTATGCTAGATATATGAATAAATATCAAACTATTAAAAATTAATCTAGACTATTTCATATCGATACAACAATAAAATTGTGCACTAAATTAATTATTCACATAAAAATATAAAAAACCAACCACAATTTTAATAAATACCAATAACAATAGTATTGAACAAATTGTATATGAAAATAGATACACTTTAGATGTCTTCTTTTGGTGTACATGTTTTAATACTAAGTGCATGAAGCGTACCATTTACAATTTCTTTATTCATAATAGCAAGTACCATTTTTTGCCTAGCTAACAGCGACATACCTTCAAAAATTGGCGAAACGACCTTTGTTGAACAACTACAACCATCACCTTCCATAATAACTGTTGAATTTTCTATACCTGATTCAATTTTTTCCTTAATTTCTTCTAATGTCATAACTTATGCTCCAAATACTCCCTTAAGTACAAAGAAAAATAGAATAGACATGACTGCACCTGCTGGCAAGGTAATTAACCAAGATAAAAAAATTGTATTTATAACTCGCATATTAAGTGCAACCACACCTCTAGCAATACCAACACCCAACACCGCCCCTACTAAGACCTGTGTAGTTGATACAGGAATACCTGTTGATGAGGCTAAAACTACCGTTGTTGCAGCGGCTAATTCAGCAGCAAAACCACGAGAAGGAGTGAGTTCTGTAATTCCTTTGCCAATAGTTTTCATAACTTTAAATCCATAAGTCACAAAACCAAATATAATACCGCCGCCGCCAACCAGCAAAACCCATGAAGGTATAGCGCTCCTTGAGGTAATATCACCACCAGCTTCTACAATACTATAAACCGCAGCTAGTGGACCAATGGCATTAGCAACATCATTAGAACCATGTGCAAATGCCATAGCAGATGCGGTAATCACCATAAGCACAGCAAAAAGCTTTTCCATATTAGCATAATGAAAATCTTTATCATCCTTTGGATTTATCTTAATATTTCTCATAATAAAAGCAGCGATAACAGCTGCCAAAATACCAACTATAATTGCAATTATCAAACTTAAAGAAACATCTTTAGAGATATATTCTAAAGAGTCAATATGTTTAAGGCCTTTAAATTGCGTAACCAACGCAATAATAAAACCAACAAAAAATACATAAAATGGCAAATATCTCTTGGCATTCATCAACGGATCTTTAGTATCAATCACTAAGAATTGTAGACTTTTAAAGATAAAAACAGCAAGTGTGCCAGCAAGTACTGGAGATACTACCCAACTCATCACAATTTTAATTACTTTATCCCAAGCAACTGCATCAATACCAACACCTACTGCACCAAAACCAACAATAGCACCAACAATTGAATGCGTCGTAGAAACTGGCCATCCTAAAGATGAGGCAATCAATAACCACGCACCTGCTGCCAAGAGCGAAGCAAGCATACCATACACTAATAAGTGTGGATTATTAGTAAATAATACTGCATCTAAAATACCTTTACGAACAGTATCAGTTACTTCTCCTCCTGCAAGAATTGCACCAGAAAACTCAAAAATAACCGCAATAACAACTGCTTGTTTAAAGGTAATAGCAGCAGAACCAACCGAAGTACCCATGGCATTAGAAACATCATTAGCACCAATACCCCAAGCCATAAATAAACCAAACCCAATTGACAGCATAATAAAAATATCAGCATAATTTGCAATTATATCCATATATAGACTCCCTTATCTTGCTAACAGCACTTCTAGCCTTGAGCCAACTTTTTGAGCCGCATCTGCAAGCTCACCCAACCATTCCACAGTACGATAATAAAACATAACATCAACAGGTGGCAAGCTAGATTCTAGCGGAAATAATTCAGCACGAATTACGTGCTGAATTTTATCAGATTTACTTTCAAGTTCATTAACATCTTCAATAATAGAACTAATAATCTTACGCTCACGACTGCCAAATGCAGTTTCTAATAATTCATCTAATTCATTAACGGCTTTAAGTGCCTTAGCTGATGTTTTGATACAAACCTTAGTTAATTCTATAACATCACCAAAGATATTATCTGGTAAAATCATCTTGCGGTTAATCATCAAACCCGAAACATCTTTAGTGATATTGGCAATAGAATCTTGAATAAGTAATAAATCAAGTAAATCTCTACGTGAAAAAGGCATCATAAACATTGAAGACAAACTTAAACGTAGATTCTTTTTAAGAATATCTGCTTTGCCTTCTTTAATATCTATATAACTTTTAATTGTTTTAGCTTTTACCCAATTTTGTGTATGAATGGCAATCATAAAACCATTAAGTTCTGAAATGCAAGAATGCACTTGTATCATATGTTTCTGTAATGATCTAATGGGTGATTTACCAAATAGACCATCTATTATATTTTGAGCCATTTTGTTTTTTCTAGCATCTTTAGATGCGAATTTTCTATTAAAAAGACGAATTGTCAACCTTATTTTTAATATTTTTATAGGTGCTAAATTTATCTATTCTTCGTCATATAAAATACGTTGTCCTTCCCCTTCTAAATCATCAAACTGACCGTTCTTAACCCCTATTATTAAAATAATAACAAGAACAAAACCAACAAAAATCATACTTGGTACAAGCCAATAAATTACATCCATGTTTCTTCCTTATTTTTATCAAAAAAACAAAATTAATTGCCTTTCATTTTTTAATCTACTGATAAGAATTAATGCATCAATTACACTCATTATTAATAATAGTACATCAAATCTTACTCGTTTAAATTAAAAAAAATACCTATTTAAATTTATTTATATAACTAACTTAATATAAAAGTAGCAAAAGCTAGAAATGCTAGTATTTCTGCTATAATTTTAAACATTGTATATGAATAAATTTTAAACTAGAGTATGAACTTAGATTATCTTGATTTTGAACAACCTATTGCAGAACTAGAAGAAAAAATACAAACACTTGATAATATTAAAGGCAAAGCAAATATTAAAGATAAAGTAGATATTATTAATGAGATAAAGGCACTTAAATCCAAGAGTAATGCTTTAACCAAAAAAATATTCTCATCTTTAAGCGATTGGCAAATATCTCAACTAGCACGACACCCAAAACGCCTTTATACACTTGATTATATTTCTGATGTATTTGATGAATTCACAGAGTTGCATGGTGATCGTACTTATGGTGATGACCATGCTATTATTGGTGGTATTGCTACATTAGATAACCAACCAGTGATGTTTATTGGTCAACAAAAAGGACGAACTACCCAAGAAAAAATCAAATACAATTTTGGCATGCCTAGACCTGAAGGTTACCGAAAAGCCTTACGCTTAATGAAACTTGCTGAAAAATTTTCAATGCCTATTGTTACTTTTATTGACACACCTGGTGCTTATCCTGGTATTGGTGCTGAAGAACGTGGACAAAGCGAAGCAATTGCCAAAAATCTATTTGAAATGTCAACCCTTGCAACACCTATTATTTCAATAGTTATTGGCGAAGGTGGCTCTGGCGGAGCACTAGCTATTGGTGTAGCAGACACAATTATGATGTTTGAATACAGTATTTATTCTGTAATTTCTCCAGAAGGTTGTGCCTCTATTTTATACAAAGACGTAACTAAAGCAAACATTGCAGCAGAATCTTTAAAATTAACCTCAACCCATCTTAAAAAAGACAGGTTAATTGATGTAATTATTAAAGAACCATTAGGCGGCATCCACCGTAATCCTTCACAAACAAAAGCACTTTTAAAAGAAGTATTAACACGACAACTCAACAAAATTAAACAACTATCAATAGAACAATTGTTACAAAATAGACAAAAAAAACTCTTAGGTTTTGGAAAATTTAAAGACTAAAGATTTATTTCTTGAAGGTAAGAACATTGTCCTTGGTCTCAGTGGTGGCATTGATTCTATCGTACTTTTGCATTATTTAAACACATACTATCCCAATAAAATAAGAGTTATTCACTGTAATCATCATTTATCTCAATTTTGTAATAAATGGGATAAATTTTGCAAAACAACATGTTTAAATCTTAATGTTGTATACTTAAGCATTAATTTATCTTTTGATAATACATCTAACATCGAAGAACATGCACGTAAGAAACGTTATCGTTCATTATCTAACTTATTAAAAGAAAATGAAGTACTCTGTACGGCACATCATAAAAACGACCAAGCAGAAACATTACTTCTACAACTATTCCGTGGTAGTGGTAGTGCTGGATTAGCTGCTATGCCTAAAGAGAAGCCTCTAGGAAAAGGTATTCACTATCGCCCTTTTTTAACAATTAATAAATCTCAAATTAGTGATTATGCTAATAATCATAAATTAAACTGGATAGAAGATGACAGCAATAAAAATACTTATTTTAGACGTAATTTCTTACGTTTAGAAATTCTACCAAAATTATCTGAGGTATATAAAAATTTAACAGAAACACTTTCCAGAAGTGCACAAAACCAATCAGAAACCTTAAAACTTACACGCGAACTGGCCGATATTGATATTAAGACATATCACATTATCAATCGTACTAATCGAATCAATATAAGTCAGCTTATTAAACTTAGAATTCATAGAATTAAGAACATTCTCCGCTATCATCTAAACTTTCTTAATTTTTTAACGCCAAGTCATAAAATAATGCACCAAATTATTAAACTACTGCACGCAAAAGAGGGCACTAATCCACTGGTTAGTTGGAATGAGTACGAGGTTAGACGCTACCAAAATGAATTATATTTCATCAACAAAATCCTGCCAAAGGAGAACAAGTATTGCCCATTTTATGAGGAATTTAAAGACTTTCCAAATTTTTCAATTCGTTATCGACAAAAAGGTCAACGTATTAAATTACTAGGAAAAAAACACACCAAATCATTAAAAAAAGTATTACAAGAAGCTTGTATTCCACCTTGGGAACGAAACCAGTTAAAAATGTATTACATTAGTAATACATTATATGCCATTGAACGTATTGGTAAGGCCTATAGCGCTTAATATAAAGAATAAAAATTGCCAGTTTTAAATAAATAGTAGCATTTTTACTAATTTAGTAAGGATTATTAATCCCAATTTTTGCTAGAATTTTTCTTTCTAAGTTTGCCATTTTTTGTGCATCTTTAGTATCAATATGATCATAACCAAATAAATGCAACGTACCATGAACTGCCATATGCATGAAGTGATTATTAAAAGATTTATGCTGTTCAATAGACTCTTTTAAAACTACTTCTGTACATATCACAACATCTCCTAAAATATTTTCATCAATTTCAATCGGCAAATCACTTGGAAATGATAATACATTAGTAGATTTATCCTTGTATCGATAAACCTTATTAAGATTTTGAATTTCCGCCTTATCAACCAATCGAACTAATAACTCACTTTCACCATTTCCCAATTCTTTAACCACTCTTTGTAAAATACAACTTAAATCATCTTCATTAACAGATAAATCGTGAATACTATTTTGTATAATCACCATACTTAATATTAGATAAAATTATTATTTTATCAAAGCTCTATTACTTTGTCATTAATTATTGAAGTTGCTATACTATCATTGAGTAAAACCTTTAACTATCTATGTGATAACGAGGTGTCTGTTGGTGTACGTGTTAAAGTACCACTTGCACGAAAAAAAGTAATTGGCATTGTATTAGATATTAAAGATAAAAGTAGATATAACGAAACAAATTTCCAAAAAAAAAGAGAAGATACACTAGGGTATAAACTTAAATCTGTTGAAGAAGTACTAGATAAAATACCAATTTTAGACAAATCAATTTTAGATCTTTTGTTATGGTCAGCTAATTATTACCATTATCCAATTAGCAAAGTTATTTCATCTACATTACCTAAGAAATTACTTTTAGGTAAAGAAGCAAAAATTAAAAAAATCATAGATTTACCAAATAAACTACAACAGCCAGACTTTCAACCAACAGATGAACAAAATATTGCTATCGAACAAATTTTGAAATCAACCAATCAATATCACGCTTTTTTACTCCATGGTGTGACTGGTAGTGGTAAAACTGAAGTATATTTACACATTATCCAATCAATGATTAACCAAAAGAAACAAGTATTGGTATTGGTTCCGGAAATTGGTCTAACGCCACAAATGATTACACATTTTAAAACACGCCTAAAAACACGCGTAATAGCAATCCATTCGCAACTTAATGAGACTCAAAAACTAGACGCTTATCTTATGGCTAAAAACGGTGATGCTAACGTGATACTTGGTACAAGAAGTGCTATTTTCACACCTATATCAAATTTTGGTTTAATTATTATTGATGAGGAACATGATAACTCGTTTAAGCAGCAGTCAAGTTTTCGATATTCTGCTAGAAATTTAGGTTTTATCAGAGCTCAACAATCTAATATACCATTGGTCTTAGGTACAGCAACGCCTTCATTAGAATTATTAAAAAATGCGATGGATAAGAAAATCACACGCATCACACTAACTAAACGTGCAGGTGGTGCAACTTTACCCAAGGTAAGTCTGATTGATATGCGCAGTAATACTAACGGTGTATTGTCTAAAATGCTAATTGAAAAAATCAAGCAATATTTATCCATTAACAAACAAGTTATGTTGTTTGTTAACCGCCGAGGTTATGCACCTATCTATTACTGTACACAATGTAACTGGAAAGCACAATGTAACCATTGTGATTTAACAATGGTTTATCATCGCTATATCAATCGTCTTAAATGTCATCATTGTGGCGACGAAAAAATACCAGAACATGTCTGCCCAAACTGTACTGAACAAAGCCTTAAAATATTAGGATATGGCACAGAAAAATTAGAAGAAACCCTATCTTCATACTTTGTAGATACTCCTATTATCCGCATTGATCGTGACACCACACGACGCAAGAAATCCTTTGCAAAACACTTAGAACAAATCAACACTGGCAAATCTTGTATTATTATTGGTACACAAATGTTAACCAAAGGACACAATTTTTCCAACCTTGCAATGGTTGGTATTCTAGATGTTGATACTGGGTTCTTATCAACAAATTTTCGAGCAACTGAATATTTAGCCCAACTCCTTATTCAAGTATCTGGTCGTGCTGGTAGACACAAAGAAAGAGGTGAAGTTGTTATACAAACTCGCTATCCCGATCATCCAATTTTTAATTTTGTTTTGTCTTCTCGCTATACACAATTTGCTAGTCAACTTCTAAAACAGCGTTTAAGTGCAATGATGCCACCTTTTTCACACCAAGCATTATTATGTGCAAATGCAAAAAACAAACAAAACGCTGAAAATTTCTTACATGAAGCAGCTATTTTGTTAAAAAGCATACAAATGAATTCAGTAGAAATTTGGGGACCAATTGCTAATACTATTGAAAAAAAATCAGACTACTACTACTTTAACCTATACCTACAATCTAATAATCGAGTAACACTCCACCAAATCTTATCCACTTTTAGTCAACACATCAATACACTCAAACTAAAAAACAAAGTACGTTGGTATTTAGATATTGATCCAATTGAATAACAACAAATAAAGTTATTACTCATTAAGTTATCAACTTCAAAAGTATTTTACTTGTGTAAATTTATAACTCTTAAGTAAAATAAAAAGTGAGTTGTTACAATCTATATATTTCTTACTATACATAATTTAATATAATTAAAAAAGATTTTTAGACTAATCTAATATTTATTAGACATTATTATCTAACTTTCTACAAATTAGGAAATCTTATAGATACTAGTCTTTAACAGGTTTGTTAGAAACACCAATCATATTGGTATAACTTTATAGATGATATTTAATTTTCTATCAATGTTATCATAATAATTAAATATATCAACATAGCATCTAACAATCATCCTTATATATTCATTAGATAAGTATGCCTTCTAAATATACTAAAACAGGTATATCTTTGATATAATTTAATATTTAAAAGCGAATTTATTAAAAATAAAAATGAGAAGCATGTAAAAATTTAAAAAAGAAAACAAATAAAAATTTAAAAAAGAAAACAAAAGCCAGGATATGAAACTATAAAAATTATGTCATACGCATATTTATTAATGCATAATAAAGTAAATCTACTAAATTACAAAATACAAGACAAAAACTCAGAATAGATAAACTAGTAAGTAAAAATTATTACTCTTAGCTATATACTACTCGCCATATCTTTACCGTTACTTGAAAAGTATAACAAAGATACAAATACTACATTATACAAAATCTAAAAAACTTACACCTAAACGTCTTTTCGATAATTTCTACAAGTTACTAAGTAAATCGAGGTATAAAATTGATCTTTTTATTGGGAATCACTTATAAAACTGTTTCTAAATTAGAATTATATAATAGACAGTAATAGACTATTCCATCTGACTGTCTATTGTATTAAAATTACAGTCTATTAACTATAACTTTAATAGCACTAGTAATTATTAAAAGTTCATCATCAGTAATTATAAATGGCGGCATGGTGTAAAGTAATTTTCCATAAGGTCTTAGCCAAACACCCAAATCAATCAAATACTTTTGAACTATTTGTATGTCAATTTCATGAATAACCTCTATTACACCAATAGCGCCTAAGATTCGTACATCTTTAACTTTATCATGATTTTTAAGAGGTAATAACTCTGTACTCAATATCTTTCCGATATTGGCAATACTATTTTTCCAAGGAGAACTAAGTAACAATTCAACACTAGCATTGGCGACAGCGCAAGCTAATGGATTGGCCATAAAAGTAGGGCCATGCATAAGTGTACCTACTACATTTGAAACATCATCGGTTGTTAATGTAGCTGCTAAAGTTATATAACCACCTGTTAATGCTTTACCTAAACATAAAATATCAGGTTCGACATTAGCGTATTCTAGTGCAAATAATTCTCCAGTACGGCCAAAACCGGTTGCAATTTCATCTAAAACGAATAAAATATTATTTTGTTTGCAAAGCTTTTTAGCTTTAAGTAAATATTGAGGATTGTATATCCTAATACCTCCTGCATTTTGTATAACAGGTTCTAAAATCATAGCGGCAATTTTATTAGAATTTTGTTTTAATGTCACTCTTAAATCTTCCAGAGCCTCATTCATAGGCACAATGGATGGACTTTTAACAAAAAAGTGTTGTGGCAATACACCTGAAAATAAATGATGCATGCCATTATCTGGATCACACACGCTCATGGCCCCAAATGTATCACCATGATATCCACCCCGGATAGTAATAAATTTTTGCTTATTAGCTTGGTGTTTATTATTCCAATATTGTAGGGCCATTTTAAGCGCAACTTCTACTGACAGTGAGCCGGAATCAGTGAAAAATACCTTGGTTAAATTATCAGGTGTAACGCTCAATAATGTTTTAGTAAGGTCAATTGCAGGTTGGTGTGTTAACCCACCAAACATAATATGGGACATTTTCCTTAGTTGAGTTTCAATTGCTTTATTAAGTACTGGATGATTGTAACCATGAATTGCTGACCACCATGAACTCATACCATCGATAACACGGTTACCGCCTTCCAGAATTAAATAAACACCCTCAGCTGATTTAACCAAATAAGTAGGAACTTCGTTTGGAATTTTGGCATATGGATGCCAAATATGTTGATTATCAAATGTATCCATATGAATACATTTTACTGATACTAGCTATTATAAATAATCTTTAAGTTCAATCATTGAATCAATAACTAAATCTGGATTAGCATCTTGGATATCCTTGCCATGATTATATCCATACGACATGCAAATAATCTCAAAACCAGCAACACGTGAAGCAATTACATCACTAATTGAATCACCAAGCATTAAGCAATTTTGTGGAGGGATATTGAAAAATTCAGCGCTGTGTAATAATGGCAATGGATCTGGTTTTTTCTTTACTAAAGTATCACCAGATACTACCAATCCAAAATAATTAAAAATATCCAAATCTTTTAGAATTGGCAAGGTAAATTGCTCGTCTTTATTAGTCACACATCCTAACAAATAACCTTGTCGTTTTAGGTAATCCAAACCTTCTTTTACACCATCGTATAAACATGAACGCACGGAAGTATTAATGCTATACAACTCCAAAAAAATTGAATAAGCTTTATCAAAATCTTGTTTATTAACACTCGCCTCAAGCTTACCAGTCAATGACCTTTCTACTAACTTTAATACACCATTACCGACCCAGTCACGAACTTTTACCTCGCCCCATGGCGTCCTATTCATTGATTTCATTAATTCATCAATACAATAGGCTAAATCTGGAACACTATCCACCAAAGTCCCATCTATATCAATAATAATTAATTTTGGATTAAATTTTTTCATCAAGGTCCTTTTATTTTCTATAATAAACACTATTTTAGTAAAATACACAGTATATTAATACTTTATAATACTTATTCAACATGCAAAATTCACTTATCGGTTTTATCGGCGCTGGTAATATGACCCATGCTATTATTTCTGGGCTTATTAGCAATAACATTAACCATAACCAAATCAAAATCAGTGATACTAACGAAGCATTACTACTCATTCGAAAAACCGAATTTAATATTGAAGTTTTCACGGATAATACCAAACTTGCAAATCAATGTAGCACTATTATTTTTGCTGTTAAACCGCAAGTATTATCCTCGGTCTGTAAAAATTTAAAAAACAAACTTACAAACAATACACTCATTATATCCATTGCTGCTGGAGTAAGATCACATGATATTGAACGCTGGCTAGGCGGTAACCAAGCTATTGTACGTACTATGCCTAATACACCTGCATTGATCAACCAAGGAATAACAGGTTTATTTGCTAACAAACAAGTATCAAACAAACAAAAATTTCTAGCAGAAAATATACTAAGTTCTGTAGGTGAATGCTTATGGGTAAATGATGAGGATTTATTGAATACAATCACGGCAGTTTCTGGTAGCGGTCCTGCGTATTTTTTCTTAATGCTTGAGTCGATGACTAAAGCCGGTATAACATTAGGTCTAGATGAGGTAGTAGCACAAAAGTTAAGCATTCAAACTGCACTAGGTGCAAGTATGATGGCAAGTCATTCTAAAGATTCACCACGACAACTTCGCAATAAAGTCACCTCAAAAAATGGAACAACTGAAGCAGCAATTGAGTCTTTACAAAACCAAAACTTTGAAGTTATTATTACTCATGCAATACGTGCTGCTTCTGATAGAGCAAATAAGATAGGTATAGAATTAAGCAATTATGAATAAGTCATTAAGCAGCAAATTTCAATACTTAAACAATTTTTTTATTAAAAAATACTATTACACTTACTAAATTTAATTATTACTTTTTGAGACACATATTGAATTTACATATTAAACTTATTCTATTAAAAATAGGTATAAAAACAATACTATTCTAAGATAGAATTATATCAAAAACATAATTAAAATAATAAATAACTACCATCAGACGCATACATATCAATCTAGATTTTTAATAATAATCAACATTAACAAACAAAAGCTAGTTATTTTTAATAAATTCTGTTATATCAAAAAAACAATAGACTTCTAAATGCTAAACACTGAAGACATTCTTAAACTAAATGTTCTTATTAAGACTTCGATCGCGATTCGTATTGATACTTATAAACTACTAGTTATTGGACTTAACACACAATTTAGAGAACAAATTATTGATTTAAGCAAAACAAGTAATAGTGACATATATATCAAAGAAGTTAAAAAACTTCTTATCAATCAAGTTATGGGAACAATGAATGGAAAATATCTATCATATTTAAAGCACTGGTCAAAAATAGGACAAGTAACATCATCAAACCTTTCATTACTACTCAAACTGGGCGAAGTTGAAGCTGTTATAGCAGTATCAAATGAAATCAAATTTGATAAAAATTTGCTCAAACTAACTTGGTGGTGCGCTACTAATACTGCTAATCAAGCTGAAATCGGACGTTTGTTACTCACTAAAGATTTTATTATTAACACCTATATTGGTAAAAATATCGCCAAATATTTACTAGAATTATTACCCTTTATACATAATATAGAACAACTAATCGATACCACTAATTTGATATTACAAAAAGACCTGATCAACAAAAAAGAAAAAGCTAAATTGTGGAAACAAGGTCAAAAAAAACAGCATTTTTAGTTGGTTTTATTGAACGTATGAATCTCAAAGATATTTACTTTGAGATTCATACTGATATTAGCATAATATCATTTAACTTCAGACATAAAGACTTACAAATTATTTCAGATAAACAAACACAATTACTGTTAAAAACAACAATTAATATTTTAAAAAAAATCAATCAAGAAACTATTTTATATCGTACACTAGATGTACTCGGACAATATCTATATCATCCCTCAATAACTCTCAAAGAATCTATTGTAGATATTACTAACCAAGCTAATGTTGTAGTTTATGATATTAAAGATGAAAGAGAAAAGCTCTTTGCTAGAATGCTATTAGCAGGTGTAAGTGAACGTTTAGTCATTAGCACTATTTCAGCAAACCATTTAACAGGTTCTGCTATTCGTAAAAAACTTATAAATGTATTAAAACCTATTCAAAAAGCATTAAATGTATTAACCACCACATAATAACTACATATTAGCAATAGTTGCTAACGAAGCGGTTTCAGCTATTAATATTCTCTGGCCTAATAACAAACTTTGAGCTCCTTGTTAATTTACATTTACTATTTATTGTTGGTAATACCTTGAACCAAAGTAATATTTAACTGAAACTCTGAATTATTGTGAGTACATCTATGTATTTCAACCTCACAATAGTTTTTTACTCGCACAATCGTCTCTAAATAATTCCTACTATCACCATTAAATAAAGTAATCTCTTGCCCTTGTAAAAATCACAATACTTTTGCCAAATGACTTGATGCATACTCATCAAGTACCAATTTCTTATTAATTTTTAAAGAGATATTTTGCTACAATCATACATGTTTCATGGTATTCTTATAATATAATTAATTATGGGTAATAATTAAGCTTATTTAATAAAATGATACATCAAAAAAGAAGACTGTCACTGCTAAACCAGCTGGATAACAATGCAATAGTTATTATAAGTAGTAATTCTGAGCAAAATCGTTCTGGTGATGTTAATTACCCATTTCGGGTACATAGTGATTTTTACTATCTAACTGGATTACAAGAGCCCAAAGCACTAGCAATTTTTTCTAGAAATAACTACACAATATTTTTACGCCCTAAAGACAAAATATGTGAAATCTGGGGTGAAAAACGTCTAGGAATTGATAATGCATCTAATTTTTTAAAATCAGATAATGCTTTTTCTATAGACTTGTTAAGAGAAAAAATACCTCAATTAATATTGAATAATCAAGTTTACTTTGATACCACAAATTATCAAATAGATAATGATATTGAGCGCCTTCTATTAAACCATAAACTAAAATCATTTCTCCCAACTTTACATGAGATGCGCCTTATTAAGGACAAACTTGAAATAAGCACCATGCAAAAAGCAGCCAATATCTCAATCAAAGCACATCAATTAGCGATGCAAACTATCAAACCAGATATGTTTGAATTTGAAGTACAAAGTATTTTTGACGGATGTTTTACCAAAAATAATGCTCAACATGCCTACACTCCCATTGTTGCAGCAGGAGTAAACTCTTGTTTACTACACTATACAGAAAATAACAAAAAACTCAATAAAGGTGATTTAATTTTGATTGACGCTGGTGCTGAAGTTGACTGCTACGCCTCAGATATCACACGAACTTTCCCAGTTAATGGTCAATTTTCTTCTGCACAAAAACAAATTTATCAAATTGTTCTTAATGCTCAAATTGATGCTATTGATACCATCAAACCTGGTATAAAAATCAACAAACCTCATAAAGTCGCAACTGATACAATCAAACAAGGTTTAATTAGTCTTGGTATATTGCAAATAGGTGACAGCTTATCGCAGTTTTATATGCATAGTACAGGACACTGGCTTGGTCTTGATGTACATGATGTGGGTCAATACAAAAAAAATGGTCATCACAAAAAATTTGTAGCTGGCATGATAACCACTATTGAACCTGGTATTTATATACGTAAAAATGATAAAATTAATCCAATTTATCACAACATTGGTGTAAGAATTGAAGACATTATATTAGTAACAACATCAGGAAATACAGTACTAACTAAATCTCTCGCTAAAGAAATCAACGATATTGAATTACTTATGAGTCAATAATGATATGAATATACAACAAGCTATTAAACAAATTATTAAAAAACAAGATCTTAGTCAGAATGAGATGCAAAAAGTAATAAATGACATCATGACCGGAAAAACTACCAATGCACAAACTGGTGGTTTTTTAGTTGGACTTGCAATAAAAGGTGAAAGTATTGATGAAATTACTGCTGTTGCCAAAATTATTCGTTCTTTTACCAAAAGTGTTAAAATTAAGAATACCAAACATCTAGTAGATACTTGTGGTACAGGTGGTGATGGACTAGGGCTGTTCAATATTTCAACCGCATGTGCCTTTGTTGTAGCAGCTGCTGGCGGATTAGTTGCCAAACATGGTAATAGTAGCGTTTCTTCAAAATCTGGCAGTGCTGATGTATTAAAGGCAGCAGGCGTTAATCTTGATATGAATGTTGAAAGAATTAGTAAATGTATTGAAAAAATTGGCATTGGATTTATGTTTGCACCTTTGTATAACCATGCAATAAAATATACCACTGATGTACGTAAAGACCTTGCTATTAGAACCATTTTTAATATTGTAGGGCCACTAACTAATCCTGCTAAAACACCTAATCAGATAATTGGGGTCTATACTCAATCTTTAGTTGAACCTATTGCTCATGTTTTAAAAAATTTAGGTTCTAAACACATTATGGTTGTGCATTCTAAAGATGGCTTAGATGAGATTTCAATTGCGGATGATACATTTGTAGCTGAATTAAAGAATGGTAAAATCAAGACTTACACTATTAGTCCTACCGACTTTGGTTTACCACTAGGTAATTTAAATGATATTAAAGCTAACAATGCTGATGAGTCATTAATACTAATTCAAAAAGCTCTTAATGGCAAAGATAGCGTAGCTAAAAACATTATTGCACTTAACTCAGGTGCAGCTATTTATGTGTGTGAGCTTGCAAACTCACTACAAGAAGGTGTTAGTAAAGCGTTAAAAATCTTAAATAATGGGGAAGCCCATCAAAAATTATATGATTTTGTCCATGAATCAACTGGCTATTAATTATAAATTTTTATGATAAATAAAGATACTAACCTAATTTGGATTGATTTAGAAATGACAGGTCTTACACCTGAAAAAAATGTTATTATTGAAATTGCTACCATTGTTACCGATGCACAGCTTCATATTATTGCACAAGGTCCCTCACTAGCCATTCATCAGAATGATAAAATTTTAACTAATATGAACCAATGGAATACTGAACAACATACTAATTCTGGACTTCTAAAACGTGTTAGAAAAAGTAATATATCTTGCAAAAAAGCAGAAATTCACACCTTAAAATTTTTAAAAAAATATGTAAATAAAGGCGCCTCGCCTATGTGTGGTAATACTATTTGTCAAGATAGACGTTTTTTGTACAACTACATGCCAATACTAGAGCAATTTTTCCACTACCGACATATTGATGTTTCTACTCTTAAAGAATTAATTATGCACTGGAAACCTAATGAAAAAATGGTATTTAAAAAAGACTCAGCACACTTGGCTCTTTCTGATATCCAAGATTCAATTGATGAATTAAAACATTACCGAAACGTTTTCATTAATGCCTAGCACTTGGCTTGCACCTGCAAAGATTAACTTATTTTTGCACATTAACAAAAGAAGGAAAGATAATTACCACAATTTACAAACAATCTTTCAACTACTGGATTATTGTGATAAATTAACTTGCACAATAACTAATAATGGTGTCATTAAACGTACTAGTGGTAATAAAACTGTAAAACAAGATCAAGATTTAATCATTAAAGCAGCCAAAGCACTTCAACAATATACTGGAACAACATTAGGCGCCAATCTTTCAATCGTTAAAAATATTCCAATTGGTGGTGGCTTAGGTGGTGGTTCTTCAGATGCAGCAACTACGTTAGTAGCACTTAATCAACTTTGGGATACAAAATTAACTCAGGCACAACTTATGAAATTAGGTTTAAATTTAGGTGCTGATGTGCCCGTATTCATTTTTGCTCAAAGCGCTTGGGCAGAAGGTATAGGAAATATTCTAAGCCCTATTAAGACACCAGATCACTACTTTCTAATAGTTTTTATTAACAAACACATTTCAACTAAAGAAATTTTTTCTCATTATGCATTGACAATAAGCGAACCTCAAGGGAAAATAGCCAACTTCTCTGAACTTGTAAACGCTCATAATGATTGTTTACAGGTGGCTATAGCATTAGAAGCAGAAATTAGTGTTGCACTAAAACACCTAAATACTTGCTATAATCGTATCGGACAAGCTAGAATGAGTGGCACAGGAAGCTGTGTTTTTAATGAATTCTTAACTGAAAAAGATGCCTTGGCAGCGGCTAAAAAAGTGCCAAAAAAATGGATGAGTTTTGTAACACGTGCAATCAATAATTCTCCTATTTACAATTGGGCTGTCGCCAAGCGGTAAGGCAACGGGTTTTGATCCCGTCATACGCAGGTTCAAATCCTGCCAGCCCAGCCAACTTATTTTTATATTTTATATTTTATAGGCGTATAATTTAGCCACTTTAATATATTTGGTTAACCTCTATGTCTCTTGACAAAATTAAAATATTTAGCGGTAATGCTAATCCTGAACTTTCTAGAGAAATTATTTCTAATTTAAATGTTGTACAAGGTAAAGCGCTTGTAAGTAGATTTAGCGATGGCGAACCCCAAATTGAAATATTAGAAAATGTACGTGGTTGTGATGTATTTATCATCCAACCTACTTGCGGACCTTCTCCAGCTGAAACCTTAATGGAACTTTTGATTATCGTTGACGCACTTAAACGCTCATCAGCTACAAGAATTACTGCTGTTGTACCGTATTTTGGCTATTCAAGACAAGATCGTAGATCACGCTTAACTCGTGTACCAATTACAGCAAAACTTGCAGCAAAACTAATTGAATCTGCAGGCGTAGACCGAATATTAACCGTTGATCTACATGCAGACCAAATTCAAGGATTTTTCAACATACCAATTGACAATATTTATGCCCAGCCTGTGCTAATTGAAGATATTTTATCTAAAAATTACAAAGATATTGTTGTTGTATCTCCTGATGTAGGTGGTGTAGTAAGGGCACGATCTGCTGCAAAACGCTTAAATGATGCAGATCTTGCCATTATTGACAAACGCCGACCAGCGCCTAACATGGTTAAGATAATGAATGTTATTGGCGATGTTAAGGATAGAAGTTGTATTTTAATTGATGATATGGTTGATACCGCTGGTACACTATGCCAAGCTGCTAGTATTTTAAAACAACGAGGTGCCAAAGAAGTGGTAGCCTATGCTACTCATGCAGTACTTTCTGGTAATGCAATTAACAATATTAACAATTCTCAACTAAATGAATTAATAACAACTAATACTATTCCTCTCAATATTGATGTTGCTAAATGTTTTAAAATTAGACAATTATCCATTGCACCAACTATGGCTGAAGTTATTAAACGAATTAGCGAAGAACAATCTATTAGTACTATTTTTACATGATAGTATAATAAAAACATCGTAATACAAGGCTACGATTTCTAACTAATAACTTTAGGTATAATCCATCATTTGGCTTTTCAAATATAATAATTTTAATTTATGAAATCCACAACTAAAGCACACAAGCAAGCACTACAAAAACTCATTATGGTAGGAAAAGAAAAAGGCTACTTAACATACTCTGAAATTAATGACATCTTGCCAGAAGACCTATTGACTCAAGAACAAGTAGAGCCTATTGTTACAATTCTTGAAGAATTGGATATTACCGTTTCTGATACAGTACCGGATGCAGACACCTTAGTGGTTGAATCTGGCGCCAAAGCACAGTCAACTTCAGCAGAAGCTGCAATAGCAGCGCTAGCAGCTCTTGATTCGGAGTTTGGAAGAACAACAGATCCAGTTAGAATGTATATGCGTGAAATGGGTGTTGTAGATTTATTAGAACAAGAAGACGAAATTCGTATTGCTAAAGAAATCGAAGCTGGCGTATTTGAAATTATGCAAAGTATCACTTTGTATCCTGTCATTACAGATTTTTTCTTTAAAGCACATACCCGTTTAGAAGAAGGAAAATGTAAAATGACTGATGTAATTATCGGCTATCAAGGTGACGCAGAAGATTTTGCTAATAAGAAAGTAGCCTTTGATGCAGGTGAATTTGATAACGATGAAGAATATGAAGAAATAGAAGAAATGGAATACACAGGACCCGATAAAAATCAAGTATACAACCGTTTTGACACAGTTCTAAAATACTCTAAGACTTATAACAAAACCACTGAAGAGCTTGGATTTCGCCATAACAAAACAATTAAAACACGTCAGCAGTTATCTAAAGGATTATCAGATTTACGACTAGCTCCTAAACTAGTTAATACTATGATAGAAGTTATTTGTAATCGTGTAAGTCAAGTCAAAGAACAAGAAAAAATCATTAAAAATACTTGCCTAAACGCAGGAATGAATCGATTACATTTTTTTGAATTATTTTCTAATAATGAAACTAATTTTAATTGGCTTGATAACATTAAATTAGATGAAAAAATTAAAAATAATCTAAAAGATAGTAAAGATAAAATTTACTATGCTCAAAAAAACCTTCAACAGTTCGAAGAGGAAATGCAACTAACTATTGTTGAACTTAAAAAACTAAATAAAATGTATCGTCGTGGTGATCGTCGTGCTAAAAAAGCAAAATCTCAAATGATTGAAGCTAATCTTAGATTAGTAATTTCAATTGCTAAAAAATATGCCAACCGTGGATTGCAATTCCTAGATTTAATACAAGAAGGAAATGTTGGCTTAATGAAAGCAGTTGATAAATTTGAATATCGTCGTGGTTATAAGTTTTCTACTTATGCCACTTGGTGGATTCGTCAAGCTATTACTCGCTCTATTGCAGACCAAGCACGCACTATTCGTATCCCAGTTCATATGATTGAAACCATTAATAAACTTAATCGTGTACGTCGACAACTCTTGCAAAAATTTGGTCGCGAGGCTTCTTCTGAAGAACTAGCAACTGAAATGGAATTACCAGAATACAAAATTATCAAAATCTTAAAAATTGCCAAAGAACCTTTATCAATGGAAACTCCAGTTGGTGATGATGAGGATTCTAATATTGGTGATTTTATTGAGGACACCAATCTATCTTCACCCGTTGAAATAACCACAAAAGAAAGCTTAAGAGAAACTACAGGTGATTTACTTTCTAACTTGTCGCCTCGTGAAGCCAAAGTATTAAAGATGCGTTTTGGTATTAACATGAATACTGATCATACTTTAGAAGAAGTTGGTCGTCAATTTGATGTCACTCGTGAGCGTATTCGTCAGATTGAGGCTAAAGCACTACGTAAGTTAAGACACCCTTCTCGTGCTCATAAATTACAAAGCTTTTTAGAATAATCCTTAGGGCCTATAGCTCAGTTGGTTAGAGCAATCGACTCATAATCGATTGGTCCTTGGTTCAAGTCCAAGTAGGCCCACCATATTAAAGAATTTAATTACTTAGTTACTTATAGTTATACCACATTATTTACAACAACTTACTATTTAGTAAGTATTTACAATATTACTAAATAGTATTAATTGAAGGATAGTTTGTTAATTTTATTAACAATATTATCTTTCCTTTAAAACTTAGTCGTTATTTTGAATTAAAAAACTATCTAATAATAAGTTTAAAAAAACACTAAAAATTTTTTTAAACAAAAATCTTAATAATAAAAAACTAATAACACTAAAAACCAGATATAAACAATAAACTACTAATACGTAGTATTAAGGTAATCCTTTACCTGCTAAATACGAACTTTTATATTTTTTGATGATAAAATTTATGTTAAGTTATTAAAGAAGTAACTTTATCCTACCTTACAATATTAAGAATAATTTTTAACAAATTAAAATAAGTATCTACGAATTAAAACTTAAAAATCATAATTATTATTCTGTTTCTAATTACATGTTTAACAATAATATTGATAAAGTTAGCACATGTAAAGAACGACTATTACACAGTAAAATTATCAAATATAACAGATTTTTATTAGTTAATACAGTTTCTGTAAAATTTATTTACTTTATTTTAAATCTGCTTAAGTTCTGTTAAAATAGCACTCCAAGTATTGTTACTAACTTTTATAAAATTATAATTCTAATTTAGCGAATCAATAAAGATATATTCTCTATCATAATTATGCCAATCACGATGAAAAACTTTAATATTTTTATTTACAATATCATAAATTACTCTACTTTTAATATTTTCTTCTATTAATTCTTAGTTAAAGTCAAATTAGACCTACCATTTCCATCAATACTTATCATACTTAATGAGATATGATAATGTAGCTATGTTTGACTTACTCATACCAAAACTAATTAGAATGACCACTAAAGTTGGCGATATGATTATGTCACTATACGAGAATGAACTTAATATTAAAATTAAATCAAACAAAACACCATTTACCATTGCTGATAAAAACGCACATAAACTAATTGTTAAAACACTATCAAAACTTACGCCAAATACACCTATACTTTCAGAGGAATCTGAGATAATTGAATTTTCTGAACGCTCTAGATGGTATGAATACTGGATAATTGACCCACTTGACGGTACTCGTGATTTTCTTAAACAAACAGATGAATTCTGTATTTGTATTGCTTATATTAAACAACACAAACCAATATTTGGTATGATTTACGCACCACCAAGAAAAACACACTACTATACAACAGATGCAAACAAAGTATTCAAACAACAAAAAAATATTATTCAGCCATTAAATGTACACCCTAATCACAGCCCTTTAAGAATTGTCATTGGTCATTGGTCATCACACAATAAACAATTAAAAGACCATTTAAAAAAATATAGCGCCTATAAGGTATCACAATTAGGTAGCGCACTAAAATTTTGTGCTATTGCAGAAGGTAAATATGACTATTACCCAAAATTTGGTCCTTGTTCTGAATGGGATACTGCTGCTGGTGTATGTATTCTACAAAATGCCGGAGGAAGTGTTGTTAATCAAAATGAAAAGCCTCTCAGTTACAATACTAAAGATGATTTAACTAGTCCTATTTTCTTTGCCTCAAATAAACCTTAAAGATAAATCTATTGCTTGAATATTCTTAGTGATACTACCTATAGAAATAAAATCAACGCCAGTATTAGCAACTTCTACAATAGTACTTTCATTGATATTACCAGAAGCCTCTAAAGGTAATTTACCTTTAGCTATAACAACTGCTTGTATTAAATCACTTATTAGAAAATTATCACATAATGCTCTAATTACGCCGCTAAGTTTAAGTACCTCTTGTAATTGATTTAAACCATCAACTTCAACAATTAAAGGTAAATTTGGATATTTTTCTATTGCCATTTTAACTGACAAAGTAATTGAACCTGAAGCAATAATATGGTTCTCTTTTAGTATAATACAATCATACAAACCCATACGATGGTTAACACCACCACCACATTTTACGGCATATTTTTGTGCCAATCTTAATCCAATAATAGTTTTTCTAGTATCTAGTAATTGTGCATTAGTATGATTAATTTTATTTACTAAATAATGAGTTTTTGTTGCCACAGAACTTAACATCTGTAAAAAGTTAAGTGCCACCCTTTCAGCACTAATAATGGCCTTGGAAGAACCTATTAGAACACATAAGACCTGTCCTGGATTAATGTCATCGCCATCTCTAACTTTCCAATCTAGTTTAAGATTATCATTAAGCAATAAAAATGCACTCTGTGCATATTCTATACCACAAATAATACCTGATTCTCTTGAGATAATCTCAGCTGTATTTATTTTATCTAATAATAAATCAGCAGAAACATCACCAGTACCAAGATCCTCTTCTAAAGCTAATACCACACTATTGAGAATATACTTATTCGTTGATAAACTCATAAATAATACGTGCTGATTCATCACTAGCATCTAAGTCTAACTGTTGATGAATTGCATTAAACTCTTTAATTAATGATTTATTATCACGACTCATAATTATCATAGCATGTTTGGCAATATTATTGCCATTAGAACTATTTTGTATCAATTCTGGTACTAGATTTTTATTAACAATTATATTTGGCAAACTAATATATTTACTTTTAACTAATCTTGAAACAATAAAATAACTAAAATTAGACAGTTTATAAATAACTACCATAGGCACACCAACCAAAGTCAACTCTAACGCCGCAGTACCTGATGCAACTAATGCCAAATCTGCTCTTAACATACGCGTATGCGCATCATCAAATGAAATTTCAATTGGGATATTACCTACTTGGATAGTTACCCAATCCAATAATTCATCATTCACTAGAACTAAGTTAAAGGTTAACATTCTATCTTGTAAAGACATTATTTCAACTGCTAACAACATCTCAGGTAGCAATCGCTTGATTTCACTTTGTCTAGACCCTGGCATTAGAAGAATATTTTTTGTCTCAATATGAGATTTTCTAGGGCGCAAACTCTGTGCTAAGGGATGCCCAATAAACAATGCTCTTTGATTATACGCTTTATAAAAATCTACTTCAAATGGAAATAAACACAGTAACAAATCTGTTGATTGTTTAATTTTTTTAACTCGTGATCGACGCCAAGCCCAAACCGAAGGAGAAATAAAATGTACAGTTCTAATACCTTTAGATTTAAGTTTTCTCTCAATAGCAAAATTAAAATCTGGCGCATCAACACCAATAAAAACATCAGGTTTTTGACTAGAAAAATAAGCAATAATACGTTTACGCAAAATAAATAAAAAAGGCAACTTCTTTAAAATTTCACTAAAACCCATCACATTTACTTGTCTTTGATCCCAATTCTTTATACACCCAGCAGCAAACATTTTATCCCCGGCCAATCCTTCAATTATGATATTGGAGTTTTTCTTTCTTAAGGATTCAACTAATTTAGAACCAATTAAATCACCTGAAGCTTCTGTTGCACTAATTGCAATCCTCATTTAATTTTATTTTCTTGGCAGAATAATTTGTGGGTCTTCATCAAATGCACGATAAATAACCACAATATTACCAATAACTTGCACCAAATAGGCATGATAAGTATTAATAATTTTATCAATTATTTTTTGTTTTTCCGCCCTCTTATCCATACGTATCTTGATTTTTAACAATTCATGTTTATCCATAGTTATCTCAAGCTCTACTAAAACAGACTCATTTAATCCATGTTGTCCTACCATCACAATAGGTTTTAAATTATGGCTTTTTGATCTAAGAAACTTTTTTTGATTATTGGTTAGTTTAGTCATTAATCATATATTCTTTATTAAACAAATCCTGAATAGTTTCACGTTCTCGCACTAATGTATATTGACTACCTAATACCATTACTTCCGCTACCCTAGGACGGGAATTATAATTTGAACTCATGGTAG
The DNA here is from genome assembly GCF_014706615.1 of Candidatus Vesicomyosocius sp. SY067_SCS001. Taxonomy (NCBI): domain Bacteria; kingdom Pseudomonadati; phylum Pseudomonadota; class Gammaproteobacteria; family Pseudothioglobaceae (SeqCode); genus Candidatus Vesicomyidisocius; species Candidatus Vesicomyidisocius sp. SY067_SCS001. Next base: position 117,127 of record NZ_CP054877.1, on the reverse strand, counting down.
AGCCATAAGCACCAGCAGACATTAGTGCTAAATAGTCACCTTCCGACAAAGAAAGTCTTCTATTTTTAGCCAAAAAATCACCTGTTTCACAAATTGGTCCCACTAAGTCCCAATGAGCATCAATGCCTTCAGCATTCTCATCAATAGGCAATACTTGATGATAAGCTTGATAAAAAGAAGGACGCAATAAGTCATTCATTGCACCATCAATAATCGCAAATGACTTATCTGAATTCTGTTTTAAAAACTCAACTTTGGTAACAAATATACCAGCATTACCGACAATTGCCCGACCTGGTTCTAAAATAATTTTTAGACTACCTACTTTATCAAGGATGGAAGAAATATAAGCATTAATATCAATTGTTTGTTCATTGTCATACTTAATACCAACACCTCCACCCAAATCTAAATGAGTAACATGAATATTAAGCATACCAAGTTTAGCAACTAATTCAAGCACTTTATCCAGCGCATCTAAAAAAGGAGATATTTTTGTTAATTGTGAGCCAATATGGCAATCTATTCCTTTAACCTTTAAATATGGGGAGTTATATGCCATTTTATAAATAGGAATAGCATCATCAATATCAACACCGAATTTATTCTCCTTAAGTCCTGTTGAAATATACGGATGTGTTTTTGCATCGACATCAGGATTAACTCGTAATGAAATTGGTGCTTCCATACTCATTTCTTTTGCTACTTGTTCAATACGCCTCATCTCCGCCATAGATTCAACATTAAAACAAAAAATACCAACTTCTAAAGCACGTTTAATCTCAATATTTGTTTTGGCCACACCTGAAAAAACACAACGAGATGCATCCGCTCCAGCAAGTAAAACACGTTCTAATTCACCATTAGATACAACGTCAAAACCAGATCCCATTTTTGCCAATACACTGAGCACTGCTAGATTAGAGTTGGCTTTAACCGCATAACAAACTAAATGTGGATGAATACCAAAAGCACTACTAAACAAATGCCAATTATACTCAATATCTGTTCTTGAATAAACATAAAGAGGTGATCCATAGGTTTTCATCAAATCTGCTATAGCAACAGACTCAGCATGTAGTATATTATTTTGATAAGAAAAACCCATTATACCATTTGGATAATGCTTGATACGCCTAATGATGATTTAATACGTTCCAATTCACCCATCTTTCCACAAGCAGCAATAATAACAATAAAGGCTAATACTATAAGTATGGTTATCTTTTTCATATTACTTCCTTGCCTGTTTTTTTTATTTAAAACACAGGCTATTTTACAATAATTTTGTTAATAACTGCATTAACACATAACACTGTATATTAAAATACCAAAGTTTTCTAAATGCAAGTTCTATACTCAACAATCAACCAAATTTATAAAATATATTCATGAACAGATATACAAAAACAGACTTATAAGCATTACGTATAAAAATAGATTCATAAAAAATACTTAAACTAAAACAATACTATAAAATCAATCTGCCAATTTAAAACCTTAATACACATTAACTAAAATACGTAAATCCTTGCTTGTGAAGTTCACTATAAACACGCACCACATTATTATAAATACAAGTACTACTTTAATTTTTACACTGCATCATTTTATTTAAACTGTTTAAAATAAAAAGTCACTCTAAAGTAGTCATTACTCTTAAATCTAGAAAATACTAATACACTGGTTTTAATCCGATAAATCAAAATAAAACTCCTCATTGATAAGCCTTTAATTAATACCTAATACAATCAAAACTATCAGGCTTTTTAACGTCAGAAAATGACAAAAATTCTAAGATATTTCAACAACTAAGCTATTATATTATTGGTTATTAATCATATCTCTCGCCATGTATAAAGCTGCAATACTTCTAGCCTCAGTTAAGTGTTCGTTGTAAACCAAGTTTTCCAAATCATCCATCCTAAATGTAACCACCTCTAATAATTCTGGCTCATCACCTTGTGCGTTTGCCTTATATAAATCTTGTGCTAATACAATATAAGTAACACTAGATTGATAACTAGGTGCAATGGTCATTTCTTTAATAAAGGTTAATTTATTAGCGCCAAAACCAATTTCTTCAATTAACTCTCTATTAGCAGCCTCAACAATTATTTCATTATCATTAATTTTTCCCTTAGTTAATACAAGCTCATATTTATCTGTACCACCAGAATATTCATAAATCATAAGCACAGTTTCATCATCCAGCATAGGAACAATCAATACTGCACCATTTTTAAATGGCTTTAAACGTTCATATATTCTTTTTTCACCATTTGAGAACTTAATATACATTTCCTCAATATTGAAAAAATTAGTTGTAGCAATAGTTTTAATATTTAGTACTGTTGGTTTCTTGCGCATAGTTAGATTATGCCATTGATTAATGCCATTGATTAATGCCAAACACAAATCTTACGATTTAGCATCATCATTAAACGCATAGTTTAGATACAATCATATCAATTAATTATGCTAATAAAAATTAACGCTATTAATACTTAAATTATTTGTACAACTATATCCAATATTCATGCCATCGCAGCATAGACAAAATCACACAAAATACAACAAAGAAAATTAACAATAAGCATTATTACTTACCTAAAAATTCTGCATCTACTAATAAACTAGTAATAATTACTCTCGTAATACTCATCAAAAAAATATACAACAAAATTTGTATTCATTAAAAAATAATTTATAATTTATTTCCAAGTATAACTTATTATCATCAATATAATTATATTCCTCTTAACTGTTATATATTTAACAGTTATATAATATATAAAAAACATCTCTGTTGAATTGATTATACCTATAAATCTGATAAGATACAACAATTTTGTTGAATAAAATGTTGAAAACAGTCTATCTTTTATTTACTTTAACTCTATCCACCATATCAAACGCCTGGAAAATTGAGGGAATAGGTGAATTCTCACCTGAAAAGATTAGCAATAATCTATTTGTCATTCATGGTATATTTGGGGATCCAAATATTCAAAACCAAGGATTTATAAACAACCCTAGCATTATTATTGGAAAAGAAGGTGTTATTATCATTGACCCAGGTAGCACTTATGATATTGGTAAAAAAGTGATTAAAGAAGTTGAAAAAATTACCAAAAAACCTATTATTTCTGTCTTTAATACGCATATTCATGGCGATCACTGGTTAGGTAATCATGCAATTATCGAAAAATATCCCAATACTAAGATTTATGCCCATCCACAAATGATTATTGAAGCTAGAAGTGGAAAAGGTAATAAATGGATTAATCTAATGACAAAACTGACTAACGGTTCAGTAAAAGATACAATTGCCACTTACCCAACTAATCCAACCAAACATTTACAAGTAATCAGATCAGACTCTGAACAATTTAAAATTCACAACCCTACTATCAAATCACATACTAATACAGATATTATGATTGAACATATTAACAGTAAAACTTTATTCTTAGGAGATAATAGTTTTGTTAATCGTATGGGTCGTTTTGACAATAGCTCTAGCATACATGATAATATCAAAGTATTGCAATATGCAACAAATCTAGATCTAAATTATTACGTGCCTGGACATGGTTCATCAGGCAATGTAAAACATGCTGTTAAGCCATTTTTAGATTACTTGCTAATCATTCAATCTGAAGCTAAAAAAGGTTATGAAAAAGATTTTACTGACTATGAAATTAAACCTATCGCTATTAAAAAGTTAAATTCCTATAAAAATTGGCATGGATTTGATGACCAACTTGGTAATCACATTAGTAAAGTACTACTTGAAATTGAAGCACTAGAGTTATAAAAGTTATATAACAAGATATATAAAAATTATTAGTTATGTAACTTAGTTAGATTAATCAATATATACATATGTTGATAGTCAATAACAATCTTTATTACCATATTAACTCCGTTATCTTTAATAAAAGTACCACAAGTATACGATCTTCATCAAATAATGTTTTGCTCAAATAATAGATCCCATAATAGAATTGAATTCTAATTAAACTTTTTATATTGTTCATGAGTTAAGTACAAAAAGTTATACTATAAAAATACTTTTTTAATTATACCATAGATTAGCAATGATATATTAAAAATAATTTATACTAAATTTTAACAAAACTTGAATAAAGACCTAAAAGTCACACCGCAAAACTCAATAAATTGAGTCAAATAAAAGGGGGTTATCTATTGGATAAACATTAACATATGATATTAATTAATAATGAATTAATGGCATAAAAAGCGTTAAAAAATCAAAAATTAACACTAAATAATTAGTGTTATATAATACTCTTTAATAAAAAGATATTTTAAAAAAACACCTTAATTTATACAACAAAACCATCAAATTTATAACCAATATATTAGAATAATATACACATAAAATCTGTATTGAACCTAGTTATTTAGTAAAATAACGTTCATATATAATATATTTAGTTTACAAAAAAAGAATAAAACTAACGATAAATAGCAGGATTTATATAACAGGATTTATAAAATATATATTTTAATTAATTTAAACTTAATTCTTACCTGTTCATAAGCATCAAACAAAAGTTTGAAAAATAAAATTAATTATCTATTAAACATTATATAAACTCACATAAATATAATATTAAATATAGATATTGACTCTAATATTTCACAAAAAAGTAACATATATACAATTAACTGTTAAAAATAATCAAAATAATATGAAAAATTATTAGTGTACATAGTTGATAATTATCAATTGATTCATCTTAAGAAATAATAAATATACTACTTTCTAAAATTTCATTAACGCCAACTAAAGTTTCTATATTTTCCTATTTTCTTAAGTATTCATTCTCAATAATATGATTATTCTTGACCATGTTATTATGAACATAAATATCATCATAATTAACTATAATACCTATAAATACATAGCCTTTTACTTTTGTAAGATCAAACTAATTCTTAAGATAATCTTGTATCATTTTAAACTTTAAAACCTCAAATTAAAAATAAGTAATAATACTATCTTGTACAATTTTAATTTTAAAAAAAATTAAGACTTCTTATCTATAATTAAAATTATATCTATAGTTAACCAAGAGTAACTTTCTATAATATAGTCAAAAGTTTTTTGACAAAACTATATAGATAAATAATGTCTTACTATTAGATAATAAATCTTATCAAACAATAACTTTATAGATTAATAATATAAACTATAAAAACATTTTTATTCAGAGACTAGAATCTTTATACTAATTCTTCTACCACCAAATTACCCATTTCGTTCGTACCAACAACTATGCCACCTTCTGTTAAAATATCACGAGTGCGATAACCTTTATCTAATACAGCATTAACTGCCGTTTCAATTTTAAACGCCAAATTCACTTGATCAAGTGAATAACGCAACATCATGGCAACCGATAAAATACTCGCTAAAGGATTAGCAATGTCTCTGCCTTCAATATCAGGAGCTGAACCATGAATAGGTTCATACATACCAAACCCATATTGATTAAGTGAAGCTGATGGCAACATGCCAATTGAACCAGTCAACATAGCTGCACAATCACTCAATACATCACCAAACATATTTGAGGTAACTATTACATCAAATTGCTTAGGTGCTCTAACTAATTGCATTGCGACATTATCTACATACATATGTGATAGTTCAACATCTGGATAATCTTTAGCCAGATCTATCATAACCTTACGCCATAATTCACACACCTCTAACACGTTTGCTTTATCTACAGAACAAACACGCTTATTACGGAGTTGTGCAATTTCAAAAGCTGAATGCCCAATACGCCTGATTTCTGACTCAAAATAAGTAGCTGTGTTAAAACCATATCTTTGCCCATTACGTATCTCTATACCTCGCGGTTTTCCAAAATAAATACCAGAGACCAACTCACGAATAATCATCAAATCAAGTCCTAATACCACTTCTTCTTTTAATGTGGAAGCACTCACGAGTTGTGAATATAGAATTGCAGGACGTAAATTAGAAAACAAATCCATTTCTGCACGTAGTCTTAATAAACCTTGCTCTGGTCGCAAATCACGTAATAAAGATTCCCACTTATAACCACCTACAGCGCCTAATAAAATAGAATCACATTTACGTGCAACATCCAAAGTATCTTGTGGTAAAGGAGAGCCAGTCGCATCATAAGCACTACCACCAATCAGGCCATGTTCAAGCGTCATACCAAGATTAAAATTTACATTCAAAGAGTCAATAACTTTAAGTGCTTGTATTACAACTTCTTGACCAATGCCATCACCTGGTAATATTAATACTTTTGACATTTTTTCTTTATAATTAATCTTTAAATAGTATTTAACTAGATTTCAACAATTTCAAACTCAGACTTGCTGGCACCACAATCCGGACACACCCAATCATCAGGAATATTTTCCCATTTTTGGCCTAACTCATTCTCTTCTTTAGATGTACCTAAATATTCATCATATACCCAACCGCACACAATACATCTATACTTCTTCATTACCATTACCAATCCTCCATGCATAAGATTATAAGAAAATAATACTTATTCACTTACAATTTATCGGCATATTGTGATAAATAATTAGCTACGCCTGCAGGTGTATCTTTCATACCTTCATCACCCTTATTCCAACCTGCTGGACAAACTTCGCCATGCTTACTATGAAAATCAAGTGCATCAACCATCCGCAACATTTCATCAACATTACGTCCTAGTGGTAAATCATTCACTACTTGATGACGAATATCAAAATTCTCATCAATTAAAAACGATGCACGCAATGCAACACCTGTTGGATGCACAATACCATAAGACTTCATAATAGCATGATTAGTATCAGCTACCAATGGAAAATCAATAATGCCTAACCCGCCATCCATTGGAGCAATCTTACGCCATGCATTATGCGTAAATTGAGAATCTACTGAAACACCAATCACTTCAACACCTTTGTCATTAAACTGTATCATTCTATGATGATGCGCTAAAATTTCTGAAGGACAAACAAAGGTAAAATCTAATGGATAAAAAAACAATACAATTTTCTTACCTTTTAAGTCAGAAAGTTGAAAATTATTAACAATAGTACTATCTGCTAAAACAGCAGCAGCTTTAAAATCTGGAGCTTGTTGTGTTACTAAAACATTCATATATTTATCCTATGATATAATTTAAATAATTATTAAGTCAATTATACAGTTAATTGTACTAATAATTCATTATTCAGCAAGTAAGGGTTTATATTTTATTGACAAGACAAAACTGGACAAATACTTAAGTAAAATACTACTTATGCTTAAAATTTACAATACTCTAAGTAAACAAAAAGAGATTTTTCACCCAATTAATAATGATAAAGTGGGTATCTATGTTTGTGGAATGACAGTTTATGATTATTGTCATATGGGTCATGCACGAGTATTGGTAATGTTTGATGTCATCACCCGCCATCTTAGACGACATTTCTCAAATGTTGAATATGTGCGTAATATCACCGATATTGATGACAAAATTATCAAGCGCGCCATTGAAAATAAAGAAGATATACACACATTGACCAATCGCTTTATTGACGCCATGCACGAAGATGAACACGCGCTTGGCATACTACCACCTGATATTGAACCACGTGCAACCAACACAATGGAACAAATATTTTGTATGATTAAGTCGCTAATTCAGAAAGGCTTTGCCTATCAAGCTCATAATGGTGATGTTTATTATTCAGTACGACATTTTAAAAATTATGGGAAATTCTCAAGGAAAAACCTTAATAAACTTGAAGTAGGAGCTAGAATTAAGATGGAAAGTGCCAAAAAAGACCCACTAGATTTTGTCCTCTGGAAAATGTCCAAACCTAACGAACCAAGTTGGTCATCTCCTTGGGGAAAGGGTCGACCTGGTTGGCATATTGAATGCTCTGCTATGTCCACACATCACTTGGGTAATCATTTTGATATCCATGGGGGGGGCATGGATTTAACCTTCCCTCATCATGAAAACGAAATTGCCCAATCTGAAGGTGCAAACAATTGCACTTTTGTTAATATTTGGATGCACGTTGGTTTTGTGAATATTAATAATAAGAAAATGAGCAAATCGCTGAATAATTTTTTCACAATTCGTAATGTATTAAAAAACTATAATGGCGAAATATTGCGTTATTTCATCATGAGTTCTCATTACCACAGTCCACTAAACTTCTCAGATGAAAATCTTAATAAAGCAAAATCATCACTGTCTCGTTTATACAACACTATTCGCGGCTTAAATACTTCTAATATAAGAACTGAGGAAATATCTATACATTTTGATTATTCAGTCCGATTTAATGAAGCACTTGACGATGACTTTAACACACCTATTGCTTTAAGTGTTTTATTTGAATTAGCAAAAACAGTCAATATACAACGTGAAAATAACACTGATCAAGCCAACATCTTGGCACAATTATTAAAAAAACTCGGTGGTTACATTGGTATTTTACAGATGAATGCAGATAAATTTTTAAAACAAGGTATTTCTTTATCTGATGAACAAATTAATACAAAAATCACAAATAGAAATAAAGCCAGAATCAATAAAGATTTTACACTAAGTGACTATATCAGAGATGAACTAGCTAAATTTAATATTATACTAGAGGATCATATTAATGGTACAACTTGGCATAAAAAATAGTATTAACTAATCTTCAATAGACACTGTTTTAATTTTATTAAACATAAATAGTACTTTGCTAAACTTGAATTTTTCAATATAAAATATGATACAATCCATTTATTAATTGTAATAATAAATCACAATCTAATCCCCAAAAAATCAAAATATAAATAATAAGATCTATCTTATTTTTCGTAAAATAAGGCTGCATTCATATTCTTTGAATTTTTGATAAAGAAGTATTTAAACTGGATTTTAACAAACCAAAAAAAGAATATAGTTCATATGACTCAAATACATCCTTTTATGATAAACTATGTCTTATAGACAAGAAGGCACAGGAGAAAGTGCATTTATTTAGTTACTAACATTCATGGAACACCATTCCAATTGAAAACAAAAAAAGAATAGTAATTTTGGCACAAAATAGAAAACTAAAATAAGTCTAACAAACAAAAATATCTTTTTTTGACAACTCTTTATCTATGCTAAATTCATCTAAACAATATGGCATTAGCATTGTCATTGACATTAATAAAATCAATAAAATAACTTACTAAACATCAAAAATTTTGAACAAGATTGTGACCTATCAAGGAATATTAACATATGATGAATACATCAATTGGCATTCTCTCAGACACACATGGATTTATTCATCCCAACATTGTTAAGTTGATGAACAAATGCGATATTATTATTCATGCTGGTGATATTATTGATGAGAAAACCCTTCAAGCACTTAAACCTAAACAAAAATTAATCGCTATCCAAGGTAATAATGACACACACATAACTCATCTAAATTTAATAGAAAAATTAAGTTTTTCAAGTGGAAACATCATTATCGAACATGGACACAAACATGGACATCATCAACCTTCTCATAATTCGTTAAGAGCCGCCTATCCCAATTCAAAAATTATCATTTATGGACATACTCACAAACAAGTCATAGATAAAATAAAAACACCTTGGATTATTAACCCTGGTGCTGCTGGGAAAATACGTAATCATGGTGGTTCAAAATGCTTTATTCTTAAAATTAACCACTTACAAAAATGGAAAATTACTCCTTATATTTTCAATTGAAATCAATAATTTAAAGGTATAATTATTAAAACTTTAAGAAATTAAGGAAAAATAATGAAAAATGCTTTTTATGCACAATCAGGGGGTGTTACTGCTGTAATTAATGCATCAGCTTGTGGTGTAATTGAAACAGCTCGTAAACATTCAAATAAAATCGGTACAGTTTATGCAGGTAAAAACGGTATTATCGGTGCGTTAACTGAAAACTTAATAGATACTTCAAAAGAATCTATTACCGATATTAAAGCCTTAAAACACACACCTTCTGGTGGCTTTGGCTCTTGTCGTTATAAAATGAAATCTTTAGAGACAAACAAAACAGAATACGAAAGACTAATCGAAGTTTTTAAAGCGCATAATATTTGTTATTTTTTTTACAACGGTGGTGGTGATTCAGCAGATACTTGTTTAAAAGTTTCTCAATTATCTGAATCAATGGGCTATCCAATTCAAGCTATTCATATACCTAAAACAGTCGATAACGACTTACCTATTACAGACAATTCTCCAGGTTTTGGATCAGTAGCTAAATATATTGCTGTTTCTACCATGGAAGCTAGTTTTGACGTCGCCTCAATGGCAGCAACTTCAACTAAAATATTTGTCCTTGAAGTTATGGGTCGTCATGCAGGTTGGATTGCATCAGCAGGTGGTTTAGTTGACAACTCTATCCCTGTCGTGATTTTATTCCCAGAAATTGGTTTTGATGAAAAAAAATTCTTAGATAAAGTTGATAAAAATGTCAAAGAATTTGGCTACTGTACAATTGTTGTATCCGAAGGTACAAAATGGCCAGATGGTCGTTTCCTATCAGAGCAAAATACACACGATGATTTTGGTCATGCTCAACTTGGTGGCGTAGCACCAATTATTGCTAAATTAATCAAAAATGCCTTAGGTTATAAGTATCACTGGGCAGTTGCAGATTACTTGCAACGTGCTGCTCGTCACTTAGCCTCAAAATCCGATGTTAAACAAGCCTATGCATTAGGTCAGGCAGCTGTTAACATGGCGCTTGAAGGTAAAAACTCAGTCATGCCTGCTATTATTCGAACATCAAATAATCCCTATACTTGGAAAATTGGTTCAGGAAAGTTAGAAGATATTGCTAACATTGAAAAGACGATGCTTATGAACTATATTTCTAATGACGGCTTTGGCATTACTGAGGCTTGTCGTGAATATTTACAACCACTTATAGAAGGTGAGGACTATCCACCATACAAAAATGGTTTACCTGATTATGTAGTAATGAAAAAATTAATGGCGGATAAGAAATTACCTCCATTTGAAGTTTAAATTTTACTCCTAAGATAAAGCCATTAAATAAAAACAAACAAGGAAAAAATGAACATAATTTTATTAGGCCCTCCGGGGGCAGGTAAAGGCACCCAAGCAACCAATATTTGTCATAAATATTCAATACCTCAAATTTCAACTGGGGACATGTTACGCGTTGCTGTTAAGGTAGGTACACCATTAGGTATTGAGGCTAAAAAAATCATGGATTCTGGTGGTTTAGTTTCTGATAATATTATTATTAATTTAGTCAAAGAAAGAATACAACAAAATGATTGTAAAAACGGCTTTTTATTTGATGGCTTTCCACGTACAATAACTCAAGCAGAGGTTTTAAAAAAAGATAATGTTAAAATTGACTTTGTGATTGAAATTCAAGTGCCAGATCAAGAAATTATTGCCCGTATGTCAGGTCGTCGAACTCACCTAAAATCAGGTCGTACTTACCATGTTACCTATAATCAACCTAAAATTGAAGGAATTGATGATATTACTGGCGAAAAACTAGTACAACGTTCAGATGATTCCGAAAATACGGTAAGATCACGCCTAGATATATATCATAATCAAACTCAACCACTAGTTAAATACTACCAATCCTGGATGGATAAGGATAGTAGCGCACCTAAATATGCTGCAGCCATTGGTATAGGTACGCTTGATGAAGTTAAAGATCGTATCTATACCCAATTAAGTTAAACAGTTTAATTTCTTATGATTAAAAATAATGCAAGAAAAAGTAACATACTATTTCATCCTGTTTCTTGTAAATAACATCAGAGAATAAAATAAATATATTCAAAATATAATAAAAAAAACAGTTTATTAACCAACAATTAAAGTTTACTATTCCCTAAAACTCAATCAACAATAATTCTTATAATTACACCTCAAATATTTTCGGTTAACAAGCTAAACCTAATTTTATTAAAAACTACTTAAAACTTTAGTTTATATTTAAATAATGGAAAATTTGATCATATAAATACTGAAACAAATACTAGCATTTATTAACACTCTAAATGATAATTAAAATAAGTTTTATTCTATAAAATTATTTTAATTATCATTTCACTATATAGGAAATTATTAACTATAATCAACCTTGAATAAAATTCAAACACACAACTAGAAAGGAGAAAATAAAATAATGGACATAATTCTTATCCTTGCCATTTCGGCATCAACTGTCGCTGTTTTATATGGCTTATTAACAATTACCTGGATTAACAAACAACCTTTAGGTAATGACAAAATGAAAGAAATCTCAAACGCAATCGCACAAGGCGCAAGTGCTTATTTAAACCGTCAATATTCAACCATCGCTATAGCAGGTGCTATCTTACTTATCATTATTACTTACTTTTTAGGCTACACAGTTGGTATTGGATTTTTAGTTGGTGCAGTATTATCAGGTATAACAGGTTATATTGGCATGAATGTATCAGTTAAATCTAATGCTAGAACAGCACAAGCAGCTCATAATGGTATAAATGCTGCTTTCCAAGTTGCTTTTAAGGGTGGCGCTGTTACAGGTATGTTAGTTGTTGGTTTAGCGCTATTAGGTGTCTCTGGTTACTACACCGGTATGATTGAATACGGCATTGCACAAAAAGACGCATTACATGCACTGATTGGTCTTGCATTTGGTGGTTCACTCATTTCAATTTTCGCGCGTTTAGGTGGTGGCATCTTTACTAAAGGTGCTGACGTTGGTGCTGATATTGTTGGTAAAGTTGAAGCTGGTATTCCAGAAGACGATCCACGCAATCCTGCAGTAATCGCTGATAACGTTGGTGATAACGTTGGTGATTGTGCAGGTATGGCTGCTGATTTATTTGAAACTTATGCAGTGACTATTATTGCAACTATGATGCTTGCAGGCATTTTAGGCTTAAGTGATAATGCTATTTTATACCCGTTAGCTCTAGGGGCAATTTCAATTATTACATCCATTATAGGTACTTTTTTTGTTAAAGTTTCTGATACTGGTTCTATCATGGGTGCTTTATATAAAGGCCTAACCATTTCAGCAATACTAGCTGCAATTACTTTCTACTTTATTACCAATAACATGAATATGGGAATAAATTTATTCTACGCATCACTCATTGGTTTAGCACTAACAGCTGTTATGGTTGTAGTAACAGAGTATTACACGTCAACTCAATATAGCCCTGTACAACATGTTGCAGAAGCGTCTCTCACAGGCGATGGCACTAACGTTATTGCTGGCATTGGCCTAAGCATGAAATCCACTGCCTTACCTATCCTTGCAGTATGCGCAAGTATTTGGGGTGCGTATGAACTTGGCGGTTTATACGCTATTGCAATTTCAGCAACCGCTATGTTATCAATGACAGGCGTTATTGTGGCTATGGATGCTTATGGTCCAATTACGGACAATGCTGGAGGTATAGCAGAAATGGCTAAACTTCCAGAAAAAATTCGCAATATTACCGATCCTTTAGATGCTGTTGGTAATACTACTAAAGCAGTAACTAAAGGTTATGCAATTGGTTCTGCCGGTTTAGCAACACTAGTTTTATTTGCAGATTTTACCAATGAAATTTCAATTAAATTTGGTAGTAATATACCATTTGACCTCTCAAATCACAAAGTTATTATTGGTTTATTCCTAGGTGGCTTGATACCTTACTTATTTGGCTCAATGGCAATGGAAGCTGTTGGTCGTGCTGCAAGTGGAATTGTTAACGAAGTACGTCGTCAATTTAAAGAAATACCAGGTATTATGAATTACACACAAAAACCTGATTATTCTAAAGCAGTTGATATGTTAACCAAATCAGCCATTAAAGAAATGATACTACCTTCTATCCTACCAATCGTATTTCCAGTTATGGTTGGTTTATTATTAGGTGCTGAAGCGTTAGGTGGATTATTAATTGGTTCTATCACAACTGGTATTTTTGTTGCAATATCAATGACCACTGGTGGGGGGGCATGGGATAACGCTAAAAAATACATCGAAGATGGTCACTTTGGCGGAAAGGGATCAGACGCCCATAAAGCTGCTATTACTGGTGATACGGTAGGAGATCCATATAAAGATACAGCTGGACCTGCAATCAATCCATTAATTAAAATTATCAATATTGTTGCAATCATGATTATCCCTATTTTGTAAAAATTAATATTCCTTATGCAATATGTCTTTTTTAAAATTTGAGTCTTAAATAATATTTATTTAAGACTATGTAAATTCAAGTCTTTAGTATGTTCACTTAAAATAAAATCTGCTTGCGCTTTTAACAATGTATTCGCACATTCATACAAATCGTTATACTCAGAAACACCAGTATCAAAACGCTTACTAGTTAGATAATAAAATAAACTTTTGTAAGAGAATATACCCATCTTTAAAATAATAAAAGTTGAGTTTTCATCTTCCCAAACAGCAGCTGGAATAAGTGTTAATACACCTTCTTTAGTAATTTCAATATCAGCTAAATTAACATTAATATTTTCTTTTTTCCAACGCTTATTAACTGCACTTTGAATGGTTTTTATTTCTGATTCTAAAAAATCAATACTCATCATTAATGCACTGTTAATAATTGTTCTATATCTGGATGTTCATCTGTCATACCACCTACTTCCATCTCTCCATCTGTTGCATCACGAACCAAATGAATGTCAAGAATAAACTTAACCTCACGACCACAAAGAGGATTATTACCATCAATAGTAACTGTTTTATCATCAACTTTAGTTACCAAAAAATCCTTAAACTCTCCTTTAGAATTCTCCATAACAATCTTAATACCAACTTTCTGATATTTCTGGGGAATATTTTCTATATTATCAATAAAAACTAAAGATTCATCACGAATCCCATAGAGTTTGTCTACATCAATATCAACCTCAATAACATCTCCTTGCTTTTTACCCTCTAATTCATTAATAACCTCTTTACCTAATGTATCATTAATACCATGCACATAGCCGACTGGGTACTCAATTGATAAAAAAATATTACCAGTCTTTTTATCAATAACTTTATAGATCAGCTCAACATATTTAAACTCTTTAATAATATTATCCACAATTTCTAAAAAATTGTTGTACCAAAAATTTTAACCACATCATCTTCATAACCAAGCACCAGTCTTCCTAAATACTCGCCTTCTTTTTTAGAATGAGTTTGTTTATACAACACAGTTACATATTGACCACGGCGAATCATACCTAAATATCCCGCACCTTTTTCAAGACCTTTAGTTAATTCACTACGAGCAAATTGCTTTCCCATTTCAATTTCATTAGCACCACGCAAAAAATCCTCTGAAAAATGACGACTAAAAGCACCGTAATTACCATTATTAGAATATTTAACTAAATTATTCCACATTGGATTTGCAATTGCTAAAATTTCCTCATCTGTTTTATCAATAATGTTCATTGATTCAATAACTCCAATAAAACGTTTTTTCTTAAAATACACGATAAATAAAAAAAGACCAACATATGAGTATTGGTCTTTTAATTAAAATAGAAATTTTAATTAAACCTCTACTTTTTCATCCCCTTCATCAACTAAATGGTAACAAGGTGCCTTCTCTAATGTATATTCACCAGTAACACGATTACGATGAGAAACTGTTAATACATGCCAATTTTTATCATCTAATTTCATAGCATCTCCACGATAATAATATCCAGGCCAACGAGTTTCCTTACGAAACAATGTATGATGAGTCACACATTCAGAAGTTCGATGACGGTGTCTTAATTCCCATCCACGCATCAACTGATGAAGATCTTCTGCGCCAATATGTTCTAAATCTTCTTCTAAAATAGATAACTTCTTCAATCCTATATTAAGCAACTTATCATTAGTTACATAAGAAACAGTAACGCCGCCACAATACTCATCCATAATCTTTTGCAAACGTTGTAATCCACTCATTGGAAGAATGTAGCTTGGAGATACTGTACCAGCAACAATTTCATTACGACCAATCGTATAATTCTCTAAAGGCTTATAAATTTGTTCTTTACGCTCAGCAATTTGCTTATTAGATACAACAATACCTTCTGCTTTACCTTCATCAATATATTTACAAGCGGCCTTAGCGGCTAAACGGCCTTCTGTAAATGAACCTGATGAGAACGCATGTGGCGTACCACCAACAGTATCTCCAGCACCAAACAAACCATCTACCGTCGTCATGCGATTATAACCCCAAAAGTATTCATCAGGAGAAATATCTTCAGGACCTGAGCACCATGCACCACAACCAGTAGCATGTGAACCCATTACATATGGCTCAGAAGTTGTTAATTCAGGATTTTCGTATTTAGGATCAACATCTGTTGCAGCCCAAAGTACTGCTTGACCAACAGTCATACCTAAGAAATTTTCCCAACCAACTTCTTCTAGATGAGGATCTTTAAATGCTTCCATTGTTACCATATGAATTGGACCACGACCAGCGTTTACCTCGCTAATAAATGCATGATTACGCAAACAAGTTGGAATTGGTTTATGAGATAAATGTTGACCTTCTGTATCTAAATATTCTTTACCTACCATTTTTGATAGTGCTGGAAACCACTTAGACTCGTACTCATCACCATACCCATTTTGGGTATAAGTCTTAAGATGTAAAAAGTATGCACCAACAGGACCATAACCATCTTTAAACCTTGCAAGAACAATACGATTTTCCATTTGTGTCATTTTCGCACCAGCTTCGATCAACAAGCCATAAGCAGAACCAGAAGACCATGGTGCATACCATACACGACCCATACCTTCACCGACTGAGCGAGGCTTAAAAATATTAGAGGCGCCACCAGCACCAACAATAGTAGTCTTAGACTTAAACACGTGGTAATTACCAGTACGTACATTAAAACCTACAGCTCCAGCAACACGATTCTTTTTCTTATCATCCATTAATAAGTGAGTAACCATAATACGGTTATAGACTTTATCAGCTTGCTTAGTTGCAGCTTCAGCAACAATAGGCTTATATGATTCACCGTGAATCATAATCTGCCAACGACCTTCACGCATATAAGCGCCAATAGCTTCTCTCTTAGGATCCTTCATTAGTGGAAGACCCCATTCTTCAAACTTATGTACTGCAGAGTCAACATGGCGAGCCATATCAAACAATAAATCTTCACGGACTATACCCATCAAATCCATACGCGCATAACGCACATGGTCTTCAGGATTATTTTCACCGAAACGAGTACCCATATAACAGTTAATCGCATACAAACCTTGAGCAACAGCACCTGAACGATTAATATTTGCTTTTTCTGCAATTATAATTTTTTTATTACGACCCCAATATCTAGCTTCATAAGCAGCACCTGTACCGCCTAATCCAGCACCAACAACTAAAATATCAATGTTATCTTCTACAATTGTTTTAATACCCATTAGTAGTACACTCCTTCTTTAAATTTCAAGCCATTAGATTCTAATGTATGAATATCACCATCATCCATGCGAATATATTTAGGTTCAAATGCTAATAACTGTGAGTTACGCATATCATCACTAGGCTCAGGCTCATTTCTTAGATCAGGAATCTTAGTTCCCCATGGCTGAGTCGTAATTGGTGATAAAAAATTCTTTACACGTCCATCACGAAATTTAACTCTCCATGCAATAGTGCCTTTCTCTTCATCACGAATAACACGAACACTATGTCCTAATGGCGCAAAGTCTGCATAACCACGTACATCAATTGCTTGATGTGGACATGCTTTAACACATGAATAACATTCCCAGCACATGTTTGGTTCAATATTATAAGCACGACGATATTTATCATCAATATGCATAATATCAGATGGGCAGATATCTACACAATGTCCACAACCATCACAACGAGTCATATATACAAAAGTTGGCATATTATTTTCCTCTCTTCTTATTTAATTAATATTAATAATGCTTAGGCGCTTCACGCTTAATGCCAAGGCCCATATCCATAGGAGCATCTTTTAAAAGCTCCATTGAATGTCTGTTCTGTTGCCACACATCATTTCTTGTCTCATGAGGCAAGTTCTCATTTGTACCATTAGCTTTAATAATTCGCTTATTATATGCAGCAATAGGCTTAAAAAACATATGAGAAAATTTAGACCAATATACACCACCAAAGAGTGATATAGTAGCTAAAATAACTAAAATGAACCATACACCAGTACCACCGCCATATATATTCCAACCTAGCACAGATACCGAAGTTGCCATTAATGACAAACTAAACATATCTCTTCTAATAACCACTCTTGTCCAAGAATAACCTTCTGCTTGACTGTCTACTTTAAACCCAAACCAATACCAAAATGTACCAATAAATAGCATTATTGCACCAATATTCCATACTTGTGCTAACATCTGAGTTTCTTGCGCACCAAAAATAATAATTATAGTTGCTACATTAAAGAAAATAAAACCCCACATAGTTAAAATATGTACTAATCTACGAAGTCCATTACTAAATTCACCAGCTGTTGAAATATCTACTACAACCGTACTTGCCAATATATTTACTTTATCACTAACGCTTAATATTTTAAGTCTATCTTCTTCTTTACCCAATGAACATGGCGCATTACCAGCAGATAAATCCTTCTCAGATTTTGCTGATGCTCTAAAAAAGTAGATTGAACTTTTCTTATGTAACAAATCTAATACTGTCATAATGACCACTAAAGCAATCATAATAACTACGTATATTTGCATATTTACATATGAAATACCTTCTGCTAATAAGCTAGCAATTGGTGTTGAATTGATATCGATCATTAGTTCTTCTCCTTAAGTTAAATCACTCTCATCCTAAATTGTGCCAACTTTTTTTAATTAGCATTCCCTATTTTTTGTTTCAACACTTAATAGCATTTTGTCAAAATTCGACTTATTATACTTGCATAAAGTTAACTCACAAAATCAAACCTATTGCTTTATGGTAATATTACGGCGTATCTCTTTAGATATACAAAATTAAGATATTCAACACTATTGAGTAGAATGATTATTCAATTTTTCTACCTTATCTTCATTTTTAATGCTAGCATAGTATACTTGTAACACTTTAGCTACTTCAGGACGAGAAAAAGTCTCTGGTAACTCTTTATTCTCAGAAAGTATCTTACGAACTTCAGTACCTGATAGTAATACGCGATCTTCTGAGCTATGAGGACAAGTTCTCATTGAAGAGATGCCGCCACATTTATGACACCAGAATGTCCAATCAAACTTTAACGCCTTTATCACTAACGCATCATTAGCAATCACATCAAATATATTATGTGCATCAAATGGACCATAATAATCATTAACACCGGCATGATCACGACCAACGATAAGATGTGAACAGCCATAATTTTGTCTGAATAATGCATGTAATAATGCTTCACGAGGGCCTGCATAACGCATATCTAATGGATAACCAGATTGTAAGATTGTATTATCTACAAAATAATTTTTAATTAATACTGAAATTGCCTCTGAACGTACATCAGCAGGAATGTCTCCATCCTTAAGACCACCTAATACTGAGTGAATCATAACACCATCACAAATCTCAACTGCAATCTTAGTTAAATATTCATGTGAACGGTGCATTGGGTTACGTGTTTGAAATGCTGCTATTGTCTTCCAACCTTTATCATAAAAATAAGCACGAGTTTCCATAGGAGTCATGTATAAGTTGCCATATTTTTTAGGAAAATTACCATCTGATAATACCTTGATAGAACCAGCAAGATTGTATTTTCCTTGAGCCATTACCATCACAACTCCTGGATGCGCCATTTCAGTTGTTTTATAAACAGTATTACACTCATAAGATTTATCAATCGAATACTTTTCACTGACAACCATAGTAGCAATAATGTCATTCGTTTCTCCATTAACCAAAGCAACCTCATCACCCTGCTTAATATCTTCATTATTAGTAGACAAAGTAATAGGGATTGGCCAGAATAAACCACTTGACATGGTCATATTATCACATACACTTTGCCAATTTACATTATCCATAAAGCCTTCTAACGGGGTAAAACCACCAATACCCATCATAATAATATCACCAACTTCTCTTGAAGAACAGATAACTTTTAGTAGTAATTTTGCTTTTTCTACCTCAGATATTAGAGATTTACCTTCTAAAGCTAAAGGCTTTAATTTGTCACCTCCATGTGGAGGAACTAGTTTTGACATATTATAATCCTATATTCAATATAAAACCAAAAATTATACCTATGGTCATTTTTACCTATATCACTCTATGGGGATATTTAAACATACCCCTATAGATATATAAATTAATAATATCTAAGCAGGAATAATAAAAAATATAACTATATTTAGTGCTAAAATCCTATACGAGATATGCTTTATCTTTAAGATGTGCAGGTTCTTCTTCAGTCATATAAATTATATTTAAATACTAGCGTCCTTAAAATAGGACTAATTTAGTTTGGATTATTGATAATATAAAAATTTTTACAGAGACTTTTAATTAAAAATTAATCTTATTTATAGTATCCCCACCACATCACTTATCAACTTTATTTTTTGCTTAATTACATCATAAATCATACCAACAGCATGAATATCAGCAGTATCAGATTGGTAGTGCACTTTTTCTTTAGTTCTATATATTTCCAAACTATTTGATTGATCAATAGACAAATCTTTAGTACTAATCTTAGAACCAGAGTCTTTTATAATTCTTACTTTACCTAATAATTCTATAATTTGTTCTTGTTCATTTATATCTACACCATCAGCATAAATCTTATCTTTCTGAAATATATAAACAATTTTATTTTTTGAATAAAAATGTTTTTGACCTTCAATTTGATTAATATACAAGTCTTTAGTCAAAATTTGTTGACCATCACTTTGATTAATCTTAATATTACCTACTAACTTTATTATATCATCTTTAGCTCGTATCTGTATACCTTGAGATATAATCTTGACGGTTTCACCTAAATAAGTTACTTGTTTCTTACTCATCAAGTCTCTAGTCTCAAAACCGACTAATAATTCTTCTGTATTTATCTTATGATTAAGTCCATTGCAAGAATGAATACCAACTTCCCCTTTAAACTTAATTCCACTATTGTTAACATAATGAGCACGTTGAGAATTTAATACATAATTTTTATTACCTTTTAAATCATAAAATGATACTTTCGGCTCTATTAATAGTGCTGGGGAGTCTTTAAAACTAAAATAGCTTTTAGCTTTAACGAAATATGATAATTCTGCTTTAGCATCAAACACCTGTAAAGAAAAATTATCAATTTTTTCAAGATAGGTCACTTCTTCAAAAGAAGTTTGATCATGTATTAATAGTTCTTTCTGTTTATCTTCCTGGACAGAACATGAAACCAAAAATAATCCTATAAAAAACCATATAATAGCAATTATTGCTATTATAAAAACTACACTTAACAAACTATGTCTTAACCGAGAGTCAAACATGGTATTTAATAAAGAAATTAGCCATATATATGCAATAACCCCAGACGCTTCACTCAATTCTATTCTAATAAGATGGGTCATTACTAAACATCAGATTAGTATACTCCAATATCGACACAAAACTAATAACGACAATATAAAACTCAAAGAGGCATATGTATTACGTCAACTATGTTTAGCTCATAATACTTTATTTATAATAAATGACGATATTAATCTAGCAAAAAAAGTCCATGCTGATGGTGTACATTTAGGAAAAGATGATGGTTCAATACAACAAGCAAGACAGCAATTAGGTATTGATTCTATCATTGGTATATCTTGCTATAATGATATTAATTTAGCATTTCAAGCTCAAAAGCAAGGTGCTAATTATGTAGCCTTTGGCGCGCTATTTGATTCTAAAACAAAACCCAATGCATCATATTGCCCACTTAATCTAATTACTAAAGCAAAACAACTATTACACATACCAATTGTTGGTATTGGTGGTGTTGACCTTTACAACCAACAACAAGCTTTTGATGCTGGATGTGATGCAGTAGCAATGATTAATACTCTGTTTAAAAATTATCACTAGAAATCATAAACTCTTTCGTATAAATTTAGATTAGTACACAATACTTAAACTTAAAGTCTGATTTAATATCACTAAATTAATCTTGTGTCTAATCTTTTTAAATAAATATTAAGGTTAAATTCAAAACCGAACACAAAATAAATTTAACTTAAAACATCTATCTTCAAACTACTTAAACCAAAAAATCTTTTAATTCATTCGGATACAAGTTAAAAAACTTATTTATCTAAATAATAAGTTAACTCTAAATAAATCATCACTCATAGTAGTTCATAAAAAATGATTGATTTTAGTAAAAACTAAAAATATGCTCGATAAAAAACCTAGCACTATTCACTTTATCCACCCAATATTTATTACAAATTACTGACAATGCATTTAATAAAAATATTACTAAGTATAATACTATTAAGTATAAACTTATCATAAGTGAAATGGTTTTAGAAAAACTAAAAAATTTATTAAAAACCAATATAAAAACCGTTAAATCATGTTCTCCGTATTGGTTATAGCTTATATATATTTAGTCGAAAAACATAATATGAATTTCATATCAACTAAGCAATATTAAAAAATAAAAGAAAAAAATATTTAGCTAATTCTAATCAATTCTTGTACTGCTGGACAATATAAAGCACACCTTACCTCCATTGAATAACATTCTGATAAAGCATCTTTATAAAATAATAATTGATGGCTATGTTTAATTTTTTGCCTTTGTATAAATTGTACTATTGACTCATTATTTGCTTGTCTTTCAGTTTTAAAATCAATAACCCACAAAGTACCTTTATCAATAAATAATCTATCAATAATAATGTTACGTTTATCATTAATAAATTCTACTTCAACCTGAGTTGATACCCTTTGTTTAAACAACCACGAAAAATATTTATCTTGCTTCGTTAAATTAAGCATATTAATAATAAAGTCTATAGAATCATCTATATCCATATTACCAATACCGTATTCAACTAATCTTAGTCTTATATTTTGCCTATCTGGCACGAACAATTCATCTGCATAATATTGATGTAATAAAGTACCAAGTAAGCTTTTATATTGCAAATCAACATTAAGCTGAAAGTTCATTTTTTTCTTACTTCTATCAGGCAAAATATTATATTCTATAGGCTTAATATAACGTACTAACTCTGGCGCTCGGATGGGTTGTTTATTATCTTCAATAACTGATGGCTTGATCTGGTTAAACTGGTTTTGAAATATAGGTTCTAATAATTTTAAAAAAGTATTTCTAGTAGCTTGATTACTTTGACTTAATGTTGCTAATAAATGAATTTTATATTTTGCACGTGTCATAGCTACATACAATAAACGCATGGTTTCAAACCTATCTTGTTGTGATTTAATATGCTTTAAATAAACATAAGTACAACTATCATTTAATTGTGTATAAGATCTTATCGGCGCTAATAATAAAGACTGATTACTAAATTCTTGTAAGTGAATGATAGGTGATTTATTATTTTGTGACATTCTTCCCAACCCAGGAATAATCACCAATTCAAATTCCAAACCTTTCGCTTCATGAATAGTCATTAACTTAATTCGTGCATTCAATACATTCACACTAGGTGTATACAATTCATCTAACATTTGATTAATAGTTTCAATATCCAACTGTTGCTCAAACTCACAGTCATAAATAATTTGCAAGAACTGCATTTTAATCATAGACTGTTTAACAGATAAAGAATTTGGAGGGACTAATTGATTAATTGCAAATTCAAGTACTTGAGTAAAACTAAATCTAGATTGTTGATTAACAATATCACCTAAAACATTGGCAAAATTATCCACACGAATACGTCCATCTGAACTCAGATCTTGTAATATCTGATCATCCCGAATAAGATCAAAGATAACACGTTCATTATTTTGTGATAATACAAGTAAATCTTCTAACAACAATCCGCACCAAGGAGCTCTTAAAATAGCTAACCAAGCAAGTTTATCACCTAAATATATTAATGCACGAGTTAAGCTAAGCAAATCACGGGTAAATAAGTCATCTTTTAATGGAAGTATTTTCACTGCATTAAATTTAATGTTAGCCTGCTTTAAAACAGGCACAATATTATTTAAATGTGAACGATTTCTAACTAAAATAGCAATCTCTTTTGTTGGATTATTCTGAATGATTTTTAATACTTGTTGTGCCTCAAAATCATAACGTTTATATGCAAATGGATAAAAATTAATAGCTCTTTTACTTTTATCCGTAGAATAAGCCTTTGAATAATCATACTTAATTGCGCCCTTATAAACCTCTTCCTGATTAGGAAATATCTTTGAGAATATTTTATTATTTCCCTCAACCACAGATTGAGAGGAACGAAAATTAGTACAAAGTTGTAAAAATTCAGGCTTAATATTAGCAATTCCTCGTGCTCTAACCTGCAAAAATAAACCCACCTGAGATTGCCTAAATAAGTAAATAGACTGCATAGGATCACCTACTAAAAATAGTGTTTTTCCATCACCTGAGTGCCAGTTGGCAATTAATTTTTCTAATAAAGAGAACTGTATAACTGAGGTATCTTGAAACTCATCAATCAAAATATGCTGGATTTTATTATCCAAGAATAACGCTATATCACTGACATGATATTCATCTAAAGCCTGATCTGCATCCAAGGAGACTTGAATAAAATCATGCGTTTGGTTAACATCAAATAAAATTTTCAATTGAGAAACAGCCAACTTTAATACTTGTGCAATATCTTGCAGAGCATTAATTTGATCAGTTGAAAAATTAATATCAGGTAATTGTTCAACACCTGCTAATAACTCTCTTAATTGTTGATGACTAGACAAGGATTGAAATATTTTGATAATAGCACGTTTTTGCATTTTTAACTCTGTAGGAAAACCATTATTTTTATTCAATGATGAACGCCACTTGCCTTGCACAGTCAAACATAACCTACTCAAATTTTTCCAAACTTCTAGCGATTTAATAGTGGCATCTGGAACGCCTTTAATCTGAGCAAATTCTAGCTTAGAATTATATTCTAACAATTTAAAAAAAGTTGGATCAAAATAATATTCTACTTCATTTTTTAACAAAAATAAATGTTGAATAATAACCTTTTCAGAACTTAACCGCAAAGTTTCAATATTAAGCGTACCATCTTGATACAATTTCAAAATCCACTGATCTCTTTTAGCCAACATATCCGTAACCAACTGATAAAATCTATCAACATTATTATCCAAATATAAAAGAATCGACTCAACACTATCTTGATATTCAAGTTCATCGATCGCTAATAAAGTTTGCTTAGCGGCCTGAAAATACATACAATATCGTGCCCAATTTTGCGATATAACTTTCTTAGGCACTAATTGATTTTTACTTGGATAACGATTGGTAATCAAACTTGACAAACTATCAATCGTTAAAATCTTAAATCGCTCAGGTGTGTTTAATAATTGCCAATCAAGCGCCTTAGATCTTTCTAATACTTGAAAAGCTAAATCATAAATAATTTGTTTATGTGGATCTTTTGGTCGATTTCCTTGAGCCAATCCTAATGATTCAATCACTCGAGTGGTCAACTCACTCACCGCTTTTTTAGTAAAGGTCATCACAATCACACTCTCAGGCGAAGTGCTGACTAATAATAATTTCAAATAACGTTGCGTTAATAACTCTGTTTTCCCTGAGCCAGCAGGCGCTTGAATAATAAAAGATTGACTAACGTCTAATGCTTGTCTCCTTTGTTTTTGATCATTCACATTGAATTAGGTGTGCTAATTCCCAATAAATTTAAACCATTCGCCAATATTTGCTGAACTGCTGTAATGAGCAATAACCTTGAATTCCTCAATTTATCGTCATCTACCAAAAACTCACTATTATTGTAATAGCTGTGAAAATATCCAGCTAATTTACGTAAATAACAAGCTAATACGTGTGGCTCATAATTAAGTGCAGATGACTGTAAGATATCTTTATAGCGATTAAGTTCTTTAATTAATAAAATTTCTAACTCATTATTTAATACTAATAGATCAATATCTACCATAACAGGATTACCTTGTTTTAAAACTGAACAAATACGTACATAAGCATATTGAATATAAAATACTGGATTCTCATTACTTTTTGATTTGGCTAAATCTAGGTTAAAATCCATGTGCTGTGTTGATTTATGCAAAATATAAAAAAAACGTGCTGCATCATTACCCACTTCTTCACGCAATTCCTTTAAAGTAATAAACGAACCACTACGGGTTGACATAGAAACCTTTTTACCACCCCTAAAAAGATTAACAAACTGTACCAATAAGATTTCCAACTTATCAGGATTATAATTAAGCGCCTTAATTGATGCCTTCACCCTTGCGATATAACCATGGTGGTCAGCACCCCAAATATTAATAATCCTATCATAACCACGTTCAAACTTTCCAAAATGATAGGCAATATCATAGGAAAAATAAGTATGTATTCCATTATCACGAACTACAACACGATCTAAATCATCACCAAAATCAGTAGTTCTAAACCAAAGAGCGCCTCCTTTTTCATAAATATATCCTAAATCTTGTAATTTTTTAACAATTTCTTTACTCAAGCCACTATCCACTAAAGACTGTTCAGAAAACCACTGATAATATTCAACACCAAAATCAGCTAAATCAATCTTAATATCACTCAAAATACTATTAATCGCAAAATCAAAAACTTTTCTATAATCACTTCCTAATTGGGACTTACAATTAGCAATCAAATCATCAATATATTTTTCCTTGTCGATACTATTTTTTTGAACCTTCCATTCGGATGTATCTTTACAAGTATTAGTAAAAATATCAAGTTTTTTGACACCACTAATTTTTTTAGCAATATCAAAAATATAATCCCCTTTATAGCCGTTATCTGGAAATTGTTTAGTTTCAACATAGCGTAAATAAACCGAAATCGCCAAAATATCCATCTGCCGACCTGCATCATTCACATAATATTCACAATCAACTTTAAAACCTACTGCACGTAGAAGATGAGCAATCGCTGCACCATATGCTACACCACGACCATGTCCTACATGAAGTGGGCCTGTTGGGTTAGCAGAAACAAATTCCAATAAAACTCGTTGTCCCATACCAATATTAGACAAACCATAATTCCCACCTTGCTTAATAATATCCTCTACCACTAAAGCGTTCGAACTCTGCGACATAAAAAAATTAATAAAACCAGGACCTACAATCTCAATCTTTTCCACATCAACAGAGTCTGGAAAATTAGCTTTAATTTTTTGTGCCAATACTTTGGAGTGGCACTGCGCTTG
This sequence comes from Candidatus Vesicomyosocius sp. SY067_SCS001, assembly GCF_014706615.1. Lineage (NCBI taxonomy): Bacteria > Pseudomonadati > Pseudomonadota > Gammaproteobacteria > Pseudothioglobaceae (SeqCode) > Candidatus Vesicomyidisocius > Candidatus Vesicomyidisocius sp. SY067_SCS001. The sequence continues at coordinate 89,650 of NZ_CP054877.1, read as the reverse complement.
TTTAGACAATAACATCGCAATATTAGAAGCAAAATCTCCTTGAATTTTATCTTTAGAATGATCAATACGAATATTCTCAGGTATACTTTCAAGTATATTATTGTCGATTAATACTTCTAAAGATTGTATTAGCAATTGTTTTAATCGTTGTTTCATAATTATCTTCTGTACTTTCTGAATGCAAAAAATAATCGCTTCAGCATTCTTTTGCTATCAATTCTACTTTATGTGTTAAATTTATAAACCATGAATAATCCTTCCAATATTATGCATTATAAACATTAGATAAACTACAAAGAAATAAGCAATACAATACAATAGAAAAAATTCTAAATATCCAAATATATCGATACCAATTTAAGCAAAAATTATTAATATTTTTAAAGTTATTTTATCTGAAATGGTAGTATTTTTACTCATTTTAATTGATTATATATATTTTTTTATATCTTTGACGTAAAACTGTCATTCTTGTAAATGATAATTATGATTTTACCTCAAAACCTTTTCGGCCTATAACTCTAAAAATTCACCTTCTAAATTAAAATAATTATTTGATTTAATAAATAAGTCAATCTATATTTTTACAAGAACCTTGCTAATTTACTATTTTTTTTACAAAGGAGTATAACAAACATAAATGACTGATTAAAATCAAGAAACAACATAACAAAATAAAACTTGTAAATTAAATCATTAATGTGCCTCTTTCCAAGAGCTGCCAATCCCTACATCTACTTTAAGAGGAATATCCAATAAATAAGCATTGGCCATTAAAGCTTGTATTTTACGGGAAAATTCATCAGCTTTTGACGCACTCACCTCAAATACCAACTCATCATGTACTTGCATAATCATTCTAATATCTGGATTATCTTGTCCAATCCATGTATAAACATCAAGCATGGATTTTTTAATTATATCTGCTGAAGAACCTTGCATGGGAGCATTAATAGCAGTTCTAAGTGCATGTTGTTGTAACATTTTATTTTTGGCATTAATTTGTGGTAAATACAAACGTCTACCCATAATAGTTTCAACATAACCTTGTATTTTTGCAATTTCTTTGATATTGTCTATATAATGTAGCACACTAGGATACTTATCAAAATAAGTATCCATATATTGCTTTGCTTCTGTTCTAGATACACCAATTAGCTTTGCTAATCCAAATACACTCATACCATAAATCAAACCAAAATTAATCACTTTAGCGCGCCTACGATATTCTGATGTTACTTCATCAATTGGTATATTAAACATAGTTGATGCGGTTTCGCTATGTATATCTTTATCATTATTAAAAGCTTCTAATAAGTTTTGATCTTTGGACAATTGTGTCATAATCCTTAATTCAATCTGTGAGTAATCAGCGGAAATAATAACATTGTCTTTACCTGTAATAAATGCATCACGAATACATGAACCTTGTTTAGAGAAAATAGGAATATTTTGCAAATTTGGATTACTTGATGATAACCGACCTGTAGCAGTTACTACCTGATTATAAGAAGTATGAAGTCTATGCGTATTTAAATCAATCTTACTTGGAAGTACTTCAAGATAAGTAGAATTAAGTTTCACTAATGTTCGATAACTTAATATTAGATCTACCACCGGATGGTCTAAAAGTTTTAAAGCCTCTTCATTAGTAGAAGGTACGCCTTTAGGCGTTTTTCTCAAAGGAATTAGGCCTAAACCTTCAGACTCAAATAAAATTCGTTGAATTTGTTTAGGAGATTCAAGGTTAAAAACATTGCCTGCCAGTTCAAATACTTGATTCTGAATATCCTCCATTTGTTGCGTAATATCTAACTGCTGAATACTTAGTACGTTCGCATCTAATTCAACACCATTACGTTCCATGCATAATAAAACTTTAATCAATGGCAATTCTAGATTCTGATACAATTTAACTAATCTAGGATATTGAGCAATTTCTTCATCTAAAATATGATTTAATAAACTTGTAACTATCACATTTTCACAAACATAAAGAAGAGCAATTTCCACATTAACTTGATTAAAAGTAACTTGTTTTTTACCTTTACCTAATATATCATCAAAATGAATGGCTTGATAATTCAAATAATATTCACTCAAATCATTCATATTATGCCTTGTAGCAACTGAATTTAAACAATAGGATTTCACTATAATATCATCACTAATGCCTTTCAAATCAATTTTATAATTAGATAAAATATGTGCATCGTATTTTAAATTTTGTCCAATTTTACTAATAGACACATCCTCTAAAATTGGCTTTAGTTGATTAAGCACATTATTAAAATTCAACTGCTTTGGTACATCTAAATAATTATGACCAACAGGCACATAAAAACTATCCTTATTAATTAAAAATACCCAACCAACAATAGAAGCATTCATATAATCTAGAGAAGTAGCTTCTAAACTAAATACAAATGTCTTTAAGATTTTAAGACGACCAACTATTGTATTAAATAGATCCAAATCTAATACTAATGTCTGTGAATAACCTTTAAGAATATCAACCGAATTATTAATTCCTGTATCTGTTCCCATAACCTGAATACTTTTTTGCTTTAATACAGACACATTATCTAATTGTTTTAACCACATAAAAAAACCATATTGCTGATATAAATCAGCCAATTTATCAATATTTTTCACTGGATCATCATATAAAATATTACAAGGCAACACTACATCAAATTTAAGCTTAACTAGTTGATAAGATAAATCTAAAAGATCAAAATTATCACGTAGTTTTTCACCCACTTTTCCTTTAATCTGCATTGCATTTTCCTTGATTCCTAAGATATCACTATAAATTTGTAGCCATTTAATAGCTGTTTTAGGACCAACACTAGGTACACCAGGAATATTATCTATACTATCACCAGTCAAGGCTAAGAGATCTAAAATTTTCTCTGGTGCAACACCAATTTTTTCAATCACACTTTGGCGGTCATGCAAAATACCTTTCATATCTAATTGCGAAATATTCGTACCCACTAACTGCATTAAATCTTTATCACCACTTGCAATAATAGTCTTAATATTATTTTGATTAGCATAACAGCTTAAAGTAGCAATTACATCATCTGCCTCAACCTTGGACACACATATAAGATGAATACCCATGGCTTGAATCATCTCATGCAAAGGTTCAATTTGAACCACCAATCCACTATCAGTTGGTTTTCTATTCGCCTTGTATTGTGGGTAAATATCATGCCTGAAATTTTTACCTCTCGCATCAAATATAATAATTATTCTAGCCTCTTGGTACTTCCTTTGAAGACTTTTTATAGCATTAATAACACCGAACATAGCACCTGTAGGAAATCCATTTTTATTAGTTAAGTTCTGCTTTAACGTAGAAAAATAAGCTCTGAATAAAAAAGCAGAGCCATCCATTAAAATTAGTTTATATGGCATAAAATTCCATGTTTTATCAATTTTTAAACACAAAGACGATTATACGTATAAAATAAAAGCTAGTCAGTAATCCTTATTACTCCATGTCAGAAATCCTTATTAGTGCGAATCATATTAGTCTTAGCCATAATGGTAAAAAAGTGCTTGATAACGTTAGCTTTGAATTAAAAATAGGAGAATTCATTACCTTAATTGGCCCAAATGGTGCTGGAAAAAGCTCATTAATTAAAATTCTACTTGGGCTAATTACTCCTGACAATGGCAAGATTAAAAAATCTAAACATATCAGACTAAGCTACACACCACAAAAATTCATTCCTAATGAGTTTATCCCAATTTCAGTGGTTGATTTTCTCAAACTTAACCAAAAAATTGACGCCAAGTTCTTAAAAAATACAACCACACTCACAGGTATTGAAAAATTACTACATTTAGCATTAAAAAATTTATCTGGTGGTGAAATGCAACGTGTACTACTAACACGTGCCTTACTTGCAAAGCCAAATGTCTTAATCCTTGATGAACCTACTCAAAACCTTGATGTAAGTGGTCAAATACATCTCTATAAACTCATTCAAGATATTCATAAACAACAAAATTGTTCTGTACTTATGGTATCACACGACCTTCATAGAGTAATGAAAGAATCAACCCAAGTCTTATGCCTATACCACCATATTTGTTGCATAGGGAGACCAGATACTATTTTAAAAGATGCGCAATTTAATGATCTATTTGCTGACCAAATAGATGAACTAATGGCTACTTATGAACATCATCATAATCATGAACATAAGTATTAATAATAACAAATAAAAGGAGGTTCATATTTTGAAAGTATAGTCCCACTTATTTCATTTGTTATTATTATTATAATTGTCATAGCCAACACCAACGATCATGGTATTTTTAATAATTGTTTTTCATAACCTACAACAATAGTTAAACCATTCTAAATAATTGAATCCATAATAATGTTTTTTGTAGTCAATAAGTTTACTGTTTATAATGAAAATATCTATTAGATTTTATCAGACTTAGTATTCAATATTTATTTAGCTTAATATATTCAGGTTTTCTAAATTTATTTTATCCTGATATGGATAAAAATTATGGTTGTATTTCATTTTCAATAGCAACAATTTTATTAAGATTGTTGCTATTGAAAAAATTATTTAATTATTATTTTGATAACAATAAAAAAAGTGTTGATAAATTCTATATCGCTTTAAATAAAAGAAATAGCAAAAAGCGATACCAATAAAGAGCAAAAAGCGATAATTTATAAATACTCTTAAATGTAAATCAACCATAGTAATACATATTATTATTAATTCAATCTTTTAAGATTTTTATTAAAAGAATTTAAAAGAAGAATCTATTAACTAATTACAACCTAATAAAATTGAAACTATTGAGCAAATAATTTTTTAGAAGCTCTTTGCACTAATCCCTCTTTAACCACTTCAACCACCAAATCCCAACGTCCTTTTAAAGGTAATATTATATATGCTTGGTATTGATCAATTCCTTGACGAAATACCATATTAATAGAAAAATCGTGTTCTTTTTCTAAAGGACGATAAAAATATGCTATAACCAAAGCATCTGACAAAGTCTTACCATGCTGTGTACTATTAACCGTGTAAATTTGTTTAATATTATGAGTTACCGCTTCTGGAGTGACAAGATTTAATACCCAGCCAAGCTCTGCTAATTGATTTTTGTGATTTAATGTTATTGCATAGCGTTGACCACTTGAATACGCATCTTCTACTACCAATCCTGGATGAGTTTCAAGTGCAATAATAATTCGATAGACAGTTGCGCCCACTAAAATAATAAAAAGTATTAGCATAATCATCATTATTGGACTTTTATGAATACTCATTACATACTCTTAGACGTAAAAAATAAAGTTTTATATTCTAAAGTAACCTGTTCGCTTTTAACCACAAATATAACATTATTATCAGAACCTACATCACTTTCTAAAGCTATTAAATAAACATAAATAGATTTAACATTACCACTTGGAATCATCACTGTCTTGAACGATTTTTTAGATTTTAGATTTTTAATTTTACTGCTAAAACTAATACTAATTGGCATAATTTTATCTGTCTTATTCATAACTTTAAGTTCGTATTTATTGCGAATAGAGCCATCAGAAAGCTGTACAAATAATGGTTGTCTATCATGTAGTACTTTTAAATCCATTGGTACAAGATTTAAAATACCATAAACCAATATTGATAATGCCAAAAATAATACTGAAGCATAAATAATAACCCTTGGGCGTTTATAAAACACCTTAACTGGCTTATTAGATTTCATCTCAGCTAAGGAGGTATAGCAAATCAAACCTTTAGACTTGCCAACTTTTTCCATCACTAAATCACAAGCATCAATGCATAGCCCACAAGTAATACAACCATATTCTTGGCCCTTTCGAATATCAACACCTGTTGGACAAACAGCAACACACTGATGACAATCAATACAATCACCAAAACCTTTGACAAACTTACCTTTCTTAAGTCTGCCACGACGCTCGCCACGATAATAATCATAAGTTGGTAAAATGCTCTGTTCATCAATCATAGCCCCCTGAATACGCGCATATGGACAAATCCACAAACAAGTTTGCTCTCTCATAAATCCAGCAAATACATAAGCACCAAATGAAATAATAGCAGTGATAACCATAGTTGTAGAGGTAATCTCACCCTTAACATAATCAGTCCAAGTAACACCAAAATACAACATCCAAGTAACACCAGAGAAAAGTGCAATTGCTATCCAAATAGAGTGTTTTACTAACTTGAGTCTAAGTTTATTAAAACTCACTGGTTCTTTATCTAATTTTAGACGTTGTACTGGTGTACCTTCAACCCATTGCTCTATTTTGGTAAAAATATCTGTCCAAATTGTTTGAAAACAAAAATAACCACAAAATATCCGACCTAAAACAGCGGTCATTATTGCAAGTAAAATAGACAAAAATAGTAATACCATAGTCAACATCCAAATATCTTGTGGGAAAATAGTAATATTAAATAAGTGATATTGCCTGTTATCTATATCAAATAAAATAGCCTGTTTGTCGTTCCAAGTAAAATATGGGCCCATAAAAAATGGCACCCAAACAACAATAGCTAACCATTTTAAATTACGGAATTTTCCATTCATACGTTTTGCATGAATGGTTTTATCTCCTAGATTCTGCACCCATAACTCACCATCTTCATATAAATTTTCTACTTGGATTTTCTTATCTTTCATCTTTTACCTCTTTATAGGAGGAGTTTTATATTTTAAGTATCATATCATTAATCCTAATTTTTTCTTAATTTTTATCAAGAAATACAACAATTTACATCTACCACTTATCAATAATGCATAATTACTGATATAATTCTTAATTTATTGAGGTAGAATTTAACATGAAAAATATTATTGAAAAAGCCTTTAAAGATAGAGCTAATCTTAATCCACAAACAGTCAATATAGAAGTAAAACAGGCCGTTGCTGACGCCATTCATTTACTTGATTCTGGTAAAGCACGTATTGCACAACAGAAAAGTGTAGGTGATTGGAAGATTAACGAATGGCTGAAAAAAGCAGTCTTGTTATCTTTTAGATTGGAAGAAAATATACCTATGAAAGGGGGGTTCACTCAATACTTCGATAAAGTACCTTCTAAATTTGCTAACATGTCAATAGATGAATTCAATAAAGCTGGTATACGTATAGTTCCACCAGCAAGTGCGCGATGCGGATCTTTTATTGCTAAAAATACAGTAATGATGCCAAGTTATGTTAATATTGGTGCTTATGTAGACTCAGGCACAATGATAGATACTTGGGCAACAGTGGGATCATGCGCTCAGATCGGTAAAAATGTACATCTATCAGGAGGGGTTGGTATCGGTGGAGTATTGGAACCATTACAAGCAAGTCCGACGATTATTGAAGATAATTGTTTTATCGGGGCTAGGTCAGAAATCGTAGAAGGTGTGATTGTTGAAGAAGGTGCTGTTATTTCAATGGGTGTTTATATTGGGCAATCCACAAAAATATTCAATCGTAAAACAAATAAAATCACATATGGACGTATTCCTGCTGGTTCAGTAGTTGTACCTGGAAACCTACCAAGTAAAGACGGTACTTATTCACTTTATTGCGCAGTTATTGTTAAACAAGTCGATGCAAAAACACGTTATAAAATCGGTATAAATGAGCTTTTACGAGGCATATAAGAAACCAATAAACCTTCTTTGATTTTAATACTAAACTTAATCTTATATTTATTCTGTAACTAAGTTAACCTACACAAAACTAAGATTTTTATGAATACTAATATCTTTTTTTGTTGCTATTTTCTTTAAATACCTGCCAATTACTATTAATTTAACAATAAGTACCTTCTCAGTAATATAACTTTAATAATGTTTAATATAGATACCAACTGTACTGTCTAACTAAATTAATATCATAAAAATTAATCATATCTTTAAATCTATACAACCTATACAAAGTCAAACAACCTTATAATTAATATGAATCTTACAAGATTACAAGTATCAATCAAGCTTAATTTATTTGACCAGTCAAGAATTACCATCTACAAATTTTTTAGTATTATTTAATTCATTAGAATATCTATAATACAACAGATAACATAATCCCTATAAAAATTACCATACCTATATAATTATTATGTAAAAATCCGTGTAAATAAGAATAATTATCATTATTTTTAATCAAATATTGATGATAAATCATTAATAATACAACTAAAAATAACGTAACATTATAAGAAATAGTCAAATTAAAAACATTTGATATTTTTATCAAAATTAGCAAAAATATAATTTGTAAAATTCCAATGATTAATCTATCAAATTTTGCAAATAAAATAGCACTTGATTTGATCCCAATTTTTAAATCTTCTTCTCGATCAGCCATGGCGTACATCGTATCATAAATTACTGTCCAAACAACTGTTGCTGCAAATACATACCAAGCAGTAATTGGAATCTCATTAAGGGTTGCTGAAAAAGCCATTAATACACTCATCGCAAATGCTAAGCCTAACACAAATTGTGGAAAATAAGTCCAACGCTTAGTAAATGGATACAAAATTGCTAATAACGCCGCAATCATAGCAAGTTTGATAGTTAGCCAGTTAGTTAATAATACCAATAAAAATGCCAACATAATTAATAATACAAAAAAATTAAGTGCAGATCTATGATGAATTTCACCTGAGGCAATAGGTCTATGCTTAGTACGTTCTACTAGTTTATCAATATATCTATCTGCATAATCATTAATCACACAACCTGCTGATCGCATTAAGACAACACCTAAAACAAAAATTAATAATAATTTTAAATTAGGGAACCCCTCTGATGCCAAAAATAACGCCCATAATGTTGGCCATAATAATAAATAAATACCAATTGGATTATCCAAACGCATTAGACGTAAATATGCCACAAAAGAAGTACTCTTAAAATTAAAACTCATAATCTAACTAAGAAATCTTCTAATTCAACCGGCAAAGGTGCATTCACTTTTTGAATATCACTAGTCAATGGATTAATAAAAATAAGTTGATTCGAGTGCAAAAATAATCTTTTTAGGCCTTTGAATTTTACTTGCCTGTCAAATTCTTTATCTCCATATTTATTATCATAAGCAAGCGCATGTCCAGCGTACTTTGCGTGTACACGGATTTGATGAGTACGACCAGTTTCAATGCTAATATTAACCAATGAAGCAGCAAAATTATCAGTACTAAAATTTTTAAGTGGATGAAAATGACTAACTGAATATTTACCTTTAGCATCTACCTTTGTATATCTTGAATTATTATATAGGGGTGCATCAATAGTATGTAATTTTTTTGACCACACCCCTTTCACCAAGCCTATATAATTTTTTTCTATGGTATGTTGGTTCAGTTGCTCATGCAAATTTTTTAACACTAGACGCTTTTTAGCAACTAACAGAACCCCAGAAGTAGCGCTATCTAATCGGTGTACCAGTTCAATAGGTTCTTTATACATTTGCCGAAGCGCTTCAATAACACCAACATTAACACCAGAACCACTATGCACCGCAAGGTCACTTGGTTTATTAATAATAAGTAACCCTTTGTCCTCATATAAAATAGAATTGGTTAATATTTTTTTTAAACCATATGAAGTATGCATAAACTTAGTTGTAGACACTTTAATTGGTGGAATACGAACTATGTCGTCTAAGTTTAATTTATATTCTGATTTTTTTCTACCTTTATTAACACGTACTTCGCCTTTACGAATAACTCTATAGATATGAGATTTAGGAACGCCTTTAAGTGTTTTAAATAAATAATTATCCAAACGTTGACCCTGTGAAAATTCATCAATAGTTTGAAAGATAGTATTCATGTTAAAAAAAGTTGTTCAAAATTACTTGTAGTTGTACAAGCGATGTCATTAATACTCACACCACGAATTTCAGCTAACTTCTCAACAACATAATAACTATAAGCTGGTAAGTTAGAAGCGCCTCTATAAGGCATAGGTGTTAAATAGGGAGAATCAGTTTCAACTAATAATTTATCACTTGGTACTTTTTTTGCAACTTCACGTAAATCTTTAGCGCTTCTAAAAGTGATAATACCAGAAAAAGAAATATAAAAACCTAAATCCAATGCCATCTGAGCAGTTTCCCAATCTTCAGAGAAACAATGCATTACACCTTGTTTGGCTTTTTCCTCTTGCATAATCTTAATAGTATCTTCTTTGGCATTACGTGTATGAATAATCATTGGCTTGCCTGATTGATTCGAAGCTCTAATATGCCGCCTAAAACGATTTCGTTGCCAATCAGCTATTGCTTTTTCAATATGAAAATAATCTAAACCAGTTTCTCCAATAGCAATAACCTCTTCATAATTTGCTAATTTTAAAAGCTGACAAATACTTGGATCTTTGCCTTTTGTATTAACAGGATGTACACCAACTGAAGCATAAATTTGGGGGTACTTTTTCGCCAAAAATAGTACTTCATCAAAATGTTCTAAATCAATACACACACACAAGAATTTTATAACAGATAATTCTTTGGCATGAGCGATTACACTCTCAATATTACCACCAAAATTAACAAAATCTAACTTATTAAGATGACAGTGCGAGTCAACTATTTGCATAATTAATTAAAAACCAAGTTTCTGAAATAAATCTTTAGCTTGATTTTGTATCTTATTAGTTTCACTAAAATCTAATGATTCTTTGAATTTATCCAATTTAAAATTTTCTTGAATATTATTAATCCATAATCTTCGAATTAGAGTTTCTTTGATTTCTTTCTCTCCTAGTTCAATACTTTTTTTATCTAAAGCATCTTCTAAATTATTAAGAATAATTTCCATCAATTCTTGACCAACTTTACTAAGTGTGATACCACTGCTACCACCAAATTTTTGAAGATTAATATTAGGTACTTTAATTGTCTCTTTAAGCCATTTAGTATCAATTTTTAATGTGGTATTAATAACATTAAATTGATTAATCTTAATTCTTTTATCGATAAATCCATGAGTTTTATCAGATGAAGATAAAGTGGTATTATTACTATTTTTACCTAAGTTATCAATTAGTGTAACTAAATTTACATTAGTCTTATTTTGCTCCAAAATAAAATGTATTCCATCAAAAGATAGCTCATCAATAACAATTAAATCTAGAGTGCTATCATCACCGATTTCTAATACAAGGTGATCCAAATAAAAAGCATTTTTATTATTAAAACTTGGTGGATTATGCACTTCAATAAAATCAATATTTAAACGCTTATCCAAAAAGCTACTGCTAAATTGACTAATAGTTATCGGTGTTTTAAGTATATTTTGTGCATACTTTTGTACGTATTTTTTTACTATTGGATCAAATACAAACATCATAATAAGAACCAAAATAACAATTAATACTATTAAAAAATACCCTATCTTTTTCATTCCTCTCCTAATCAATTCCTTTTATTAACAAGTATCCATTATTATCGCATAATAATTATTGAATCAATTTCAATATTTTTTCAACCTTCTAAAAAAACTATTAAAATAATCTATCTAAAGCAAAATTTAATCTGACATAGTTCTAGTCTATAATTAACTAAATTAAAAATTGTTAATCATCATTAAATTTATCAAATTGCATAAAATTACATTGTTCCAAAATTCTAATAATACTTAGATTGTAAGCCTTATTCTAATTAATAATCAATGTAACATAGTTCATAACTTTATTGACTTGTTCACTTTCAAACTTCATGCCTATTAAAGTGTCCTTTAACATTCATCTTGAATAATGCGTGTTTTTAAATAAACTAATAAAATAGAAATAGAAGCGGGAGTGACACCTTGAATACGGCTTGCTTGACCAATAGTCTCTGGCTTATATAGTTCAAGTTTTTGTCTAACTTCAGCAGAGAGCGCTTTAATTGAGTTATAATTTATATTTGTAGATAATACTGTATTTTCGTTCTTACGATATTTTTTAATCTCCACTAGTTGACGCTTAATATAGCCAGCATATTTAATTTGATTTTCGATCACTCTCATTAAAATAATATCCGTCAAAAATGGCTTACCAGATTCTATTTTACTTAATATTTGATAATCAATTTTCGGTCGTTTCAGTAATTCAAATAAAGAATATTCATGACTTATATTTTGATTTAAAATCGTATTTGCCTGAGTGTCATTTGCTTGTATCCAAGTGTTTTTAAGACGTTTTTTTTCTTGTTCAACAGCCTTATATTTAACTTGAAAAGACTGCCAACGAGCCTCACTAATTAACCCAAGTTCTTTAGCCTTTGGTGTGAGGCGCTCATCTGCATTATCCTCTCTTAATAATAAGCGATATTCAGCACGCGAGGTAAACATTCGGTAAGGCTCATTAGTACCTTTTGTAATTAAATCATCTACCATAACTCCAATATAAGACTCATCTCGTTTCGGTAACCAAGCGTCTTTTTCTAATATGGCACATGCAGCGTTAACACCTGCTAACAACCCTTGAGCTGCCGCTTCTTCATAACCAGTAGTGCCATTAATCTGTCCAGCAAAATACAATCCTGATATTTTTTTAACTTCCAATGTTTGTTTCAATCCTTTAGGATCAAAAAAATCATATTCAATCGCATAGCCTGGACGTATGATTTGTGCATTCTCGAAACCCTTGATTGAATTAATAAAATCTAGTTGCACTTTATAAGATAACGATGTAGACACTCCGTTTGGATAAACCTCATTAGTACTTAGTCCCTCAGGTTCAACAAAAATTTGATGTGAATCACGTTCGTTAAAACGTACTACTTTATCTTCAATGGATGGACAATATCTAGGGCCAATACTTTCTATATTTCCAGTAAAAATAGGTGAGTCTTTTAATCCACTACGAATTAAATCATGGGTTCTATTGTTTGTATAAGTAATATAGCAAGGAATCTGTCTTGGATGTTCTTCTTTAACACCTATAAATGAAAATGTCGGTAGTGGCATATCTCCTGGTTGTACTTGCATGAGAGAATAATCCAATGTTCTTCCATCTAATCTTGGTGGTGTACCTGTTTTTAATCTATTAACACCTAAATCATAAGAACGTAATTTTATTGATAAAGCATTGGAAGGTGCATCGCCTGCACGACCACCTTGAAAATTACGTTGCCCAATATGGATAATACCGCCTAAAAAAGTACCTGATGTAAGAATAACCTTATTTGCCATTAAAGCAAGCCCCATTTGAGTCACTACACCTTTAATTCGACCGTCTTCAATAATTAAATCATCAACTGCTTGTTGGAATAAAGATAAATTATCTTGATTTTCTAAAGCATAACGAATCTCTGACTTATACAAAATACGATCAGCCTGTGCACGAGTAGCACGTACTGCAGAACCTTTTGAGGCATTTAATGTACGAAATTGTATCCCAGATTTATCAATCGCGTGTGCCATAATACCACCCATCGCATCAATTTCCTTAACTAAATGTCCTTTTCCAATCCCACCAATTGCAGGATTGCAACTCATTTGTCCAAGTGTTTCAATATTATGAGAAATGAGCAACGTACTAACTCCCATACGTGCACTCGCAAGTGCCGCTTCTGTACCAGCATGACCACCTCCAATAACAATAACTAAATAACGCTTAGATTGTTTCATATTTATGAAGTTTAAATAAACAAGGCTCGTCTTTTAACGAGCCTTGTTTATTATTAATTATTATATGTCTACTTTACTTGAGAGTCTAACTCAATAGAAAGATATTTTTTACTCATGGTCTCTAATGAAGATACGATGATTTTATCAGCATTACCTGCTGAACCAAATGCCTCAAAACGCGCTGAACAAATATCACTCATCGCATTAGTTGCTTCTTTTAAGAATTTACGGGGATCAAAGTTTGATGTATTTTCACCTAGGTGTTTGCGAATCGCGCCAGTCGACGCCATACGTAAATCAGTATCAATATTAACTTTACGTACGCCATGCTTAATACCCTCTTGAATTTCCTCTACAGGAACACCATAAGTTTGACCCATATCACCACCAAAATTATTAATAATTTTTAGCCAATCTTGTGGCACTGAAGAAGAACCATGCATCACTAAATGAGTATTTGGAATACGTGCGTGTATTTCTTTGATTCTATCAATACGCAACACATCACCCGTTGGCTCTTGAGTAAATTTATAAGCACCATGAGAAGTGCCGATAGCAATAGCTAATGCATCAACATTAGTTGATTTAACAAAATCAGCAGCTTCTTCAACTGAAGTTAACAACATGTCTAAATCTAATTTACCTTCAGAGCCATGACCATCTTCTTCGCCCATCATTCCAGTTTCTAATGATCCTAGACAACCCAATTCACCTTCAACAGAAACACCTCCTGCATGTGCTATTTTTACAACTTCAGTAGTTACATTAACATTATACTTAAATGAAGCTGGCGTTTTCATATCTGGTTTTAATGAACCATCCATCATCACTGATGAAAAGCCAGATTGAATTGAACGCAAACAAACAGACGGATCAGAACCATGATCTTGATGCATCACCACTGGAATATGTGGATACATTTCAATTGCCGCTAAAATCAAATGACGTAAAAACGGTTCACCTGCGTAGCCTCGTGCACCAGCAGAACCTTGCATAATAACAGGACTATTAGTTTTATCTGCTGCTTCCATAATAGCATGGACTTGTTCCATATTATTAATATTAAATGCTGGCATGCCATAGTTATTAGCTGCAGCATGATCTAATAATTCTCTTAACGAAATTAACATATTTTTCTCCTTTTTAAGTTTTTTTAAAATTTACTACTTTTATTATTTATATAAATAAAACTACTTTTACTCTTATTTTAATACTCTGAATCACCAACTGTCAAAATTTTCATCAAGTTTGTACCGCCAGACTTATTTTTATACATACCCTTAGTTAAGATAACAGTATCGCCATCATAAACAAAATCTCCAATTTGTAAGCGCTTAATAACGGCCTTATTTATCTCTGTCCAATCTTTTTTAGTGGACAAAAAACAAGGATGAACTCCCCGATAAAGCGTAGCCTTTTGCAAAGTAGATATCTTATCAGACATTGCTACAATAGGAATACCTGAGCTAATTCTTGACATCCATATAGCGGTTTTACCCCCTTCTGTTAAAGTAGAAATCACTCTAGCGCCCATATGATTAGCGGCATACATTGCGCTCATAGCAATGGTTTCATCAATATAAGTAAAGGTTTCATCAAGACGATGATGAGATATTTTAGCAATTGGATTTTTTTCAGCTTCAATACAAACATCGTGCATGGCTTTAACAGCATTACCGGGGAAATTACCTACTGCTGTTTCAGCTGAAAGCATTACTGCATCGGTACCATCTAATACTGCATTAGCGACATCAAAAACCTCAGCTCGAGTTGGAATTGGATTAATAATCATTGATTCTAACATTTGTGTTGCAGTAATAACTATTCGATTATTTGATCTAGCTAACTTAATTAAACGTTTTTGTTGTGCAGGTAATTGTGCATCACCAATTTCAACACCTAAATCACCGCGCGCCACCATAATTCCCACTGATTCTCTGATAATATCTAAAATAACACTCTCTACTAAGGACTCAGCACGTTCAATTTTTGAAATTACGCCAGCATCACAATCTACCTGTTTTAATAATTTCTTAATTTCACGTACATCATCACCACTAACTGGAAATGATAAAGCCACATAATCCGCTTTAGCTTTTGCTACAATTAAAATATCTTTTTTATCTTTCTTGGTTAGTGCATTAGCAGATAAACCTCCACCACGAAGATTAATTCCTTTTTTATCTGACAAAATACCGCCTTGAACCACATTGGTATTAATTTTATTACCTTTAATATCAGTAACTTCTAGTATTATTTTTCCATCATCTAGAAGCAAAATACTACCAGGTTGCACTTCTTGTGGTAATTTTTTATATGCAATACCCACCGAATATTTATTACCTAAGTTTTCATCTAAATCAGCATCAAGTGCAAAAATATCTCCATTATTCAACTTAATCTTTATGCCACCTTTAAAAGCAGCAATACGAATTTTAGGGCCTTGAAGATCCATTAAAACACCTACATAAGTTTGATTAGCTTCTGCCCAAGCGCGTACTGCCTTAACTCTGTTCAAATGTTCTTTCTCTGAACCATGTGAAAAATTAATGCGCACAACATTAACACCAGCCTCAAGAATACTAACTAATACACCATCTTTATCCGTTGCAGGGCCAAGTGTCGCTAATATTTTAGTTCTTCTAGGCAAGTTTTATAACCTCTAAAGCTCTTTGTTCTAAAACTTCTACTGCTGGTAATTTTTTACCCTCAAGAAATTCTAAGAATGCACCACCGCCTGTTGAAATATAACTTATTTTATCCTCGATACCGTATTTATCAACAGCTGCTAATGTATCACCACCACCAGCAATTGAAAATGCATTAGACTCAGCAATCGCTTTACCTAACGTTTCCGTACCAGCAGCAAATTGATCAAACTCAAACACACCAACTGGACCATTCCATACGATCGTACCTGCATTTCTCATAATATCAGCTAACTGCTGAGCAGATTTAGGTCCGATATCAAAAATCATATCATCATCAGCAACATCTTTTGATGCTTTAGTTTCAGCCTTAGCAACATCTGAAAACTCCTTACCACATACTACATCTTTTGATACTGGAATTTCACAATCTTTCATAAGCTTTTTAGCTATTGGAATTAAATCATACTCACATAAAGATTTACCTACGTTAAAGCCCTGGGCTGCAATAAAAGTATTAGCAATACCACCACCTACAACTAGTTGATCAACTATCTTGGATAACGACTCAAGCACAGTCAATTTTGTTGAAACTTTAGAGCCACCAACAATTGCAACCATTGGACGTTTAGGATTGTCTAACGCCTTACCAAGTGCATCAAGTTCTTCTGATAATAAAGGACCAGAACAAGCAATAGGCGCATATTTAGCAACGCCATAAGTAGATGCCTGCACACGATGTGCAGTACCAAATGCATCCATCACAAAAATATCACAAATAGCCGCCATACGCTTAGATAACTTATCATCATTAACCATTTCACCGACATTAAAGCGAACATTTTCACAAAGCACTACCTTTCCATTGTTCATTTCAATACCATCCAACCAATCTTTTTCTAAACGCACTTGAATGTTTAATAACTCACTCAAACGATCTGCAACAGGCTGCAGACTAAATCCATCACTGGGATCGCCTTCAATTGGACGACCACGATGTGACATTAACATTACTTTAGCACCTTGCTTCAAAGCCATTTTAATAGTTGGTAATGAAGCTTTGATACGCTTATCACTGGTAACAACACCATTAGAAATCGGCACATTAAGATCTTGACGAATTAACACTCGTTTTGAGTTTAAATCTAAATCTGATAAATTAATAACTGACATAATAATTCTCCTATATTCAATAGTCTGATCAACAAATTTAATCAGGATTTTTCAACAAGCTCAACTAACGATAATCATATATTGGCATTCGATAGTTGAATCATTTATTTAGATAGTAATACTAACCCAACTTTGGTAAAATTATTCTTAATATATACCGAAATTCAACACAACAACATTGTAACTAAATTGATATCCTTTTCAAGGATATCTTTTACGGATTTTAAATTGCAAATTTTAAATATGCAAAACTCCTCTGCTAATTTTTAGTCTTTTATATCTAAAATCTCTAGTATATCTTTAATATCAAAATACTAAACTGATTATTTATAATAACTTGTTTTAATTTTCCAATCAACTAACCAAAATTAAGTTGTGAATTTTCCATATACAAATATAACATAAGAGCACAACTAATAAGCAATACAAGACGTATCTTTTTAATAAATTAAGCAACATACTCAACCAAGCGAAGCATATTACAGGTATAGCCATACTCATTATCATACCAAGATACAACTTTCACAAACGTATCATCCAAGGCAATACCTGCATCATAATCAAAAATTGAAGAAGCGCTAAAACCACGAAAATCACTTGAAACAACTGCATCTTTAGTATAAGCCAACGTACCCTTCATTGATCCTTGTGAAGCCTCTTTCATAGCGTCAAAAATTTGTTCATAAGTTGCACTTTTGTTTAACTCACAAGTTAAATCAACAACTGAAACATCAACTGATGGAATACGAAATGCCATACCTGTTAACTTACCATTAAGTTCTGGCAATACAACACCTACTGCTTTAGCAGCCCCTGTTGATGAAGGGATAATATTCTCAAATACCGAACGACCACCTCTCCAATCTTTCATTGAAGGACTATCGACTGTTTTCTGTGTTGCTGTTGATGCATGAATTGTTGTCATTAAACCACGCTTTAAGCCCCAATTATCATTAATCACTTTAGCTATTGGTGCAAGACAATTTGTAGTACAAGATGCAGCTGAAATAATAACTTGACCTGAATATTCGATATGATTTACACCATAAACAAACATTGGTGTATCATCTTTAGATGGTGCTGATTGAACCACTTTTTTTGCACCTGCATCAATATGCGATTGACAAGATTCTTTAGTTAAGAAAAAACCAGTACAGTCAATTACTACATCTACATCAATATCACCCCATGAAAGGTTAGAAGGATCATGTGCAGATGACAAGCGAATTTTTTTACCATTAATAAAAAAGTTATCGCTATCAACTGTAATATCATCATCAAAACGACCATGGGCTGTATCATATTTAAGCATGTATGCTAAATAATCATTCTCTAATAAATCGTTAATACCAACTACCTCTAATTCTGGGAAATCTTTTGCAATTGCACGAAATACCATACGACCAATACGACCAAAACCATTAATACCTATTTTTATTGCCATTTTATTACTCCTTTTTTACTTCATTAAATTATACCATTTAGATATAAATTTCATTCAAAACACTTAAAAAGTGTCAGTCATTTTTACCATGTTTAAATGTATTATCTAACCAATAATGGCTTTTGCTTGTGCAATAACATTATCTATGGTAAAACCAAATGCTTTAAATAATTGATCTGCCGGTGCAGACTCACCAAAAGTTGTCATACAAACCACGCCACCATCTAAGCCTACGTATTTATACCATCCATCAGCAACACCTGCCTCAATCGCAAGACGCTTAACACCTGGCGTTAAAACTGAATCCTTATAAGCTTGATTTTGATCATCATAAGCATTTGTACAAGGCATTGAAACTACACGAACCTTAACATTTATTGCCGCTACCGCTTTAATTGCTAAATTTACTTCAGAGCCAGTTGCAATAAAAATAATATCAGCCACACCTTCACAATCTTTAAGAACATAACCTCCTTTTTCAATATTTTCTACTTGTTCAGAAGTTCGTTCCATTGCTATCAAAGTTTGACGTGAAAATACTAATCCTGTTGGTGCATCACCTCTAAGCATCGCCACCTTCCAAGAAACTGCTGATTCAACTGCATCACACCCTCTCCAAGACTGGAAATTAGGAATCATACGCATAGTTGCTAACTGCTCAACTGGCTGATGCGTAGGTCCATCTTCTCCTAGACCAATAGAATCATGGGTATAAACATAAATTGTACCAATTTTCATAAGTGCTGACATACGTAATGCATTACGCATAAATTCCATAAACATAAAGAAAGTTGCACCATAAACCTTAAAACCTCCATGAAGCACTATACCATTCATCATATGTGCCATACCAAATTCACGTACGCCCCATGAAATGTAATTACCATTTGCATTTTGTGCATTGACTTTAACAGTTCCTGACCAATTAGTTAAATTAGAACCAGTTAAATCAGCAGAACCACCAAACATTTCTGGCAATAATGAACCCATAGCTTCAATAGTACGTTGAGAGGCCTGACGAGAAGCAATACTTGGCATTTCATCTTGTGTTTTAGCAATAAATGAATCCATCTCAACTTCAAAGTTAGCAGGCAAATCACCTGACATACGACGTTCAAACTCAACAGCATCTACTGAAAACTCCGCCTTATAAGCTGCAAATTTAACATTCCAAGCTAATTCATCAGCAATGCCTTTTTTTTTATGATCCCATCCTTCATAAATATCTACAGGAATTTCAAATGGAGCAAAATCCCAACCCAACTCTTTACGAGTTGCTGCAATCTCCTCATTACCAAGTGGAGCACCATGACAATTATGAGTACCACATAAATTAGGCGAGCCAAAACCAATAGTTGTACGTGTACAAATAAATGAAGGTTTAGTAATTTCATCTTTAGCTGCATTAATTGCAGAATTAATTGCATCAGGATCATGACCATTAACATCGCGAACAACATGCCAACCATAAGACTCAAAACGACTTGCCACATCTTTTTCCATCCAATCAGAAATATGGCCATCAATAGAAATATCATTATCATCCCAAAAAACAATTAATTTTCCAAGTCCTAATGTACCTGCCATAGCACAAGATTCATGAGATAAACCTTCCATTAAACAACCATCACCCATAAACACATATGTATTATGATCAACAATATTATGACCCAACTTATTAAATTGTGCACCCAATGTTCTCTCAGCAATTGCCATGCCAACTGCATTAGTAATACCTTGTCCTAATGGGCCAGTTGTTGTTTCAATACCATCTACATAACCATATTCAGGATGCCCTGCAGTTCTAGCATGTAATTGACGAAAATTTTTAATATCATCCATGTTAAGGTCGTAACCTGACAAATGTAGCAATGAGTAAATAAGCATTGAACCATGTCCATTTGATAACACAAAACGGTCACGATTAGACCATTTAGCATTCATTGGGTTATACTTTAAATGATCATTCCAAAGCACTTGTGCAATATCTGCCATACCCATTGGCGCACCTGGATGACCTGAGTTTGCCCTTTGAACTGCATCCATACTTAAAACACGAATGGCATTTGCTAAATCTCTGCGTGATGGCATAGTAAAATTCCTTGAACAAAATATTAAATAATTATACGTAAAAAACTACTCTTTAATCAAGCCACTCCAAAAATGATTTCTTACAACAAAAAAAATAATCATAATCATGGTAAAAATTGATTAAATTATGAGGCTAATCTTTCTAAGTTAGATTAATATAAAAGATACACATTAAAACATAATATCAATCATGACATTATTATGGTGGTTATGAATGGAGTTGAACCACTAACCACAACATTATAAAATATATGCTTACAGTTTTAACCTACATGCATCATATTCACTAGAATACTTGTACAAAGACGTAGTTATATTAAAAGTATTATAGAAAGCAAGAAGTAAAACTTTAAAAATATTAAACACTATTAGTAATGGAATTAATCAAAAAAGCAAAAAGTGAATCTATTACAATTATCGCCATTTAGCAGATACTGGATAATTATATCACAAGTCGTTGTACTAACTTGAATACTCATATTATTAAGAACTATCTATATGATTAGAAAGATAAAAATATTAAGTATTACTCGTTACGATGTGGAAAAAAAACACATAGACATGACTTAAAAATCTACAACAAAATCAAACACTCTCTATGAGACTGCTTAGTTAATTAAGCACAAGGTGAGTATGAAATAATGGTCGACCTATAATAATTAATAACTCAACCAAAAGGCTTAGCCACATTAAAACCTGGAATAGAGAAACACGTAGAAGAGCAATAATAAAGTCATATAATTCGAAAAAATAGATTATTAAACATCCTATCGTAAAATTCTACGTTTATGTGAAGAAAGATTTAAAATTATTTTTCATTCTAAGTAAACTCTAATACACTGTACTACATTTAATCCCATCAAAGTTACTAATGCCTTACAAAAGAACTTCAACTTCTGAAGGATAAAAGGATAAATTACATAAAAAGTATTTAATGAATCTAATTAATAACAAAGTATAGAAGTTACTCGATAAAAATGAAGTCGGTGCCATTCTTAGAATATCGTGTAAACCTCTCGTAAACAGCAGATACAAAAAATATGACCTCCAAGTCTCCTATACATTAAAATAAATAAATTATTTAGATACAAAATCTGATATAAGGAACTAGGTTTAATCACACTGGGTAACAAGTAGGTGAACTATTAACTTAAAGAATATCTTAAGTATTATATCTACTTAATTTAAAAGTATTTCCTTATATATAATAAAAAGAATACGTTAATAGCTAATAAAGATACATACATCAATTAATTACTGGTTAGACAAACTCTGATGCCGATGGTTGCCACAACTCATAAGATAAACAACTTGTTTGTCGTTGATATAGATGTGAACAGCGATACTAGAAGTATAACAACTATTAAAATATGTTGAGTTTTAATAGTAAAGTAGGTACATACATCCACAGATAATTTGTATTACTATTTTAATTACCCTATAGGTAATAGACAAAACTAGGTATCAACATCCATACTAATCGCGAATATATAGTTGTACCAGGTTTTAGTATTGACAGTAAACCCCTACGAATTTTAGAATAAGGATAAAAAGCTTACCAAACTTCTTCAAGAACTGTTTATAGTATTAACTAACTAACCAACTAGACTCGATGCATTTTGAAATACCGGCTTCTAATGTTATTAATAGTGTCAAGAAAGTAGCACTAATTGTAATACCTTTAGATTTACTAGTAATTAGAAAGGTGATGATACGCCTTATGAAGCAGCCGAACTACAGATACTACTAAATGCAAAACACCTAACTATTCATAATTAAGTATCTTTAACAGTACAGAAAAAGAAGGTTCAGAACACTTAACTAAGCTAGATAGTACAAATGGTTTACACATAAGTATGATAAATAAATGTATTTGGATTGGTATAGATGGTGTTTTAATGATGATAGATATATCTATAAACTAACAAAAAAGGATGCATTATTCCGATATAGCCAAATATCAGAATTAAGTATTATGATAGAAGGCATTAGATGACTAAATATGCAACTCGATCTGAATCTAGACAAACTATCAAGTCAAACATTCATTTAGCAAAGAATGAACTAGAAATTCCATTAATAATAAGACCTAAACACAGACCCTTACTTATTAAGTGTAGCTAATAAGGATATAAAGTCTTAAATAAAGCTCCAAAGCTGACTTTTTTACTAAACAAGCGTTAGTTGTCTATAACTCTAAATCAAAGTTCTCATTATGGATATAGTTCCTAAATTAGGCTATTAATAATGACTAAGATATGATTAACTATCTTCAGATAATTATTGGTTATTCGCTAAATAAAAAGACTAAAGAACGGAGGTTATTCTTCCTTTATGGTTAAAAGTACTAGTAGTGTTCTATAGTTGTAGTAATGAACATTAATATATTGGAATAAAAATAATGATTAAGTAGTACTTCAGATAGAAATGGTACCAAAGCGGTAAATATATTGAATCATTATGAACTACAACTAGAAAGAATGAAACAGAAACTAAATTAAGGAAAATTTTAACGCTATTAGCGTAATTGAAATAACAATATTAATTTTGACTCTAAATTATTAATAATTTAGTAGATTCAAGTGTAGCAAAATTAATAAAAAAGCTGAAGTTAAAAAATGATTCAATCAATAACTCTTTATCTAAAAACTTAAAAGCTGGAAAATAGAACTAAAACTACAATAAATCAAACATAAATTTGATCAAAATAAAATCAATCACATTCTTCATCTAATGCTAATTTTAATAACCGATAGAGTATGGATACCTGTATTTAGGATAGAAATATATTCTAATGTCTTCTACTAGTACCAATAGTATTTACATCGATAAATATAAGACTATACTTATGTTCAAGCATGCTTATTTAACTTTGTCAGTTATGGGTTTCAATCAAAGGGACAAAATAATGCTATTATAGGATCTAGAAACTCATACAACCATATAGCTAAATACATTACGTAGCTTCTCTTTTACTTCTTTATAGTGTATAAAAATAATACTCTATTGACTGATATTCCATTCAATCAAATAGGTTCTTTTACTCAGTTTGAACTACTGAATAAAACTATAAAATTATGCGGTCAGGTAGTGTTTGTATGTAAAGTCTATAAAGTTGAAGGTAAATAAAACTAAACCTATTAGACAGATGAAGTATAACTATCTATGTTTATATAGGCGTGTGTGTTGGAGTATAAAGAAAGGTTCAGGTAGATTATAAGATTAAAAAGATAATCCATTGTTAGGGTTACTAACAACCAACTGCTATGGTTACTTGTTATAAGGTACAGTTAGAAATAGAGTGACATAAACTAGATGATATGTTTAACAAAGCTTCCAAGAAATTAGACTGGATTTCTGATTAGATTAAACAATTACAAACGTATTGGCTTAATCAATGTAATACTATATACTTTTAACTATAAAAGAGGTACAAGATTTATCACATATATTCCTTGTATGGTTGAATTGAGCAAGCAGAAACAGAATGAAATTTATAAAAATTTTGTTGAGAATTGGTAATGGTTGTATTTAGTAAAGTGATTGTAATTATTAGATATTTAAATAAAAATAACAAATAAAATTAAAAAATACCAGCTACTATTCATATGACTTGTATTAATTATATAAATATTTACAATTTGATAAAAATCCTAAAATAAGGATAATCGACTCTGATTGTTTTCAAAGTACTATCTCAGATAATAAAGGGCTATTCAATGTTGTATCCTACAATAAAAAGATAAGTAAGTTTGATATTTTTTGTATTGATGAATATAACCAGACTAAAAAAGAATTATGTAAAACAGTTAAAGATGCATATAAGAAATAGACTCTAATCATTAAATTTGTGAAACTATTTTTATCTATCCTAATAGGAACTCTTGTTTTTCAAGTACAATCAAAACCCCAATACGGTACAGTAATAGTATCAAAAGTCATCAGTGTTTATGATGGCGATACCTTCAGAGTAAATATAGACTTACTACCACCTATCATAGGTAAGAATATACCTATTAGGGTGAATGGAATAGACACTCCAGAAATTCGAGGAAAGTGCCAGTATGAAAAGAATATAGCCATTAAGGCAAGAAATTTTGTAAGAGGTAAACTAAACAATGCTGAAGAAATTAAGTTAACTAATTTACAGAGAGGTAAGTACTTCAGGGTTATTGCCAATATAATGGTTGATGGTGTTAGTTTAGGACAGGAGCTACTTGATAATGAGTTGGCTTATAGTTATTATGGTGGCAAGAAATTAAATTGGTGTAAATAATAGACTTAAAATATAACCAAAGACGTATACCATAGTTATAACTCTAAACTAACCGCTAAATATGGTCCTTATGTTATCCTAGAGTTGTTTATGAACAAGTATAAAAAGCTAAAAGCCTTATATAATATGGTGGTTATAGGTGGACTTGAACCACCGACCCCAGCATTATGAATGCTGTGCTCTAACCAGCTGAGCTACATAACCACATAACTATAAAAAGAAACATTATCGAAAGATTTAGTATAAATGTCAATAGATAAGATGTAATATTGATAAAATCAAATTAATATGTCAATCATTAAAATAGCATTAACAGGTGGAATTGCTTGTGGTAAATCAAAAGTAAGTCAAATCTTAAGTAATTTAGGCTTAAATATTATAAGCCTTGATAAACTTGCACAAAAAATTGTTAGACCTAATACGATTGAACTTAAAGAATTAATCAAACACTTTGGTGATGGTATTATTAATACTAATAAAAGTCTTAACCGTAGTATTTTAAGAAAAATTTTATTAGAAAGAAAATCTAATCAAAAATTGATTGAAGCAATACTACATCCAAGAATATTAATACGTATGGAAAATGAAATTGGAAAACTAAAAGCCAAATTAGTGGTAGTTGAAGTGCCACTATTGGCTGAGAAGAATCTTACTCATTTATTTAATAGAGCAATTATTATTAGCTGCAATAAAAAACAACAATTGAAAAGATTAATTAATCGTGATAATATTAATACAAAGGAAGCAAAAAATATGGTTTCTGCACAATTTAGTCATTCATTACGCTTAAAATTGCGTTACAAATTACCTACTGATATCATTAAAAATAACCTAGAAATTACTGATTTAGCCCATAAAACTAATCAGTTGTACAAAAAACTAATTAACTTATAATCTCTTAACAATATTACTGTTTATTGGATATATTATTAATATGTTCTTCTTCGTCAATATTATCTATACAACATCTTAAATAGCATAACTTCTTACTTCCTCGCCTATAATACATTTTTATACAAAATCTATTCTTATATATAACGATACATTTTTTAATAAATTATAGACAATAGACTTTAACGTCTTTAACTAGTGTTAAAACATCCTTTGTATAAAAGTTCATAAAGGATACTTAAACTCAATAGCTCTTTGATAGCAGTATCTTTTATCAAAACCAGTCATTTTAGCTACAAGTCTAGCTGCTTTTGCCGTACCCATCTCAATGAGCAAAATTGGTAATACTTTATTCAACATTTCCTCTCCTGAGACTTTATTGTTTTTCTTTACTGCAGAAATAAGAATCACAAATTCACCTTTTTGGTGTGTATGATCTGCTTGTAAATAATCAATCAATTGTGGCAATGTATTTGTCTTAATGGTCTCAAACAACTTAGTCAGTTCTTTAGCAAAGCAAACAATGCGTTCATCACCTAATACTGCTTGTAAATCTTGTGCACAAGAAAGAATACGATTAGGTGATTCATAAAAAATAGCCATTTCATTGATATTTACAATAGATTGAATCACTTTAAGACGAGCCGATTGTTTACTAGGTAAAAAACCAAAAAAACTGAATTTATTACTGGCAATTCCTGATACACTAATTGCACTAATCATTGCATTAGACCCAGGGATAGGGGATACATTAATACCTACTTTCTTCGCTTCTATCACTAATACATGGCCTGGGTCACTAATAAGTGGTGTTCCTGCATCACTAATCAATGCAATATGCTTTCCTTCTAATAATTTATTAATTACATCAGGAGTTTTACATATTTCATTATGTTCATGAAAAGTATGCATTGGTGTTTTAATATCATAATGATTAAGCAAGTGTTTAGAGTGACATATATCTTCTGCTAGAATAATATCAACTGTTTTCAACGTTTTAATAGCCCTAAAAGTGATATCATTTAAATTTCCAATTGGTGTAGCGATAATATAAAGTGTTCCATTCATATTCAGTTTTACAAAAAATTAGATATTGGATGAAAGAAATTGTATTAACATATTTATTCAAATAACATATTAATACTATGATTGAGTGAAATTAGATATTATTATGCTTGATAAAATCAACTAAATACTAGTTTTTATTGAAAATATATATCGTTCTAACACTTATTTTAGTTCTATACTATAAATAATTACTCAAAAAAAATATCAAAATTATCTATACAAATTTGATTTAAAATATTTTAAATATAGTCTATAAAGTACAGACTCCTTGAAAAATATAACATCATGAAAAAATTCGTTCTATCGACACTTCTAATGACAAACTTCTTACTTCTAACAGCTTGTGTATCAGCTATTCAAGGTGTTTCAACTGTTAGCTCAATTATCTCAATAAGTAATGACAGACGTAGTGCTGGAGAAGTGTTAGATGATAAAACCATTACTCTAAGGTTATTTAACTGGTCTAGAAAAGATTTAACATTAAACAATGCACATCTTAATTTCATGGTTTATAACAAAACAGTACTAATTACTGGAGAAGTAGAAACACCTAAGATACGTATTTATGCAAGTAAACAAGCACAACTTCAAGTACCAAAAATTTCAAAAATATTTAATGAAATTAAATTAAGCCCTTCAAATGGACTACTTAGTAGAGCTAAAGATTCAACCATCACTATACAGGTTGAATTCCTATTTCAGAATCAAGAGGTATTTCATCCAACTCACGTTCAGGTGATGACGGAAGATCAGGTAGTTTATCTTATGGGAGCCGTAACTAAACGAGAGGCTGATATGGCCGCCAAAACTGCCGCTAAAGCCAGAGGTGTTTACAAAGTTATTAAATTATTTGATTACATAAAAACTCGCCCCAAGGCTGAGATTAAAAAGCTGAAATAAAGTGTGATAAAATTAAACAAAAGCTAAAGTTGAAATAAAAAAAACTAAAAAGATAATCTAAAACACCAAATAAAGTTTTTAAATAAAAATATTCACCAGAGTTAATTATTAGCAGCGTTCATTTATATTTAGCAAAGTTCATACATTGAATAAAACATATCTAATCTAGATTTAATCTAATTCAATCATTTTTTTATCATGTTATTACGATAACGATACTACTAATCTAAAGCTTAATTACATTATCTTTATAATAGTCAAAATCAATACATATATTATTTCAATACAACGGTTTTCCAAGCAAAAACTAAAACTTGTTACTATAACTTCTAATCAACTTATCTAAAAGATAACCTTTTAAAAAGATTTAAATATTATTCTAATACTTAAATAGAATATAGCCTTTTAATAGCTTTACATCCAATATCATCTCGATAATAAGAACCATTCCAATTGATTCTTTTTACCAACTTATAAGCCTTTGTTTGTGCAATAGAAATATTTTCACCCAAAGCAGTTGCACATAAAACACGTCCTCCACTAGAAAACACTTTACCATTTTCTAGTTTTGTTCCTGCGTGAAAAACTTTGGTATCTTGACTATCTTCTGGCAATATAATTAATTCATTAGTATCATAAGTATTTGGATAGCCTTTTGCAGCTAAAACCACACCTAAACAAATACGCTCATCCCACTTAATATTCGCTTGATCTAAGCTTTGTTGTGTTGCTAATAAACATAAATCTGCTAAATTAGACTTGAGACGCATCATAATCGGCTGGGTTTCAGGATCACCAAGGCGACAATTATACTCTAATACTTTAAAATTATTATCTTGGTCGATCATTAGCCCTACATATAAAAATCCTATATAAATATTTCCTTCTTCTGCCATTGCATTAACGGTTGGATAAATAATGGTATCCATAACTGATTGAAAAATTTCATCAGTAACAATAGGCGCTGGAGAATAAGCACCCATACCACCAGTATTTGGACCTTTATCATCATTATCACGAGCTTTATGATCTTGTGAAGTTGCCATTGGCAAAATATTTTTACCATCACACATCACAATAAAACTTGCTTCTTCACCACTCAAAAACTCCTCAATCACCACACATAAACCTGCCTTACCGAAACAATTACCTTGTAACATATCAAAAATAATATTTTTAGCTTCAAATTGTGTATGAGCAATAATCACACCCTTTCCAGAAGCTAAACCATCAGCCTTAATTACAATAGGTGTACCTTTACTCTTAACATATTCGATAGCAAGATCTATTTCAGTAAATACACCATAATGTGCTGTAGGAATATTATGACGATCTAAGAAATACTTGCAAAATACTTTAGACCACTCAAGTTGAGAAGCAGCCTTAGTTGGTCCGAAAATTGCTAATCCTTCGTATTGAAAATGATCAACTACACCTATTACTAATGACGCTTCAGGGCCAACAATAGTTAAATCTACTTGATTATTTTTTACAAAATTAATTAAACCTACTATATCATCCGTAGGAATATTAATATTAGTCAATTTACTTTCTAACTGTGTACCGGCATTACCAGGAGCAACAAACACGTTACTTACTGTATCAAATTTGCTACACTGCCAAGCCAAAGCATGTTCACGACCACCACCACCAATAACTAAAACCTTCATAAGTATTCCGTAATAAATTACTTAAATTTGTTGTGCTATAATTTATAGACTATAATCATTAATCAACATTGATACAAATTAATCTCATGTAATAACTATTACATTTTTTTGATTTTTATATGACAAATTGAGAACAAGACAAAAATTTAATATTTTTTGTAAACATTAAATAAATACATTTAATAAATTTATCTTTTTCATAAAAACTAATTTTTTTAAAATAAAAATCAACATATTTATACTTTAACAAATAATCTGCTAAATTTATCTCAACATTAAACGGATCAAATAACAATACAACAATGATGTAACTCAATCAACAAACAATATATGCTTTTATTTAATCAATAAAAACAGTCAACTATAGAATGACCTATCTAAATAGTAATATAATTAAAAAATTTTCATAATTAAAAACACTTTCGCGCAAACTTTTATCGCGCTTGATGGAATATATTGAACTTTTATTAAAGCAACTACCAACTAGTGTATCTTTTTTTTGTGCTCATACAAATAATTTTTTTGGTAAAATTATTCCATTTCCTTGACATTGTCCAATACCAAAAAATTGTTTTTTCTCATTAAATAACTTCACTTTAAGTAATCCTTGCTTATCTGTCTGGATTTCTCTACCAAATTTTATATCCACACTTTGGACCTTACTCAGATAAACACCTTCAAGGTTTAATAACATATCTTCACTGGCAAGTATTTTATCATCTAGTGCTTGATAACCATTAGATGATAAAATTTCAAGTTCAGAAAATGTTAAGGTTTGACTGATATCAATATGTGCAAAACCTGTACGCCTAAGCTCAACAACATGAGCTCCACAACTCAATTTTTTTCCAATATCTTCTATCAAAGTACGAATATAAGTACCTTTAGAACACGTTACTTCAAGTGAAAGTATACCGTTTTTATATCCAAGATAGATAATTTTATAAATGGTAACTAGACGAGACTCTCTTTCTACTTCTATGCCTTGTCTAGCAAGCTTATACAATGGCTGTCCATCTCTTTTAAGTGCTGAATACATAGGAGGAATCTGAAAAATATTACCTTTAAAACTTGCAGTTACCTTAGCAATTTCACTATCACTTAAATGTTCAAAAGGTTGGGTTTTGATAATGCTACCTTCACAATCACCAGTATCACTTATTTGCCCCAACTTACCACGCACAAAATAACGTTTATCTTCTTCTAGTAAAAACTGTGCAATTTTAGTAGCTTGTCCTAAACAAATTGGCAAAATACCACTAGCAGAAAAATCTAGTGCACCTGTATGTCCAGCCTTTTTAGCAAAAAAAAGTCGTTTTACTTTTTGTAAGGCAGTGTTAGAACTCAACCCAATATCTTTATTTAATAGAACAATACCATTAATACTTCTACCTTTTGAATTACGCCTTAACATATAATAGTTAATGTAATAGTCTTTTACAATTTAGATAGTAGTTGTTCAATTCTTATTCCTGTGTTAGGCGAAGAGTCAAAGATAAACCTAAGTACAGGTGTGTGACGAAGATCAATTGTTTTAGATAAATGTATACGAAAAAAGCCACTGGCTTTATCAAGTAGTAATTCAATCATTTTTTTGTCTTCTTTAATAACCGTATAAAAAACCTTAGCACTACTTAAATCACGACTTATCAATACATCAGTAATTATCATGTCACATAACCTTGGATCTTTAATAGAAGTTCTTAACAATAACGTCAACTCACGACGAATTAATTCGTTAATTCTTTCCACTCTATAAGAAACTTGTTCTAACACTTATATAAAACTTAAAGTATACGTGCCTTTTCAACACGTTCAAAGATTTCTATTTGATCACCTGGCTGTACATCTGTATAATGAAGTACACCAATACCACATTCAGTACCTGACTTAACTTCATTAACATCATCTTTAAAACGTCTTAATGATTCCAGTTTACCATCAAAGATAACTACACTATCACGTAATACTCGAATTAGGCTATCACGTTTAACCGTACCCTCGTCCACCATACACCCAGCAATATCACCCATTTTTTGAGATTTAAATATATTTTTAACAGAGGCAATACCAATAATATTTTCACTCAATTCTGGGCTGAGTAACCCACTCATAATAGCCTTAACATCATTAATTAAGTTATAAATAATTGAGTAATATTCAATACGAACACCTTCGTTGTCAGCTGTTTTACGTGCAACAGCATCAGCACGTACATTAAAACCAAGTACTAAAGCGCTAGAAGTTGCTGCTAATGTAATATCAGTATTATTAATACCGCCAACACCACTTGATACTACTTTCACTCTAACCTCATCCGTTGATAATTCTTCTAATGCTTCAATTAATGCTTGCGTTGAACCTCTAACATCCGCTTTAAGCAATACATTAACAGTTGAAATATCACCTTTTTCCATTTTCATTAGAAAATTTTCCATTTTCGATGCTTGCTGTTTCTGCAACTGCATTTCACGGTCTTTAGATTTTCTGAAATTAGCCACCTCACGAGCCTTCCTTTCACTACCTACAACTATTACCTCATCACCGGAGTTGGGCACACCAGACAAACCTAACACTTCTACAGGCATTGACGGCATAGCTAATTTAAGTATTTTACCTTTATCATCCGAAATTTGTTTAACTTTGCCATATTCAAATCCAGCAATCATAATATCTCCTTTATTCAATGTACCTGATTGTACTAAAATAGTGGTCACCTTACCACGACCTTTTTCAAGACGTGCTTCTAGTACAGTACCATGCGCTGGACCTTCACTTACTGCCGAGAATTCTAAAATCTCGGCAGTAAGTGAAATAGCATCTAATAAAGCATCCACACCTTCGCCAGTATGAGCTGATACAGGAACCATTATAACATCACCACCCCAATCTTCAGAGATCACATCATATGTTGAAAGGACTTGCTTGATTTTATCAACATCAATACATTCTTTATCTATCTTATTAATTGCAACAATCATAGGTACTCCAACAATTTGTATATGTTTGATAGACTCAATTGTCTGTGGCATAACGCCATCATCAGCAGCCACCACTAAAATAACAATATCAGTCACATTAGCGCCACGAAAACGCATTTTTGAAAACGCCGCATGTCCTGGTGTGTCAATAAAAGTAATAACATTACCATCTGACTGAACTTGATAAGCACCAATATGTTGTGTAATACCGCCAACTTCACCATGCGCTACTTTGGTTTGACGAATATAATCTAGAAGTGAGGTCTTACCATGATCAACATGACCCATAATAGTTACAACAGGAGGTCTAGTACTTTTATGCTCGTTAGATTTTAACTGTTCAATTAATACATCTTCAATGGTTTCTTCAACACTAATAATACCTTTATGGCCCATTTCTTCTACAACTAACAGGGCAGTATCTTGGTCAATTACATCATTCAATGTCACCATAACTCCCATACTCATTAACACTTTAAGCACTTCACCAGCTTTAGTAGCCATCTTTTGTGCAAGTTCAGTTACCTTGATATTGCCAACAATAGCAACTTCATGAATTACTTTTTCAATAGGTTTTTGAAAAGCATGTTGCGCTTGTTCTGCTTGTATTTTTTGTGATAAATGTGTTCTATCTTTTTTCTTTAATTTTCGATTGGGATTATGTCTAGCGACATGAAGTTGCTTACGAGTATTATTATCACTAGAAGTATTACGTAAGCGTTTAGGTTTATTACCTTCTTTAGGCTTGTCTACCGTTTTTAGTTTTTCAACTTTCTTTTCAGCTTCTTTCTCTTGCACTTTTTTAATCGTTTCTCTCTGGATCTCTAGCCCCTCCTCTACTTGAGATTTTTGCAAACGCACCACTTCCAAACGCCTAGCATCTTGGGCTAATAATATTTCATCTGCATTACGACCAGCATCCAAGGCAGCTAAAGCAGCATTAGCCATTTCGTTAGAAATAACTTTAGACTGTTCATCAATCATTGTAATTGGCTGTGTCAAGCGTTTTGACCTAACTTTTACTTTAACATCACTCACTGAAACGGTATTGGGCTTAGTACCTGCTTTACGAAAAATAGACATACTAGACCTTCTAATTGGACGCTTTGAAAGACTACTCATTAATATTTTTCTTTCTTCTGCTGAGATAACAGAGTCTGAATTTTTACCATCAACACCAGCATTCGCTAGAATTGTAACTACCTCATCAGGTGTCTTTTTCAATAGTTTAGAGAGTGTTTGAACCGTGTGTGCCATAATACTTGCCTATTTTTATAATTATTAACTTAAAATAAATTATCATTCTCAATTAATCAAACCATCCTTCATTTTCTCTTGCGGTCATTATAATACTTGATGCTATTTCAATATCCATATCTTGGATATCCAGCAATTCATCAATAGACAACTCCGCTAAATCATCAACAGTAAAAATGTCTACTTCAATTAATACACTTGCCAAATCCTCATTAACACCTTCAACACTCATAAGTATTTCAGAAGCTTCTGCATCTCCCAAAGCTTGTACTAATTGTGCATCTGATGCACGCTCTTGAAGTTCTTCAACCATTGATGCGTCAAATTCTTCTATATTTCCTAAAACTTGCGCATCTGCATCAACTAACTCATCCACACTGTCAAACCCTTCTTCAATCAATACACCAGCTACTTCAGAATCAACACCTAATTGATCAGCAAGCTTATCGCTAATTTTTTGCATCTCCTGTACTTGCTCTTCGTCAGCTTGAATTGTTGACATCACATTTAGTTTCCAACCAGTCAAACGAGAAGCAAGCTTAATATTTTGGCCACCACGACCAATAGCTAATGCTAGTTGCTCATCCTCAACTGCAATATCCATTGAGTGTTTATTTTCATCAACAATAATTGAACTCACCTCAGCAGGTGCCATTGCATTAATAACAAATTGTGCAGGATCTTCATCCCAAAGAATAATATCAACACGCTCAGCATTTAGCTCATTCGATACCGCCTGAACACGCGCACCACGCATACCAATACAAGAACCAATTGGATCTATACGTTTATCTTTAGCTCTAACTGCTAATTTTGAACGTAAACCTGGGTCTCTACTACCACCCATAATTTCAATCACACCTGCAGAAATTTCTGGCACTTCCATTTTGAATAACTCAATCATCATTTCAGACACACTACGTGATAGAAAAATTTGCACGCCACGAATAGAAGACTTTACTTCTTTAATATAAGCTCTTAAACGGTCATTTTTACGTACTGACTCATTAGGAATCAAGTCAAATTTAGGGATCATTCCATCAACACCGCCCATATCAACATAAATATTGCCTCTATCAACACGTTTAACCGTAACCATAATAACCTCTCCAATTCGTGAGGAGAAATCATTAACAATCACTTCTCTTTCTGCTTCACGAACCTTTTGAATAATTACTTGCTTAACAATTTGTGCCGCAATACGGCCAAACTCTTGTGTCTCAATTGGCTTACACATATAATCATTAACCACTAAACCGTCCGTGTTTTTTTCATAAATATGTAATTCTAAATCAAACTCAGTGCCATCATCATCAACAAATAATTCACCATCTGCCACAACCATCCACTGTCTAAAGGTTAAAAACTCGCCTGTTTGTCTATTAATTTCAACATATGCATCAATATTATTTCGTTTTTTTGTCGCAATAGCTAATGCTTTTTCTAACGACTCAAGCACCTCTTCTTTAGAGATATTTTTCTCGTTCGAAATCGCCTCAACCATTAAAAATAATTCTTTACCGTCCATTACTTTACTCTCCTACATTACCCAAGTTACCTAATTGAGCTTAAAAATCAACCACTAAATTTGCTTTTTTAATCAAATCAATATCTAAAATAATTGTTCCTAATTCACTAACCAACTCAATCGTATTGTTAATCTCACTAACACTACTAATAACGCCAAAAAAATTGCTTTGACCGCTAATCGGCCTAAACATATGTAACTTAACATTAAAACCTAAAAAACGCTGATAATGCCCCTTATGAAATAATGGGCGCTCAATACCAGGAGATGAAACTTCCAAATTGTATTGGCCAATAATCGGCTCTTCTATATCAAAAATACTACTCAATTGACGAGAGACTATTTCACAATCATTAACACTAATACTTTTATTTGTATCAATAAAAATTCTCAAAATACTATGTTTACCAATAGCAACATATTCAATGCCCACCAATTCATAACCCATACCTTCAATAACAGGTTCAATTAAATGGGTAATTTTGTCAGTTACTTTTGCCATATATTTCTATTAATTTTATCTTTATATGCATAAAAAAACCCCTATAAATGGGGTCTTAAATCAACTTTTTATTAACCAAGTTAATAAAAAAGTACTTAACTGGTAGCGGGGACAGGATTTGAACCTATGACCTTCGGGTTATGAGCCCGACGAGCTACCAAACTGCTCCACCCCGCACTAAAGGGTGTGAATTATACACTATAATATTAAGAATTATGAAAAAAATAAAAATTGCTGTATTGATGGATAATATCAACACTATTAATCCAAAAAAAGACTCTTCCTTGGCTATGATGCTAGAAGCATCAAAACGAGGCTGGGAGATTTACACTTTTAATACTTATGATTTATTTGCTCAAGATGGATCAGTATTTGCTAATTGTGCAAAAACTACAGTTAATGACAATCTTAACCATTGGTTTAAGAAAGAAAAAAATATAATAATGGCACTTAATGAATTTAACGTTATTCTAATGCGTAAAGACCCTCCATTTGATATGAGCTATATTTATGCAACTTATTTATTAGAACAATCTGAAAATAAAAATACATTAATCATTAATAAACCACAATCTTTACGAGACGCCAATGAAAAACTATTTGCCTTAAACTTCCCACATTGTATACCAAAAACACTAATTAGTAGTAATCAAATGCAAATCAAAACCTTTATCAAAATACAAAATACCGCTATTATTAAACCACTTGACGGCATGGGGGGGCATGATATTTTTAAATTCAAAATAGACGATATAAAAATAGATATAGTGCTAAAACGCTTAACAAACAATGGTAAAAAACCAATTATGGTACAAGAATTTTTGCCTGATATTACCAAAGGTGACAAACGTATTTTATTGATTAATGGTAAACCGATTGATTATGCACTTGCTCGTATTCCCGCAAAAGGTAACTTTAAAGGCAACTTAGCAGCAGGTGCAATTGGCATTGGACAACCCTTAAGCAAACATGATTATTATTTATGTAGTCAAATCTCTCCCACTCTTAAAGCTAAAGGTTTAATATTTGTTGGGCTAGACGTAATTGGTGACTACATTACTGAAATTAACGTCACCAGTCCAACCTGTATTCGTGAATTAGACAAACAGTTTAATCTTAATATTGCAGGTGAATTATTTAATGTTATCGAACAAATGATTAATATTAATCATTACTGAGAAATCAAAAAATATCGACCCAATACCACACCTATGCCGGCAGCAGATAGAGATAAAACAATATTAAGCAAGATGTTAAACCCTGCTTGACTGTAATTCCCAAAACTAATCATTTTAATAGACTCTAAAGATAAAGTTGACATAGTTGTTAGCGACCCAGTCAAACCAATTAACAACATCAACCGATAAGCCTCATGTAAAGTAGCTCTTTCTAATATAATAACTACCAATATACCCGCCAAAAACGAGCCTAAAATATTAACAATCAAAGTACTATAAGGAAAGTCAGATATAAGTGTGGTATTCATTAATTGGGTTAAATAATAACGCATACTAGCGCCAATAGTTGCACCTACACCAATCACAAAAATTGTGAATAAACCACTCATCAAAAATCTATTAAATGTTTCAATTTTTCAATAATTCTAATCTTCCACCTAAAATTTTTAGACAATTAACTTGTTCTTCTAACTCATTAAGTCAGATGTTTATCCATATACAAGCACATCAAATACATGATATATACATGCGTAGCAATGATTTTACTTAATATCAAACAAATTAGGTATATTATACAATTTATTTCATTTTAGGCAAATATCCTGTTTTTCAGGTCTTAACCATAACTTATATAGTTATAGTATTAGACTTTGTTAGAATCTACATAATATACTACATAATTATATAGATAACCACTTACTTAATAATATTCTATATTTTTTAGCATTATCAACTATTATCTGTAATCCTTTTACCTTGTATAATCCAGAGCTTAACCATGTAAAATATCCATTAATAATTTTTATTAAAATCATTTAACCAATGTCTAATAGATTTCATATAATCATATAATACAATCAAGTGTTATAAATATCCTAACAACATGAATACCAATATTCAACAAAAATAACTAACTAAAATCATCTAAAGTTCTAAACTTTAACGTTTCTACAAGTAACATATGACTAAATATATTTTTATTTTTATCAATCACAAAAAAATACTGACAAGTTTTAGTATAAATACACCACCATAATAAAGGTTATATTTTAATGAATTTGTAGTACTTCAAAATTGTACCACTGATTCAAAATAAACACCACTGATAAGTTAAGTTGTTGTGCTAATATTCTAGCTTTTTGACTACCCATTGCCATCATAGCAGTTGCATAAGCATCTGCCATCATCGCGCTATTATGAATTACGCTAACAGAACTTAGATCAGTATTAGCAGGTAATCCTGTATTGGGATTTAAAATATGTTGATATTTTTTTTCTTGCCAAACAAGATAATTACGATAATCTCCTGAAGTAGCAATAGCTAAATTTTGCAACTCAATAGCAATTGGCATGCTATTATTTGGCTTTTCAATACCAATTGTCCACTGACCTTGAGCCATTACTTCACCACCAATTTCCACTATAAAATTTTTAAGTCCTTGCTGAATTAGCATATTTGCCACAATATCTACACTATAACCCTTAGCAATAGCAGATAAATTAATATAAATATCTTTAAGCTTTTTAACTCGTAAATCGTCTAAATGTACATACTCAATAGATGATATTGCTAGTGCTTTATCTATCTTTTCCTTATTAGGTTTTACCTGTGTCTTAATAACACCAAAACCCCAAACATCAATTAAACGACCTATACCAGGATCAAAAAAACCCTGAGTTTGCTTATATATTTCTTTTGCTTGGAGTAAAACAAAAAACAACTCATCTGATACTTTTATCCATTGATTAATTGGCGCTCTGTTTAATTTTGAAAGCTCGGAATTTTCATCCCAAGTGGAAAATATTTTCTCAATCTCATTAAGACGTTTATCAATAATTAACTTTGAGATTTGAGTGTTCAAAACTTTGATACTATAATCAGTACCCATGGTTGTACCAATAATAGTTTGTACTGTTTCACTAACACAAGAACTTAAAAATAAAAAGATAAAAACAATAAACACCTTAGACATTATAATTTTGACATGTTAAAATTTATTTTCAGTTTGTTATTAACATTACCTGCGTATACAAATGATACCAAAGACACATCTAATACACATAGTTTTACACAATTCTTGAATGATATTCGCCGCAAAGCAATTCAATTAGGTGTTTCACAAACTACAATTAACAATGCTTTTAATGATTTAACACCAAATCCTAAAGTCTTAGAATATGACCGCAACCAAGCAGAATTTAACCTTAATTTTTGGCATTATCTAAACTCAAGAGTAAATCAGAATAAGCTTGATAAAGGTTTAATAAAACTTAAACAATACCAGAAATCTTTACAAGAAAATCATAAAAAATACGGCGTACCGCCTCATATTATTATAGCTCTTTGGGGTTTGGAAACTAATTATGGTAAAAATGTTGGAAAAATTAATATAATTCGCTCACTCGCAACACTGAGTTTTGATAAACGACGACGTGAATTTTTCACCCATGAATTATTGACTTTACTTAAACTAATCGATGAAGGCAAACTTCCTTTGAACGCCAAAGGATCTTGGGCAAGCGCCATGGGTGGTATACAATTTATGCCCACTAATGTAGATACTTACGGTATAGATGCTAATCTTGATGGAAAAATTGACTTATGGCATACACAAGAAGATATCTTTGCCAGTGCAGCATATTTTCTAAAAAATATTGGTTGGCATCAAGGAGAACGTTGGGGGCGTGAGGTTAATATTCCTAAAGATTTTAACTACCAACTAGCGAGTTTAAATACTAAAAAAACAGTAAATAAATGGCAAATACTAGGTATACGTATGATAAATGGTGCTACTCTCCCCAACTCAATGATGCAAGCCTCTCTCATATTACCAATGGGTTATAACGGCCCAGCATTTTTAATTTATCGAAATTTTCATGCTATTCTCAGGTGGAATCGCTCAATTTTATATGCACTATCTGTAGGACATTTATCTGATCGCTTAATAGGCTTAAATCAATTATTTGCG
The DNA here is from genome assembly GCF_014706615.1 of Candidatus Vesicomyosocius sp. SY067_SCS001. Taxonomy (NCBI): domain Bacteria; kingdom Pseudomonadati; phylum Pseudomonadota; class Gammaproteobacteria; family Pseudothioglobaceae (SeqCode); genus Candidatus Vesicomyidisocius; species Candidatus Vesicomyidisocius sp. SY067_SCS001. The sequence continues at coordinate 49,420 of NZ_CP054877.1, read as the reverse complement.
AAATCAATTACCGAACCTTCGATTAGTAATAGTAATATTAAATACATTCAAAACACGCTAAATAAACTTGGATTTAATGCAGGTGAACCTGATGGTATAGCGGGACAAAAAACTCGTTGCGCAACAAGAGCATACCAAAAAGCAAATAACCTGCCGATTGATGGCTATGTTGGCTATCAATTATTACAACAACTACGATGAATATTAATACTTATTTAGGATTTGATATTGGCACTAAAAGAACTGGCGTTGCAATAGCCAATAGTTTAACCATGCGAGCAACAGGTATTGCGGTGATTAAACATCATAAAAACAATTCAACTAATTGGATCGCACTTGATGAAGTTATTAATAGTCATAATATTAAGCTATTTATTGTAGGATTGCCATTTGACCAACAAGGAAAAGAACAGATAATGACTTTTATTGCCAAATCATTTGGAAAAAAATTAAAAAATCGTTACCAAATTGAAGTTGAGTTTATTGATGAATATTTATCCTCAAATGAAGCAAAAAAACTTCTAAAATACAATCATCATCATCACAATGCACAACGTGGTAATGTTGACAAACAATCATCACAATTGATATTACAAACATGGCTCAATGAAAAAAGATTTAATTAGTAACCATATTCAACTAAACGACTCTGGTAAATTAATTCATCTATTAGGACTTGAGGGTCTTTCCAAACAACATTTAACTCATATTCTTGATAAAGCTGACAGCTTAATTGATGCCTCTGGTAACTTAAAAAAATCCAAAGCACTTGATGATATGTCCATTGCTAATTTATTCTTTGAGCCATCAACACGAACACGCAACACATTTGAAATTGCTGCAATGAGAAGTAGTGCTAATGTTATTAACGTTGACCTTGCTAACTCAGCACTCAAAAAAAATGAAGACTTACTTGATACCATGCGAACACTTAAAGCCATGCAAATTGACATGTTTGTGATTCGCCACAAACAAAATGGCTTACCACACCACGTAGCAAAATACCTAAAAGGTGTCTCCATTCTAAACGCAGGTGACGGTATTAACGCTCATCCAACCCAAGCACTACTTGATATGCTCAGTATTCGCCAACACAAAAAAACATTTGAAAACTTATCAGTCGCTATTGTAGGTGATATTATTCATTCACGTGTGGCACACTCTGGTATTCAAGCACTTAAAACTCTAGGAACGACTGATATTCGTCTTATTGCCCCAAAAATCTTACAATACAACTCAGAACCTTGTTCAGAAGTCAGTTGTTTTGATGAGATTGAACCAGGACTTAAAGATTGCGATGTAGTGATAGTATTAAGACTACAAAAAGAACGTATGATTGAGGCTAATATCCCTAATGAACAAGAATACTTTGATAGTTTTGGACTCACGCCAAAACGTCTAGCACTAACAAAGTCTGATTCTATTGTTATGCATCCAGGTCCAATTAATCGTGGTGTTGAAATTGACTCAATCGTAGCTGATGGCAATCAATCAATCATATTGCAACAAGTTACTGATGGAATTGCAATACGTATGGCAGTTATGCAAATTCTTGCTAACAAATAGTTAGAAAACATAAATTTTAACCAGCTTAAAATTTTAACTAACAATAGAAATACATACTCTAAAAAGAAGTATGTCGCCAACTTATCTCTTAAGGAGAGTATTTCTTAAGGGCGACATACTAACATTTTATCATAAAGTAATAGTATTAATTACTCATACTGTTGAACTTTCAAATCCACTTAAAAACAAAAAATAATCTTTAATTTCGTGATAAAACAAAATTAATGCTTTACGAAAATAGAATTCTCTAACTAGTCTTAATAAAAGAACATTTAATACAATCAAATAAATATGGTGGCCACACCTAGAATTGAACTAGGGACACAGGGATTTTCAGTCCCTTGCTCTACCAACTGAGCTATGTGGCCTTAACAAGTATAAACAGTAAATTATACGCCTAAAAATCGTTCGGCATCTAACGCTGACATACAACCAGAACTAGCTGAAGTAATGGCCTGACGATAAACATGATCTGATACATCACCTGCTGCAAACACACCTTCTATACTAGTTTGTGTAGCATTGCCTTGTGTTCCACTCTGGACTTTAATATAATTATTTATCATTTCTAAATGACCTTTAAAAATAGCTGTATTAGGTGTATGGCCAATAGCAATAAATACACCATGTACATCAATATCTTTTATCTTATTATTATAATCTTTTAAACGAATCCCTGTTACTCCCGTGATATCACCTAATACCTCATCAAGGTTATGATTATATTCAATAGTGATATTACCTTTTTTTGCTTTTTCAATTAACTGGTCGGATAAAATCTTTTCAGAAGAAAACTTATGCTTACGATGAACAATAGTAACATGATCAACAATTTTTGATAAAAACAAAGCTTCTTCAACTGCCGTATTACCTCCACCAATCACAGCTACTTTTCTTCCACGATAGAAAAATCCATCACACGTTGCACAGGCAGATACACCTTTTCCTTTAAATTCTTCTTCTGATTCTAGACCTAAATAACGAGCACTTGCACCTGTTGCAATAATCACTGAGTCTGCTGTATAGGTAATTATCTCACCTTTTAGAACAAAAGGGTGTTTGATAAAATCAACTGATATGATAGTATCATTAATAACTTGTGTGTCAAAATACTCAGCATGTTTTTTCATACGTGCCATTAAATCTGGACCTTGAACACCAGTACCATCTCCAGGCCAATTGTCTACATCAGTGGTGTTCATTAACTGACCACCTTGTTCCATACCACTCACAACAACAGGGCTAAGATTAGCTCTAGCTGCATAAATTGCAGCAGAATAACCAGCAGGACCTGAGCCAATAATCAATACTTTACAATGTTTATTTTCACTCATATGAATACTTTATACTTTATTAATACATTTGAAACATTATAAACCACCTTGAAAAAGAATAAAAAAATAAGTACAAAAAGATACCCAGAAAAACCTCGTACTAAAATAGCCAGTGAAATACTATTTATCTTTTTAAGTACCATAGGTCTTATTTTTTTATCCGCCTTAGTTACCTACTCTGCTAATGAAAACCCTTGGTCAGGTAACGTTGCTCTAATTGCACCAGTTACTAACCTTGCTGGTGTATTTGGTGCATATTTAAGTGATATATCTTTATCTAATTTAGGTTATAGTGCTTATTTAATACCAGTCTCACTGATATGGTTAGGATGGAAAATCCACAAAAATGCTGAACAAAAGAAGTCAAAATACTTAACAATTGCTATCCGTTTTATTTCACTAATGACACTAATTACTTTTAGTGCAGCATTTTTAGTTCAAAACTTTACAGATATGGGACCATCTGGCGGCTATATTGGCATTAGTATGCATCGTTATTTTAGTGTTGCATTTGGTTCTGCATCACTAATTATTTATCTCAGTATTATAATGATTAGTGTTAGTATTATTAGTAGCTATTCATGGATTAATATTTTATCCTTTACTAGTAATATATTAAATAATCTTTTTAGCAAAATACGTAATATTAGAACACAAGTTAAAACCAAAAAAGCTATAAAAATTTCTACTCCAATTAAACAATCAAGTATTAAAACTAACATACGTAACCAAATAAAAAAAAGCAAGGAAAAACCAAAAAAAAGTTTTAAAAAAGTTATTTCCTCCAATCTATTTAATACGTTAACTATAACTGGTTTGCCGAATTTAAACTTACTTAATGAGCCAACTATCAACACCAGTGGGTACTCTAAAGAAACACTAGCAAACATGTCACGCCAAGTTGAAGTGAAACTTAAAGATTTTGGTTTTAATGTTTTAGTTACTGAAGTCACCCCTGGTCCTGTCGTAACTCAATTTGAACTTTCACTTGCTCCTGGAATTAAAGTTAGTCAAATTATAAATCTTAATAAAGACTTAGCACGTGCTTTATTAGTTAAAAGTGTACGTATTGTTGATATTATCCCTGGAAAACCTGTTATTGGCTTAGAAATCCCAAATACACAACGTGAAATAATCAACCTTAAAGAAATTTTTTCTTCTGAAAATTTTATTAAATCTGATTCTGTCTTAACCATGGGTTTAGGTAAAGATATTAACGGTATTCCAATTATTACCAATCTAACAAAAATGCCGCACTTACTCGTTTCTGGTGCAACTGGTATGGGTAAATCAGTTGGACTAAATACGATGATCCTAAGCGTACTCTTCAAAGCTAAGCCAAAAGAAGTACGTATTATTATGATTGACCCTAAAATTGTTGAACTTGCTTGTTATGCTGATATTCCACACTTGCTCACACCTGTTGTAACAGATATGAACCAAGCAGCTTCTGCCTTGTGCTGGTGTGTTAATGAAATGGAACGTCGTTATTCATTATTAGCTAAATTTGGAGTGCGTCATATTGAAGGCTTTAATAAAAAACTAAAAAAATCTAAAGATAATGGAAAACCTTTGCTTTATCCATTATTTAATCAAAACACTACTAATGAAAGTAAAGCAACAACTGAATTAGAGGTATTGCCTATGATTATGATAGTTATTGATGAATATGCTGATATGCTTAGCACATTAGCCCAAGAAGATCGTACCAAGGCTAAACGTGTTGAGGCACTTATTATACGTTTAACACAAAAATCACGAGCTGCAGGTATTCACATTATTATTGCCACACAACGTCCAAGTGTAGATGTTATTACTGGTCTAATCAAATCTAATATACCAACACGTATTGCTTTCAAAGTCTCTTCAAAAGTTGATTCACGCACCATTCTTGACCAAAGTGGCGCTGAACAATTACTTGGTATGGGTGACATGCTATATATGACGCCAGGTATGTCACATCTTATTCGCGTGCACGGTGCTTTTGTTGACGATGGTGAGATTGAACGCGTGGTTAATTTTTTAAAAGACAACTATGAAACTAATTATATAGATGGTATTCTTCACACTCATAGTAAATTAAATAAAATATCAAATATATCAGGTAAGCTTGATGTTTTATATGATAAAGCTGTTAAAATTGTAACCTTATCACGACGTGCTTCAATTTCTAATCTACAACTCCGTATGCAAATTAGTTACAACCGTGCAGCGCTTATTATTGCAGATATGGAAATTAGTGGTATAGTAAGCAGTATGAACAGCGCTGGAAATCGACAAGTATTAGCACCTAAACCTACAACTACTAATGACTAAATTTCTAAGCACTTTAATATTTGTATTTTCTAATTTTGCCAATAGTAACTATGATTTCTCTAATTTTTTGGCTCATTTGAACATCTAAAGTGCTAACTTTACACAACACACCTATAACAACACAAATGCGCTATTAACCAACTTCTTGGTACATTATTATTTAAATCTCCTTCAACAACTAATTTGGCATACACTAGTGCCAAATAAGCAAATACTACTGTTAAACAATACTAAACTGTGGCTAGTTGATGTTGAATTAGAACAAGCTAGTTTGATATCAACAACTAACTTAACACAAACTCCATTATATTGGTTTATTAATCGACCTATCAATGGCAATCACATACCTTAATATACACACAAAAATAAAATTAATTGGTATAAAACTCAACAAACTAACTAATTAAGTTTTATCCTAAAAATAACATGCTGAAAGACTATTAGTCTTAATAATAAACTAAATCAAACAATTTTAAAATAGAAAACAACCTAATTACGACAATATCATACATGTATATGTAATCCTACTCGTAAATATGGTGCCGAAGGCCGGACTCGAACTGGCGACCTACTGATTACAAATCAGTTGCACTACCAACTATGCTACTTCGGCATTAAAAATAGAATTATACCTACAAAGATAACAATTTTTTTTAAAAAAAATTGACTTTTAAATAAAAAATATTTTAATTTCCTTGAAATATAGTATAACGGATTATTAAATATTTTATTTAACAGAAACACCCCCACCTAATTGATGCACATAAACAGCAAGTTTTTTAATTTGCGCAGCATTGATAATACTTGAATGGCCAAATGATGGCATAACAGCGTCTTGCGTTAATGGATCGTTCACTTGATTTACACCATGTAGAATTATACGTACAATTGACGAATGTTGATTATCTGCTTTAAAACGATAAATACCGTCGCTTAAATTAACACTACCTAACAATTGATTGCCCTTCATATTAGGACCATGACAAGCAATACAACCTTTATTCATGTATAGTTCTTTAGAAACAGGATCAGAATTTACTTTTTTACCTTTACCTATTTCAATCAATAAAGTAGCTAACGTACTAGCCTCAGCATCTGAAATACCCATCATACGTGCTGGCATTCTTCCTTTTCGTCCACTTGTAATACTAGCACTAATTTGTTCTAATGTTCCTCCATATAACCAATCATCATCAGCTAAAACAGGAAAACCTATATTACCCTGACCAGCAGCACCGTGACAAGCCGAACAATTATCACCAAATAATACTTTAGACGTTTTAATAGCATAAGTTCTTAATTCATCATCAAGTACAATTTCTTCTAATGATTTTTCAGCAATAGCTTTTTCAGTATCAGCAAACCTTTCTTCACGATAGATCTCTAATTTAGCAACGCTTTCATTCATTTCACTAACTTGTGTCCAGCTAGCAAAACCTTTATTATGCTCACCAAACCAAGGAATGGTTGGATAATAAAATGTATAAACTATAACAGCAAATGTACCCATATATAATGCCAACATATACCATCTTGGCGGACGATTATTTAGCTCTCTAATATCATTTTCTTCATCCCAAAAATGCCCTGTATTATTTTCATCTGGGAAAGAATTTTTCTGTTCACTCATTGTTTTCCCTCTTAACTCAATCTTTATCATTTACAAAGTTACGTAAGGATTCAAATTTTTTCTTATTTTTTGGTCTAAAAGCGTAAAAATAAGAAATCGCTAATAATAAAAATATAACAACTGTTATCACAGCACCAATTTTATCAACCAAAGTCATTATTCTCTGTAAATCACGCCATCTTCAAATTTTATCATATTACCTAACGATTGCAAATAAGCTACCATTGCATCCATTTCATTCTTTCCTTTAACGGAGGCTGACGCTTGTACAATATCTTCCTTTATATAAGGCACACCAACTTTAGATAAACCGCTCATGTGTGTAGCGATTACATCACCATCAACCAAAGAATTTTCTAAAAAACGATATTTTGGCATGACTGATTCTGGTACAACTGCTTGTGGATGACGTAAATGCAAAATATGCCATTCATCAGAATATTTACCACCAAGTCGTGCTAAATCAGGTCCTGTTCTTTTAGATCCCCACTGAAACGGATGATCATATATTGACTCCACCGCTAAAGAAAAATGGCCATAACGTTCTTTCTCATCCCTAAACGGACGTATCATTTGTGAGTGGCATAAATAACAACCTTCACGCTGATAAATATCACGACCAGCCAATTCTAAAGCAGTCAAAGGCCTTACACCATCACCAGGCTTCCAGTCAGACAAACTTTGACCTTTAGAACGAAGCCATAATAAACTTTTTATACTACCATCAGCTGCAATCACTTCGTCCTTAACTGTTTCAGGATTCGTAAATAAAGGAACAATTTCTACAATACCAGCCAATGACACTGATAGCGCCATAAACAAATACATACCAAAAATATTCTTCTCCAGTTTAACCTGTAAACTCTCTTTTACGTTTCTATTTACCATGGTTTGTTTCCTTTTTATACATTAGCTATTTGACCAGAACCTGATCTACGAATAGTTATCACAATATTAATTAACATTATAATTGCGCCTAATAATACCAATGTACCGCCTGTAGCTCTCATAACATAATAAGGATGCATTGCTGATACTGATTCAGCAAACGTATAAGCCAAAGTTCCATATTCATCATACGCTCTCCACATAAGACCTTGCATAATGCCTGATACCCACATAGCTACAATATAAACTACTGTTCCAATCGTATGTATCCAAAAATGAATACCTAAGAGTTTTTGTGACATTTTCACGTTATAAATTTTCTCAATCATGTGGTATATAGCACCTGCTGCCACCATAATATTCCAGCCTAATGCACCAGAATGTACATGACCAATCGTCCAATCTGTATAATGCGACAAGGCATTAACTGTCTTCGCCGCCATAACCGGTCCTTCAAATGTACTCATAGCGTAGAAAGCTAAAGACATAATCAAAAAACGTAAAATATAGTCTTCACGTAAACGATCCCAAGCGCCTGATAACGTTAAAATACCATTAAGCGCACCACCCCATGATGGAATAATCATAGCTAATGAAATTGTTGCACCCAATGAACCTGCCCAATCAGGTAATGCTGTATATTGTAGATGATGAGCACCTAACCAAACATAACCAAACATCAATGCCCAAAAGTGAATCACCGATAAACGGTAAGAATATATTGGACGCTGTGCTTGTTTTGGAACAAAATAATACATAATACCTAAAAAGCCTGCTGTTAGAAAAAACCCAACAGCATTATGACCCCACCACCACTGAATCATAGCGTCCTGTACACCAGAAAAAATTGAATAAGATTTAAACGCACTCACTGGAATGGATAAATTGTTAATCACATGAAGATAAGTAACCATAACCATCATACCCATAAAGAACCAATTAGCCACATAAACATGTGGTACTTTATTACGATTACGAATGTGAATGGTCATAATAAAATTATATAGATACGAAACCCATGCTAAAGTAATCAAAATATCAATTGGCCATTCTAACTCTGCATATTCCCTAGATTGTGTCAAACCTAAAGGCAAAGTAATGACCGCTAAAACAATCACAGTATTCCATGACCAAAATGTAAACCAAGCCATTTTATTAGACCAAAGACGGGTCTGATTAGTACGTTGTACAATATAAAAAGCTGACGCCATTAATGATGATCCAGCAAAAGCAAAAATCACAGAATTAGTATGCAAAGGTCTTAATCGACCAAATTGAAAATAAGGTAAATCTGTACCTAAATCATTAAGAAATGGGAAAGCTAATTCAGAAGCAATGTATACACCAAGTAGTGTTCCTATTACTAGGTAAACAGTTGCCATAATAGCAAACCATTTAACAACACCTAAATCATACTTTTCTGTTAAATTCATTAATAGTCCTCTATGTTTTTAGATTAATAACCTATTTCTTTATATTAAAAAAATAGGCTCAAATTCTACACTAGCATCTATGATGCAGTCAACAACATCATGCTCTTTTGATATAGATCAATTTTTTTTATTTTTATTTATCCATAATCTTAAAGAAATAATACCTAACACTAAAGCCATTAAAAACCATTGCAATGCATAACTTAAGTGCTTATCCACACTACCATAAAAAGGTTCCCATTGCCTAAAAAATCCATCACTATCTTCAATATCAAGACGCGCTAACATAGCAATAATTGGATAATCAGATAACAAGGATAACTCATCTAAATTTAAAGACTGTATTAATACAGGAAAATTTGATGTGATTAATTCTTGCTTAAGTTTAATACGCTCAATAGGCTTAATCAGTCTAACTTTAATAACTCTTGTTAGATTATCTACTTTAATATTAATCAGATGACCGCGACTTCCATGCCAGGGTACAAAACCACGGTTAACCAAGATAGTAGTTTTATTACTTAATACAAAAGGTGTAAGCACATAATAACCAGCATTACCATTAACAATTTGATTGTCATAAATAAATTGTTTATCAGTGTCATAATGACCTTTTAATAACACCTGATGATGCTCTTTACTCAACACCTCTTTTACATTTGTTATCAACTGAACAGGTTTTTGTTGTGCTAGTATAATCTTATTCTCAATAATATGCTTCTCATCAGCACGGTCAATCTGCCAAAATCCTAACGATACTAATCCATAAATAATTAAGGATATTAAAATCGTAGGAATAAAAATAGTATGCTTAATCACTGAAAAGAAAATGCATCCATAATAATTATATTGGGTTCTATCCAATCCATATAAGCAGAAAACATAACGATAATAAACAAAGATAAAGACAATACTACACGTATTACTAATGATTTAAACATTTTATTAGAACCAGTTTTCCCACCTCTAAGCATACCAAATAAACCTATACTTAGTGCTATTAAGATAGCGATAATAATGATGATTATGATAATTTGTGTCATTAGTTTTTCCGATGAAATAAACTAAAAAACCAAATATAAAATATTTTTATCAACTTTATAACTAACTACAACCAATACACAAAGATAAATAAACCCAACCACACTACATCTACAAAATGCCAATACCAAGCAACACCTTCAAAGCCAAAGTGGCTATCTGCACTAAAATGTCCTTTTTGTACACGATAAAGAATAACAGTTAACATAATTACACCAACTGTTACATGGAAACCATGAAAACCAGTTAACATATAAAATGTTGAGCCGTAAATGCCAGAAGTTAGCTTCAAGCCATCATGATATGCATGGCCATATTCAGTAATTTGAAATCCTAGAAACAATACGCCAAGAACAATAGTAGCAACCAACCATCCAATAACTTTATTACGATCTCCATTACGCAACGTATGATGTGCAAAAGTCAAAGTAACGCCTGATAAAAGCAGTAATGCTGTATTTAAAGCTGGAAGTCCCCAAGCATCAACTAGTTGTCTTGGCACAGAAATTGATGTACCTGATTGTAATATTAAACCAGGAGTGCTAAAAGCAATTTGTTTCCATGTTGAACTAAAACCATTCCATAAATCAGGAGTGAAAAGGTTATTACCTGAACCACCCAACCACGGAACTGATAATTGCCTTGCATAAAATAACACACCAAAAAAGGCGGCAAAAAACATAACTTCGGAAAAAATAAACCAACTCATACCCCAGCGAAATGAGCGATCAACTTGACTGTTATACATGCCACTAGTGCTTTCATTAACAACTTGACCAAACCAACCAAACATCATAAACACCAAAATACTAAAGCCTAAGGCCATAATTGAAGCACCCCAACTAGCACCATGCATTTGATTAGCAAAACCTACAAATAAAGTAGCAACACCAATTGAACCAATAATAGGCCAATAAGTACCACTTGGTACATAATATTCTTGTTCATTCATATTTATTCTCCCCTTTTTTAATTTTTAATCTTAAAAAAATTATAAGATAAACTCACGTCTTTAATACGCTCGTCTAATTCTGGCTCAATAACAAATCTTAAGGTCATTTCTATCTTCTGATGTGGTTCAAACACTTGTTTATTAAAACAAAAACACTCTAACTTTTTAAAATACAATGCCGCTTCTGTAGGAGCAACACTAGGAACTGCTTGACCAATAACAACTTTATCAGTATTGTTCTTAGCAATATAACTAGTAGTATAAAACTTACCAGGTATTACTTCCATTGAATTTATCTTAGGTCTGAACTGCACTGGAAAACCTCCCATTGTCATAGCAAAAAAACTTACCTCAATCCTACGCGATTCATCTATAGCATATGTTTGTTCACTATTAATTCTACCTGTTGTACCATTAAATCCAGTAATTTCACAAAATACATCGTAAATAGGTACCATTGCATAAGCAAAAGCAAACATTAATATTGGTGATAAAATTAATTTTATCCAAAATATTTTTGTTATTTTTTTCCGAACACTTATATCAACCATACAATACAATGGTTGCTATAAACACACCTACTGCAATAGCGCTAGTAATTACTACAGTAATTACCACACCTTGTTGATTTTTATTTTTCATTAAGAGTTCTGAGATTCTTGCTTAATTAATTCTCTTGTTGGTGGTTTATTAAAGCTATGATACTGTGCCTTTGGACCTAAGGTCCATTCCAAACCTTTAGCACCTTCCCAAGGACGAGCATCTGCTGGCTTACCATTACGAATACAATCAATAATAATATAGGTGAATAAAATAAATGATGTACCAAATGCAAAGCCACCAATAGAAGAGATCATATTAAAATCAGCAAACTGTAACGAATAATCAGGAATACGCCTAGGCATACCAGCAAGCCCTAAAAAGTGTTGAGGAAAGAACAAAACATTTACTGAAATAACTGCCCACCAAAAGTGCACCTGTGCCAAAGTTTCATTGTACATTTTACCTGTCCATTTAGGCAACCAATAAAATGTTGCTGCAATAATAGACCATAATGCACCAGTCACTAAAACATAATGGAAATGTGCAACTACAAAATAAGTATCATGATACTGAATATCTGCTGGTGCAATTCCTACCATTACGCCAGAAAAACCGCCAATCGTAAATAAAAATACAAATGAAACAGCCCATAACATTGGCGTCTCAAAAGTCATAGAACCTCTCCACATAGTTGAGATCCAGTTAAATACTTTAACACCAGTTGGTACTGCAATTAACATGGTTGCGTACATGAAATATAACTCTCCAGCAACTGGCATGCCAGTTAAAAACATATGGTGCGCCCAAACAATATAGGATAAAAATGCAATCGATGCAGTAGCATAAACCATTGATGAATAACCAAACAAAGGTTTACGAGCAAAGGTTGGAATAACATGTGAAATTACGCCAAATGCTGGCAAAATCATAATATAAACCTCAGGATGACCAAAAAACCAAAAGATATGCTGAAACATAACAGGGTCACCACCACCTGCTGCATCAAAAAATGCTGTGCCAAAATTACGATCTGTCAACATCATAGTTACCGCACCCGCAAGTACTGGCATCGCACCAATAAGTAAAAATGAGGTAATTAGCCATGTCCATACAAATAATGGCATATCCATAAGCTTCATTTCTAGTGCGCGCATATTGACGACTGTTGCAATAATATTAATCGCACCCATAATGGAAGAAAAGCCTAACAAGTGTACTGCAAAAATAAAGAAATCGGTACTATCTGGTGCAAATGTTGTTGACAGTGGTGCATAAAATGTCCAACCAAACGCAGGTGCACCACCTTCCATAAAAAATGTGCTTAGTAAAATACCACCAGCAAATGGTAGAATCCAGAAAGACCAATTATTCATTCTTGGTAATGCCATATCAGGCGCTCCTATCATCATTGGAATAAGCCAGTTACCCAACCCAACAAATGCTGGCATAATCGCACCAAAAACCATAATCAAACCGTGCATGGTTGTCATTTGATTAAAAAATTGTGGATTAATTAATTGCATACCTGGTTGAAATAATTCCATACGAATAACCATTGCCATTGCACCACCAACTAACAGCATGATAAATGCAAACCATAAATATAACGATCCAATATCTTTATGGTTAGTTGTCTTAATCCATCTCATCAAACCTTTTTCAGGACTGTGATGGTTAGTGTAAGCAGTTATTGTTGTCATATTGTTTCTCCTTAATTACTCTAAATTAACGTGCAGATTTAATATCTGATGGCTGAACCAAATCACCCATTTGATTACCAAAAGAACTTCTTTCAAAGGTTATTACTGCTGCAATATCAGCATCTCCCAGTATATTTTTATAACTAGCCATAGCAGTCCCAGCCTTTCCATGCAAAACAATTCCTATATGTTTTTTGATATCACCAGTTGCAACAGAACTACCTCTAAGTGCTGGAAAAACACCAGGAATGCCTTCTCCGGCAATACCATGACAGCTAGAACAATTTGTGTTATAAACTTTTTTACCCAAGCTTGTTAAATCCTTCTCACTCCAAGTTTTTCTTGATTGAGTAAGTGTTGCTGCTTTAGCTATCTGTTGCTTTAATACCCATTGAGCATAATCTGCTTTGGAGACTACATCAACCACAATAGGCATAAAACCATGATCTTTACCACAAAGTTCAGCACACTGACCACGATAGGTACCTATTTCATCAATCTTTGCCCAAGCATCATTAATAAAACCTGGATTAGCATCCTGCTTCACACCAAAATCAGGTACCCACCAGTTATGAATAACATCATTTGAGGTGATTAAGAAACGAATAGAAGTATCTACCGGTAACACTAAATTATTATCCACTTCTAACAAATAATTCTTATGTTTATTTTTAGAGTAAATAGCATCTTTAGAATTTTGTTTAAGATTAGAAATAAAACTAATACCTTCCTTAGGGTAATCGTATTGCCATTTCCACTGATGGCCTGTAATCTTAATGGTCATTTGCGCTTTAGAAGTGTCTTCTAAATCAATCAATGTGCTTGAAGCAGGAATTGCCATTAATACTAAGATGATAATAGGAATGCCTGTCCAAAGCAATTCAGCTTTTGTACTTTCATGAAAATTTGCAGCTACTGAACCTTGAGACTTACGGTGTACAATCAATGAGTAAATCATAACACTAAATACAATAATAGCAATAGCAACACAAACCCAAAAAACCATCATGTGTAATCCATAAATATCTCGACTAACCGAGGTAACTCCACGTGTCATATTCAAATCATATTCAGAAAATACATTTACTGATACTATTGCAATCAAACCACCTAAATAAGATGTCAATTTACTCATAAATTTCTCCCCTATATAAAAATATTATAATTTTCAATACACTAGTGTATTGAAAATTTATACCATGATACACAATTATTTTTCTCATTCACAAATAATAATAAATTTCCTTAATTCTAAGTCAAAATATTTAACTTATCTTCTTGACAGGTATAAAAAGGTCTGTTTTAATATGGGTGATATTACACATTAATTTCAGGAGGTTAAAAATGCTACAAACACCCAGATTGACTAAGAATATAAACAAAAAAGTTTATACTAAGAAAATTAGTTATAGCGCTCCCTTCACATGGTTAAAACAAGGTGTGGAAGATTTTACAAAATGCCCAGCATTGGCATTATTTTATGGCACATTATTTACTTCATTTACTTATTTTTATTGGGATTTTTTATCACATTCACCCACGCTTAGCGATATTGCAGCACCTTTATTAGCTATGGTGGTAATTATATTTGGTCCTATTTCCGCTATGGCTATGTATGATGCATCAAAACGCTTATCTGCTGGAGAAGAGCTTTCTTTTAGATCTATATTAACTGTTATTAAATCTGCCTTCAAAGCCAATGGCTCTTACCCTTCATTGTTTTTATCTATTATTTTAATTGTTATAGCAATTATGTGGATGGTATTTACACCACTTATTTATGCAATACTAAATACCGATACTTTTGTCAATCAAAATCAAACAATTATAGAAGCTATCTTAGATGATATTATCAATTTAAATAACCCGTTATTTTTAGTCATTTATGGTATTTTTACTACCGTTACTGCTTGGATATCTTTTATGATTAGTTGGTTCTCTTTCCCTATGGTATTAGACCAAAATATTGATCCATTTACAGCTGCTAATGCCAGCATTAGAACTGCATTAGCAAATAAAATTGTAATGTTGATATGGGTGCCAATTGTTGGTATTATTGTTTTAGCTAGTTTATTAACACCATATTTTTTAGGTATGGTGGTTACTGTTCCAATATTAGCACATGCCACTTGGCATGCATATAAATCTTTGATTAACAAATTAAAATAACAATTCAAATAAGAAATACTCTAATTTCTTATTTAGAAGTTCTTTATTCTAAAAAAATTACTTGTACAAAATAGAAAAGAGGTTGTTTTTAACAAACAAATGTTTAGAAAAACACTACAAATTTCAATTATTTTAGCACTCATTGTTGTTATTCTAGGTGCTTACACACGCCTAAGTGATGCTGGGTTAGGCTGTCCAGACTGGCCAGGATGTTATGGTCAATTAAGTGTACCTGACGCCAAAGATGGTACTACCATTCAAGGTTTTTCTCGTCCAATAAATATTGTAAAAGGATGGAAAGAAATGTTACATCGCTATGCTGCCTCAACACTTGGATTGACAATACTTATTCTATTTTTCTTAGCACTAAAAGGAAAACTACAACACCAACAATCATTAAAACTACCTGGATTTAGCGCTTTTTTTGTTATGTTACAAGGCGCGTTTGGTATGTGGACAGTTACATTTTTAGTACATCCTGGTATTGTTACTTTACATTTAATAGGGGGGTTTTTAACTACTGTATTACTTGTTTGGATGTTCTTAAATCAAAAAAAAACACCAACTACTTACCAATACGTTTTAAAAAAACATAAATTTGTATTATTAATAACACTAACCATGCTAAGTTTACAAATCATTCTAGGCGGCTGGACAAGTGCTAACTATGCAGCGCTATCTTGTGGTGAATACTTTCCAACTTGTTTAAACAAATGGTGGCCGCCTGATCTAGATTTTACTAATGCATTATATTGGGGATCATTAGGAACTAATTATGAGTATGGTATATTAGAAAATACAGCACGTTCTGCCATTCAAATGCTTCATCGTATTGGTGCCTTAATAACAACTATATTCATGCTATTACTTATTTATTTATTTAAAAATTACAACCACTTAAGGTTTAATTTAATATTAAGTGTTATTCTATTAACAATACAAATCACACTTGGTGTTCTTAATGTTGTTCTTTCATTGCCAATAATAATAGCAATATTACATAATACAATAGCATTATTATTATTGCTTAGTATTGTTACTATTGTACACAAAATTTTCAAAAAAGATCATCATAAAGAACTTTTATAAAACATAACAACTAACTATTTATTACCATACTCCATTATTAAATAAATCAAAATATTAACCATCCTCTAGCCTACAGAAAAAATAACAAACATTTAATGTAATCATTAAAACACTTAACTATGGTAATACTAACTTAACAATCGCTATTATTAAAACAATAAAAACAAATGTCATAATTAAACCAATAATAATATAGGGCCATGGCCCTTGTTTTTCAGTACGTGCAAAATCTTTTACTAAATCTTCTTTTTTACCAACACCGATCATAGCAGATACAACTGCTTTAAATACTTGTCCTAATCTTTTCATTTAAAAAATTTCCCAAAGAAATATTAGCCAGTAATGGTCAAATAATAGTGCAATAAATAACAACATTAAATAATTAATTGAATACATAAAAGTACTCCAAGCAATTATTTTATCATCTGGATTATTATAAATCTTAATCGCATACACTAGAAACCTAACTCCCAATGCAATTGTTATTACTAAATAAATAAGCCCAGACATGCCTGATAAATAAGGCAATAAACTAACTAATAATAATAATACCGTATATAATAAAATTTGCGTTCTAGTATAGGCTAATCCATGTGTTACTGGTAACATAGGCATATCGATTTTTTTGTATTCTTCAACCCTATAAATAGCTAATGCCCAAAAGTGGGGAGGTGTCCAGATAAAAACAATTAAAAATAACAAACAAGCATATTCAATACCCTGAGTACCAGATACCGCTGTCCATCCTAGTACAGGTGGGGTTGCACCCGCCGCACCCCCGATAACAATATTTTGCGGGGTTGCACGTTTAAGATACAAAGTATAAATGATAGTGTAACCAATTAATGAAATAAACGTAAGCACCACAGTAATAATATTAACAAATAATTGCAAAATACCAAGACCAATAAATCCCAAAAATACCCCCCACACTAATGCTTGATTTTTACTCACCCTTCCTTGTGGCAAAGGGCGTTGATTAGTACGAGACATTTGGGCGTCAATCTGTTCATCAACCACATGATTAAACACTGCCGCTGAAGCAGCTACCATACTAATACCAATTGATGCACTTAATACTAATAATCCGTTAGGTAGATACGGTGCAGGTACGGCTAAAAACATGCCTACCACTGCCGTAAGCAAAATCAATGCCACCACTTTAAGTTTACACAAAGCTAATAAGTCACTAATTAAAGGCATTATAATCTCCTATATTAGCCAATACGTGAATACTTCAACAGGCGTTTTAAATCTTTAATCACACGTTTAACTTCTAATTGTTTTGAATCGTAACGTAACATCACATTACCAAATGGATCAATTAAAAATAAACTATTTTTTGAAAACTGGTTAAATTGTCGACTAAGTGACTCACTAGAATATCCAACTAATACATCTGTTTGTTGTGCTTTAGCTTTACTTGTAATTAACAATAAACATTGAATACGAAGCATGTCTTCATTCATCAAAATTCTAACAGTTCTTATATCATGCAATGCTTTTATACAAATACTATCGCATTGCTTGGTTACATAAGCCAATGTCCATAAACCTTGTAGGTTGTTATTAACATCTGTAAATACTATATCTTCTTTTTCAGTAACAATAATAGGATTAACAAACTCACCAAAATTAATCGTATGACGAGTAAAAGACTCAGGACTTAGGTAAAAAAAAGCCGTTCCAAAAGCAATTGGCAACACAAAAGATGCTAATAATATCCATAATTCTTTTTTAGAATTCATAAAAATCTTATGCTTATAAAGTGCCTATATAATACACTTAAAAAAACCAAAGTTCTAAAGTCTGACTTCTATACCATTTTCTTTCATAGCTTTTTTAGCTTGTTGTATCGTATATTCACCAAAATGAAAAATACTAGCTGCCAATACTGCATCAGCAGCTCCTTGTAGAACACCTTCAGATAAATGTTCTAAATTTCCTACACCACCAGAAGCAATAACAGGTACATCTACTGCATCAGAAACCGCCCTGGTAAGTAACAAATCAAAACCTGTCTTAACACCATCACAATCCATTGAGGTAAGCAACACCTCACCAGCACCATTATTACCACAAGTCATTTTCTTCGCCCACTCAATAGCATCAATCCCTGTATATTTTCGTCCACCATGAGTAAATATTCCCCATTTATTATTATCGATTTTCTTTGCATCAATAGCAATGACAATACATTGTGATCCAAATTCTTCACTTAAATGGTTGATTAAATTAGGATTAAAAATAGCAGCAGAATTAATAGTAATCTTATCTGCTCCTGCATTTAATATAGCACGTACATCTGCCGCTTTACGAATACCACCACCTACAGTCAATGGAATAAATACTTGCTCGGCAATTGCTTCAACCGTATGTATCATGGTATCTCTACCATCAATTGATGCAGTAATATCTAAAAAAATAATCTCATCAGCACCCTCTAAGTCATAACGCTTAGCTACTTCAACCGGGTCTCCTGCATCTTTAATATCAATAAACTTAGTACCTTTAACTACACGACCATTACATACATCAAGACAGGGAATAATTCTTATTGCTAGACTCATAATTATAAATTTTACCGTATATCAGTTCTATATTAACTGTGTTTGCTGACTGTTTGTAATGCTATAGGTATAATCTAACTTTGTTATGAGTACGCTTAAACACATCGCAATTATAATGGACGGTAATGGTCGTTGGGCATCAAAACGCTCTTTGCCCCGTATTCTAGGACATCAACAAGGAATTCAAGCAGTACGTAATGTTGTTAAAGCTTGTTCAATACGCAGTATTAAAACACTTACTCTATTTGCTTTTAGTAGTGAGAATAAAAACCGTTCGACTAAAGAAGTCTCTTTATTGTTTAAATTATTTCTTGATATGCTTCAACAAAAGGTAAAAAAACTTAATAAGCACAACATTAAACTAAAAATAATTGGTGATATGTCTTTATTTCCTATCAAAATTCAACAAGTAGCTCTTGATACACAAGCTCTACTTGCAAACAATACTGGATTAACACTAATAATTGCAGCCAATTATAGCGGCCAATGGGATATTACTCAAGCAGCAGTTAAAATAGCAAAAGCAGCTGTTGCCGGAGACATAAAAGCCAATGATATTAATGTAAAAAACTTTTCACAATACCTGTCATTAGCCAATGAACCAAATGTCGATTTGTTAATCCGTACCAGTGGCGAGCTTAGAATTAGTAATTTTTTATTGTGGGATATTGCTTATAGTGAATTTTATTTCACAAAAACACTATGGCCAGATTTTAACAAATCTGAATTAAAAAAAGCTATTAATAGCTTTAATAATCGTAATCGACGTTTTGGTACAAGACTTTAAAAAAATTATGCTAACAAAAAGAATCATAACTGCTTTCATTTTAGCACCACTAATAATTTGGGCTATATTCGCTATGCCTAATTATTACTTCGCACAACTACTCTTAATTTTTACAGCATTGGGCGCATGGGAGTTTTCCCGTTTAATTAAATTTAAGTGCTTAATCGCTAGAATACTATTAGTATTTAGTATCGTGGTATCTGCACTTATTATTCAAAAAAATACACAAGTTATTCCATTTATACTTTACCTGTCTGTTTTGTGGTGGACAATTAATTTATATTGGGTGTTAAGTTATCCAAGTAAAACTAATTTTTGGTTTGACCCACTTATTGTTCGTATTATAAATGGATTATTGTTATTAGTACCTATGTGGATTGCGCTAATCACTTTGAAACAACAATATGGATCTAAATATTTTTTACTACTTATGTTGATTACTTGGGGCGCTGACTCTGGTGCTTATTTTACTGGTAAAGCAATTGGTAAATGGAAATTAGCACCAAAATTAAGTCCAGGAAAATCAATTGAAGGCGTAATAGGTGGCATTAGTGTTGCTTTAGTGATAATGATGATATTTTTACAAAATCAAAATATAGCAACTAATCAATATTTAAGTTATTTACTATTAACGGTTGTTGTTGCTAATATATCAGTATTAGGTGATTTATTCGAAAGCTTATTTAAACGTATCTCAAATATTAAAGATAGTGGACAAATCCTTCCTGGACATGGAGGAATCTTAGATCGAATCGATTCTCTCACAGCAACAGCACCATTCTTCTTACTAGGACTTGGCTTAATATGAAAAACATAACCTTACTTGGAGCGACTGGTTCTATCGGAAAATCCACGCTATCTGTGGTAGATCTACATCCTGATAAATTTAATATTTTTGCTCTGAGTGCTAACACTGACTGGGAGCAAATGATTAAGTTATGCAACAAATATCAACCAAGTTATGCCATTATGGTAGATGAACAATCTGCTGAAAAATTATCAAATGCTATCACTACTGACACCCAAGTACTTAGTAGTATTCAAGCCTTGGATAAAATTGTTACCCATCAAGATACTGACTATGTTATGGCTGCTATTGTCGGCGCTATTGGTATGTCATCAGCACTTTGTGGTGCCAAAGCTGGCAAGAGAATTATGCTTGCAAATAAAGAATCATTAGTATTAGCTGGTGATATTTTTATGAAAACAGTAAAAGAATTTAATGCCGAACTAATTCCTGTTGATTCAGAACACAGTGCAATTTTTCAGTGCCTAAAAAGTGGCAAATCAGGATTAAATAAAATTCAACTAACTGCTAGTGGGGGGCCATTCTTACACACACCAATTAGCCAATTTAAATATATCACTCCGAATGAGGCCTGTACACACCCGAACTGGTCAATGGGACGTAAAATTTCAGTTGATTCTGCTACTATGATGAACAAAGGATTAGAAGTAATTGAAGCTCATTATTTATTTTCACTCACACCAAAACAAATTGATGTGGTTATACATCCACAAAGCATTGTTCATTCATCAGTCTTTTACAAAGATGGTTCAACACTATCTCAACTAGGAAATCCAGATATGCGGACAGTTATTGCATATGCAATGAGTTATCCAAAACGAATGAACTCTGGCGTTTCTGAACTTGACTTAACTAGCACAGCTTCCTTAGAGTTTTATCAACCAGATTTTGAAAAATTTACTTGCCTTAAACTAGCATTTGAAGCACTTAACAAAGGTGGTAATGCCATGATTACCATGAATGCAGCTAATGAAATTGCAGTTAAGCATTTTCTTAACCATAAAATTAGTTTTTTAGATATACCAAAAATCATCGACCAAACACTAAGCACTATGAAACACGCAACACTAAACTCTTTAGAAGAGGTAATTAACAATGATCTTATTGCTCGTGAAATAGCTCATGAAATTATCAAACAGTATGGATAAATTTTACAAAATTACCATACTAATACTTATGTTTTTTAGCATGATATTCACTCCTGCTTATACTGACAACAATACATATCACTTCACTATTAAACATGGTGATTCACTAAGTCAGTATTTTTCCGAACTTGGGCTTTCTAATCGATTACTTATCAATCTACTTATTGCTAATAAAAATAATAAAAAACTTAACCATTTAAACATTGGTCACAAATTAATTATTAGATTACACAAAAATCAACATTTTAAATCTTTAACTTACCAACTGAACAACATGATTAATCTAGATATTGTGCTTAATGGTAATTACTTTTCCACCGTTCTCAATAAACAACCCAAAAAAATACTTAGCAATTCATCCACAACTGTGGTTAATATAAGTAATTCCTTTGGTATTGATGCACAAAAAGCAGGAATTAGTTTTAGTACTATTAACTATGTTATTAAAGCACTTTCATGGCAATTAAATCTTCATACTGATCTTAAAAAAGGCGACCGATTTATCATTGTTAATGATGGAGGTATAAAACCAGCAGCCATTATTTATCAAAGCATTATAAATAATAAATCTATTGAGGCCTTTGCATACAAAAATAAACATGGACATACTAGTTACTTTGATCGCTTTGGCCATTCTCTAAACTCTTCTTTTTTAAGAGCTCCCCTAAAATACAAGCGTATTAGTTCCAAATTTCAACTCAAGCGTTATCACCCAATATTAAAAACTTGGCGTCCACACCGAGCAATTGACTATGCAGCTAAACATGGCACGCCTATTTATTCTACTGCCAATGGCATAATTACTACCAAAGGTAGACAAGGTTCACTTGGCAAAGTCATCATCATTCAACACGATTTTGATTACACTACTGTTTATGCACACTTATCAGAATATGCTAATAACCTGTACAAAGATAAAAAGATTAAAAAAGGTCAAATAATTGGTTATGTCGGTTCAACAGGTCACTCAACAGGTCCACACTTACATTACGAGCTACATCACAAAGGTAAAAGAAGAAACCCTATCACTTACAAAGTACCTGCGCAAAAAGGCATAGATCATATCAATATAAAAAAATTTAAAACCAAAATTAATAAAATTTTATCTAGTTTAAAACTTGAGTATCAACCCAAATACGCCAATTAGGTGGATTTAAATCAGATAAATAGTCCAATCTTATGTATTGATTCTGATACGCTTGTGCGCCTGCAACATTATTTAATATCGCAAATGTAATTAACTCATTAATATAATTCAATCTCTTAGCACCTGGTACTAGAGATTCATTGCAGATAATAGCAGCCATTAATGCAGATTTAGCATTACCATGAACTTTAAAAGACTCCTCAAATAAATGTAAAGCCAAAAACTCATTCTTAATAAAACCATCACTACCATCAAGTAAATTTAATGCATATTCATATAAGGCTGGATCATAACTTTTACGAACTAAATTAATAAGAATCTCATTGGCTACACGTTCTAAAGGAACATATCCCATTAGCTTACTTCCGTATCTAACTTGTTTTGAAACTTCATACATAGCATCAAAATCACCTAAATCAAAAGCACTTTTTAGTAAAAAATATTGTCCTCTTAACGTAACATCACGTGAGCTAATTTCATGACCAATTTTGATAAGCTGTAATGCGTTTTTTGACAACGTTGAAGCAATTGCCAAATTATGAACAAACACGCAAATAATTAGAATTTTTATTAACATAACAACTTAATTATTATTTTACCATGGCTTAAGTTATCATAATTTACAGCCGGGCTGTACAATTGATTAAAATAACATTTAAATTAAACAAATTATATACACGTAAGCTAATGACATTATTTAGTACAAACTTAAGTCTACCACTGATTCGAAAAGGTAAAGTTAGAGATATTTACGATATTGATGATAAGCGTATACTGATCGTGACTACAGATCGACTTAGTGCTTTTGATGTAATCTTTGATGAGCCCATTAACAATAAAGGTTTAATCCTAACCAAAATGGCAAATTTCTGGTTTGAAAAAACCAGACATATTATTAAAAATCATCTAACACTTGAATCACTTAATAGTATTTTAAGTGACGAAGAAGCAGACTTAATAAAAGATCGGGGTATTATTGTCAAAAAACTCAAACCTATTGCTATTGAAGCTATTGTTCGTGGATACATTACAGGCTCTAGTTGGAAGGATTATCAAACCTTAGGAAAAATATGTGGTATTAAATTACCCAAAGGCTTACGCTTAGCAGAAAAATTATCATATGCACTCTACACCCCATCAAACAAAGCTACTATAAGCCAGCATGACAAAAATATTGATTTTACTCAAACAGTTGAAATTGTAGGTAAAAGATTAGCACAACAAATCAAACAAGTTAGTCTAGAAATCTATAACTTCGCTGGTAATTACGCCTTAGAAAGAGGCATTATCATTGCCGATACTAAATTTGAATTTGGGTTGGATGAAAACAACCAACTAATTTTAATGGACGAAGTACTAACACCTGACTCATCACGTTTTTGGTCAAAGATTGATTATCAAATAGGGAATAGCCCAAAAAGTTTTGACAAACAAATTATACGTGATTATTTAGAAACAATAAACTGGGATAAGAGTATATCTGCACCAACACTACCAAAATCTATCATTCAACAAACTGCTGACAAATACAAAGAAGTTCAGCAACGATTAATGCAATATTAAAAACCATGCAAATTAATGGAATTATTAAAAAAATGCATACCTATTTAATCAGTAACATGGTACAGTATCAACTACCAATTGGTAGTAAATTACTAAATATGAACGACTTAGTAGGTGAACAAATCAGTCTTCAGTTTAATGGAGAAATTGTTTGCTCAAATTGTAAAAAATATACCAATAAAATTTACTCTCAAGGATTCTGCTATTCTTGTTGTCAAAGTTTAGCAAGATGTGATTTGTGCATTATAAAACCAGAAACCTGTCATCACCACCTTGGAACTTGTCGTGAACCAGAGTGGGGGCTAGATAATTGCTTCAATCCACATATTGTTTATTTATCTAATTCATCTGGAATAAAAGTTGGAATCACTCGTAAAAGCAATATTCCTAGTCGTTGGATTGACCAAGGTGCAATTACTGCATTACCCATACTTGAGATTGATAATCGACTTAAATCAGGAAAAATTGAGGTAGCACTTAAAAATTATGTCAATGATAAAACTAACTGGCGAAAAATGCTTAAAAACGAGATAGAGCAAACTAATCTAAAAAAAACCAACAATAATTTGCTTAAAAAAATACCCCACTTAATTAGTGATTTTAGAGCAATCATACTGGATAATGAAGTTTTAACAATTAACTACCCTGTGGTAAAATACCCTAGCAAAATTAGCTCATTAAATTTCGAAAAAACCCCTAAAATTAAAGGTATTTTACAAGGTATTAAAGGGCAATATTTATTACTTAACACAGGGGTGTTAAATATTAGAAAATTTAGTTCGCATCATATTACAATAATATATTAGGAAAAGTAAACATGGAAGATTTAGAAATACAAAATTTAGAAATAGGTACGGGGGCTACTTGTAAAACGGGGGATTTTATTTCAATGCACTATACTGGCTGGTTTACTAATGGTAAGAAATTTGACTCAAGTGTTGATAGAAATGAAACTTTTAACTTTAAACTTGGGGTTGGACAAGTAATCCTCGGCTGGGACCAAGGTATTAATGGTATGTGTATTGGGGGCAAACGAAAACTCACCATACCCTCAAGACTAGCTTATGGTGAAATGGGTTCAGGTAATCTAATCCCGTCCAATACCACACTAATTTTTGAGGTTGAATTATTAACAATTCAATAATCTATTATAACTAACACAAACTAAACAACAATGAATAATGATTTCCCACGAATAAAAAAACTACCTGACTATGTTTTTGCAGTTACTAACAAACTAAAAGCCAAGGCACGTGCCCGTGGTGAAGATATTATTGACTTTGGTATGGGTAATCCTGACCAACCAACGCCTAATCATATTGTTGAAAAACTAGTAGAGGCAACTCGACGTAAAGATACACATCGATATGCTACTTTCCGCGGAATTCCACGGTTACGGAAGGCGATTAGTAATTGGTATAAAAATCGCTTTAATGTTGATATTAACCCAGAAACTGAAGCCATTGTAACTATTGGCTCTAAAGAAGGACTATATAATTTAGCACAAGCAATTGTAGACAGTGGCGATACAGTATTAGTACCTAACCCTGCTTATCCTATTCATCCATATGGTTTTGTGCTTGCAGGTGCAAAGATTAAGTATGTACCTTGTGGTCCAGATGATGATTTCTTAGCAGAATTAGAGCTCTCTATTAAGAATACTTTATCCAAACCAAAAATGCTAGTTTTAAATTATCCATCTAATCCAACAACACAATGTGCTGAATTGTATTTTTTTGAAAAAGTTATCAAAATAGCCAAAAAACATGAAATTTGGGTAGTACAAGATTTAGCTTACGCAGATATTGTATTTGATGGCTACGTAGCACCAAGTATTTTACAGGTAGAGGGGGCTAAAAAGATTTCTGTTGAGTTCTTTTCGCTTTCAAAAAGCTACAACATGCCAGGTTGGCGTGTAGGTTTTATGGTAGGTAACCCAACCTTAGTCAGTGCACTTGCTAAAATTAAATCTTACCTAGATTATGGAATGTTTACTCCTATTCAAATTGCCGCTATTGAAGCACTAGAAGGCGACCAAAGTTGTGTAAAAGAAATATCTAACATGTACCAAGATAGGCGTGATGTGCTATGTAACGGTTTAGATTCGATTGGATGGATAGTTACACCACCTAAGGCTACAATGTTTGTTTGGGCAAAAATTCCTGAATTCTATCAACAAATGGGATCTCTAGAATTTACTAAAAAACTTCTTAAAATTGCAAAAATTAGCGTATCACCAGGTATTGGCTTTGGTAGTTATGGTGATAAATACGTACGTTTTGGATTAATTGAAAACGAACACCGCACCCGTCAAGCAATTAGAGGAATTCGTGAGATGTTTAAAAAAGATGGTTTGTTATAAAAAATAGATTTGATGAAAAATCAAAATCATGAAATTATCATTCAGCGAATTTAAAAACTCTAATCACAAACGCCTAACTCTATTAGGCATGTCAGGAGTTGGCAAAACACACTTAGC
The DNA here is from genome assembly GCF_014706615.1 of Candidatus Vesicomyosocius sp. SY067_SCS001. NCBI lineage: Bacteria > Pseudomonadati > Pseudomonadota > Gammaproteobacteria > Pseudothioglobaceae (SeqCode) > Candidatus Vesicomyidisocius > Candidatus Vesicomyidisocius sp. SY067_SCS001. Next base: position 22,257 of record NZ_CP054877.1, on the reverse strand, counting down.
AAAACTTCTTAGTCATCAGGATAAATACTTTCATTATTCTAGTGACTATCGCATAGGTGCTGAATATTTAAATGATAAAATTTTAGGAAACATTAAAAACCACATTAAACAAGATAAATGGCTTAAAGACTTACTAGATAAAGAGTCTATTAGTATCCAAAATCACATTACTTTTGATAATTTATCATCAGTATCTGCTTTTTTGGGAAAAGCAGGTAATCCTGAACTAGGCGGTACATCCATTGACACTTTTATTGCTCGTCAAATGATGCACTTAAACGCAGAAATAAAGACCATGCTTGACGTACCCAAATTTATAAAAAAAGCCAAAGCACAAGGATTTAATCATTTTATTAATGATGCAGGTGGTAGTTTGTGTGAATTAGATAATGAACAAGTATATCAAACTCTATCTGACAACACGGTGATTCTCTATATTAGAGCTAGCAAAACTAACGAGATCGCTTTGATTAAGCGTGCACAAACACATCCAAAACCGTTATACTATCAGGCTAATTTCTTAAAACATGAATTAGAAATTTACCTCCAAGAAAATCAGTTAATTTATATTGCACAAATAAACCCAAACAAGTTTGTACGTTGGGTATTTCCCCGTCTACTTGAACACCGCAAACCAAAATATGAAGCAATTGCAAAAAAATATGGTTACATTATTGACAATGAAGACTTATATCAATGCAGAAGTGCCAACGAAATATTTGAACTTATCTATAGAACGATGAACTAATGCCCCTAATTGCACATTCAAACCTACCTTCTTTCTCTCGTCTTAAAGATGAGGGTGAAACTATTTTGTCAAAAGACAGGGCAAATAACCAAACCATACGTGAATTGCATATTGGCTTATTAAATACAATGCCAGACGCAGCACTTGAGGCAACTGAACGCCAATTTTTTCGTCTTATTGGACATTCCAATCAAATTGCACAATTTTATTTACATCCATTCACACTACCATCAATCAAACGTGGTAAAAAAGTAAACAAACATGTAAAACAACATTATCAAACTTTTACAGATATTAAAGCACAGGGACTTGATGCACTAATTATTACAGGTGCGCATCTTGAACAAGAAGATTTACAAAAAGCATCTTTCTATGAAGAATTAAAAGAAGTTGTTGATTGGTCGTACGACCATGTTACTTCAACACTATGTTCATGTTTAGCAACTCACGCCGTTTTAGAATTTAGATATGGACAAAAACGCAAAGCCATTGGTGAAAAATGTTGGGGCGTATTTCCACACCAAATACTAGACCGACAACACCCTTTAATGAGAGGAGTCAACACACGTTTTAACGTTCCACACTCTCGTTTTAATGAAATTTCAAAAAAGCAATTTAGTGCCGCTGGTGTTAAAATTTTAGTTGAAAGTAAAATTGGTGTTCACTTAGGAGTTAGTGAAGATTTATTAAGAATTGTATTTTTTCAAGGCCATCCAGAATACGATACCATCAGCTTATTAAAGGAATACAAGCGAGATATTATTGCCTATTTAAAAAAAACTAGGAATAACTATCCACCTTTTCCTAAACACTATTTAACCGAGCAAAGTAAAGCTATTCTCAACGAATATAAAACTAAACTTTTATCCTCAGAATTTAATATTTCAGATTTTCCTGAACAACTCATTAAAGAAACCTTAGACAACACTTGGGGAAACGCCACTAATGTCATTATCAACAACTGGATTGGTTGTGTTTACCAAACAACTCATGAAGATATTGAAAAACCATTTATGAACGGTATTAATCCAAATGACCCTCTTAATTTAAAATAGTGCACTAAACCTCAGAACTACTACTGAAGTAGTTTTACTAATTTAATCATCATTATATATACTGAAAAACAGTAAAATAACATCTATATAATCCTTATCATATTGTGTAAATTTAAATAACAATAGTTATTAACAATTTTAATAATTACCTTTACATATTAGGTTTTTTAACTAATGTATCTGAAAAAAAAATTTAGATCAATGGTTATGCTTAGGATATTACTCTCAAAGTAATAAACTTACAGGTAACTACAAACAACTTCTAAAAAGTAGTTTTCTAACTAAATTTAAACAATGCCTCTAACTGGTTTAGGGAAATCTACAGTAGTAACTATTTTAGTTATTAATAATTCCATATCTCGATATCACTAAATTAAAGTCCATATTATAGGACACTGCTAAATCTAAACTAGTTGTTTAGAATAATAAACCAACACTCAAAATTAAAAAGAACAAAACCAGTCGATAACATTATCCATTAATTAGACTAAAATTAACATTTATGAAAATCATTCGTGGTTTAAAAAATTTAAAACCCCATTTAGGAAGTGTTGTTACTATTGGCAACTTTGATGGTGTACATATAGGACATCAGAAAATTATCAAAACATTAGTTAACAAAGCACAAATCATGAATTTACCATCAGTACTTGTTTCATTTTCACCAACTCCACAACACTTTTTTGGACATGAGCAAGCCACACTAAGTAGTTTCAAACAAAAACACGCCTTACTTACAAGCCTTGGAGTAGATGAACACTTATTAATTAACTTTAATACTTCATTTTCACAACTCACTGCTAACACTTTTATTCATAAAATATTACTAGACAAACTCAAAGTTAAACTTTGCCTAGTTGGGGATGATTTTCGTTTTGGATCAAATCAAACTGGTGATTTTTCTTTATTACAAACCTTTAATTTTGAGGTAGAAAAAACACCAACCGTACTTTATAACCTTAATAGAGTAAGTAGTTCAAAAATTAGACAATCACTTAAAAAAGGTAATTTTTACTTGGCAAATCAGTTGTTAGGACGAAAATTTTCAATTTCAGGTAAAATCATTCCTTGCCAAAAACAAGGTAGAACAATAGGATTTCCTACAATTAATATTCCTATTAAAAGGAAAATAAGCCCACTATTAGGTATATTCGCAGTTAATGTAGAATTAAATAATAAAATTTACAATGGTGTATGTAATCTTGGAAAACGCCCAACAGTTGGAGGTGAAACAGTCTTATTGGAAGTTTTTTTATTTGACTTTAACAAACAAGTTTATGGCGAATATACAAAAGTTATATTTAAATATAAAATTCGTGATGAACAAAAGTTTGATTCTTTTTTAGCATTAAAAGAACAAATAAAATTAGACGTTAAAAACGCTAAATTTTTTTTTGGAATCTGAATAGTTTTCTTTAAAATTTTTTTACTAATTAATGACTTATTTAAACTTTTACAATATTCAATTATTCCTAAAATATATAAATTCATAAAGCTTTTTTAATCTTAAAAATAAGCATAAAAGCGCTACTTACACTTTTTAAGTAAGCTACTTTTAAATAAATTTAATTTATTTATTTCTTCAACCTAAAATTTACTCAAAATAGTGTATGTTATATTAAAATTAATTCATTAGTCTATTTTAATACACTTACACTAGTTGTAATAAAATCGTATAAAAATTTTGATAAAAAGAATACAAAACTTTTAATAACAAATGTCCTATATAATAATAGCATTGTTAGTAGCATTATTCATAATATAAAATGCAAACAAGCAAATTTATATTTTACTTTAAGCAAGTTTCCAACTAAGTGTTTTAGTTGCCATAAACGGCACAATATTACTATGTGCAAAAGGGTAACTTGCTGGTATAGTCCAATCTTTCTTATTAAGTGTAATAATCTTTTTATTATAAGGTAAATTATAAAAATCTGCACCAAATTTTGAAGCAAATCCTTCTAACTTATCTAGTGCATTTTGATGTTCAAAAACCATTACATAAAGCTCAATAGCACAATGTGCATTAAAAATACCAGCACAACCACAAGCAGACTCTTTATCGGTCTTCATATGTGGCGCAGAATCTGTACCTAAAAAAAACTTAACATTACCGCTAGTTACAACGTCCAATAATGCTATTTGATGTGGATTTTTCCTCTTTAAAACTGGTAGGCAAAAATAGTGTGGATGTATACCATCAACGAGCATATCATTTCTATTTGCCAAAAGATGATGTGGTGTAATAGTTGCTGCTATTTTATGATGACTTGCTAAAACAAAATCAACAGCATTTTTAGTGGTGATATGCTCAAATACAATTTTCAACTCAGGAAAATCATTCACTACTTGACTCAATACCTCATCAATAAATACTGCCTCTCGATCAAAAATATCCACATCACTACGCGTTACTTCTCCGTGCACTAAAAGAGGTATACCCAGTTTTTGCATACTCTCTAACGTTGGATAAAGTTTAACAATATTAGTTACACCACTATCGGAATTAGTCGTTGCTCCAGCAGGATAAAACTTAACTGCTATAATATTATTATCAATAGCTTCTTGAATATCTTTAGAAGTAGTATTATCTGTTAAATATAAGGTCATCAATGGATTAAATCTATTTCCTTTTGGCAATGTAGATAAAATTTCTGCTTTATAAGCGCACGCTTGAGTAACGTTAGTAATAGGAGGATTTAAATTAGGCATAATAATTGCTCTACCCATTTGCGCAACCGTCATACCGATAATTGATTTTAATGCTACTCCTGAACGAACATGTAAATGACAGTCATCTGGTTGAATTATTTTAATTTGCATAAATTACTTCCAAGTACTCTTCCATCCCCAGCCCTTTTACTGATTGTAAATTTGATGACAAATTTACTAAGTTTTTTCATCAAAAAATAAAATGTAAGAGCTCCTAAATAATTTATAAATACGCCAAAATCATTGATTAGTATAACTTTACTGTCAATATTTTTGATAAACCAATCAGTTTAAACAAAAAAGCATGTAAACCATCAGACAAATAAACCTCTCTTCCTAGAGGAATTATTTTAGAAAAACTCATTATTATTAGTTCTATTAAATTTAGCTAATTGTTATTTAAATATTACAATAACTAATATAAATTAATATATCAATCCATCTTTACCATTATAGATATATGTTGATGGTAAAATTAATTGAAGAAAATATTTTCTTATTCAAAAGTCCCATCTTACATACTAAAGTTAAATTATTATAACAATATTCTTTTCAACAATAATAACTCCATTCTCAATTTATATTGAGTATTCACATATCTTGGTAAAAAATACTTTGACTGTGTGAGTATAATTGTTTTAATATTCTTTGCTTTAAGATTTGTATGTTGTAATAATAAATTTATTGTATCAGAAAAACAACTCGCTGCTTAAATCTCAATATTTAGCCAGATCTTCTAATAAAATCTTTGAATTTTAAGTAAGCTTTAACATAATTTACTTTAGCTTATAAGAATAAAAAAGGCAAGCTTGGGTTAATATTTTTGTACCATTTTCATTAATAACAACATTATTAAGACTAATACCTGATATTAAATCAATATAGTTATCCATGACATTTTTTATATTTTTTACCTGATCCACAAGGACAAGATTCATTTCTCCCTACTTTTTTTTCTTTTCTTTGATATGTGTTTTGTTGGTTAGTTTGTATTTGTATATTATTAGTAGTAGTAGTACTAGCTTGTTTAATTTGTTGACTTGGGTTACTATGTATTGCTTGTGCATCATCATTATTTTGTTGTTCCACATCGAGAATATCAGTATTCTTATTAATAGTAACATTTGATAAAGATTTAACAATTTCAATATTAATAGTGTCTAACAACGAAGTAAACATAACAAATGATTCACGCTTATACTCTTGCATCGGATTCTTTTGCGCATAACCGCGTAAATTAACACTTTGACGTAAATAATCCATAGTTGCTAAATGCTCTTTCCAATAATGGTCAATAGTTTTTAGCATAACTGCTTTTTCAAATTCACGCATAAGCTTAGTACCAACTATTTTTTCTTTATAATCACAAATTGTACTCATTTCTTGAATAATTTTTGATTGCAATTCATCTATATTAACACCTTCATCAAGCCATTGTTGCAATGGTAAATCAACTGAATAATCTGATTTCAAAGCATTATAAAATCCTTCAACATTACAATCCTCTTCCATCAATTCAGATGAAATATAATCTGAAAAAAGCTGTTTAATGACTTTTTCCCTAATACTAATAAATCGGGCTTGAACATCATTAACACTCATCAAATCATCACGTAATTGATAAATGACTTTTCTTTGATCGTTAGCAACATCATCATATTCTAAAAGATGTTTACGTGCATCATAATTCATACCTTCTACTTTTTTTTGAGCATTTTCAATAGCACGATTAACCATTTTATGTTCAATTGATTCACCTTTTTTCATACCCAACTTTTGCATCGTTAATGACATTTTCTCACTAGCAAAAATACGCATTAAATTATCTTCTAATGATAAGTAAAAACGAGTTGAACCTACATCTCCTTGACGCGCAGAACGACCACGTAATTGATTATCCACTCGACGTGACTCATTACGTTCTGTACCCACAATATGTAACCCACCTGCTTTAATAACGTCATTATGACGATTCTGCCAGTCAGTTTTTTGCTTACCTGTTGCTTGTTCAAACAATTTACCGCCTAGCACAATATCCGTACCCCTACCCGCCATATTAGTTGCAATAGTAACTGCACCAATATTACCAGCATTAGCAATAATAATAGCTTCTCGCTCATGCTGCTTAGCATTTAAAACTTCATGTTGGATATTATTTTTTTCTAACAAAGTGGAAATTAATTCTGAATTTTCAATACTACTAGTGCCTACCAAAACTGGCTGTCCAGTTTTCTGACAATTAGCAATTTCAAGAGCAATAGCTTTAAATTTTTCTTGTGTTGTTAAATAAATTAAGTCTGATTTATCTACACGCGTAGATGGCTTATTAGGCGGAACAACCACGGTTTCCAATCCGTAAATATCTTGAAATTCTACAGCTTCAGTATCAGCAGTACCTGTCATACCTGAGAGTGTTTTATAAAGCCTAAAATAGTTTTGAAAAGTAATTGAAGCAAGCGTTTGGTTTTCCTTTTTAATACTTACTCTTTCCTTAGCTTCAATAGCTTGATGTAATCCTTCTGACCAACGACGACCCAACATAGTTCTACCAGTAAATTCATCGACAATCACAATTTCATCATTTTGGATAATATAATCCACATTTTTTTGGAATAAAATATGTGCTCGCAATGCTGAGTTAATATGTTGCATTAATAAAATATTACTTGCATCATAAAGACTAACACCTTCTAGTAAAGCACCCGCATCAATTAATAAACGCTCAGCTTTACCATGACCATTATCAGTTAAAAATACTTGTTTATGTTTTTCGTCAACAATATAATCACCTGCTACCTCAATAACTATTTCTTTTCCAGACTCTCTTTCTGTTTGCTTAGTAAAATTAGGAATCATATGATTAATAGCCTGGTAAATTTGAGCATAATCATCCGTTGGACCAGAAATAATTAAAGGTGTTCTAGCCTCATCAATTAAAATTGAATCTACCTCATCTACAATGGCAAAATTAAGCATTCGTTGTACTTTTTCTTCAGAAGTAAATGCCATATTATCACGAAGATAATCAAAACCTAACTCATTATTAGTTGCATAAACAATATCACATAAATAAGCAGCTTGTTTATTTTCATATGACATATTTGAGGTAATAATACCCACACTCATGTTTAAAAAATTAAATACTTTTCCCATCCACTGAGCATCACGAAATGCTAAGTAATCATTCACAGTGACTATATGCACACCCTTACCATTAAGAGCGTTAAGATAGGCTGGTAAGGTTGCTACTAAAGTTTTACCCTCACCTGTACCCATCTCTGCAATATTACCATTATTTAGAACTATGCCACCAATTAGTTGCACATCATAAAGTCTAAGATCTAATACCCTGATTGATGCTTCTCGTATCACGGCAAATGCCTCAATAAGAATTGAGTTTAAAGTTTCCTTTTTATTCAATCTGTCTTTAAATTCTTGAGTTTTAGACTTAAGTTGTTCATCACTAAGTGATTGCATATTTAACTCTAATTCAGTAATTTGACCAACAGTTTTATATAAAACTTTGATAAGTCGATCATTTCTAGAACCAACTATCTTTGATAGAATGTTATTTATAATACTCATTAAAATATGTTTAAATAAACCTTAAAAACTTATTTTCTCATAGATAGATGAATGTGTCAGTATAAAACCATAACAAATCTCGCAAATTTTGTACCTAATGGTAGGCTTGGACAATTGTTTACTAAAGCAAAATCCTATAATCAAATCAATATTGAGCTTAATAAGATTTTACCGAACAAACTAAAACCGTTTATTAAATTATGCTTAATTAAAGATAACACAGCAACCCTAATAACTAATAATCATGCTATTTATTTTAGAGCTGAAAAACAAATAGTGAAATTACTAGAAATTTTGATACAAATACCAGCACTTGAATCTATAACACATGTAGAAATTAAAATTAATATTAATTAATAATACTCTAACATTAATTATCTATCAAATAAAGTTAATATATATTATAATAATCCGGGTTTAAAATTATATTTTATTTACCAACTTTAATAAAGGATTTTAGCCCATATGTCAGAACAAGAGATAGACTTAAAAAAAAGGCGATTTTTAACTAGCGCCACAAGTGTTGTTGGTGCGATAGGCGTTGGTTTTGTTTTAGTACCATTTTTATCATCATGGATGCCTTCAGCAAGAGCAAAAGCTGCTGGCGCACCTATTGATGTTGATATAAGTAAATTAGACAACGGACAATTAGTTAGAGTTTTATGGCGAAAAAAACCTGTTTGGATTTTTAAACGTGATAAAAAAACTATTGAAAATTTGACATCACTAAATAGCATTTTAACTGATCCTAATAGTAATGAAATTTCTCAACAACCAAAATATGCTAAAAACCCTTATCGTTCAATAAATCCTAATGTTGCTGTTATTATTGGCATTTGTACTCATTTAGGTTGCTCGCCCACCTATAGACCTGAATTAGGCGCTTCTGATCTTGGGGGAGACTCATGGAAGGGTGGATTTTATTGTCCTTGTCATGGTTCTAAATTTGATTTAGCAGGAAGGGTTTATACAGGTGTTCCAGCCCCAACAAATTTAGTTATCCCGCCTTATCATTTTGTTGCCGATTCTTTAATTCGAATTGGCATTGATCCAAAAGCATAATCAGGAGAATTATATGAATAATAACAAAAATTGGATTGATCAAAGATTTCCATTAACTAAAGTTTGGAATGAACACTTAGCAGAGTATTACACACCTAGAAATTTTAATTTTTGGTATTTTTTTGGCTCATTAGCCATGTTGGTATTAGTAATACAAATTGTAACAGGAATTTTTTTGACGATGCACTTTAAACCAGATGCTATCAATGCATTTGCATCAGTAGAATATATAATGCGTGATGTTAACTGGGGTTGGCTTATTCGTTATTTACATTCAACAGGTGCCTCTGCTTTTTTTATTGTTATATATTTACATATACATCGTAGTTTGCTTTATGGCTCATACAAGAGCCCCCGTGAGTTAATTTGGATTTTAGGAATGGTTCTATATATTGCATTGATGGCAGAAGCCTTTATGGGGTATGTATTACCATGGGGGCAAATGTCATACTGGGGAGCACAAGTTATTATTTCTCTATTTGGTTCAGTACCAATATTTGGTCCTGACATCTTAACTTTTATCTTGGGTGACTACGCTGTTGGAGATCCTGTTTTAAACCGTTTTTTTTCATTGCATGTAATTGCTTTACCATTGATTTTAGTTATTTTGGTATTTTTGCATATTGTTGCATTACACACAGTAGGTTCAAATAATCCAGACGGTATAGAAATTAAAAAAAATAAAAATAAAGATGGAATTCCTAAAGATGGAGTTCCATTTCATCCGTACTATAGTGTTAAGGATATTGTAGGCGTAGTAGTATTTCTAATGATTTTCTCAGCTGTAGTATTCTTTGCTCCAGCAATGAATGGATATTTTTTAGAGAGTTCTAACTTTATTGAAGCAAATCCACTTCAAACACCTAACCACATCGCGCCACTTTGGTATTTAACACCTTTCTATTCAATATTAAGAGCTATACCACCTATGTTTGGTTCACAATTCCCAGGCGTTGTTGGTATGTTTGCTTCACTGTTAATTCTAATTGCATTACCATGGTTAGACAGATCTAAGGTAAAATCAATTCGATATCGTTCATGGCCTTATAAAATTGCTTTGGGGATTTTTATTCTTAGTTTTATCATACTTGGTTACTTAGGTATGCAGCCGGTAACGCCAATTAATGCGTTACTAGCAAAAGTGTTTACATTTACTTATTTTAGCTTTTTTATCTTAATGCCCTGGTTTACCTCCATTGGAAAAACTAAGTCGTTACCGATAAGAGTAACGGGGTAAATTTAATGAAAAATAAAGTACATACATTACTAATAACGGTTGTAATTTTAATATTCTCTTTTAATACTTCTGTATTAGGCAATGAATTTCATCTAGATCAGGCTAATACTAATATTAATGATAAAAAATCATTGCAAAGGGGTGCAAAATTATTCATGAATTACTGTTCTGGCTGTCACTCAATCCAATTCATGCGTTATAATCGTATTGGTAAAGACTTAAATATTTCTTATGCAGATATTGAAAAGCATTTTATTTTAGGCAATGAAAAAATTGGCGAAACAATTACATCTGCTATGTCAGTTACTGATGCTAACCAATGGTTTGGACAAAGTCCAGACTTATCTTTAGTATCACGTTCAAAAGGAGTAGACTGGATATACTCTTACTTACATGGTTTTTATAAAGATAATTCACGTATATTTGGTGTAAATAACCATATACTAAAAAATGCTTCTATGCCAGATGTTTTATGGAAATTAAAACAAGATAAATCTAGTAAAAAATTTGATCAAGATATTAGAGATATTACTAACTTTTTAGATTATGTTGGTGAGCCGTCTAAATTAGTACGATTTAATCTTGGTATTAAAGTAATAGGTTTTTTATTTATTTTATTTATTTTTTCTTATTTTTTAAAAAAAGAATACTGGAAAGATATCAAATATGGAAAATGGCGTGCTAAACATTAATTTTTAAATCAAGATTTTTTTAAAGGTAAATACATATTATGTTAACAAAACCTAATCCTGCTTCGACAACACTTTATTCCTCACCTAAAGACATACGTTCTCATGTAGTACGTTTTATCATGGCTGAAAAAAATATTGAAAGAGAAGTTATAAATTTAAAAATTGAAGAAATTCCTGAAGAAATTTTAGAACTTAACCCTTGTCAATCATTACCCACTTTATTTGACAGAGGAATTGTTTTATACGATCTTTCAGTAGTGATGGAATACCTTGATGAACGTTTCCCATTTCCCCCATTACTATCTGTAGATCCTATTGAAAAATCTGAAAAAAGATTACTTATTTTCAGATTCACTAGAGCACCTAATTGTTGGTTTGAGATGGCAGATATTATTGAATCAGGTAGTAAAAAAAACGCTGATAAGGCACGTAAAGTTTTAAAAAGTAACCTAATTGAATTAGTACCTTTATTTGCTTATAAACCTTTTTTTAAAAGTGATGACATGACTATTGTAGATGCTTGTTTAGGTGCTTTATTATGGCGTTTAAAAAAACTAGAAATTGAACTAGGAAAACCAGGAAAATATGTTATAGATTATGCAAATAGACTTTTTACTAGGGATAGTTTTAAAGCAAGTTTAACCGATTGTGAAAAAGAATATAATTAAGTATCATGCTTTCTATAGCTCCATATTTAATCAGGGCTTATCACGCATGGACAGAGGATGCTAAATTAACTCCTCATATATTGGTTGATTGTACCTATTCAAGTGTTATTGTACCCAAACAATTTATTCAACAAAACAAAATTGTTCTCAATATTGCAAGTAACGCGACTTATAACTTAATTATAAGTAATGATAATCTTAGTTTTAAAGCAAGATTTTCTAAAAAATTAATTAATATCTTTATACCTATTAATGCAATTAATAGTATTTATGCAAGTGAAAACGGCAAAGGCATGTTTTTTGAAACTGAAGAAAAATCTAATTTAAGATTACTTGATTAAACTCCCTAGTAGGATTTTTTCAATTTGTCTTTCAAAAGATTTTAAATCATTGTGATTAAATACCACAATATTAACATTTGTATATTGATTAATTGCTTTTTTATTATCTAGTAAATTAGGGTAGATTTGATTTAACACCACCATACTTATATTTAGCTTATAACGCTGAGCTGCATTAATACTAAGTAATGCCTGATTAACTGCACCTAACTCATCTTTAATCACCAGTACTACTGGTACATTAATTGATTGAATTAAATTACTATTTAATGTTTTAATTGCTATTGGAGATAGTAACCCCCCAGCCCCTTCAACAATAACAAATTCATCTGCTACACAAGCATCAACTAAATTATCTAAAGTAAGCTTTAATCCTACAGCTTTACTTGCTATTTGTGCGCTACTACATGCTTTAAATTTATATCGACATACTTTATCAATTGACTCAATAATATTACAAGCTTTAGATAATAATAAAGCATCTTTTGGTATCAATTTTCCATTTTTATTTTTACAATCACTTTCAACTGGCTTTCTAACACTTACTTTTAGAATATTTGTTAAAAATCTAATTAAATATTGGGCAATAAATGTTTTACCAACATTAGTCCCGCTGCCGCTAATGAATAGTCCTTTCATAAATAATAATTTTAACAGTAAAAATGTATAATATTATTCATGAATAATAATTTAAAAAATCAATTTTGTGGACTTTTCTTTAATTCACCTATTGTTCTTTTATCAGGTTGTGTTGGTTTTGGTAAAGAATATACAAATATTGATGGATTTACTAATTCTGATGTAGGTGCTATTTGTCTTAAAGGTACAACTTTAAAACCATGTTTAGGAAATATTCCACATCGAGTAACTGAAACACCTTGTGGTATGATTAATTCTATTGGACTACAAAATCCTGGTGCTGATGTGGTAATTAATAAAATCCTACCAAAACTAGATAAAACTGAAACTAATTTTATTATCAATATTTCTGGTTCATCCTTTAAAGAGTATGGCGAAATTACTAAACGTTTTGATAATACAGATATTCACGCAATTGAAATTAATATTTCCTGCCCTAATATTAAAAAAGGAGGAGTTGCTTTTGGTAATGATCCAAATATGTCTTATAGAGTTGTAGAAATTTGCCGAAAAAATACTACTAAACCTATTATTACTAAATTATCGCCCAATCAAGCTGATATTGCTTTTAGTGCCCAACGTTGTATTGATGCAGGTACTGATGGTTTAGCAGTCATAAATACCCTTATGGGTATGGCTATTAATATTACAACTAAAAAACCAATTATTGGTAATAATCAAGGTGGAGTATCTGGACCGGCTATTAAGCCAATGGCTTTGTTAAAAGTTTATGAAGTTTATCAAGTTAGTAAAAATTATAATATTCCTATTATTGGTCAAGGTGGTATTGTGACTGCTAATGATGCAATAGAATTTATAATTGCAGGAGCTTCTACTATTGGTATAGGTACTGCTATTTTTTATGATCCACTAGTTTGTCATAAAATTAATAATGGTATTAGTGAGTATTTAAATAATAATAATTTAAACAGTATTAATGATTTAATAGGTACACTAAAACTTAATTCTAATACATCTCAATATGATACTTATTTAGATAAATCAATAATTTTATGAATTTAAAATATGATGTGCAAAAAATTGAAGAACAAGCTCAAAAATATTGGCAAGAAAAAAAATCTTTTGAAGTAATAGAAGATTCTTCAAAAGAAAAATATTATTGTCTTAGCATGTTTCCTTATCCATCTGGACGATTACATATGGGACATGTACGTAATTATAGTATTGGTGATGTTATTTCTCGTTTTCAAAGAATGCAAGGTAAGAATGTTATGCAACCTATTGGTTGGGATGGATTTGGATTGCCAGCTGAAAATGCAGCATTAAAAAATAAAGAATCCCCAGCTAAATGGACGTATAAAAATATTAACTATATGAAAACTCAATTAAATCAATTGGGTTTTGGCTATGATTGGTCTCGTGAAATTACGACTTGTCATCCAAATTATTATCGTTGGGAACAATGGTTGTTTATTAAATTATTTAAAAAAAATTTAATATACAAGAAAAAAGCTATTGTTAATTGGGATCCTGTTGATCAAACAGTGTTAGCAAATGAACAAGTGATTAATGGACGTGGGTGGCGTTCTAATGCTCTGATCGAAAAAAAAGAAATCCCACAATGGTTTATGCGTATCACTAACTATGCAGAGGAATTACTTAATGATTTAGATAAACTTCATGGTTGGCCTGATTCTGTTAAGATTATGCAAAAAAATTGGATTGGTAAATCTGTTGGTTTAGAAATTATTTTTTCTAGAAGGAATTCTGATTCTCTTATAATTTATACTACTCGACCAGATACACTAATGGGTGTCACCTATTTAGCTATTTCATTTGAGCATCCGTTAGCATTAGAATCAGGAAAAAATAATTATCAAGTTCAATCTTTTATTGAAGAATGTAGAACTATACAAACTTCTGAGATTTTAAATGAAATAATAGATAAAAAAGGTATTGATTCAGGATTTAAATGTGTACACCCAATCACAAATAAAGAGCTTCCTATTTGGATTACTAATTTTGTACTAATAAGTTACGGTACAGGTGCAGTTATGAGCGCACCTGCACATGATAAACGAGATTTTAAATTTGCTAAAAAATACGGTATTTTTATTAAGCAAGTTATTAATAAAAATGAAAACATTGATAAAGGGCCTATTATCAATAAAGGAGAATTGTTTAATTCCGGAGAATTTAATGGAATGGGTTTTGACCAAGCATGTGAAAGTATTGCTATAGTTTTGATAGAAAAAAATTTAGGTAATAAAAAAATTAATTATCGTTTACGTGATTGGGGGATATCAAGACAACGATATTGGGGTTGTCCTATCCCAATTATTAACTGTAAGTATTGTGGTTCAGTCACTGTCAAAATTAAAGATTTACCTGTTATTCTTCCTGAAAAAGTTAAATTTTATGATGTTAGTTCACCGATAAAAAAAATGCCAAATTTTTATCAAACTATTTGTCCACAATGTGGTTCTAAGGCGCGTCGAGAAACGGATACATTTGATACTTTTTTTGAGTCTTCTTGGTATTTTGCACGTTACACCTGTAATAATAATAATAATGCTATGCTCGATAAACGTGCAGATTATTGGTTAGAAGTTGATCAATATATCGGGGGTGTTGAACATTCTATTTTACATCTTTTATATGCAAGATTTTTCAATAAACTGTTACGAGATGAAGGTTTAATAAAATATGACGAGCCATTTAAAAATTTACTTACTCAGGGTATGGTTTTAAAAAATGGTGTTAAAATGAGTAAATCTAAAGGGAATACAGTAGATCCTACAAAAATGATTAAGAAATATGGTGCTGACACGGTACGTTTATTTATTTTATTTGCAGCACCTCCAATACAAGATTTAGAATGGAATAATTCAGGTCTTGAAGGTGCTCATAGATTTTTAAAAAAGGTTTATCGGTTAGTAAGTGTTTATATTAATGATACTAAAGAATATGTTGTTGATCATTTAAATATTAAATTTCTTAATAAAACACAAAAATATATTCGAAAAAAGATTCATCAAAATTTAGTAAAAATTACTGATGATATTAATCGTAGATACACTTTTAATACAGCTATTTCTATATTAATGGAATCAGTTGATATAATGAATAAGTTTACCAAAATGGATACACAATCAATAGCATTAAGATCTGAATCAATTAATATTATTTTACTTACCTTAAGTCCAATAACCCCCCATATTTGTCATCATTTATGGCTTAAATTAGGTAATAAGAATGCAATTATTAATGAAACTTGGCCTAAGGTTGATTTAAAAGCATTGGTGGAAAATAAAGTACAAATCATAGTACAAGTTAATGGTAAATTACGTGATAAAATGATGATTATGATTAATATTGACAGTAAAGTACTTGAAAGTAAAGTACTTAAAAATAAAAATATTATTAAGTTTATTAAAAATAAAAATATTGTTAAAATAATTATTATTCATAATAAATTAGTAAATGTTGTAACTAAATAATATATATACTTGATTACATGTACAATATTTTTATTTAAATAATAGTTAGTTTAGATCATTTTTTTAATAATAGGATAAAGAATAATTTCCATTGCTAAACTCATTTTTCCACCTGGAATTACAATGGTGTTACGTCTAGACATAAAAGAACCATTAATCATACTACATAAATATGAAAAATCAACAGAAGTTTTATTTAGATCATTAAATCGAATTACTATAAAACTTTCATCTGGTGTTGGAATATCTCTAGCAATAAAAGGATTAGAAGTGTCAACTGTTGCTACACGTTGAAAATTAATATCTGTTTGAGAAAACTGTGGTGTTATATAGTTAATATAGTCAGGCATTCTTCGTAAAATTGTACTAACTGTTTCTTCTGCTGAATAACCTCTTTCTGTATTGTCACGATGAATTTTTTGAATCCATTCAAGATTAACACTAGGTACAACCCCAATTTTTAAATCACCATATTGAGCCATATTTACACTATCTGTAACAATAACACCATGTAAACCTTCGTAAAATAATAAATCCGTACCATTACCTACTTTTTCCCAAGGGCTAAATTCACCTGGATTTAGATTAGTATTTAGGCGTTGATTATGTTTATTAGCTTCTTCTTCAGAATGTAGATAATAACGACGATTACATTTCCCTGTTTCACTATAATCTTTAAAAGATTGTTCTATTTTTTCAAATAAATTAGCATCAGGTCCAAAATGAGAAAAAAAATTATTTCCTAAATCTTCTTGTTTTTTAACGTTTTTTTTCATTGAATCGCGATCATATTTATGAAAACTGTCTCCTTCAATAATCAAAGGATTAATACTTTCTTTTCTAAAAATATGTTCAAAAGCACGTTTTACAAAGGTTGTTCCAGCGCCAGATGATCCTGTTACTACTATAACTGGATGTTTTCTTGACATAATTATCTCCTTATTTTTATTAAAAATCTAAATTATTAACTGACAAAGCATTATCTTTAATAAAATTTCTTCTTGGTTCAACAGCATCACCCATTAGGGTGGAAAAAACTTGATCAGAAACAATACTATCTTCAATTTTAACTTTAAATAAAGTTCTTTGTTTAGGATCCATAGTTGTTTCCCAAAGTTGTTTAGGATTCATTTCACCTAACCCTTTGTATCTTTGAAAACTTTGTCCTTTTCTAGCATTGTTCATTAAAAATTCAACTACATGACTAAAATATTGAACTTTAATTTTTTTATTTATATTTTTTACATAAGATTCTTGAGTAATAAGATTTTCAATCTTTTTAGCAAATTTTTTAATAGTTTGATAATCAAAAGAATTAAAAAAAACTGAATTTAATATTGTATGATCAATTTTAACTCCATATATATATAATGTATATTCAACTTCATTAGTATTTTTATTATAAATAACTTTGTGTGTTTTTTCTAGTGTTAGATTTTTATTTAAATTTTCTGTTAAATTTGAACACCAAGTATTTATATTTTTATAATTAGTTAAATCATCAATAGGTTTTGAATTAGCAATTGCTTTAAGTAAGTTTAAATTGTAATGTTTAGATAATTTATTAAAAATATTGTTAATTTTATAATATTCTTTTATTAAAAACTTTAATTCTATTCCTTCAATAGGAGGTGTTTTTTTTGAAACGAATAAATATGAATTATTAATTCCTTCTTGTAATAAATAGTCATTTAATTCTTGATCGTTTTTTAAGTAACGTTCTTTTTTACCTTTTTTTATTTTATATAAAGGTGGACGTGCAATATATAAATATCCATTTTCAATTAGTTCTGGTAAATAACGATAAAAAAAAGTGAGTAGTAAAGTACGAATATGTGCACCATCTACATCTGCATCAGTCATAATAACAATTTTATGATAACGTAATTTATTAAGATTATATTCTTCTTTTCCAATACCACATCCTAATGCAGTAATTAAAGTACCAACTTCTGTTGAAGATAGAATTTTTTCAAAACGTGCTTTTTCAACATTTAATATTTTTCCTTTAAGAGGTAAAATAGCTTGTGTACGTCGATTACGTCCTTGTTTAGCAGAACCTCCTGCAGAATCACCTTCAACTAAAAATATTTCACTTTCGATAGGATTTTTTGTTTGACAGTCGCTTAGTTTACCTGGTAAGTTAGAGATATCAAATAAACCTTTACGACGAGTTATTTCTCTTGCTTTTCTAGCTGCATTACGTGCACGTGAGGCATCTAGAATTTTTTTAATAATGGTTTTTGCTTCTTTTGGATTTTCTAAAAAATAATCATTTAGTTTATCATTTATTATTGATTCTATAGGTGCTCTTACTTCACTAGATACTAATTTATCTTTAGTTTGTGATGAAAATTTTGGATCAGGTATTTTTATATTAATTATTGCTGTTAATCCTTCACGTGTATCTTCACCTGTTATTGAATTTTTTTCTTTTTTAGCTATATCAGAGTTATCAATATAGTTATTAATTGTTCTAGTTAACCCTCCTCTAAACCCAGCTAAATGAGAACCCCCATTTCTTTGTGGAATATTATTAGTAAAACAATAAATACTTTGTTGATAAGAATCAGACCATTGTAATGCAACAACAATTTTAATTTCTTTACGTTCAGTATTTATTTCAATAATATCATTATGAATTGGAGTTTTTGTTTTATTAAGGTGTTTTATAAATGCTTTAATACCTCCTTTATATTTAAAAATATCTTTTTTTTCTGTTGAAAATTCTTCAATTTCAATATGAACACCTGAATTTAAAAATGATAATTCACGAATACGGTTTGCTAAGATATCATAATTAAATTCAGTATTTGAAAAAATATGAATATTAGGTTTAAAATGAATATTTGTTCCTGTTTTATTTGATTTTCCAATTATTTCTATTGGTTTTTTAGGTATACCTTTATCATAGTGTTGATAGTAAATTTTATTGTTACGATATACTGTTAATTTAACCCATTCACTTAATGCATTAACAACTGAAATACCTACTCCATGTAGTCCTCCTGATACTTTATAAGAATTATTATCAAATTTACCTCCAGCATGAAGTATTGTCATAATTACTTCTGCGGCAGATATTCCTTCTTCAGGGTGAATATCGACAGGAATACCTCTACCATTATCACTTATTGAAACTGATTTATCTTCATGAATAATAATATTAATTTTTGAACAATATCCTGCTAAGGATTCGTCAATTGCATTATCAATAACTTCAAATACCATATGATGTAATCCAGTACCATCATTAGTGTCACCAATGTACATACCAGGACGTTTTCGTACTGCATCTAATCCTCTTAAAACTTTAATACTAGAAGCTTTGTATTCTTGTGAATTTTGTGATTGTTTTTTAGACATGCATATTGTAAAAAATTAAATTATTATACCATGCAAATAAATAAATCATATTTTTTATGTTTTTGAATTTATAAGATATTAGAGTCGCATAGGCATAACAATATATTGATATATATCATCATTCATACTATGTAATAAACATGATTTATTTTTTTCTTTAGGGATTATCATATTAATTTCGTTGGTACTTAATTTTTCTAAAATTGAGATTAAATAATTAATGTTAAATTCAATTTCAATTTTTTTATTGAAATTTTTAGTTTTAATTTGTGTTTTTGCTTGTCCCCTTTCTGAATTTGAAAAAATATATAATTGTGAATTTTTGAATATTAATTTAACACCTTTAGTTCTTTTTTCAACAAAAATTGAAGCTTGTTGAAGTGAATTTAAAAAATTTAGCCGATTAATAATAATAGTATTATTAAAATCTGTAGGGATTACTGGTAAATAATTAGGAAATTTACTATTGATTAACTTACTAATTATAGTTGTATTATTAGTAATAAGATAAAAATAGTTATTTGATGTATAAATATTAATTTCTTCATTTTTATTTTTATTAAGTAATTTACTAAATTCAAGTATTGATTTTCTTGGAAGAATTACAGTTTTTTTATTGAAAGAGTTATTAATTTGTTTTATTTTTCCGATAGAAAGTCTATGTCCATCAGTAGCAACAACTATGATATTATTTTTATTAATTTCAAAATATAATCCATTTAAATATGCTCTAATGTCTTGATTACCCATTGAGAAACTTGTATTTTCAATTAGATTTTTTAAAATTTTTCTTTTAATTTTAATTATGTTTTTATTTTTTATTTTTGGTAATGAAGGAAAATCTTTATGTTTAAAAGTATTAAGTTCAAATGAATTTTTATTAACTTTAATATTAATTTTTCTAAAATTAATATTAAAGTTAAGAATTGTATTTTCTGGTAATTTATTAATAATATTAATTAAATCTTTTGCATATATTGTAAAAGAAATTTTTTCTTTGTTTTTTATAATTTGAGAAGTTTTTATCTCAATCTCCATATCTGTTGTTGTTAAAGTTAATAAATTATTTTTAAGTTGAATAAGAACATGTGCAAGAATAGGTAATGTTTGTTTTTTTTCAATTACACTAATAACAGTTTGTAAAGGTTCTAATAGTTCTTTAACGCTAAGTTGTATGTTCATTAGAAAATCCTTTTATTTAGAATAAATATTATTATTATTATTAGTATGGTTATTTTATGTTAATAAGAGTTGTTTTTCATTTAAAAATAAAGTTTTAGTTTGTTGATAACTATCAAGTATTTTATGTAAAAAAATGTGGATATGTTTATAATTTTTTAAAAGTGTTGATGTTGTTAATGTTATTAACAGTTAAAATAAGTTTTAGTTTGGATATGTTTATAAGTTTGCTAATTTTATTTTTATTAATTCGTAGTCATTTTTTATTTCAATGTTTTCTATATGTTTTTCTTTAATTTTTTTAATAGCGTGTAAGACTGTAGAATGATCTCTATTTCCAAAATGTTTTCCAATTTTTGTTAGTGATAGTGAGCTCAGTTCATAGCAAATAAACATTGCCATTTGTCTAGCAAGTACTGTATGTTGTTTTCTGGATTTTGAACTTAAATCAGAAATAGTTAAGGCATAATGTTTAGCTACTTCTTTTTGGATATCATTAATATCAATATTTTTTATTTGGGGTTTTATTAGATCTCCTAAAGCTAATTCAATTATTTCTTTAGAGATAAAGCTATGATTGATTTTTGAAAAATCAACAAAAGCTTTGAGTTTAAGAAGAGCTCCCTCAAGGTCTCTAATATTAGAGGCAATATGGCCAGCAATAAATAATGCTGTATCTTCTGTTAAGTTTATGTTAATTCTTTTATTTTGTGATTTTTTAAGTAAAATAGCAGCACGCATTTCTAGTTCTGGTGGAGTTAGATGTAAATTTAAACCTTGTGAAAATCTAGTTTTTAAGCGATCTTCTAATGATTTAATATTTTTTGGTGGTTGGTCGCATGTAAATATGATTTGTTTTTTACCACTGAATAAAAAATTAAAAATATGAAAAAACTCTTCTTGAGATTTTTCTTTGCCTGCAATTAAATGTATATCATCAACTAATAATAAATCAGTAGATTGATAAAAATTTTTAATTTTTTCAATGGAGTTATGTCTTAAGCTAGAGGTAATGTTTCTAACAAAATCCATTAATGGTACATAAATTATTTTAATATTTGGATTTTTTTCTTTTGCTAGGTGTCCAGCAGCCTGCATTAAGTGTGTTTTACCTAGTCCTGAGCTACCATAAATAATAAAAGGATTGTACGGTGAGGTTTTTATATTTTCAGCAATTTGCTTAGTAGCGCCATATGCCATTTGATTGGCATTTCCTAGTACTAAATTATTAAATGTATAGTCTTCAAACAAAGGTGTTGTGTGTTGTTGTGTATTTGGATTGCATGCAATACCGATAAAAATTTTTAAATTTTTATTATGTTGTGTAACTGCATTTTTTATTTGGGACTTAAGATTTTTATTAATGTAGTTAAGTACTTGTGAATTAGGCGCCAATAAAGATAATGTGTTTTTATTTTCAAGTGCTTTTAAGGGTTGTATCCACACACTATATTGGGAAAGTGGGATACTATCTCTAAGAGTGTTTAGGCATTGTGACCAAGTTTGAGACAT